>NZ_VFPG01000001.1:611645-1223291 GCF_006716565.1 Nocardia bhagyanarayanae | reverse complement strand
GGTGGCGGTGCGCGGGTTCATCCGGTCCGCGATGCCGACGCTCACCGCGAAGGCGAGCAGGCAGGCGAGCACCGCGACGGCGGGCACGTCGATGTAGGCGAAGCCGAGTTCACCGAAGAACTGGGTGAACCAGCGCTGGTCGCGGTAGGAGATGCTGTCGCCGAAGACGCTCAGGAAATGCAATGGATCGCCGAGGATCTCACCGAGCTGTTCACCAGGCTTGACGGTGTACCACTGGTGCGGCGGTCGCATCAGGCTCATGCCGTCGCCGGTGGGCGCCGCGATCTTCATCCAGACCGCGAAGGCGAGCGCGCCCGCGGCGGCGAAGGCCCACGGCACGAGCCTGCGCCAGGTGAAGCCGGAAACCGCCGCACCGCCGAAGAATCCGAAGCGGTCCACCGGCACCAGCACCACCAGCATGGCGAGCAGCACGTAGGTCGGCTTGCTGACCGGCAGCAGCAGCGTCGCGCCGAGCAAAGCGACCGTCTCCGTACGGCTCAGGCCGTCGCCGAGGAACAGCGCCTTGATCAGCAGCGCGGACACCATGATGGCCAGCGCGTTGGTCAGCGTGTCGGCGGTGACCGTGCCCGCCTGGAACACCGCGATCGGCAGCACCGCGACGGTGAACGCGAGCCACTGCACCCGGTGCGCGCGCAGCGCGTACAGGCCGAAACCGACCACGACCAGGTAGGCGAGCAGACCCGCGAGCCGGGTCAGCAGCACCGTCGAGCCCACATCGAGGTCGAACAGCGCCGCGGCCCGAATGCCGACGGCGGCGGGCACATACGGCACGGGGGAGTAGGCGGCCGTGTTGGTGAACCAGACCGAGGTCATGGGCGAGTCGACCGGAGCGCTCTTCAGCCGGTCGTACTCGCCGGGATCGGCCACCATGGGGTCCGGCTCTTGCGGGTTGTCCTGGTAGTCGCGGAACGCATAGCCCATCAGCGCGTCGACGTTGACTGGCACATCGCCGCCGTAGGCGAGACCGCGACCGTCCTGGATCTGCTGCGGCAGGAAGCCGCCGTACGCGACCTGATAGGCGCGGCCGAACTGGGTGATCTCGTCGTGGCCCCAGAACGGCGGGGAGAGTACAGCGAACAGCGAACCGAAGAGTGCCGTGATTACCGCGAACGCGACCGTCGCAGCGCCGAAGCGAGTGACGATGGCGCGACCGGCCTTTCGGGCCGCGCCGGAAGACGCGGAATCCTCTTCGCGTGCGGCTGTGGACGGTTCCGTGCCCTCCGCGGGCTTAGCGCTGTCGGCCGGCTCGTGCTCGCTGTCGGCCGTGTCGGGCGTTTCGATAGTGGTCCCCACTGTGCTGCCGCGATCGGCGGAGGTGGTCACCGCGCGTCTCCACGGGCCGGCGCGTCACCGCCGTTTCGGAACGGGTCGTCCTCCGCGACGACGGCCGAATAGCGCAGGTAGACCAGGCGCGCCGCCTCGTGGCGGGACCGGCGGATGCCGTCGAGGATCAACCCGGCGGTCCAGGCCAGGCTGCCGAGCAGCAGCAGCGTGAAGCCGAGGAACAGGGTGGGGAAGCGCGGAACCTCGTGCGTCCTGGTGAATTCGATGACGATCGGGATGGTCAGCACGATCGAGACCAGCCAGCTCAGCGTGCCGAACAGGCCGTAGAACGCGACGGGCCGCTCGTGCCTTGCCAAGCCGATGATCAGCGCGAGGATCTTGAAACCGTCGTGGTAGGTACGCAGTTTGGATTCGCTGCCTGCCGGACGATCGCGGAAGCCGACCGGAACGGCGGTCTGCGGCACCCGCAGGTGCAGCGAGTGCACTGTCAGCTCGGTCTCGATCTCGAACTCGCGGGAGACCGCGGGGAAGCTCTTGACGAACCGGCGCGAGAACACGCGGAAGCCGCTGAGCATGTCTTCGACGTTCTCGCCGAACACCTTTCCGACCACGCCGTTGAGCACCCGGTTGCCGGTCTCGTGGCCGGTGCGGTACGCGGTGCCGGAGGAGTCCTGCTTGCGCACGCCGAGCACGTGATCGTAGGGGCCGTCGAGCAGCGTCTTGATCATCAGCGGGGCGTCGGCCGCCTCGTAGGTGTCGTCGCCGTCGATCATCAGGTAGACGTCGGCCTCGATGTCGGCGAACGCGCGCCGCACCACGTTGCCCTTGCCCTTGGTGTGTTCCTGGCGGACGATCGCGCCTGCCTGGCGGGCGAGTTCGGCGGTCCGGTCGGTGCTCAGGTTGTCGTAGACGTAGACGACGATTCCCGGCACGGCGGCTTGGAGGTCGGCGACAACCTTGGCCACCGAGGCCTCTTCGTTGTGGCACGGGACCACGGCGGCAATACGAAGCTCGGTGGAGTCCACCCGGGGTCATTCCTCGATGTCGGCGTGAATGGGGAACACGGGGGAGGGTACATGGCTCGGGACCTCCGGCGCGCACCCGAGGCATTCGGGTGCTGGGGTACCGTCGCCCGGTGTCTTTCCCCGAGCAGCCCGTGACGGCGCCCGAGCGCTCCGTGTCCGCCGAGGCGTCCGCGCCGACCCCGGTCCCGCCGAGCGAGTCGCTGATCACGAAGCTGGTCGCGGCGCTGCGCAAGGGCGCGGCCTTCCTCGTGGTCGGCGCGATCGGTTTCCTCGTCGACGCGGGCACCTACAACGTGCTGGTGTTCTGGGGCGGCGAGGGCGTGCTTTTCCACGCGCCGCTGCCCGCCAAGATCATCGCGATCGCGGTGGCGACGGTGGTGACCTACTTCGGCAACAAGTGGTGGACCTTCGGCGACAAGCAGACCGACAATCCGGCGCGCGAGTATCTGCTCTACGCCGTGTTCAATGTCGTCGCCATCGGACTGCAACTGGGCTGCCTCGGGTTCTCCCGCTACGTTCTCGACCTGTCGAGTCCGCTCTCGGACAACATCTCGGGAACGCTGGTCGGTCAGATCGTCGCGGTGGTCTTCCGGTATTGGGCGTACGACAAATTCGTCTTCACCGGCAAATCGGCAAATAGTCAGCAACAATAACGGGTGCGGTACCCCTGGTTGCTGGACGGGCGGGCTCCGACGTCGGTTGATATCCTCGCTCCCGCCGCGCACGGCATCCAGGGGCGTGTCTGTCCCGTCGGCAAAAAATGAGGATTTCGAGGACTTCATGGAGCAGTCGGCTACCCAGGCCGTTACCGAACCGAACGAGCACGCTACGCCTGCCGCCGCGCCCGCCTCGCTGCGTGCCGATCATCGGGCGCCGGACCGGATGGTCCTGCAGCGGGGCATCTTCACCGGTCCATCGGCCAAGGTGAGCGACGAACTCTACGCGGTGGTCAAGGGGCGCGCCGCACGCGAACGACAGGCGCTGCGCCTGGAGAAGGGCGCCACCGCCCACACCAACACCTACTTCGGCCGGTTCGCTGCCAGCTACTGGCAGCGCTGGACAACGGTCACCGAGGTGCGCGCCACGATGGTGCTCGACGTGACGAAGAAGGCCAGGGTCCGCCTGGTCGCCTCCGACATCGCGGGCCACCGCAGGATCATCGACACCGCCAAGGTCGACGCGAGCGGCCCGCTCACCCTGACCGCGCCGCTCGACCAGTACGTCGACGGCGGCGCGCTGTGGCTGGAGTTCGACGCCGACGGCGGCGAGCTCGGCATCTCCGAACTCACCTGGACCTCCGTCGCGCCCGAGCGGGTTCGCCCGGTGGCCATCGCGATCTGCACGTTCAACCGCGCCGCCGACTGCGCCGAGACGGTGGCCGCGCTGGCCTCCGACCCCACGGTGCTCGCCGCCATCGACGCGGTCTACGTGGTGGACCAGGGCACCGACCTGGTGCAGGACCGGCCGCGCTATCAGGAGGTGCAGCCCGTCTTCGGCGACAAGCTGCGCTACATCCGGCAGCCGAATCTCGGCGGCGCGGGCGGTTTCACGCGCGGTCTGTACGAGGTCTCCGCGGTCAACGAGCACGCGGACGTCATCCTGATGGACGACGACATCCTCTGCGAGCCGGAAACGGTGCTGCGGCTCAACGCCTTCGCCAACCTGACCGTGGAACCCACCCTGGTGGGCGCGCAGATGCTGTTCCTGCTCAACCCCGACTACCTCAACGTCGGCGCCGAAGAGGTGCACCTGCACGAGCTGCGGCACGGCCAGAAGGTGCCCAAGGCGCTGCGCAACACGAGCATGCTCAAGAAGAACCAGGAGCGCCGCGTCGACGCCGGCTACAACGCCTGGTGGACCTGCCTGATCCCGGCCGAGGTGGTCGCGAAGATCGGCCTGCCGATCCCGATCTTCTTCCAGTGGGACGACGTCGAGTACGGCGTGCGGGCGCGCGAGCACGGGTTCGTGACCGTCACGCTGCCCAACGCGGCGGTCTGGCACGCGGACTTCTACTGGAAGGACTACGACGACTGGGCGCGCTACTTCAGCACGCGCAACTCGCTGATCGTCGGAGCCATGCACGCCGATCTGGACGGCAAGAAGATCACCAAGCAGCTGTTCCGCAACATCGCCGAGCACCTGGTCGCCATGCAGTACGGGCTGGTGCACACGACGTTGCAGGGCATCGAGGACTTCCTCGAGGGCCCGAAGATCCTGCGCGACGGCGGCATCGCCGCGCTGGCCGCCGCCCGCACCAGCCGCGCCGACTACGGCGAGACGATCAAGCACCCGGCCGCGACGCCGCCGGTGCGCGCGGCCGACATCCAGCTGCGCAGGGCGAGCGGCGAGCCGAGCCGGGAAGCGCTGGTGCTCGTCAAGCGCGCGATCAACCAGTGGTTCGGCCGCACCCAGCACGGCCTGATCGGGGTCACCCGCGAGGACGCGCACTGGTGGCACGTCTCGCTGTTCGACCACGTCGTGGTCACCGACGCCTCGCAGTCCGGCGTCCGGGTGCGACAGCGCGACAAAGCCCGCGCCCGCCAGCTGCTGCTGCGGACGTTCCGTGTGCTGCGCCGCCTGCGCCGCGAGCTGCCCGACCTGCAGGAGCGCTACCGCGCCGCCATGCCGGAACTCACCAGCCGTGCCAACTGGGAGCGCCTCTACGGCATCAACGACTGAGCCGGGCCGCGGCGCCGTCCATCCGACGGCGCCGCGCTGGTATCAGACCAGTTCGGGTACGCGCAGATGCGCGAGTGCCAGCTCGAATTCGGCGACGTCGGTCACCCGGAGGCCCATGTTCCGGGTGTTGGCCTCGCGGATCCGCTTGGCTTGCTCGCGGTTGCGGTCCATCGCGTCGGCGCTGTCGAACGTGGTGCAGGAGACGCCGCGTCCGGAGGCCCGGTGGACCATCAGGCTCGCGCTGCAGAAACCCTCTAGCTCTTCCATCCCCGGCAGCGCACGGGACTTGTAGCCCTCGATCGCCGCGTCGGCTCGATTCGGGTCGCCCTCGACCCAGACCGCGCGCACGCAGGCGCCCTCTTGCGAGCGATGGTCGCGGTGCAGCACCGCGATCTCCCACTCTTCGACTTCCGCGTTACCGCGGAACGTCTCCGCCGCCCGTTCCCGGATCGGCCGGACCCGGACCGCGCTGTCGCGCATCGCCTGCTCGGTTTCCCACGCCGTCGTGATGATGCAACGCCCGGATCCCCGGTCGACCAGCAACGACAACCCGATACAGCCCGGCATGCCTTCCAGCGCGGGCATTACTTCGTCGCGCACGTGCGCAATCCCGGCCTCTATAGCGGTGGGTTGCGCGTGAATAGTGGTAGAACGTGCGAACACGATCCACCCCCTTTCTGCACGAGGCAGCGCCCGGTGGCGCCACCGGTACATCCCACACTTCTCCGCCAGCGACTTTCAGGCAATAGGCGATCGGTGGCCCGTGGGCAGCTTGCCGAACATTCCGACCGAAGGTGACCTCGACCCCGCCGGACCCGGTGAAGGTGACCTTCGGTCGGTGAACCGGTGGTGTGTTCAGAGGAAGAGGTCGGTGGTGAGCTCGGCGTCGCCCGGGACGACGCGGTATTTGTCGAGATCGGTGATGCCGTGGGCGGCGAGCACCTCGTCATCGATGAAGAAGTTGCCGGTGGTCTTCTCAGCGGGCGAGGTGAGCACCAGGTAGGCGGAGTCGGCGTAGATGTCGGGGGTGCGCGAGGTGGCGATCATCTGGTCGCCGCCGAGCAGGTTGCGGACCGCGGCGGTGGCGATGGTGGTGCGCGGCCACAGCGAGTTCACGCCGATGCCGTCGTTCTTCAGCTCTTCGGCCAGGCCGAGCGTGGTGAGCGACATGCCGTACTTGGCGATGGTGTAGCCGAGCGAAGCGCCCGCCCACTTGGGGTCCAGATTCAGCGGCGGAGACAGGGTCAGGATGTGCGGGTTGCGCCCGGCCTTGGCCGACTCGCGCAGGTACGGCAGGC
This sequence comes from Nocardia bhagyanarayanae, assembly GCF_006716565.1. Lineage (NCBI taxonomy): Bacteria > Bacillati > Actinomycetota > Actinomycetes > Mycobacteriales > Nocardiaceae > Nocardia > Nocardia bhagyanarayanae. The sequence continues at coordinate 1,216,984 of NZ_VFPG01000001.1, read as the reverse complement.
TCAGCTTGGACAGCAGGAAGCTGCCTCGGCAGTTGATGTCCTGCATCAGGTCGTATTTCTTCATCGATAGGGCGTCGGTGTTGGACAGATCGATCGCCGAGGCGTTGTTCACCACGATGTCGATGCCGCCGAAACGTTCGACCGTCTGGCGCACCGCTTCGGCCACCGACTCATCGATGCGCACGTCGCCGACGAAGGGCAGCACCTGCCCGCCCGCCTCCTCGAGTTCCGCCGCCGCGGTGTGGATCGTGCCGGGGAGCTTGGGGTGCGGCTGATCGGTCTTGGCGATCAGCGTGATGTTGGCGCCGTCGGCCGCGGCGCGCTTGGCGATCTCCAGACCGATGCCCCGGCTGCCGCCCGACATGATCAACGTCCTGCCCGCCAGCGGCTTCGAACCCGGTTCCGTCATGACCTGCTCCTGTCGTTCGTGCCGCGGACGAGACGCGCCCGCGACGCCACGTCTTGCAGGCTAAGCGTATCGCAGCGCCCTATGCAACCAGTTGCATAGGTGGCGAGGCCGCCGAGCGCCCGTTGCCGGTGCTCGGCGGCCTCACTCAGGAGATCAGCGCCGCGATCCCCGCTCCCGGTACATCTGGCGTTGCTGCTTCCTGATGCCGCGCCAAGCGCGATCGCGTTCGGCCTGCAACCGTTTGTCGGCCCTGGCCTCCATCCACGCGTTCTCCTTGGCGAGCTTGCGATAGCTGTCGAACCGGCGCTGGGTGAGCGCCCCGGTCTCGATGGCCTCGCGCACCGCGCAGCCGGGTTCGCCCTCGTGCGAGCAGTCGGCGAAACGGCAGTCCGCCGCGAAGGTTTCGATGTCGCTGAAGGTCTTCTCGATGCCTTCGGCGGCATCCCACAGACCGATCCCGCGCAGACCTGGCGTGTCGATGAGCGTTCCGCCGTTGGGCAGCGGGCGCAACTCCCGGTGCACGGTGGTGTGCCTGCCCTTCTTGTCCACCGCGCGAACGGCGTTGGTGGCGAACACTTCCGCGCCGAGCAGCGCGTTGGCCAGCGTCGACTTGCCCGCGCCGGACGGGCCGATCAGCGCGACCGTCCCGTCGAGCACGGCGGTGAGCACATCGATCCCGTATCCGCTGGACGCGCTGACCGCGAGCACCGTCGCACCGGGCGCGACGGCCTGCACGCTTTCGATGGGAATGTCCTCGGCCGCATCGGCTTTGGTGAGCACGACGACCGGTTGCGCGTTGCTCTCCCACGCCAGGGCGAGCATCCGTTCGATCCGGCCGAGGTCGACATCGCCGTCGGCTGCCGTGCAGACCAGCACGGTGTCCACATTGGCGGCGAGCACTTGACCCTCGGACCGCCGCGACGCCGTGGAGCGCACGATCGCGGAGCGGCGCGGCAGCAGCGCGCGCACGTTGCGCTGCGCGTCGAGGCTCACCCAGTCGCCGGTGCACAAGCCGCTCGGCTCGGCATCCGAGCGCGGGCACTTGGCCCGCGCCCACCCTTCCGGCGTCGCCACATCGCATTCGCTGCGATCCATCCGGATCACCCGCGCAGGCACGCACCCGTCGTCGATGAGCGCGGCGTATTCATTGGCTACGGCTTCCGTCCAGCCGTAAGGGACGAGCAGGTCGTAGTCGACCATGATGGGAGGAATCCATTCGTCGGGCGCCGAACCCGACCGGGGTTCAGCGAGAGGAAACAGAGGTGGAGTGCGGTGCGGCGGCACGCGGCAGCGCGGCGCACGCGGGCACGACAACCCGAACGTTCGTCGTCACGATCTCCACCTCCTCACTTCCGTCTCGAACCGCCAACTCCCCGAAACCTTGCCAGACGCCGAGCCACCCCCGCAACCGATTTATCGGCCCGCTTGTGCTCTCGCCGGGATCGAACTACTTCTCCGGCTTGCCGAACTGCTCGTTTCGCCCGAGCGAGCGCAAGTGGAACCACTCCTTCAGACCCGCGGGATCGCGGCGGGTGACGAGGAAGAACCAGGAGAATCGGATCCACTCCTGCGGCAACAGCTTTCGCATACCCGGCTGAGCCATCAGGTAGCCGCGGTTGCGGTAGGTGAAATAGCGCTTCACCGGGTCGTCGGGGTACTGGGTGTGCATCCGGCCGCCCAGGATCGGCTTGAACTCGGCGGCGCCGTTGGGATGCAGGTAGGCCGTCTGTAGGCAGGTGCCGAAGGGTAGGCCCGAGCGGACCAGCCGCCGGTGTACCTCGACCTCGTCGCCGCGCACGAACAGGCGCAGGTCCGGCACGCCGATCAGGTCGACCGCCGCCGTGGCGATGAGCGCGCCGTTGAACAGCGACGCGATGCCCGGCAGGAAGTCCTCGTCGCCGAGCTCGGAGCGCAACCGCCGCCACACCACGCCGCGGCGCAGCGGGAAGGCCAGCCGGTCCGGGTCGTCGATATCGCAGACGACGGGGGAGACTTCGGCGAGGCCGTGCCGCTTCGCGCAGCCCAGCAGCGTGGCGAGCACCTCGGCGCCCTCGGGCCTGCCGTCGTCGTCGGCCAGCCACACCCAGTCCGCGCCCTGGGACAGCGCGTGCAGGATGCCGAGCGCGAAACCGCCCGCGCCGCCGAGGTTGTGGGCCGAGCCCAGGTAGGTCGTCTCGACCGGCTGCTGCTTCACCAGTTCGGCGACCTCGGGCTCGTTGCCGTTGTCGATCACGATGAGGTGATCGACCGGCCGGGACTGCGAGGCGACGACCTTCAGCGATTCGGCAAGCAGCTCACGGCGCTTGTGGGTGACCACGACGGCGATGACGCGGGCGTCCGGCCCGGTGTCGGTGGGCGTGTAGACCACCTCCGGCGCGGGCGAGTCGACCGGGGCGTCGGCCCCAGCGGTGATCGGGGCGTTCTGCCCGGTCGGCTCGTTCATGCGTTGTTCCGCTCCAGTTCTCGTGCGCTGTCCTCGGTCTTTTCGGTCGCCGCCCGCTCCGCTGCCATTTCCTTCAGCACGGTCGCGACATGGTTTCCGGCGTCCGGACCCTCGTAGGCGCGCACCACCTCTTCGATGCCGCCGCGCAAACGGATCTGTCCGTGATCGATCCACAGCGCGGAATCGCAGAGCTGAGCGAGGAATTCATTGGAATGGCTGGCGAACACCAGGATGCCAGAACGCGCGACGAGTTCCTGTAACCGCAGCCGCGCTTTTTTCATGAATTCCGCGTCGACCGCGCCGATGCCCTCGTCGAGCAGCAGAATCTCCGGGTCGATGGAGGTGACCACGCCCATCGCCAACCGCACCCGCATACCGGTCGAATAGGTGCGCAACGGCATCTGCAGATATTCGCCGAGCTCGGTGAACTCCGCGATCTCGTCGATCTTGGAAAGCATCTGCTTGCGGGTCTGCCCGAGGAAGAGCCCGCGAATGATGATGTTCTCGTAACCGGAGATCTCCGGGTCCATGCCGACGCCGAGATCGAACACCGGCGCCACCCGCCCGCGAATGCGCGCGCTACCCCTCGACGGTTCGTAGATGCCCGAAAGCAGCCGCAGCAACGTCGATTTCCCGGCGCCGTTGTGGCCGACCAGACCGATCCGGTCGCCCTCCTTCAGCGACAGCGAGATGTCGCGCAGCGCTTCGACGACCACCACGTCGGACTGGTTGCGCCCGATCGCGCCGCCCGCCTTGCCGAGGAACGCCTTCTTCAGGGACCGCGATTTGGCGTCGAAGATCGGGAACTCGACCCACGCCTGGCGGGTTTCGATACTCACACGGCTCATCGCAGCGGCTCCTATACCCAGTACGGTACGCGCGAACGGTACTGCTTCATGGCGAAGGCGGCGACGATCCAGCCGACCACGGTGATCGTGCCGACGATCACCCAGTGCCGAAGCTCCTGCGGCTCGCCGAGCAGCGGAGCGCGCACGATCTCCAGGTAGTGGAAGGTCGGGATGATCTCCACCAGCCGGGCCCGATCGCTCGCGCCGCCGATCTGCTCTTCCAAGGTCTTGGTCGTCCACATGACCGGCGTCAGCACGAACAGCATCAGCGTGGTGCTGCTGAGAATCGGCGCGATATCGCGGTAGCGGGTGCTGAAGATGCCGAACACGATCGACACCCACATCGAATTGAGGAAGATCAATCCGATCGCGGGTATCGCGAGCAGGCTCGACCAGCGCAGGTTCTCCCATATCCCGAACGCGCCGAGCAGCACCACATAGATGACCATGTTGTGGGCGAAGAACAGCAACTGCCGCCACACCAACCGATAGACGTGCACGCTCAGCGCGGACGGAAGCTGTTTGATCAAGCCCTCGTTGGCGATGAACACCTCCGAGCCCTCGAGAATGCTCGCCTGGATCACATTCCAGACGATCAACCCGACGGTCACGTACGGCAGGTATTCGCGCAGCGGCTGGTCGAGCAGCGTCGCGTACAGGACGCCCATCGCCGCAGCCTGCACGCCGGTCGCGATGGTGATCCAGAACGGACCGAGCACCGAGCGCCGGTAGCGCTGCTTGATGTCCTGCCAGCCGAGCGAGAGCCATAGTTCGCGCTGGCGGAAGCCGTCGCCCATGTCCTTGACCGCGCGCCGGAAGGTCTGCGAGTCGGAGACCAGCGGCGGCATCGCCTCGGCTCCGCTCGGCTGCGCCGGCGCGGTGCTCTCGGCACTCACCGGACCCTCATCGGTGGTCTCGGAACTGTCTGAACGCAAGCTGTCATCTGAACGCACTGGGCTCTCTTCAGGACGCGCCGTACTCTCATCGGAGTCGGGGCGAGCGGCAGCGGCGGGCACGGTGCTCGACCCTACCCCTGCATCCTCGCACCGGGTCCGCTGGTACACGCGGGACGCGCGAAACTCGTCACCCGCAAGGTGGGGTTACAGATACTGGCCCGAACCGCCCATCGCCTGGTCGCCCCGCCCGCCGCGCGGGTCGACGGCGTGGATGCCGGGCGGCAGCGCGCCCTGGCGCATCTGCTCGAGCTGCGCGCGGGCCGCCATCTGCTGGGCGAACAGCGCGGTCTGGATGCCGTGGAACAGGCCCTCCAGCCAGCCGACCAGCTGGGCTTGGGCGATCCGCAGCTCGGCGTCGGACGGCACCGCGTCGTCGGTGAACGGCAAGGTCAGCCGCTCCAGCTCGTCGCGCAGCTCGGGCGCGAGACCCTGCTCGAGCTCGCGCACCGAGGACTTGTGGATCTCCTTGAGCCGGGTTCGGCTCGCGTCGTCTAGCGGAGCCGCGCGCACCTCCTCGAGCAGCTGCTTGATCATGGTGCCGATACGCATGACCTTGGCGGGCTGCTCCACCATGTCGGCGAGTGATTCGCCCGAATCCTCGCGGTCGTTGGAGCTGTCGGCCTTCTTGTCGCTGTCGGTGACCACCTGTCCGGTCAGCGGGGTGCCCGCGTCGGCCGGAATGACCAGCGGCTGCCCGTCGGGTCCGACCACGACGATGGAATCGGGTGACTCATCCGAATGCGTCATGTTCCCTATCATGTCGCGTCCGCGCCGAAGGCGCTAAATGGGGCAGTCGCCGGAGGCGCTGAACGGGGCAGTCGCCGGAGGCGCTGAACGGTCCGGTCGCCGGAGGCGCTGAACGGGCCAGGCGGGTCGGTGCCGCGGCAGGGCGGCGCCGACTATTCTGTGCGGGTCGTGTGGTTCGGATTTTGCTGAAAGTCGGTTGCCATGCTGATTCGTATGCCCAGCTCCGCGGCGCCCTCGAAGCCGCGGCCGGGTGCCGATGGCCGGTCCGGGCGGGCTCCCTCGTCGTCGCGTTCGCGAGCGGCCGGGGAAGGGAAGGCGGTTACGCGGCCTCGCCCGCTGCCCTTAGAGTGGCCAACATGACTTACGACGTCGCGAGGGTTCGGGGCCTGATACCGTCCCTGGGCGACGGCTGGATCCACCTCGATCCGCAGGCGGGCATGCTTGTCCCGGACTCGGTATCTCGTGCCGTGTCAACGGGTTTCCGCACGTCGTCGTTCTCGCATATCGGCCGCAACGGCGCGGCGGTGCGCAGCGCGGCCATCCTCGACGCCGCCCGCGAGGCCGTCGCCGACCTGGTCGGCGGCGATCCGGCGGGCGTCGTGCTCGGCCCGGATCGGGCGGTGTTGCTCGCCTGGCTCGCGGAGTCGCTCAGCTCCCGGCTCGGCCTCGGCACCGGGATCGTGCTGTCCCGCTTGGACGACGAGGCCAACGTCGCGCCCTGGCTGCGTATCGCCAATCGCTACGGCGCGCACGTGCGCTGGGCCGAGGTCGAGATCGAGACCTGCGAGATGCCGTCCTGGCAGTTCGAGGAGCTCATCGGACCGACGGCCCGGCTGGTGGCGTTGACCGCGGCCTCGCCCATCGTCGGCTCCGCGCCCGCCGTGCGGGTGGCGGCCGACCGGGTGCACGAGGTGGGCGGTCTGCTCGTCGCCGACGCGTTCGGCGCGGCGCCGTACGCGCTCATCGATATCGACGAACTCAACGCCGACGTTGTCGCCCTGAGCGCGCCCGCGTGGGGCGGGCCGCAGATCGGCGCGCTGGTGTTCCGCGATCCCGCCTTCCTGGACCGGATTCCGTCGATGTCGTTGAATCCCTACGCGAAAGGCGCCGAACGGCTCGAGGTCGGCGGGCACCAGTACGCGCTGCTCGCCGGGCTCACCACGTCCATCGACTTCTTGGCCGGTCTCGACGAGCGGGCCACGGGCACCCGCCGCGAGCGGCTGGAAATCTCCATCACCTCGCTGCAGGACTACCACGATCAGCTGTTCGAGCACCTGATGGACGTGCTGGACAAGATCCCGAACCTGACCGTCATCGGCCGCGCCTCGACCCGCATCCCGACCGTCAGCTTCACCATGGCCGGGATGCAGGCGGAGAAGATCGCCGCCAAACTGGCCGATGCCCGCATCGGCACGCTCAGCGGCGTGCACGGCGGAAGCAGGCTGCTCGACGCGCTCGGCGTCAACGACGAGGGCGGCGCCGTGACCGTCGGACTCGCGCCCTACACAACCAAATTCGAGATCGACCAGCTCGGCCGCGCGCTCGCCGCGCTGGAGTGAGCCCGGCTCAGCTCGCGTCCACCCGCAGGACGACCTTGCCGAAGGTGTCGGCGGCGTCCAGCATGCGGTGCGCCTCGGCGGCCTCCGCGATCGGCAGTTCGGCGTGGATCACCGGCACGATGGTGCCGTCGGCGATCAGCGGCCAGACGTGCCCGCGCACCTCGGCGATGATCTCGGCCTTGCTTCCCGCGCCGGTGGCCGGGCGGTTGCGCACGTTGGTCGCGTGCACCGAACCCCATTTCGACAGCAGCGCACCCAAGTTCAGTTCGCCCTTCACCCCGCCCTGCATGCCGATCACGACCAGGTGGCCGTGCGCGGCCAGCGCCTCGACGTTGCGGGACAGGTAGGCCGCGCCCATGTTGTCGAGGATGATGTCGGCGCCCGGGCCGTTCGCGCCGGACCGCTCGGCGCGGACCACGGCGACGAAATCGTCCTCCCGGTAGTTGATCAGGACGCTCGCGCCGAGTTCGGCACAGCGCGCCAGCTTCTCGGCCGAGCCCGCGGTGACCGCCACCCGCGCGCCCTTGTGCACGGCCAGCTGGATGGCGTGCGTGCCGATGCCGCTGCCGCCGCCGTGGATGAGCACCAGCTGACCCGCGTGCAGACCGGCCGTCATCACCAGGTTCGACCACACCGTCGCCGCCACTTCGGGAAGCGCCGCCGCCGCGGCGAGGTCGAGGCCGTCCGGCACCGGAAGGACCTGGCCCGCGGGGACGACCACGCGTTCGGCGTAGCCACCGCCGGACAGCAGCGCGCACACCCGGTCGCCGACCCGCCAGTCCCGCACACCATCGCCGACCTCGGCGATGACGCCCGAGCACTCCAGGCCGATGATCTCGCTGGCGCCCGCGGGCGGGTTGTAGCGGCCTTGACGCTGGAGCAGATCCGCGCGGTTCACCCCCGCGGCCACCACATCGATCAGCACCTCGCCGTGAGCCGGCGCCGGGTCGGCGGCCTTGCCCCAGCTGAGTACTTCCGGTCCGCCGAATTCGGTCAGCTCGATCGCGCGCATCACCCCATAGTGCCCCGCCGACCGCTCGTGACACAGGCGCGGCCGATCGGCCGAGCATCATGCGGGAACGAACACAACGGACTAGCGTTCCCCGCGTGAGCAGCTTCATCGACTTCCAGAACGAGATCTACCTGGGCGGATTGGGCGGCATCGTGCCCGAGTTGCCCATGACCGCGGACGGTTTGGAGAAACGCGCGAAGGAAGTCCTCGGACCTGCCGAATACGCCTACGTCGCGGGCAGCGCGTCGGCGGAACGCACCGCGGCCGCCAACCGCGCCGCCTTCGACAGGTACCGGATCATCCCCCGCATGCTGCGCGGCACCACCGGCCCCGGCGCGCGCGATCTCTCCGTGGAAGTGCTCGGCACCCGGCTGGCCGCGCCCGTGCTGACCGCGCCGATCGGCGTTCTCGAACTGATGCACGAGGGCGGCGAGGTGATCGTCGCCGAGGTCACCAAGGAGCTCGGGATCGGCTCGGTGCTGTCCACCGCGGCGTCGTCCACCATCGAGGAGGTCGGCGCGGCCGCGGGCGAATGGTGGTACCAGCTCTACTGGCCGAACGATCCGGAGCTTGCGCGTTCCTTCGTGCAGCGGGCCGAGCGCGCCGGAGCGAAGGCCATCGTCGTCACCGTCGACACTCCCACCCTCGGCTGGCGGCCGCAGGATCTGGAGCTCGCGCACCTACCGTTCCTGCACGGCAAGGGCATCGCCAATTATCTGTCCGACCCGGTGTTCCGCGCGAAGCTGCCGACGCCGCCCGAGGAGAGCGAGGACGCCATGCGGATCGCGATCCTCACCTGGGTCGGGCTGTTCGGCAACCACAACCTGCGCGCCACCGACCTGGCCCACCTGCGCGAATGGACCGATCTGCCGATCGCGGTGAAGGGCATCCTGCATCCCGACGACGCCCGCCTCGTGGTGGACGCGGGCGCCGACGCGGTGGTGGTGAGCAACCACGGCGGCCGCCAGGTCGACGGCTCGATCGCGGCGCTCGACGCGCTGCCCGCGGTCGTCGCGTCCGTCGGCGACCGCGCCGACGTGCTGTTCGACTCCGGCGTACGCAGCGGCGCGGACGTGCTGATCGCGCTGGCGCTCGGCGCCAAGGCGGTGCTGTACGGGCGGCCGTACGCCTACGGTCTCGGCATCGCCGGCCGCGACGGCGCCCGGCACGCGTTGCGGCTGCTGCTCGCCGACTTCGACTCGGCGCTGGGGCTGTCCGGATGCGCGAACGTCACCGATCCGAATCGCGGCACGATCGCCGCCGTCCGGTGAAAAGAACCCAAGTTTGCCCAGTTCAGGGCCGCTTAGAATAGGTCCGTGGAACCCGAACCGAGCGGTCGCACGGCCGAGCCGCGCTGGCTGAGCCCGACGGAGCAGCAAGCATGGCGTGCCTACATGGACGGCCATCAGCGACTGATGACGGCGCTGAACAAGCAGTTGCAGCGCGACAGCGATCTGAGTCTCGCCGAGTACCGAATCCTGGTGCTGCTCTCCGAAGCGCCGGGCCGCGCGCTGCGCATGAGCGAACTCGCCGACGGTGTGCTCTCCTCCCGCAGCAGGCTCACCCACCAGATCCGGCGCATGGAGGCGCAGCACATGGTGCGCCGCAACACCTGCGAGGAGGACGGCCGCGGCGTCGTCGCCGAGCTCACCGACGAGGGCATGCGCCGCCTCGAAGCGGCCGCCCCCGGCCACGTCGAAGCCGTCCGCAACGACTTCATCGACCTGCTGGTCCCCGAACATCTCGCGGTCGTCGGCGAGGTGTTCGCCCGCATCGACAAGATAATCGGCGAGCGAGCCGATTGAGCCGTCCGTTAGGATCGTGGGCCTGGAGACGTGGCAGAGCGGCCGAATGCACTCGCCTTGAAAGCGAGCGTCGCGAGAGCGACCGGGGGTTCAAATCCCTCCGTCTCCGCTGCGCTCATGGGTGAACCATGCTCATGGAGAGCATGAGCTGGGTTCGCTTCGCAATGTTTTGTGGGGGTGCGACCCCCACGCCCCGCCCGGAGGGCTTCGCCCCCGGACCCCCAGGTTGTGGTTGGGCTGAACATGATTCGGATACTCGGCTCAGGTAGAGCAGAGATCCGAATCGTCGAGCCTTCCGCTGGGGCGTAGCAGAGATCCAAATCGTTGGGCCCTTCGCTCAGTTGGGCATAGATTGGAATAGTTCACTCCGTACACGGAAATGGGCTGCGGCAACGGTTTTGACCGCCACGACAGCAGGCCGCGCCGACCTCGGGGTGAAGATCACCGAGGTGCACGCCGACTCCGCAGGCGCCCACGGCTCCCCGCGGATCACTGCCGAACTATGTGAGCGGGGCGAGGTTTTGGCGTTGCCGCGGATCCGTCCGACTACGGGTCCAGCCGTGGATCTCGCCTTGGCGTCGAGCCATCCACAGCAGGTCCACTCGCCACAGAGCGAATGCCCATCCCCACTCAATCCAAGGGTGGCTTGTAACGCGGGTCCTTCTCGACCGCCGCTCGGAAGCGGGGATGAGCCTGCGCGAAGGCGAAGCGTACATCGTAGATGGGGCGGAATATCACCGGTTCGACTCCCTTCTTGGTGATCCAAACCGCCGCTAACAGACCGAGCGGGAGTGAACCCGGTAGGATCGCAGCCGAAACCGGGATGATCAGGGGCTCGAATTTCGTTGCCGCCACGATCACGAACGCTGCCAGATTGGCAGCCATCGCTGCATACAAGAACCGTGCGATACGGCGACCCAGTCGGCCGGAGCGTACACACCGGTCGCAGAGTGGCCATTCCCCAACGATGACGGTCGAGACTCTTCTCTGACGCAACTCCGGCTGTAGCACGGATGCGACCGAGAATTCGGGCACAACTGAGGGAGATCGGCGACGGGAATGGGAGTCGAAGAAATACACACGAACCGGACGGCGCGAAACCTCCGAACGTCCATGTCTGCTACATATCGGTGGCAGCGGTTGATCGATCTCGAGTTCGAGCGGTGGGGGTGCCATGGCTCTCAGTCGATCCAACCACACAGGCCCGGTATTCGCGGCAGATCCGGAGGACCGGCGCAACCGAATTACGACATCGCTCGCGTTCGTCTCTGGCCGCTGATAGGTCATTGGCGGGCCGAGGCTTCGTTCATTACTTCCGGTCACTGTAGCCAGCCCCGCTGGTTACGATCCCGGAAGTACGCGTCGTCTTCGTCCAGATCGTCGTCCGGCCATACAATTCTGTCGCGGTTGGGCTTCCGTGTTCCTGGCAGTGTTGGAGAATCCCGCGCAAGGTCGCGGAAATCAACGCCTACTGAATTAGGAGCCGCATCTCGAGTCGGGCTTGAATGTTTCGATTCATAACTAGCATCCTGTTCCGGCTGAGGCTGATTGGCTGGAACCTCATTCCGGTACCGATCCAGGACCGCATTTCCCTGATCTGCGAGGCGCTGCATCTCCTCCGGGGTCAGTGACTTCAATTCCGCGATAGCAGGGGGAACGACGGTCTCGCCGAGGCGAAGGAACTCCTCGTTGCGTATGAGGTCTCGAATGCTGCCTCGGCCACTCAAGATCTCCCGCAACAGACCCTTGAGATTGTTGTCGTGAGTGCGATCGGCAATGACAGTAAGGGCATTCGCAATATGCCGCGACATTCCTATATCGCCGCCAACGGTGTCAAGCATCGGCTCGTTATCTGGTTTCATAGTTACACCGCACTGTGATTGTAGGACTTTCCGAGGCTGGGAAGCTGCGTACGCTTGTCCTCACCCTGCGCTGCAGCAAGTCCGGTAAGGATCAGGCCCAAAACCCCTTCGGCGATGACAAGGCTTTCGCCGATGAGTTTCATGGCTGCCGCGACTTTAGCGATCATCGACGCCGAAATAGCGGCACTTACCGCCGACGCCGCCGCTCCGATTCCGGTACCGTAAGCGATGATTGACGCGATCAAAATGATCGCGAGGTCGACAATCATCTGAACGATGTTGTTCATCGCTTGAATCATCAGGTAGGACGCTTCGGCAAAAAGGTTTATCTCGTCTGCGAGCTTGTTCAGCGCCGCCGCCTGATTTTCCAGGGCCGTGCAGAGTGCGTCGAAGTATTCGACTGCACTAGTCGCCGCATTCCCCTGCCATGAAGTGCTGAAGTATTCAGTGGAGGCCTTTACCGACGCGGCATATGCATTGTTGTACTCGGCTAGGTTTCTGAACGCATCAACGGACTTGCGGAGCCCCTTCCAGTCCCCGCCGAAGTTACTGGTTACCGATTCAACCGCGTTCCACCCAGTGATCGTGTCGATAATCTGATTCACAACGCCGGAGATGCTTAGTAAATCGCCGCCGAGAATGAATTGGGCGACGCTTGAACCTGGAAACCAATCCACATCGTCTGGCGCGGTCAGTTTTTCGATCGGAGACTCGGTCATTCGCCTTCCGCCTTGACGTATAGCGCATCCTGATTGGCTGCGTTCTTTGTGTCGGTTGTCCGGTACATCTGGGCGGCTTTCCGCAGCTCCTGCTCCGACAAGTTAGTCATCACGCCGAGGCGTTCATAGTTGTACGCGATTCTGGAGCAATTTTCGTCGAGCGCCTGAATTATATCTTTCAGAATAGCGCCGGCATTTCCTTCCAGGTCCATCCATTCCTTGGCGTAGGCAACGGCTTTGACGTTTTCTTCGGCAATTTTCAGCAATGCCGCTGCTGCCTTGTCCAGGTCATCGGGAATAACCTTGAAATCGGTCATGATTTTCCTCTATTCATAGAATCACCACAGGGCCCGGTGTCGTCGGAAACACCAACGACCACGCCATTCACCAACCGCATCCTCACCCCCAAACCAAGAAATCGCGGCGATTCGGCGATCTTGGCCTGCCGCTGCGCGCCGTCAGCGGTTGTATGTCGGGTTTCATACGAGGTTGGACGAAGAACGGGCCGCTTCGGTTCCATCTCAGCGAGAATTCTCCCCGGCACACTGCTCCGTTGCGCCAGCTGTGTCGCCATCCGCAGTGGCACGAAGCACCTTCGTCCGGACCATGCTGGCGAAATCGGCCAGCGCCACGTCGCCGTCGACCACGCCGGTCGCCAGCATGCTTCCAGCACCGGTGATCAGGCACACCCGCCGGTCGTTCAGCGGCCGTCTATTCGACGCTTCGAGTCTCCCCCCTCTGTGCAGCACGTCGATCTTAAGCTGTGGCAGTTCAGGATTCTACTCTGGTCGCTACTCTGGCCTCGACGGCCCGCTATACAAGATCAAGGGCGCGGCGGCATGGGCCGCGCCGCCGCCGCGCAGGTCAAAACTCGAGTTACCGCCGCGCCCAGAGTGATCGATGCGGTAACCGACCGAAGGCCACCCTCCTCCGCCAGACCGACTGGACGTGGCCTCCGCGGTGGACCGGCTTACGGTGACTTTCGGCCGCTTACGGTGACTTTCGGCCGGATTGCGTGCCTTGGTGGACGGGGGGCGCTAGCCGCGACTCGGAGGGTGTCGCGGGGTTGCCGGTGGTGCCCAGGTCGATGGGGCGGGCAGGATCATGCGGTGCAGCACCGCGATAGCGGCTAGCAGGAGTACCGCGATGATGGCGTCGAGCCAGTAGTGGTTGCCGGTGCCGATCACGATGACGGTGGTGAGGGCGGGGTGGGCGAGGGCTAGCCAGCGCCAGCGGGTGCGGGTCGCGGCGATGACGGCGACGGCGAGTAGCAGTGCCCAGCCGACGTGGAGCGATGGCATGGCCGCGAATTGGTTCGACATGCCATCGGCATGGCTTGGGCCGTAGACGGATTGGCCGTGCAGGGCGGCCAGGTCGACGAAACCGCGTTCCGGCAGCATGCGCGGCGGTGCGAGGGGCAGCAGCACGTGCAGCAGCAGTCCCGTGCCCGTCAGGCCGACCATGAGGTTGCGGGTCAGCCGGTAGTGCCGGGGGCGGAAGACCCACAGCCATACGATCACTCCGACGGCGACGGTGAAATGGGCTGTCGCGTAATAGAAGTTGGCGGAGACGGCCAGGAGATCCCAGCGCAGGAACGGCGCCTGCACCGTGGTCTCCGCCAGCATCCCGAGCCGGTCTTCGACACCGAGGAGATCGTGCGCGTTGCCGAAGGCGCGGGCGGTGTCGTCGGCGGTGATCAGCCGACCGAACCGGTAGCCGAGATAGAGCACCGTGATCAGCGCCAGCTGCCGGATCGCCTCCCCGCCGCGACCGTGCACCGCCGTCCGCAATCGTTCCAGCGTTCCGGCGACCGAAACTCCGAGTTCCAGCTGCGGACCGGGAAAACCGACAGCCACCATCGCCCGTGGCCTCCTTCGCCATTGAACAAAACGCCCGAAACGTTTAACCGGAGGTGCATTCTCCGTTTACCGTAACAGCGTCTGCCCGTTGGCAAACTGGTCTGTGACCCGCGGAACAGCGCGGACCGGACCGGCGGGGACTCAGGTGGTTTCGCGGTGGACGAAGTTGGGGCGCAAGTTGTCGTCGGGCGGGTCGAAGTAGCGGTGGAAGGTCGGGGTGAGGCTCGCGGAGATCGGCGGGTTGATCCAGCTCCAATCGGTGGGGCAGGCGCGGCCCGCCTGCTGTTCCTTCGCCACGTGATCGCAGAACTGTTTCGCGACGGTGTGGTGGTCGACGATGTGCACGCCCGCCTTGCGATAACTGTGCAGCACAGCGCGATTCAGTTCGACAAGGGCTTGGTCGCGCCAGAGGGTGCGCGGATGCGAGGTGTCCAGGCCCATCATGTCGGCGATCAGCGGGAGCATGTTGTAGCGGTTGGTGTCGCTGAGATTGCGCGCGCCGATCTCGGTGCCGACGTACCAGCCGTTGAACGGCGCGAACGGGTAGGTCATGCCGCCGATCTCCAGATTCATGTTGGAAACCGCGGGCACCGCATGCCATTTCAGGCCAAGCCCGGCGAACCACTCGAAGTCGGGATGCTCGATGTGCACTTCGCGCGCCAGCTCTTTCGGCACGTCGAACCACCTGATCGGTTCGTCGGGCGTGCTGATCAGCACCGGCAGGATGTCGAACGGCGTGCCCGCGCCGCGCCAGCCGAGCTTCCCGGCGAATTCGGTGATCGCGACATTGGCCGCGTCGCCGGTGACCGTCCCGTCGCCGTTGCGGTAGCCCGCGTAGCGCAGCAACTGCGGGCTGACGATGCGGTACTCGCGCCCGTCACCTTGGCGCGGCGGCCCGACGGTGATCATGGACTGCACCGCGCCGCCGTTGGTCGCCATGTGCAGGTGCTGCCAGCACACCTCGGCCAGATCGCGCGCCGAGCGCACCCGCCGCGCGTCGAGCAGTTTCAAGGAGCGCCAATGCTTCCGGCCGACGCAGCGGGCGTGATTTCGCCAAGCCAGCTTGGCTCCGATCAGGATCTCCTCGGCGGTCTGCACGTAAGTGCCGGTCTGGCGGAGCTGTTCCAGCGCGGTGCGGCGGCGCTGCGGGCTGAGGTGGGCGAGTTCGGGTTGTCGATAGAAGTCGTCGCACTCGCGGAGGCGACGGGCCAGCGCCGAATCGAAAGGCACGGTGTCGGCGGTGTTTTCGAGCGATGGAACGGGCAACACGTGGTTCACGATCTTTTTCTCCGGTCGGGCATCAGGTACTGCGGCGAAACAGACGGACACAACGATCGAGCAGAGAATTCGCGCGCGGGCGCGTCGGACATACCGGTCAGTTCGGTGGGGCGCGGTTCGGCGTCAGCAGGATCCGCTGAATTAGCCTCCGCGTTGCCGAAAAACCGATCGGACGGTGTGGACGCGCGCGCGCCGAAGGCCGACCTCTGCCGGGGTCACGGCTGTGTGCGGTCATCGCGGTCCCCATCGACGCCTGAAGAATCGCCCGAGTGGGAGCGTAAGGCCGGTGTGCTGGCGGTGTGCCCGAATTCGAAACAATCGTGAACGCCCGAATCGTGAAAGTGGTGCTCGTCACAAATCTTTCGAATGTGGAAGGAGAGTCGAGATCGCGGCACACGTTCTGGCACCATGGCAGACATGCTGTCTCGGCGTTGGGCGCGGCGACGGCTCGCAGTCGTCGCCATGAGCGCCGCATTGCTAATCGGCGCCATCGGCGCGGGCGCACCTCTCTCGGTGGCCGCACCCGACAAGCCGAGCACCGGCTCCTCCGACGGGCCCAACCCGGCCGAGCCGACCACGGCGCCCCCTGTCACGCCATCGATCGAGCGCATCGAACCGATCACCGACCGCCGGGTGCGCGTGTTCGTGAAATCGCCCGCGATGCGCCGCACCGTGCAGGTGCAGGTGCTGCTGCCGCGTGACCAGAGCCGCAGCAGGCCAACCGTCTACATGCTGGACGGGCGCAGCGCCGAAGCCGACACCAACAATTGGATCGAACTCGGCAAGGCCGACCGGTTCTACGAAGACAAAGACGTGAACGTGGTGCTGACGGTCGGCGGCCCGGCCAGCTTCTACACCGACTGGCAGCGCCCCGATCCGGTGCTCGGCACCAACCAGTGGGAGACCTTCCTGACCAAGGAGCTCCCGCCGCTCATCGACGCGGAGTTCGACGGCAACGGGCGCAACGCGATCATGGGCGTCTCGATGGGCGCCGAGGCCGCGATGATGCTCGCCTTCCGCAGGCCGGAGCTCTACCGCGCGGTGGCCGCGCACAGCGGCTGCTTCTCCACGGGCACCGATATGGGACAGGCTCAGGCGCGCGCCGTGGTGGCCACCTATCAGGGCGAGCCGGACAACATGTTCGGCGACGAGGACCATCCGGACTGGCTCGCCCACGATGTCCTGCTGCACGCGGAAGCGTTGCGCGGCAAGGCGATCTACCTGTCCGTTGGCAGTGGCCTGCCGGGCAAGTACGACGCGCCCGGCAACCCGGACCTGGTCAGTACCATCGCGTTCGGCGGACCGCTGGAGGCGGCGACCAACGCGTGCACCCGGAGGCTGGTCGACCGATTCACCTCGCTCCGGATCCCGGTCACCGCGAATTTCCGTGCCACGGGCACACATTCGTGGCCGTACTGGGGCGACGAGCTCGCCGCGTCATGGCCGACGATCTACCCCGCGATCCGCTGACGGAGCGCGGAGTTCGCTCGCCGAGCCGCGCCTCCGTCAGACGAAGCGGGCCAACACGTCGGGATCGGTGGCGAAGCCGAGGAACTGGTCGTTCTCGTGCGAGTCGCCGACGGTGACCCGCACGCCGTCGGCGCCGTACGGCCGCACCAGCACGCCCGCTTCCGCGCTCGCCTCGCCGAACTCCGCGCTGCGCGCGCCGAGCGGCAGCCAGACGAAGTTCGTCTCGCTCGGCGGCACCGAGTAGCCCGCCGCGAGCAGCGCCGCCCGCATCCGGTCGCGCTCGAGAACCACCGCGTCGGTGCGATCCAGCAGCTCGAGGCGCGCCTCCAGCGAGGCGATCGCGGCGGCCTGGGCCACCCGGTTCACGCTGAACGGGATGTGCACCTTCATCAGCGCCGCGATCACCTCCGGATCGCCGACCGCGTAGCCGACCCGCAGGCCCGCGAGACCGTACGCCTTCGAGAAGGTACGCAGCACAACCACATTCGGCCGGGTGCGGCCCAGCTCGACGCCGTCCGGGCGGTCCTGCGGTGTGAGGCGCAGGTACTCGTAGTACGCCTCGTCCAGCACGACGAGCACGTGCGCGGGGACCGCGTCCAGGAAACGGATCAGCGCCTCGCGGCCGTGCGCGGTGCCGGTCGGGTTGTTCGGGTTGCAGACGAAGACGAGGCGGGTGCGCTCGGTCACCGCGGCCGCCATCGCGTCCAGGTCGTGCGTCAGCTCCGGCGTCAACGGGACCTGCACGGCCGTCGCGTTGCCCACCTGGGTGACGATCGGATACGCCTCGAACGAGCGCCAGGCGAACAGCACCTCGTCGGTCGGTGCGGCGCAGGTGATCTGAACCAGCTCCTGGCACAGCGCGACGCTGCCGCAACCCACCGCCACGTGCGCGGGCGTGACCCCGAGGAAATCGGCGAGCGCGGCGCGCAGTTCGGCCGCCTGGTTGTCGGGATATCGGTGCGCGAGCTCCGCGGCCTCGGCGATCGCCTTCGCCGCCGCGGGGAGCGGCGGCAGGGTGGTCTCGTTGCTGGCCAGCTTGACCGCGCCCGGGTGGCTGCGGCCGGGGGTGTAGGCCGGGATGGCGGAGAGATCGGGGCGGATGCGCGCTGTCACCCCTCCACCCTAATTGGCGCTGCCGGACCGATTCCGTCCCCAGCCGCGCATGGGCGGAGCGAAGGCGGAGGCGCGGGGACCGACCCGTCGGATAATGGCTGCTCACGTGCAATTTCTCGCGAAGATCAGCGGCTCGCCCTACGCTGGTTTCATGTCGGGCATTTATGACGATATCGCCCCGCTACGCGGCGGCGACGACCTCGAGCAGCGCCCCACCGAAGGCAGCCGGGTGCCCATCACCGTGATCGAACCAGAGGGCAACTCGCGCGGCGGAATCGTGGTGTTGCACGAATCCCGGGAGTTCAGCGGTGCACTGCTGGAGTTCATGCGGGCGCTGGCCACCGAGGGATGGACGGTCGTCGCACCCAACCTCTTCCACCGCGCCAACGGCGACGAGCCCGGGCACGAGGTCTTCGGCGACGAACTCTTCGAGGACTTCGACGCCTGCTTCGACTGGCTCACCCGGCGCGGCGTCTTCCCCGACTGCATCGGCGTGCTCGGTTTCGACCACGCGGGCACCGCCGCCTTCCTCGTCGCCACCAACCGCCCGATCGGCGCCGCGGTCAGCATCGCCGCCGCGGGAATCACCGAACCGCTCACCGACGAGGCCGAGGCCCTCGTGCGCGTCGCCCCCAACCTTCAGGCGCCATGGCTCGGTCTGTTCGGCTCCGACGACCCGACCACCCCGCCCGCCGATGTCGACCGGCTGCGCGACGCCACCGCCCGCGCCTCCGTCGCCAGCCTCGTGGTGACCTACCCCGGTCTGCACCACCGCGCCGACAACCCCGGCGCCGATGACGACGACAACACCACCGCCATCGCTTCCCAGACCCGCATCTTCGACTGGTTCGACAGCAACTTACGCTGATAACCAGGCGTTTTGTTATCTGGTCGTTGGGTCATGTAACCTTCATGCTCGGCGGTTCGAAAGGACCGGTGCCCTCGAAGAGAAGGCTCCAGGAGGCGTGCCAGAGCGGCCGAATGGGACTCACTGCTAATGAGTTGTCCCTTCACGGGGACCGGAGGTTCAAATCCTCTCGCCTCCGCCACACCCGGTTCGCCGGGTAACAACTGAACACAGCTATGCGCCCGTAGCTCAACGGATAGAGCATCTGACTACGGATCAGAAGGTTGGGAGTTCGAGTCTCTCCGGGCGCACAACGCGAAAGCCCTCACCGGACAGGTGGGGGCTTTCACATTTGTATGACTCCGCCGTCGCATGGTTTGTGTCACACCTCTGTGCCAAGGTGTCGGCATGGCCGAACCCGAGCGCGTGATGCAGGCGTACCGGTACGCGCTCGATCCGACGCCGGAGCAAGAGATCAGGTTGCGGTCGCACTGCGGGGCGCAGCGGTTCGCGTTCAACTGGGGGCTGGCGACGGTTCAGGCGAACCTTGCTCAGCGGGCCGCGGAACGGTCCTACGGAATCGCGGAACCGGATCTGACTCCGCCGACCGGATGGTCGGCGTATGAGCTGCGCAGGCGTTGGAATTCGGTCAAGGAGAGTATCGCGCCGTGGTGGGCGGAGAATTCCAAGGAGGCCTACGCCAGCGGGCTGGCGAATCTGGCAGCGGGATTGTCGAACTGGGCCGATTCACGGTCGGGGAAACGGCGCGGAAGGGCGGCGAGGTTTCCGCGGTTCAAGTCGAAGAAGTCGGCGATGTCCTGCCGCTTCACAACCGGCGTCATGGGTCTCACCGCCGACGATCGGCGGCATGTGAAGCTGCCGCGCATCGGGACCGTGCGGACGTGGGAATCGACCAGAAAGCTGGCGCGACGGCTCACGTCCGGGACAGCGCGGGTTCGATCGGCGACGGTGGCGCTGCGAGGTGGCCGTTGGTTCGTCTCCTTCTCGGTGGAGGTCGAACGTCACGATCGAGGTCCACGCAGACCAGCCGCGGTCGTGGGCGTCGATCTCGGCGTCAAGCACCTCGCGGTGCTCTCGGAGGCAGTGCCGGGCGTGACCGATACGGACGGGATGGTGGCGAATCCGAAGCACTTGAACCGTGCGCGGCAGCGTTTGCGTCGGCTCCAGCGGCGAGCCGCTCGGCGACGACGACCCAAAGGGACCGAACCGTCACAGCGCTGGCTGCGGACCAACAGGTCGATCGCCCGGGCCCACGCGCGCGTCGTCAATGCTCGGGGTAACGGACTACATCAGTTGACCGCCGCGCTGGCCGATCGATTCGGGACGCTGGTCGTCGAGGACCTCAATATCGCGGGGCTGCTTTGCAATCGGCGACTCTCCCGAGCGATCGCGGACACCGGGTGGGGTGAACTGCGACGACAGCTGGAATACAAAGCACGGTGGCGAGGCGGTCGGGTTGTGGTCGCGGATCGCTGGTACCCCTCGTCTAAGACATGCTCCAACCCGCGCTGTGGTGTGGTGAAGGCCAAACTGCGCCTCGACGAGCGGGTCTTTCAGTGCGAACACTGCGGGCTTTCCCTCGACCGGGACCGCAATGCGGCTCGAAACCTGGCCGCGCTGGCACGCGCGGTGACAACGTGCCCGTCCTCCTCGAGTTGCGGGGCGACGCTAAACGAGCCCGATGGAAACCCACAGAAGTCCGGCGCTGTCGTCGGCAGCGGGTACGGCCACGGGAACACCTCGATGTACGGGGTGAACGTCGTATGAGCAATCACGCGGCTGCGGTGTTCTTCGCCGCAACGGTTCGAATCCCTTCGGGCTCCAGTCGGAGTGATCGGGGATATGCGTAGTGGATATCGGAGAACGCGGGTAGCGAAGTACGCGTCTGGTGGAGGTGGGGTCGCGGGAGTCTTGGGCGGAGGCGGGCCGATCGGGTCCGGGGGTGTGCGAACAGCTCGCGGTGCAGTTCACGGTCGACTCGAAGGTCGAACCAGAGGCGTTGGAAGCCCTGAACACCGAAGCTATTCCGGATTCCATCGAGGTGGACGGCGTCGCCGTGCCGACCGATGTGATCCAGCGCAGTTGCGAACCGTCGTTCCGTGTCGGCGCGGAACCGGAGCCGCCGCCGACCAAGGTCAGGTGCGATCCGATTCGGCCCGGCATCAGCGTCTCGAACGTCAAGGGCACGGTGGGCACGGTCGGCTGCATCGTGTACGACAAACACGACGGCACACCGCTGGTGCTGAGCAATTGGCATGTACTGCACGGCCCCGGCGGCCGGATCGGCGAGAGCGTCGTTCAGCCGGGGCCGCGCGACGACAACCGGATCGACCGCAATCGCCTCGGGGTGCTGAATCGCTCGCATCTCGGGATCGCCGGCGACTGCGCCGTCGCGACCGTCGATTCGATGACAGCGTTCTCGGAATCGACATCACCCCAGCACAATTGGGCGAGCCCGAGCTCGGTGACAAGGTCGTCGAGAGCGGCCGCACCACCGGCGTCACGCACGGACGGATCGACACCATCGTGAAGTTGCGATACGGCGGCGCGGGGGTGCACAACATCGGGTGCTTCGAGATCGGACCCGACCCGGCCAGGCCCGCGGCCCACGACGAGATCAGCCGAGGCGGTGACTCCGGATCGGTGTGGTTGTTCGAAGAAGGCGACGGGACGACCACGGCTCTACCGCGACAACCGTCTCGACCGCGGACATATCGCCCGCCGCGCCGACCTGCTGTGGGCGGCGCTTCCGGGGGTGCGCTTCGGTGCGGAACTTCGCAAAGCGGACACATTCACCGTGCCCGAAGGCATCGAGCGACGACGGCCACTGGACACGATCGCCGATATCCAATGGTGCCGCCCGCCGCCGCGAAAACCGTCTGACCACCGCATTCGAGTAGCGGAGTACTCGTGATTCCGGCCGCGAAACGCGGGACGATGAAGATCGAACTCTTCCGCGGACGAACGGACGGAGGCCAGTCATGCGGGACGTGGTCGTGTTGATACCGGGTATCGGCGGTTCCGTGCTGGCACGCGACGGCAAGGAGTTGTGGGCTCCGACGCCGGGCGCGGTCCTGCGCGGAGTGTTGTCCCTCGGACGCAGCATCAAGAGACTGCGGCTGGACGGCGATGATCCCGCTGCCGCCGACGTGGACGGCGTCGTCGCGACGCGGGTCGTGCCGGATCTGCACATCGTGCCCGGTCTGGATTGGAAGATCGACGGATATACCCGATGCCGCGACCAGTTGGTGAAGCGGTGCGGGGCGGTCGAGGGCGAGAACTATTTCGAGTTCCCCTACGACTGGCGGCGCGACAACCGGGCGGCCGCGGCGAAACTCGCCAGGTCGGCGCACGACTGGCTGCGTAATTGGCGGGAGAAGTCCGGCGCAGCCGACGCGAAACTGGTCCTGATCGGGCACTCGATGGGCGGCATCGTCTCGCGGCTCTACCTGGAGCAGTTCGACGGATGGAAGGACACCCGCAGGCTGATCACCTTCGGGACGCCCTATTCCGGGTCGGTCAATGCCCTCGAATTCCTGGCGAACGGGTTCCGCAAGAGCTGGGGACCGTTCGACGTCGACCTCTCCGATCTGCTGCGCTCGTTCACCTCGGCGTATCAGCTGCTGCCGTCGTACCGCTGCGTGGCCGGGGCGGACGGCAAATGGCTGAATCTCGATGACGTCAGCCTGGACTGGAGCCGCACCGGCGTGGACGTCGCCCGCCTGAAGGATGCCGTCGAGCTGCACCGCGGCCTGCGCGAACAGGTCGACGACCGGATCCGCGCAAACGGCCCCGGTTACGAGATCCGGCCGGTCATCGGCGACTTCCAGCCGACGCGGTGGGCCGCGAAACTCACCGACGGCCGGCTCGAGGTGCTCTGGGCGCGCAAGGCGGCGGGCGAGGACGGCGGCGACAGCACGGTCCCGAAGGTGTCCGCCGTCCCGCACGAGCTGATGGACGGCTGGCGCAACGTCTCGTTCGTTAGCCAGAAGCACGGGTCGCTGCAGAACGACGATCCGGTGCTCGACCACGTCGTCGGCCTGGTGACGGCACCCGACCTCGACCATGTCGACGTCTTCCCCGCCGTGAAGGACCCGGTCGCGCTCGAGGTGGAGGACGTCACCACCGACGAACCGATGGTCGTGCGCGCGAAAACCGCCGACCCCGCGGCGCCCTTGGTCGCGACGGTGGAGGATCTCGGCCGCGGCGTGACCACCAGGTATCCGCTGACCGAGGCGTCCGACGGTTGGCGACAGGCCACTCTGGCCAACCTGCTCCCCGGTGACTACCGGGTGACCGTGGCCGCCGAGACCGTCCACCCGGTGACCGATCTGGTGAGCGTAGTGGACATCGATGAGCTCGCCCGCAGCGCGGAAGGACCGGGATAGCGATGCCCCCGGACCCCGCGCAGGCCTTCCACCGATTCGACATCAGCGTGCTGGATGCCGGTGGGCGCGTGTGGGTCTCGGCGTCCTCGCCGCAAGGCGCGGTGTACGCCGTGCCGCGCCCGCCGCCCACCTGGACCCTGCCGGAGGGCTTCGGATCGCCGTCCGAGTGGCTCAACGCGGTCGTGCGCAATGCTTGTTCCGGCGTCGAATCGACGGCCGTCGACATCGGGCGTGTCCTGACGCGACTGGTGTTCGAAGTACCCGAGATCGACAATCTTTTCGGGCGAACGCGAGGCGCGGCCCGGCACGCCGGGGCGCAGGTGCTCGTGCGCGTCCAATCGGCGCCCCAGCACGTCAACGCCTGGCCGTGGGAACTGCTGCTCGACCCCGAGGACGGCATCGCCGACGGAGTCGACTTCCTCGGCTGCGCCAAGGACACCCACATCCTGCGGCTCGGGCGTTTCCGCACCTATCCGGTTCAGCAGGCGCCGGAACCGATCGAAGCGCCGTTGAACGTCCTGATCGTCATGTCCAGCCCGATGCCGAAGGTCGGCGAGGAGAATCGGGAGGCGCTGTTCGACCTGTACGCGGCGAAGCGCGCCTTGCTCGACGGGCTGCAACCGCTCGTGCGGCAGGGCAGGCTCAACATCGTTGTCGAGGACCGGCCGTCGACCGAGCGAATCCGGCAGACGATTCGCCGCCAAGCCGACGGGTTCCATGTCTTCCACTACCTCGGGCATGCCGCGCCGAACGGCTTCAAGCTCGAAGACCCCAGCGGCCGTGGCCGTTTCGTGCACAACGCGGAACTCTGCAAGATCCTCTCCGAACTACCCGACCTGCGACTGGCGGTCTTCGCGGGGTGCGAGACCGCCCGGGCCCCCGCCGCTGCCGCCGGTGACGACTGGCGCGGTCAGATGTCCACCGCCGACCACTTCGTGCGCGACGTCTGCCCGATGGTCATCGGCATGCAGACGGTGCTGCCGTTCGGCACCGAGAAGATCTTCACCAGCTCCTTCTACGAATCGCTCGCCGCGGGGCACACGGTGGCGACGGCGCTGCGCCTGGCCAGACAGGCGATCGCGACCGACGAATTCTCCGGCGGGGCCCTGCTGAACTGGGTGGTGCCGACGCTGCACGTCGGCGCCAACGAGCCGGGCGCGCTGATCGACAAGCGCACTCGCGGCAGGCCGATCGTCTTGCGGCCGCGCGTCTACCGCCCGTTCGGCATCGCGCAGGGCGACCCGAGGTTCATCTCGCGCCTGACCGAACTGCGGCAAGCCATCGATGTACTGGCCGGGAAGACGCCTGCCAGGCTCCTGCACGTCAAAGGTGTCGCGGGCAGCGGCAAGTCGGCGTTCGTGGACCGCGTGCTCGACGATCTCGACGACGACGTCGTCCGGGTGTTCGTCGGCGCTCGCTGGTTGCTCGAAGAGTCCGAGTTCAGGCGCCGGGATCACAATCCGGTCGGGATACTGCACGACGCCGTGGCCGCCGCGATGACGGACAGCGGCATGCGGCTGCCACGCGGCAGCCTGGCGAAGGACCCGATCGATCTGTGGGGAAACCTGCTCGGCAAGCTCGAGCACACGCGCTTCGTCCTCGCCGTCGACGAGGCGGAACTGCTCGCGGGCGACGAGCGAGGCGCCGCCGCGTTGCGCGCGCTCGCGGAACTGCTGGAGCGCCGCCTGCCCGCCCGGGTCGCGATCACCTCGACCAACGGCGTAACCGGGCTGACCGACCGCGCCGACATGCCGTCGCGTACCAGGGAGATACGGCTGGACCTGCTGGCCTGGCCGGAGGTGTGGCAGTGGATCCGCAGCAACCAGCCGGTCCTCGTCCGGTTCGGACCCGCCGTGCTCTCGCGCCTGTACGCCGATCTGCCGCGCCTCGAACAGTGGGACCAGCTCGCCGATCGAGTGCGCTCACTAGCCACTCCACCATCGGCGGAATCGCTCGCGGTCCTCGCGCGCGAGAACGTCGAGGAGGTCGCCGCACCGGCGGACGCGCAGGACCTGTTCACCGCGGCGGCGGACCCGGGCAGGACGAAGCGCCCGCTGCGGCTCGCCCTCGCCGGGGCCGAGTCGGACACCGCGAGTGAGCTCGCGCGCACGATCACCCAGTTCGCCGGAGAACGCGGCGTCGCGGGCCGTGCGGTCCTCTTCGGAACCAGCGACAGCGCGGCCGTTTTCGCCGAAGTGGTTCCCCTCGACGGTGTGCCGGATCGAGATCGGTTCGCCCAGCAGGCCTGCGCCGACATCGTCGTGGTGGACGACGTCTCGGACGCGGCGATGCTGCACGGCCGGGACCACCTCGTCGTCGGTGCCGCGGCCTCGGGGGTCGGGCACGCCTCGGGCGCCGCGCGGCGGCGCCTGTTGATCGCGGGCGCCGTCGACCATGCCGGGCCGGTCGATGTCGTCGTCGACCCGACGCAGTCCGGCACGTCGGCGGAGACCGAAGCGGCCATCGCGGCGCTGATCGTCTGGGCGACCGACCGCACGCTCGACGCCGCGCACGTCCGAACCCTGCTGCTGGAGACCGCCGAAAAGAAGCAGCTCGCGGACGGGCGCGTGGTGCGCAGGCTCGATGTGACGACGGCGCTGGACACGCTGCGCAAACGCGACATCGTCGAAACGATCGGATCGAACAAGCTCGACCTGCCCCAGGTGCTCGCAAGGACGGGGGCGCGGTCGGATCAGGCCATCTCCTTCGTCGACAAGCTGGTCGAGAACGGCACGCTGGTCAAGACCGTCAACGACGGCGTCGAATGGTTCACCCGGCCGGATCGGTGACGCCGCTCAGCGCCAGGCTGGGAGCTCCGGCAGCGGACCGGACAGATCCTGGCCCGGAGAGCGGCCGATGAGCCAGGCGAGCAGGGAGGCGGCCGGGCCGAGGACGGTGTGGGTGGGGGCGCCGGGGGTGAGCGAAGTGGTGAAGTCGAGGTCGGTGGCTTGGATGTCGAAGGGCGGAGTGTCGGGGGTGAGGAGGTTGGCGATGTCGCCGGAGACGCGGGGGAGGGCGCGGGTGACGAAGGACGCGGGCCAGTCGGCGGGGGTATAGGAGGCGGCGAGGTCCACGTGGTGGATCTCGACTTCGAGCAGGCGCATCCACGGGATCTCGGCGGCCGGGATGGCGCGGCCCGCGCGGGTGCGGACCGTGGCGGTCCAGGCTTCCCGCGGCGCGGTGGTGGCGAGGGCGGACCAGCGGCCGGCCGCGGCTTCGATGTCGCGGAGCTGTTCGGCGACCGGCCGCGGCGCGCCCGCGTCGATGTCGAACTCGCGCAGGAACGGGCTGGCGTACTGCGGGGTCTCGATGCCGGTGCGTGCCCAGATCAGAAGGTTGACCAGGCTGTCGGCGTTGCGCGCGAGGTGGGCGAGCACGTGCCCGCGAGTCCACCCCGGCAGCAGCGAAGGTTCGATGACATCGCCGTCGCCGAGACCGCGCACGGTGTCGAGCAACCGTGCGGTCGCGTCGGCGACCTCGTCGAGCAGTTCGTGCGGTGTGGGATCCTGCGCGTCGCTGGTCACGCCATCGACTCTAATGTGTGCCGCCGCACGATCGCGTCGGCCTCGATCTCCACCAGCAGCGCGGGCGTGATGAGCGCGCGCACTTCGTACATCGACGCGGCGGGCCGGATCGATCCGAACACTTCGGCGTGCGCGGCCGCGACCTCGGGCCACCGCGCGATATCGGTGACGAAGATCCGCGTGCGGACGACGTCGGTCATGCTTGCCCCGGCTTCGTCCAGCGCAACGGCGATGCGGCGCAAGGCTTCCCTGGTCTGCTCGCCGATGTCGTCGCCCCCGACGGCGGTCCCGCCCGGCCCGGCCGCGGTGGTCCCGCTGACCGCGACGAAGTCGCCGACGCGCACCGCTCGCGAGTAGCCGACGACGTCTTCGAACTCGGATTCGGAGGAGATGTTCACGCGCTCTGCCATGGCGACAGCATGCGTCAGCGCCAACCGCCCTGGCCACCAATTAGTCTGCGGGTTCGGCCCACTCCCTGCCCTCCACGACCACGGCGGCGGCCAGCGTGAGCAACCACAGCGACATCGACCCGACCTGGATCCGCTGCGCGATGCCGAGCGCGTAGTCGCCGGACAGGTTGTCGGCCACCAGCATCCACACCGTCGCCGCGGACCCGGCCACCAGCGCGACAACCCCGAACTCGCGCAGAATCCGCCAGCGGTGATAGCGGAACGCCGCAAGGCTGAAGGCGAAGACCGAGACGGCGATCGAGGTGACCGCCAGCGTGCTGGTCAGCGCGTGCGGTTGGTGCAGCTGCGGGAACAGCTGGTTCGGTTCGCCGCAACCCGGCTCGCCGGGAGTGCAGTCGCGCAGCGGGAGCAGCGCGTCGGCGATGGTCGCCGCGCCGAAGCAGGCCAGCGCCACCCAGCCGACGTTGGTGAGCGCGCGCCGAGGAAAGATCAGCAGTCCGGCGATCGCGGCGGGTATGAGCAGCGCGCCGACGATCTTGTCGGCCGTCCCGAACACCTCGCGATAGGGCTTGCCTTCCGCGTCGAGTTCGCTGAGGAAGGAGTTCACCGGGTCGGAGTCGACGGGCAGCACGAACTCCAGCACCCAGGACGAGTAGCAGAGACCGGCGATCGCGATCGCGGCGGCGATCAGCCAGGACGCGATCGGCGCACGTCGTTCGGCGAGCCTGCTCCCGTCGTCGGTCATCCTCCCCATTGTCGGCGAACCGTCCGGTGCTCGGTTCGAGGCGAAGAATGCGTGTTTTCCGCGGTTCGCACGGCTTCTACACGCGATGCACAGGCTACTGTCAGCTTGTCCGGCCAGTCTGGAGTGGAAGCGAGGAGGTTTCCATGATCGGATACGCGACAGCCGCCGCCGGTTTGGCGATGATGGCGACGATGGCGGTGTCGGGTTATCTCGCCGCCCACGCGCCGCGGACGCTGGTGCGCGTGCGCCACCGTTAGGCGTACCTCCGCCTTCGCTCCGGCCATGCGCGGTGTCGACGGACTGCGTCCGGCAGTGCCTGTCCAGGCGTCAGCCGGGTTCCCGGCCCAGCGCGGCCTGCACCCGATCGGCCGCCGCGGCCGGATTCTCGTGTTCCCAGATCCGCACCACCTGCCATCCGGCGGCGTGCAGTGTCGCGTCGGTGGCGCGGTCGCGGGCGACATTGCCCGCGAGCTTGGCCGCCCACCATTCGGCGTTGTTCTTCGGATAGGTCGCGTGCTCCGGACAGCTGTGCCAGAAGCATCCGTCGACGTACACCGCGACCTTGCGCCGCGGAAAGACGACGTCGGCGCGTCGGCGTTGGCCGCGAAGGGGCGCGCGGTCCACGAAATAGCGCAGCCCGCGCCGGTGCAGCTCCCGCCGTAGCGCCAGCTCGGGCGCGGTCCCGCTGCGCCGCTGCCTGGCGAGCCGGGCGCTGGTCGCGGCATCGGTGCGTGGGCGTTCGATCATCGGCTCAGGCCGCCCAGCCGCCCATGCGGTCCAGGTGGTTCTCCACGTCGGTGAGGAAACCGTCGGGGAACCGCAGCGAGCCCATCCCCGCCCGGCGCAGGAATCCGGCGGTGGCGCGCGCGGAGAGCAGGCGCGAATCGGTGAGGAAGTTCTTCAGGTCCTCGTACGGGTGGTGCACCGGCCAGGTGGACACCGGCACCCGGTAGGCCGTCCCGCTCCGGCCCCACGCCGCCGTCGGCCACGGCTGGCCGGTCAGCAGAACCCGGTCGTGCGGAATCGGATCCAGCGGCGCGGCAAGTCGCGCGCCGACCCAGGCCGCCATCCGCACGCTCACCGCGTTGCCGATCAGTTTCCAGCGGTGTCCGTGCCGGATGCCGCGGACCGTGGTGGCGGGCGCGGTCCAGTCGGCGGCGAAGCCCTGCAACCGTTCTCCGTCGACCAGGCCGGGCGTCACGATCTCGCCCGAGGGCAGTCGCACGGCGGGCGGGCTCGCGATGCCGAGCGCCGACCCGCCTTTCAGGGTTGGCACCGCGTTCACCGCCCAGCCGAGCCCGCGCACGCCCTCGGTCCAGTAGAACCCGCAGGGGTCGCTGCCCGCGTCGCCGAGCTCGAGCGGTCCCGCGTCCTCGCCGAAGAGCACGCGGCGCGGATCCTCGGTACGGGAGGCCAGCATCAGTACGCGCTGGCGGCGCTGCGGCAGGCCGAATGCGCGCGCGTCGACGACGCGGTATGCCCAGGTGTAGCCGAGCTCGTCCAACCTCTCGGTGATGTGCCGCATGGCCGCGCCGCGGCCCAATTGCAGCATGAACGGGACGTTCTCGATCAGCAGCCAGCGCGGCCCGCGCTTGCGGCGCACCAGACGGAACACCTCGTCGACCAGACCCGAGCGCTGGCCGGTGATGCCCGCGGTGCGTCCGGCTTGCGAGAGATCCTGGCAGGGAAACCCGGCCGCGACGAGTTCGGTGCCCGCCGGGATGCCGCGCAGGCGGGTGATGTCGGAATGCAGCGGGACGTCGGTGAAGTGGGCGGCGAGCACCGCTTGAGCGCCCGCGTCGATCTCGCAGAGCAGCTCGGAACGCCAGCCGTGCTCGGCGAGACCGAGCTCGAGCCCGCCGATCCCGGCGAACAGCCCGACCATCCGCCCGCCCGTCACAGTCGTCCCTTCTCGCGATTCCACGACGGGCGCCAACACGTCCGCGCTCCGTGCCCCGCACAGCACGTTACTCGAGCCCGTCGGCGCGGACCACCGGCAGGACCACCGGTTCGTGTTCGCGGCCATCGTGTCGATTCGCGCGTCTTGCTGCGGATTAGCTCGGCCTCCCCCGATAATGCCAATCGGCCGAATTTAGATCACGGCTGCTTTTCTGCTCTTCCGCTTGGCCTTTCGACGCCGACGGCGTCGACGCGCAGTTCCCGGAACACCCATGCGAACGCCAGGAAAGTGAGTCCTGATGCAGTTTCCGTCCACCGAGCGTGGCAACTTCCCCGACGTCGTGGTGACCAGCCTCGCGGCGACCACCTCTCTCGCGGGTGATGTCGACTCCACCTGGAAGGGGTTGCTGAACGGCGAGAGCGGCATAGACGTTCTCGAGGATCCCTTCATCGACCAGTTCGAGTTGCCCGTCCGCATCGGCGGGCACCTGAAGGTCACCCCCGCTTCCTGTATGGCCCCCGACGAGGTCCGCAGGTTGGCGTACGTGGAGCAGATGGCCACCGTGCTCGCCCGCGAGGTGTGGCGCAACGCGGGCAGCCCGGAGGTGGACCGAGATCGGCTCGGCGTCTCCATCGGCACCGGCCTCGGCGGCGCGGACGCCATGGTGGACCAGCGCGACAAGATGAACAACGGCGGCTATCGCAAGGTCTCGCCGCTGGCGGTGCAGTGGATCATGCCGAACGGGCCTGCCGCGTGCGTCGGTATGGAGGTCGGTGCGCGCGGGGGCGTCTGCACCCCGGTCTCGGCGTGCTCGTCCGGCTCGGAGGCGATCGCCAACGCCTGGAAGATGATCGTGATGGGCGACGCGGACATGGTCGTCGCAGGCGGCGTGGAGGGCTCCATCCAGGCGCTGCCGATCGCGGCGTTCACCATGATGCGAGCGATGAGCACCCGCAACGACGACCCGAAGGCGGCCTCGCGCCCGTTCGACGCGGACCGCGACGGATTCGTCTTCGGCGAGGCGGGCGCGATGATGGTGCTCGAGACCGAGGCGCACGCCAAGGCCCGCGGCGCGACCATCCACGCCCGCCTGCTCGGCGCGGGCGTCACCTCCGACGGCTTCCACCTCGTCGCCCCCGACCCGGAGGGCACCGGCGCCGCGCGCGCCATGACGAGGGCGCTGCAAACCGCCGGTCTGTCGAAAAGCGATGTCGCGCATATCAACGCGCACGCCACCGCGACCCCGATCGGCGACACCGCCGAGGCGCTGGCGATCGGCAAGGCGGTCGGCTCGCACCCGTCGGTCTACGCGCCGAAATCCGCGCTCGGCCATTCGATCGGCGCCGTCGGCGCGCTGGAGTCGGTGCTCACCGTGCTGAGCGTGCGCGACGGCATCGTCCCGCCGACGCTGAATCTGGAGAACCAGGACCCCGAGGTCGACCTCGACATCGTCAAAGGCGGCGTGCGGCAGGGCCGCATCGACTACGCGATCAACAACTCGTTCGGCTTCGGCGGGCACAACGTGGCGATCGCGTTCGGAAGGTATTGATACGCGGGGAAGGCGGTGGGTGATGCTGGCGCCGCATGACTGCGGACAGCTGGACCTGCTAGCCTTCCCGACGCTCCGCTGTCGATCTGTGTTCGGTGTCACCGCGCGGGGTTTCGCGCGGTGCGTTGGAAAAGGATGGCGATGATCCGCGAGACCTACGGCGAATATCTGGACGAGCAGGGCAACATCACGATCCTGGGTGACAAGACCCTGATCGACTTCGTCGACCAGCACACCGCCGCGAGCCCGGACGGTCTCGCGTACCGGTTCATCGACTACTCGCGCGAGCGCGACGGCGAGTACCAGGACTTGACCTGGAGCCAGTTCAGCGTGCGGCTGCGCGCGGTGGCGGCCCGGCTGCAGCAGGTGGCGCAGGCGGGCGACCGGGTCGCGATCCTGGCGCCGCAGGGCCTGGACTACGTGATCTCGCTGTTCGCCGCGGTGTACGCGGGCGCCATCGCGGTGCCGCTGTTCGATCCGGAGGAGCAGGGGCACACCGACCGGCTGAACGCGGTGCTCACCGACTGCGACCCCGCGGTGATCCTCACCGTCTCCACGGCGGCATCGGGTGTGCGGAACTTCTTCCGGCACCTACCCGCCGCCCAGCGGCCGCGCATCATCGCCGTGGACGCGATCCCGGACGGTGTCGGCACCAGCTGGGTCCGCCCGGATATCGACCTCGACAGCGTCGCCTACCTCCAGTACACCTCCGGCTCCACCAGGACGCCCGCGGGCGTGGAGATCACCCACCGCGCGGTGGGCACCAACCTGCTGCAGATGATCGACGCCATCGGCGTGAGCGAGAACTCGCGCGGTGTCACCTGGTTGCCGCTGTTCCACGACATGGGTCTGCTGTGCGTGATCCTGCCGACCGTCGGCGGCGGGTTCATCACGATCATGTCGCCGAGCGCGTTCGTGCGCCGGCCGTACCGCTGGATCAAGGAGCTGGCCGCGGTCTCCGATGGCGCCGGAACTTTCGCCGCCGCACCCAATTTCGCGTTCGAGCACGCCGCGGCGCGCGGTCTGCCGAAGCCGGGCGAGGAACTGGATCTTTCGAACGTCATCGGTCTGATCAACGGCAGCGAGCCGGTCTCGGTGACGTCTATGAAGAAGTTCAACGACGCGTTCGCCCCGTATGGCTTGTCCAAGACCGCCATCAAGCCCTGCTACGGCATGGCCGAGGCGACCCTGTTCGTCTCGGCGACGCGGGCCGAGGACGAGGCCAAGGTGGTCTACGTGGACCGCGGCGAACTGAACGCGGGCCGGATGGTGCAGGTCGAGCCGGATGCCGACAATGCCATCGCGCAGGTGTCGTGCGGTTACGTGTCGCTGTCGCAGTGGGCCGCGATCGTCGATCCCGAGACCGGCGTCGAGCGGGCCGACGGCGAGGTCGGCGAGATCTGGTTGCACGGCAACAACATGGGCATCGGTTACTGGGGCCGGCCGGAGGAATCGGCCGCGACCTTCCGCAACCGGCTGCACCGACGGCCGGAAGGCAGCCGCGCGGAAGGGGCCGCCGAGGACGCGAACTGGATGCGCACCGGCGATTTCGGCGCCTACTTCGACGGCGAGCTCTTCATCACCGGCCGGGTGAAGGACCTGGTGATCGTGGACGGCCGCAACCACTACCCGCAGGACCTGGAGTACACCGCGCAGGAAGCGAGCGACGCGCTGCGCCCCGGCTTCGTCGCCGCGTTCTCGGTGCCCGCCAACCAGTTGCCGTCCGAAAGCTTCGAACAGGGAGGCGCGGCAACCCGATTCGCCGCCGAGGACACCTCCGAGCAGTTGGTCGTCGTCGCCGAGCGGGCCACCGGCGCGGCGAAGGCGGAGCCGGGACCCATCGCCGACACGGTGCGCGGCGCCATCGCGCAGCGGCACGGCGTGACGGTCCGCGACCTGCTGTTGGTGCCCGCGGGGTCGATTCCGCGCACCTCCAGCGGCAAGATCGCCCGGCGCGCCTGCCGCGCCGCGTATCTGGAAGGCACGCTGCGCGGCGGTTACCGCCAGCAGTCGTTCCCGGACGCGGAGGAGCGGGAACCGGAAGGCGCCGGCATTCGCTGACCCGGCGTCCATCCGGTCTTCGGGCAGCTCAGAGGCACGGGGGGAATGCGGTGGGGCGAAAAATCGGTTGGCCGGAGCGGGTCTTGATGCGACCCTGAGATGTCGGATCCCGGTGCGAACATCGCCGGGCGGCTGATTCTCGGACACCGCGATCCACGAAACCTCGAGGGGGAGCCTTGTCAGTAACGCTGGAGTTGCCGTCGGCCGAATCGGACGCGGACAGACCCGAGCGGCCCGCCGCGACGACGCCGGGCCGCCTGCATTCCCTGCGGCGCTTCGCGCCATACCTGCGCCCGCACCGGGCCGCCCTGATCGGGGCGACCACGCTGGCGGTGCTCGCCACCCTGACCGCGGTCGTCATTCCGCTGCTGATCGCGCGCATCATCGACGGCCCCATCGCGCACCGCGATCTCGGCGGTGCGGTCGTGCCGGTGCTGCTTGTACTGCTGCTCGGCCTGCTCGAGGCGTTCGGCATCTGGGGCAGGCGCTGGCTGGTCTCCAAGCCCGCGACGGCGTTCGAGATCACCTTGCGCGCCAAGATCTTCCGCAAACTGCAAGCGCTGGCGATCGGCCGCCACGATGCCTGGGAGTCGGGTCAGCTGCTCTCGCGCGCCGTCGACGACTTGGCCACCATGCGCCGGTTCGTCGCGTTCGCGGGGCCGTTCCTGGTGATCCACATCGTGGTGATCCCGGTCGGTCTGCTCGTGCTGTGCGCGCTGAGCTGGCGCGTCGGTCTGATCTTCGGCTTCATCGCGATTCCGTTGGTGTTCATCGCGACCAGCTTCGAGCGGCGCTACGCGGTGGCCTCGCGGCGCTCGCAGGACCAGTCCGGCGACCTGGCGACCACCGCGGAGGAATCCGTGCAGGGCGTGCGCGTCCTCAAGGCGTTCGGCCGCGGCCTGTTCTTCGGTTCGCGGTTCACCACGCAGTCGCGCGAGTTGCAGCAGACCGAACTGACGAAAGTGCGCCTCGACGCCAAACTCTGGTCGGCCATGATGGGCATGCCCCAGCTCGCCATCGCCTTCGCGCTCGGCTACGGCGGTTACGCGGTGGCGCACGGCACGATGACGCTCGGCACCCTGGTCGCGTCCATCACGCTGGCGACCTTCCTGCAGTGGCCGATCATCTGGACCGGCTTCCTGCTCGCCGAGCTGAACGACGCGCGCACCGCGGCCGACCGCTACTGGGAGATCATCGACACCCCGATCGACATCACCGATCCCGCCGATCCCGTGCGTTTGCCCGAGCGAGTCGCGGGCGAACTGACCTTGGCCAACGTGCGTTTCGCGTTCCCGCGCGGCGACGACGAGGGCACGGACGCGACGCCGGAAGCGGAACGCGAAGTGCTGCGCGGCGTCTCGCTGACGGTGCGACCGGGCGAGACGGTGGCGCTCGTCGGCGCGACGGGCAGCGGAAAGACCGCGCTGCTCAACCTGATTCCGCGGCTCTACGACGTGACCGGCGGCGCGATCACCATCGACGGCATCGACATCGCCGCGATGCGGGTCGCGGACCTGCGCTCGCTGGTGACGGTGGCGTTCGAGGATCCGGTGCTGTTCTCGGCGAGCGTGCGCGAGAACGTCGCGCTCGGCGATCCGGAGGCCACCGACGCGGACGTGCGCCGCGCGCTCGACGTCGCTCAGGCCACGGACTTCGTCGACAAGCTGCCGTGGGGTCTGGACACCAGGATCGGCGAGCAGGGGCTGAGCCTGTCCGGCGGTCAGCGGCAACGGCTGGCCCTGGCCCGTGCGGTGCTCGGCCGCGACGGCGCGGATCAGCGCGGCAGGATCATGGTGCTCGACGACCCGCTGTCGGCGCTGGACGTGGAGACCGAGGAGCGGGTGCAAGAGCGGCTGCGCACCGTACTGGCGGGCGCGACAACGCTGCTCGTCGCGCACCGGCCATCCACCGCGGCGCTGGCCGATCGGGTCGCGCTGCTCGCCGAGGGCCGCATCGTCGCCGAGGGCAGCCACGATCACCTGCTGCGCACCAGTGCCCGCTATCGCGAACTGATGGGAGGTGTGTCGTGAGTGTGACCGAGGCGGCGACGAAAGACGCTGCGAGCGAGCCGGATTCGGCCGCGCGCGACGAGGTCGCCGACTGGCGCGGTATCGCCAGCGAGGACAAGGAGGTCACCGAGACCGGAAACCTGGTGCTGGCCGGGCGCTCTCGGCGGCTGCTGCTCGATCTCGTGCGCCCGTACCGCGGCCTCGCGGTGCTCGCGCTGGTGCTGATCGTGGTCGACAACGCGGCCACCGTGTCGGCGCCGCTGTTCATCGCCTACGGGCTCGACACCGGTATTTCCGAAGGCGTCGAAGGCAATTGGACGCCGCTGACGCTCACCGTCGCTGGGTACCTCGGCGTGCTCGGCATCAGTGTGCTCACCACTTTCACCTTCTTGCGGGTGTCGGGCAGGCTCAGCCAGAGCGTGCTGTTCGACCTGCGGGTGCGGCTGTTCGAGCACATGCAGCGGCTGAGTGTGAGCTTCCACGAGAAGTACACCTCGGGCAAGGCGGTCGCCCGGCTCACCGGCGACATCGAAACCCTCCAGGAGCTGCTGGAGAGCGCGCTGAACCAGGCGCTGAGCGCGATCCTCTCGGTGGTCACCATCGCGGTGCTGCTCGTGTACCTGGACCAGACGCTCGCGGCGATCGTGCTCGTCGGTTTCGTGCCGCTGGCGCTGGTCACCAGGTGGGCACAGCGCAGGCAGCGCGCCGGCTACCGGCGCACCCGCGGCGCCATCGCCAAGGTCGTCGTGCAGTTCGTCGAGTCCATGGGCGGCATGCGCGCGGTGCAGGCTTTCCGCCGCGAGCAGCGCAACGAGGCGGTGCTCGCCGTCGAGGACGCGGAGTACCGGACCGCGACCACCGCCGCCATGCGCGGCATGGGCGATTACGCGGGGCTCACCCGGCTGCTCGGCAACCTCACCACGGTGATCGTCATCGTGGTCGGCGCGTGGCAGGTGATCGAGGGCAACCTCGCCGTCGGCGTGCTCGCGGCCTACCTGCTGTACCTCAACGAGTTCTACGGTCCGCTGGACGAACTCGCCCAGGTGTTCAACTCCTACCAATCCGCGGCGGCGGCGCTGGAGAAGATCTCCGGCGTGCTGGAGGAGCAGCCCTCGGTGCCGGAACCGAAGGACCCGGTGCCGATCGGCAAGGCCGCGGGCGCGGTGCGGATGGAGGCGGTGTGGTTCGGCTACGACTCCGCGCCCGGCCCGGAGGCGCTCGACGCGAAGGCGTCGCCCGGACGCGGGCCGGTGCTGCCCGAGTTCTCGCTGGAGATTCCGGCGGGGCAGGTCATCGCGCTGGTCGGCGCGACGGGCGCGGGCAAGTCGACCCTGGCCAAGCTGCTGACCAGGTTCTACGACCCGTCCGGCGGCACGGTCACGCTGGACGGGATCGACCTGCGCCGCGTCTCCGACGCGGACCTGCGGCGCAATGTCGTGATGGTCACCCAGGAGTCCTATCTCTTCTCCGGGTCGGTGGCCGACAACATCCGGCTCGGCAGGCCGGAGGCCACCGACGCCGAGGTGCACGCGGCGGCCCGCGCGGTGGGGCTGTACGACTTCGTGGTGAAACTGCCCGAGGGTTTCGACACCGATGTTCGCAAGCGCGGCGGCAGGCTTTCCGCTGGTCAGCGGCAGTTGGTCGCGTTCGCGCGGGTCTTCCTCGCCGATCCGGCGGTCATCGTGCTCGACGAGGCCACCTCCAGCCTGGACATCCCCAGCGAGCGGCTGGTGCAGCGGGCGCTGGAGACGGTCTTGCGGGACCGCACCGCCGTGATCATCGCCCACCGGCTGTCCACGGTGGCGATCGCGGACCGCGTGCTGGTGCTCGAGCACGGCAGGATCGTCGAGGACGGCGCGCCCGCCGAACTGATCGAAGGCGCGGGCCGGTTCGCCGGACTGCACGCCGCATGGCGTGAGTCACTCGTGTGATGGCCGCGGCGTTCGCGACGGGCCCGGAGGAGGTGGCGCAGCGTGACCACGCGGGGACCCGCGAGCGCCGTAAAAAATCAGGGTGGCGGCTTTTTTCGCTTACGGTAGATACGTGACCAATCCAGCCCCTGCCCCCGACAGCAAACCGGCGGCACCTCGGTGGCCGGCGATTCTTACCTGGCGCGCGCACAACGCGACACGGATGGAGTCGGTGCGCGTGACGCTCAACGGCAATCGCATCCGCGCGGCCGGTCGCATGATCGGCGGCGCGTGCGAGGACCATCCCGCGTTCAGCGCGTCCTATGACCTGGTCACCGACGAGAACGGCGCCACGAAACGGCTCTCGCTGCGCACGACCACCGCGGCGGGGGAGCGGCACGCCTCGATCGCGAGGGACGAGGAGAACTACTGGCTGGTCGACGCGGGCGGCAGCCACGTCCGCTCCACCTTCGCGGGCGCGCTGGACGTGGACGTGGTGCTCAGCCCGTTCTTCAACACCCTGCCGATCCGCCGCTACGGTTTGCAGCACGCGGTCGACGACCTCGAGGTGCCGGTGGTGTACGTGCGCCTGCCCGATCTCCTCGTGCAGGAGGCCAGCCTGATCTACAGCGCGGCCGCCGACGGGATCAGCGTGCTGTCGCCGGTCTCCAGCGCGACCGTCACGGTCGACGAGGACGGTTTCCTGTTGGACTATCCGGGGCTGGCCGAACGCATCTGAACGGCGCCGCCTGCGCGCGCGCTGGTCCGGGTCAGCGGCTCCTCGCCACGGG
This sequence comes from Nocardia bhagyanarayanae, assembly GCF_006716565.1. Lineage (NCBI taxonomy): Bacteria > Bacillati > Actinomycetota > Actinomycetes > Mycobacteriales > Nocardiaceae > Nocardia > Nocardia bhagyanarayanae. Next base: position 1,178,749 of record NZ_VFPG01000001.1, on the reverse strand, counting down.
TGCACCGGTGATTCCACTTGCCGTCCTCAGGGCGCCCGTGGTTACCAGCCGCTCGGAGTCGTAGCCGTGGCGATTACCCGGCCATGTGCCGGTAGGTGTCGATACCGCCTTCGATCAGTCGATCGCCGTGATCACTCCGCCGCGCTGTCCCGCCTCGCGCAGTCGCTCCAGCCAGTCGTGGTCGCCCGGGCGTACGTCGGTGATCTCCCAGCGTCGCGCGGTCTCGTAGTCGTTCCGTGCGTCGTGGCCGGCCCGCGTGAGGTCGGCGAGCGAGCCGTCCTCGGCCAGGGTGTCGCGGGCCGCGCCGAGCACGATCAGCGTTTCCTCGAGCACCGCGAGCAGGGCGTCGGCATTCGGTTCGCAAATGGCGCGCACCAGCTCGGGCGCGGTCCCCGCGACCCGGGTGCCGTCGCGGAACGAGCCCGCGGCCAGGCCGAGTGCGAGCGCGCCGCCGCCCGCGCCCGCGATGGCCAGCGCCTCCGCGAGCACATGCGGCAGGTGCGAGATCCGGGCGACGGCCCGATCGTGTTCCTCGGCGACGACCGGAACCACCACCGACCCGCAGTCCAGCGCCAGCGCCGCAACTCGTCGCCACGGGTCCGCGTGTGTGCCGGGATCGACGCCGACCGCCCACACCGCGCCGCGGAACAACTCGGGATCCGTCGCCGCCCAACCGGATTCGGACGTTCCCGCCATCGGATGCCCGCCGACGTAGCGTGCGGCCAGACCGTGCTCGTGTACGGCCGCCGCGACCGGCGCCTTCACGCTCACCACGTCGGTGAGTACGCAATCCGGCGCGAAGGTGGCCACCGAGGCGAGGATGTGGTCGACGGCGGGCATCGGCACCGCGATCACGATCAGCGCGTCGTCGGCCGCGGCCCGGCCGAGCACGCCGGGCAGGTCGTCGTCGACGTCGAAACCATCCGCCCGCGCGGCCGCCACCCCGGACTGCGATCTGTTGTAGCCGAATGCCGGATAACCAGCCGCCACGGCGGCGCGCAGCAGGGAACCGCCGATCAGGCCCGTCCCGAGGACACACACCGGTGCTTTCTGGTCGCGAGTCACCGGAACAGATTCGCATACGACTTCAACATTTGAGCTCGAGCCGACTACCGTTGCGGCCATGGCAGCACAGCGCTCGGGCACGAACAGGGCGGCGTCGGAAGACTACGACGACGTGGAAGGGTTCGCAGTGGCGGTTGTCCGCGAAGAAGGCAAATGGCGGTGTAGTCCGTTGAGCCAGGCGGCACTCACCGATTTGTCCGTCGCGGAAAACGAGCTGAAGGCATTGCGCAGCTCCGGGGCGGTCTTCGGGCTGCTGGACATCGACGACGAGTTCTTCATCGTGCTGCGCCCCGCGCCGAGCGGCACCAGGCTGCTCGTCTCGGACGCCACCGCCGCGATCGACTACGACATCGCCGCCGATGTGCTCGAGGCCTTGAATATCGAAATCCCCGATATCGATCCCGACGAAATCGACGACATCGAACCGTGGGAAGAGGGCGATCTCGCGGTGCTCGCCGACCTCGGTCTGCCCGAGCCCGTGCTGAGCGTAATCCTCGCCGAGACCGACCTGTACCCGGACGAGCAGCTCGGCATGATCGCGCAGCGGCTGGGCTTCGCCAACGAACTCTCGGCGGTGCTGGACAAGCTGCCGCGGTGATCGCGGTGCGCGCATGGTGATGTGTCAGCGTGCCTCGCGCATGCCAGAGCCGAGCGTCGGTGAGGCGCAGGCATGACTGTGCTGCCCGAGAACCCGCTCGTGTCCGACGTCGCGATGATGCGCGCCGCGCTCGAGGCGGCCGCGGCCGCCGATCCGCGCGACGTGCCCGTCGGCGCGGTGGTCTTCGACGCGTCCGGCCGGGAGCTGGCCCGCGCGGCCAACGCCAGGGAAGCCCTCGGCGACCCGACCGCGCACGCCGAAGTACTCGCGCTGCGCCGGGCTGCCGAGGTGCACGGCGACGGCTGGCGGCTGGAAGGCGCGACCCTGGCCGTCACCCTCGAGCCGTGCACGATGTGCGCGGGCGCGCTCGTGCTGGCCCGTGTCGGACGGCTGGTGTTCGGCGCGTGGGAGCCGAAGACGGGCGCCGTCGGCTCGCTGTGGGACGTGGTGCGCGACCGTCGGCTCAACCACCGCCCGCAGGTCCGCGGCGGCGTCCTCGAACCGGAATGCGCCGCCCTCCTCGACGACTTCTTCCGCACCCAGCGCTGAGCGCCCCACACCCCACCTCGCCAGCCGATTTAGCGATCCGCACCCGGTCGGGTAACCTAGTCGGCGGTGGCGTGTCCGAGCGGCCTAAGGAGCACGCCTCGAAAGCGTGTGAGGGGTAACCCCCCTCCGAGGGTTCAAATCCCTCCGCCACCGCCAAAGCCCCTCACTTGCTCCGCAGGTGAGGGGCTTTCCAATTTCCCTGCACGGACACGCCGTCAGGACTCGCCGTCGATGAGTTCCATGTCGCAGCCATGGTGGCTATGGTTTTTTCATGACCGAAAAGCCGACCACCATAACCACATCTCGGAAAGTGCACGCTGACCTGCAGCGACTCACCCCGAAAGGGGACACTCTCGGTGACACGGTGGCCCGCTTGATCGCCGAGCACGAGCAGCGCCGGACCGTCAATCGCCTCGCCTACGAGTCCCGAATGGCCGCCGCCAGGAGCAACGCACAGGCCGTGGCAGCCGCCGACCGGCTTACCCGACGTCTGGTCGCCGAAGCCGAGGCGCGGGCGGCTCGCCCGTGATCAATCTCGGGTATGTCCTCGATGACACGGTGATCCGCGCCTACCTCGACGGCAGCGACACGGTGACCCTGCTGTTGTCGAACCTCGCCGCTCAGCCGATGCAGATCGCTGTCCCCGCCGTCGCCATGGCGGTTGCGCAGGCCGGTCATACCAACGAGCGACTCGCGGAATGGGCCGGTGTCGTGGAGAACGTCGACAATATCGAGTTGTCCGGCCTCGGCAACATCAGCGAGATCGGGGCGGTGTCGGTGGTGCTCGGCGACCTCACCGAGGACCGCCCAGCCGTCGCCGACGCCTCCGCCGCCCACACCGCCGCTGTCGCTGCCCATCTCGGCTTGGCCGTGTTGACCGTCGAGGCGCAGCGGTGGGCTCCCTATCAACCCGCGATGCCGTGGCTGGAAGTCACGCTGCTGGCCGAGGAACCCGGGGATCTTTGAGGGGCCTTTTCGGGTAGCTCCTGGGCAGCGAGGAGGGCGTCGCCGTGGTGCCGGATCCACTCGGCCATGGCTTGCATCGGGCCGTCGACCAGGCTCGCGCCCAACGTGGTCAGGCCGTATTCGACGCGCGGTGGCGCTTGGGCGAAGCGGTGGCGCTCGATCAGGCCGTGGCCGAGTAGGCGGTGCAAGGCTTCGGTGAGGGCTTTGTCGCTGATTCCACCGATGGCGGCGCGCAATTCGCTGCGGCGGCGGGGTGCGCCGTGCAACGCGGCCAGCACGACCGGGTCCCAGGTGTGGGCGAACAGGTCGGTCACCGCACGGAGCCGGCAGTCCGCGACGAGTTCACCGCAGTGGTCCTGGTAGTCGCTCATGCCTGCGCCTCGCTGGCGCTCGGCTCCGGCATGCGCGATGCGCGCTGGCACATGATTCGCTCACTGCGTTCGCTCATGTCGCGATGATCACCCGTCTGTCGCGCACCGATCGGTGTGCATCGGTTTCCTACCGTAGCCGTCGACGCAACGGACACAAGGGAGCAAGAATGCGGATCGGAATTCTCGGCACCGGCGCGATGGCCGCCGCGTTGGGCGGGCGCTGGGCGCGAGCGGGACATGCGATCACGGTTGCCGGGCGATCGTGGGACAAGGCACAAGCGCTGGCGGCCCGACTAGGCGGCGGAACGCGGGCGACCACGGTGCGCGAGGCCGTCGCCGAGGTCGACGCGGTACTGCTCGCGGTGGCCTGGGACGGCGTTTCCGACATGCTGCGCAGCGCCGAAGCCCACACCGGGACACTCGCGGGCACCACATTGATCGACCCGACCAATGCCGTCGACCACGGGGTCGGCCAGCTGACCACCCCGCCCGGCGGCTCAGCCGCCCAACGCATTGCCGAACTCGCGCCAGAAGCCCACGTGGTCAAGGCATTTCACCTATTCCCCGCGGAGCAGTGGAGCGACTCGGCCGCCCTCCCGGTGACCGTAGCGATCTGCGGAGACCACCCTGAAGCGCTGCGCGTCACCGAGATCCTGGTCCGCGACGCTGGCGCGCAAGCCGCCGTAATCGGCGGACTCGACCGCGCCCGCCAGCTGGAAGAAGCGGCCGGATTCGTCATCGGCCTCGCCTTCAAAGGCTTCGACCCGCGCGCCGCGGTACCGCACGTACCGGCGGGCGCGACCGTCGCGGCAACATAGCCGCTGTGACGAGCCCGCCGCTGCCTCAGGTTCGCCTGCGGGTCGAGGACGAAAGCCCTCGGTGAACCGGCGCCACGTGATCGTGCTGGCGCGAGCCCTGCGGGCAACCCTGGTACTCACCTCCGACCCCGGCGACTTGAAGGCCCTCGATCCGGCGGTGCGGCTGCACGTCGTATAGGAGCGGCGCGTGAAGTTCCCGCCCGGCGGGCCGGGCGGGGTGAGGGTCCTCAGCGGGTGAGCAGGAGCAGCGCGGCGACCAGGATCCATCCGAAGGACGAGATCAGGGCGCCGATCGCGAGATCCCGGCTGTTTCGGTCTTCTTTCGGCGTGCGAAACAGCGCGAAGATCGCCAGCGGAATGGCGAGGAACACCCCGCCCAAGAAGCCGGTGATCCAGGCGGTCGCGGCGAATTTGTTGGTCTTGAAATTCGGATCGCTGAAATCGAGCGGTAGGCGGCGTGTGCTCGCCCCGCCGGCGATATCGCCGATTGCGTCCAGCATGGGTGCGTCTCCTCCCGGCCGCCGCTCATGTGGACCCACCATGACTCCCCCCGGCGGCGACCCGCGAGCCAAGAGTAGTACCCGGGTGCGGCCTCCGCGAACAAGCGGATGAAAGGGTCGATTCTCGCGGTGAAACGGCGAATTTCGGGTATACGCGGAACAGATGGAAGCGGGAAGGGATGTGACGCCTAATGCGCCGCCGAGCCGTCCGCGTGGGAACGATGCGCGAGAGTTACATGAGAATCGGAAGTGTGATTGTCCTGATCTGGCTGTTGATCGGTGTGGTCGCCGCGGCGCAGCGGGACTACTTCGACAGCGGTCCGGTGAACTGTGCCGGATTCGGCACCATCGCGGTCACCGTGATCGCGGGCCCGCTCAACTACATGGGCGTGAACCCGAAGATCGCGGATTGCAATGTGCCGGAACCGAGTCCGTAATCGGCGCGGTCTGCGTACCGAGTGACGGAATCGCGGCCCCGGTGGTCCTCGCTGACCGCCGGGGCCGACTTGGTCGGTGCACGAGTTCCGGCACGACCCGCTCGAGGCCAGTTCGCCGCCGCCGCCTCGCTCCTCTCGGTGCAGACCTTCGAGCAGGCGCGCCGCCGCGACCGCTACGCCCCGGGCTCGGCCACTTGGAGCACGATCTTGCCGCGGGTACGTCCGGTCTCGCCGTAGGCGTGCGCCTCAGCGGCATCGATGAGCGGCAGCACCCTGTCGATCTCCGCACGAAGTTTGCCCGCCGCGACGAGCTCGGCGATGGCGGTCAGACTCGCCGAATCCGGTTCGACCACCGGCCAGTCGGCACGGACACCCCGCGCGTCCGCATCCGCCGCACTGGGTAGACCGTCCGGTCCGGCCAGCGTCACCAGGCGTCCGCCACGCCGCAGCACCGGGAGCGAGCGGACACCGTAATCCCCGCCGACGCTGTCGAGCACGATATCGACATCACGCAACACCGCGGCGAAATCGACTGCAGTGTAGTCGATTACCTCGTCCGCGCCGATCGCACGCAAGAACTCGTGCTTGTCCGCGCGCGCCGTGCCGACGACGTAGGCGCCGTGCGCCTTGGCGATCTGGACCGCGAGGTGTCCGACGCCGCCCGCCGCGCCGTGGATCAGAATCCGCTGTCCCGCACGCAGTTCGGCGGTATCGATCAGCGCCTGCCACGCGGTCAGGCCGGCCAGCGGCAGGGCCGCCGCCTCGATATGGGAAATGTTCTCCGGCTTGCGGGTGAATTGACGCGAAGGCGCGACGACGAATTCCGCGTACGCCCCGGCCTGGCGCGGGAAGGCGGGCATGCCGAAAACCTCGTCGCCGGGTTCGAACCGGGTGACGCCGGGCCCGACGGCCTCGACGGTTCCCGAGACGTCCCAGCCGACGATCGGCACTTCGCCCCAGGTGACGAAGGCGCCGCTGGCCCGTGTCTTCCAATCGACCGGGTTGACCCCGGCGGCGTGCACGCGCACCAGGATCTCGGTCAGGCCTGGCTCGGGGCGTTCGATCTCGATCGGGGTGAGCACCTCGGGCGCGCCCCATTCGCGGGCGGTGACGGCGAGCATGGTTGGCATTTACGCGGTCCTTTCGGTCTGCTCGTTCGGTGAGCGGAGACCAGATTGCCGTCCGATTCCTGTCCGCGGTGCTGGCCGGACGGACAATATGTGACAGGATCTGGCCATGACCGCTCGACCGCACCGCGTCGTGGTGCTCGCCCTCGACGACGTACCGCTGTTCGAATTGGGTATGCCCGCCAGGGTTTTCGGCCAGGCATTCGACGCCGAGGGCCGCCCGCTCTATCAGGTGACCGTCTGCACGGTCGACGGTGCGCCGATCCGCTCCGACGCGGGCATCATGTTGGCCGTCGAGCACGGACCCGAAGCGCTCGAACAGGCCGACACGGTGCTCATCCCGCCCACGTGCGCCCTCGGTGACCTGCACGTCGGCGGACCGCTTCCGCCGCGCCTCGCCGACGCGTTCGCACGGATCAGGCCGGGCGCGCGGCTGGTCTCCATCTGCACCGGCAGCTATGTGCTCGCCGCCGCCGGCGTCCTCGACGGCCGACCGGCCACCACGCACTGGATGCGGACCGAGGAGTTCCGCCGCGCCTACCCCCTGGTGCGCCTCGACGAGGATGTGCTCTTCGTGGACAACGGCGATGTGCTCACCTCGGCGGGCACTGGCGCAGGCATCGATCTATGCCTGCACCTGGTGCGCCGCGATCACGGCACCGCGATCGCGAATCAGGTCGCCCGCCGCTGCGTCGTCCCGCCCTGGCGTGACGGCGGCCAGGCACAGTTCATCGAACGTCCCGTGCCCGAGCCGACGATGACTTCCACCGCCGCCACCCGCGCCTGGCTGCTCGATCGGCTCGGAGAGCAGGTCTCGCTCGAGGAGATGGCGGCACACGCGCGCATGAGTGTGCGCACCTTCACCCGCCGTTTCCGTGACGAGGTGGGCTCGACGCCCGGGCGCTGGCTGCTCGCTCAGCGCCTGGAACGTGCCCGCGACCTGCTGGAAAACAGTGATCTCAGCATCGACATCGTCGCCCACCGCGCCGGTTTCGGTACCGCCAATTCGCTTCGGCAGCACATGCGTTCGGTTCTCGGCACCTCCCCGAACACCTACCGCAGGGCCTTCCGGCGTACGGCCTGACCGGTCGCGCCGCGATCGACGTCCGCCGACGGGATGCGGCCGGTCCTGCGCGCGAAGGCCCGAGCCGGCCGCGAACCAAGCCGAGGCAGCCGCGGCGACGACCACCATCGCGACGCCGCCCCACTGCGCCCCGCGCAGACCTTCACCGAGCAGCGCCATCCCCGCCACCGCGGCGACGGCGGGCTGCAAACTCATCCACACCCCGAACACCGACGCCTCGATCCGCCGCAGCGCGGTCAGCTCGATGGCGTGCGGCACCAGCGACGAACACACCGCGACGACCGCGACCCCGGCCAGCAGCATCGGGTCCAGTAGCGCCGAACCACCTTGCGCCACAAGGAAAGGCAGGACGAGCACGCCGCCGAACGCCATGGCGAGCGCGAGTCCGTCGTGTCCCGCGGTGTGCCTGCCGACCACCGCGCCACAGGCGATGTACGCGCCCCATCCAGCGCCGGCGAGCAGGGCGAAGAGCACGCCCGTCCACGACATCGGCCCGCCGGAATCCATGAGCAGCAGTACGCCCGCGCCGGCCACGAGGGCGAGCGCCGCGTCGCGCGGTTTGCGCGATCCGAGCAGGGCGACGGTGAGCGGCCCGAGGAATTCGATGGTGACCGCGACGCCGAGCGGTATCCGCTCGATCGCCGCGTAGAAGCTGAGATTCATTGCGGCGATGGCGATTCCGAGCCCGGCGATGCCGGGAAGCGCGCGCCGGTCGACCCGGAAAGCGGGCCGCCAGAGCAGCAGGGCGATCGCACCGGCGACGACGATGCGCAGGCAGGCGACCACGTCCGCGCCCGCGAGCGCGAAGAGTTGTTTGGCCACGGCCGCGCCGAGCTGAATGGACACCATCGCACCGAGCACGAGCAGCGGCGCGGGCACCCGATCGACGGGGCTTCGAGTGGGGATTGGAGTAGAGGTACGCGGCGGTATTTCGACCGAAGTGACGACCACGGCCGAAAAGCTAGGTGTGCAAAGTAAAAGTAAATTGACTGTCCGGTTGCCGCACAAGCCTTTCCCCGTGGCGAAATGTCGCACGGAATGTGGTCGAGCGCACTGGGAGTAACCGGTGGGCATGGGGGTACCTCCCCCCTTACGCCGGTTGGCGCGAGTTGCGGAAGGAAGCGATGACTATGCGCGAGCGAGTGACTTACGGGCGGGCTCCGCGCGAATCCGGGATGCGGTGGTTCAGTCTGCTGCTCCTGGTGTGGTTGGCCATCGGCATGATCGCCGCAGGCCAGCGTCAGTACTTCACCAGCGGACCGATCAACTGCGCCGGATTCGGCACGATCGCGCTCACCGCGGTCTCCGGCCCGTTGAATTACCTCGGACTGAACCCCAGAGTGTCGAACTGTGTCATGCCGCGGCCGAGTGAGTGACTCGGTAGCAATTCGGTAGCGCCGGGCGGGCAGCTACCGATCGTCAATCGCGGACGGCGACGGATTCTCGCGCCGCGGCCGACTCGGCTCGCAGCGCGCGCAGCCGCGCGCCCTCCACATCGATATCCGGCACGATCCGGTCCAGCCACTTCGGCATCCACCACGCCCACTCGCCCATCAGCACCAGCAGCGAGGGGATCAGCACCATCCGGACCAGGAACGCGTCGAGCGCCACACCGGCCGCCAGCGCGAAACCCATGGACTTGGCGGTCGGGTCGGATTCGAGAAGGAACGAACCGAACACCGAGATCATGATGATCGCCGCCGCGGTGACCACGCGCGCGCCGTGGTGGTAGCCGTTGACCATGGCCTCCTTGGGCGACGCGCCGTGCACGTACTCCTCGCGCATGCGCGTCACCAGGAAGACCTGGTAATCCATCGCCAGGCCGAACACCAGGCCGATCAACATGATGGGCAGGAAGCTGACGATCGGGTGCGGATCGTCGATCAGCCCGAGCTCGCCCTCCTGGAAGATCAGCACGGTCGCGCCGAAAGTGGCCGCCATGGAGAGCAGGAACCCGAGCGCGCCGGTCAGCGGCACGAGTATGGAGCGGAACACCAGAATCAACAGGACGAACGCCGCCCCGGCGACGATCGCCATGTACGGCACGATCTTGCTGAGCAGCACGTGGTCGATATCGGCGTAGATGGCGGTGGTGCCGGTGATGCCGTAGTGGATGCCGTACTCGGCGTTCAACCCCGCCTCGGCTTCCCGGGCGTCGCGCACCAGGTCCTTGGTGTCCTGGTTGTTCGGTCCCGCCTTCGGCACCCCGTCGAGCAGCGCACCGTTGCCGTCCGGGCTGAGCGTCGGCTCGGTGACGTAGTCCATGTCGGCATAGGACACCAGCTTGTCGCGCAGCGCGGTCAGCGCTTCGGCCCGGCGCTCCTGCGGCACGTCGGTGAGGTCGACCGCGACGTTGAGGACGCCGTTGCTGCCTTCGCCGAACCCTTCGGTGCGCAGCTCGTAGGCCTTACGCACGGTGGAGGTCTTGGGCATGCTGTCCTCGCCGGGCAGGCCGAGGTTCAGACCCGCGGCCGGGGCGGCGAGCAGGCCGAGCACCACGATGCTGAGCACCAGCGTGACGACCGGGATGCGGCCGATCAGCCGGGCGACGCGCATGCCGTTGGTGACGACTGTGTCGTCTTCCGGGTCGTGCTGGGCGATTAGCGGCAGTTTCGGCTCGAACAGGAACCGTCCGAGCGCGCCGAGCAGCGCTGGCATCAGCGTCAGCGCGACGAGCACCGCGAAGGCCGCCGCGACCGCGCCGCCGAGACCCATGAACGTCAGGAATCGAACGCCGACGATGCTCAGGCCGACCAGCGCGATGATCACGGTCAGACCGGCGAACACCACCGCCGAACCCGCCGTGCCCAACGCGGTGCCCGCGGCTTCCTCGGCCGAATCCTGCACGGCCAGTTCGTGTTTGTACCTGGACACGATGAACAGCGCGTAGTCGATGGACAGCGCGATGCCGATCATCGATGCGAGGAAGGTGGTGAAGCTGGGGATGGACAGCACCGAGGTGCCGAGGAGGATCAGCGAGGTGGCCGCGCCGAGGCCGACGATCGCGGTGACGATCGGCACGAAGGCGGCGACGATGGCGCCGAAAGCCACGACCATGACGATCAGCGCGACGCCCATGCCGATCATCTCCGACTTGCCGCTCGGCGCCTGCTGCTCGATCGCGATGGTGCCGCTGAGTTCGACGGTCAGCCCGGCGGCGCGGGCGTCGTCGGCGACGTCGTAGGCGGCCGCCCGGTTCTCCGGCGTGATGTCGGCGAATTCCTCGAGCGTGAACGGCACGCTCAGGACCGCGACGGTGTCGGGCGCGGTCTTGTTCAGCACGTTCAGCGGGGCGCCGCTACAGATCGAGACGTTCGGCTCGGGCACGAGGCAGCCCATCTGCTGTGCCGCGGCGATCGGGTCGACCAGCGGCTTGCCGTGGTCGACGATGTCGAGCTGGTCGAGTCGGCTGATCAGCGCCTCGATCGCCTCGTGGTTCGCCGGATCGGTGAGTTTTTGACCCTGGGGCGCGCCGATCACGTAGGTGCCGGTGACAGCGTCGAATTCGAATGCCGCCGACATACCGGGAAAGTGTTCGTCGAGGATCTCCGTGGCCCGCTCCGACGGCAGGTTCGGCAGGCTGAAGTCGTCGGTCATCGGCTCCTTCAGCTGGGCGCCGAGCGCGCCGAGCAGCAGGAAGAGGACGAGCCAGACGGGCAGGACCAGCCACTTGCGGCGAAAGGCGAACTTTCCCCACCGGTACAGATAGACGGACACAGGGTTCTCCTCGCGGTGATCGGGTCGAGCCGTCCTGGAACGAACACGCGGGCTCACCCGCCGCGCTCGCGAACTACTTCCGCCGCGCCGACGCGCTTGCGGTCTACCGAGCAAAGAGTCGAACACCCCGAGTCTGCTGCGGACTGGGCACGAGATCAAGAACCCTTGGAAACACGTCGGCCCCGCACCCTGGCCGGGGTGCGGGGCCGACGGTCGGCGGAATCCGATCAGCTCACGGCGACCGGTTCCTTCTTCTTCAGCTCGACGGACTTCTGCTGCAGATCGCGCAGCTTCGTGCCCTCGACGTCGATGTCCGGCACGATCCGGTCCAGCCACTTCGGCATCCACCAGGACCACTTGCCCATGATCACCAGCAGCGACGGGATCAGGACCATGCGGACGATGAAGGCGTCGAACAGCACGCCCGCCGCCAGCGCGAAACCGAAGGACTTGGCGGTCACGTCCGACTCCAGGATGAAGGAGGCGAACACCGAGATCATGATGATCGCGGCGGAGGTCACCACGCGGGCGCCGTGGTGGTAACCGGCCACCACCGCTTCCTTCGGCGACTTGCCGTGCACGTACTCCTCGCGCATGCGGGTCACCAGGAACACCTGGTAGTCCATGGCGAGACCGAACACCAGACCGATGAGCATGATCGGCATGAAGCTGACGATCGGTTGCGGATCGTCGATCAGGCCGAGCTTGCCCTCCTGGAAGATCAGCACGGTCGCGCCGAAGGTCGCGGCCATGGAGAGCAGGAAGCCGAGCGCCGCGGTCAGCGGCACCAGGATCGAGCGGAACACCAGGATCAGCAGGATGAACGCGGCGCCCGCCACGATGGCGAGGTACGGCGCGATCTTGCTGAGCAGCACGTGGTCGACATCGGCGTAGATGGCGGTGGTGCCGGTGATGCCGTACTCCATGCCGTACTGCGCCTTCAGTTCGCCTTCCGCGTCGCGGGCGTCGCGCACCAGATCCTTGGTGTCCTGGTTGTTCGGGCCCGACTTCGGCACGCCGTCGAGCAGCGCGCCCGCCTTGTCCTCGCCGCTGAACTGCGGCTCGGTGACGTAGTCCATGTTCTCGTAGGACGCGAGCCGCTCGCGCAGGGCGTTGACCGCCTCGTCGCGCTGCTCGGGCGCGACGTTGCTGAGGTCGACCGCGACGTTGAGCACGCCGTTGCTGCCCTCGCCGAAGCCCTCGGTGCGCAGCTCGTAGGCCTTACGCACGGTGGAGGTCTTGGGCATGCTGTCCTCGCCGGGCAGACCCAGGTTCAGACCCGCGGCCGGGGCGGCGAGCGCACCGAGCGCGACGATCGACAGCACCAGCGCGGCCCACGGGGCCTTGCCGATCAGGCGGCCGAAGCGCATGCCGTTGGTGACGATGGCGTCGTTCTCCGGGTCGTGCTTGGCGACCAGCGGCAGCTTCGGCTTGAACAGGAACCGGCCGAACGCGCCGAGCAGCGCGGGCATCAGCGTGGTCGCCGTGATCACGGCGAAGCCCGCCGCGATCGCGCCGCCGAGACCCATGAAGGTCAGGAACTCGACGCCGACGATGCTCAGGCCGGCCAGGGCGATGATGACGGTCAGACCGGCGAACACCACCGCGGAACCGGCGGTGCCGAGCGCGGTGCCCGCCGCCTCCTCCGGCGAATCCTGCACGGCGAGTTCGTGCTTGTAGCGCGAGACGATGAACAGCGCGTAGTCGATGGACAGCGCGATGCCGATCATCGAGGCGAGGAACGTGGTGAAGCTCGGGACCTCGATGAACGAGGTGCCCAACAGGATGACCGAGGTGGCCGCGCCGAGGCCGATGATCGCGGTGACGATCGGCACGAACGCCGCCACGATGGCACCGAAGGCCACGATCATCACGACCAGCGCGACGCCCATGCCGATCAGCTCGGCGGTACCGCTCGGCTGCTCCTGGGTCTGGGCGATGGAACCGCTCACCTCGACGACGAGGCCGGAGTTGCGCGCGTCGGCCCCCACGTCGTAGGCCGCCTTACGGTTCTCGTCGGTGACGTCGGTGAACTTGGCGATGCTGAACGGCACGCTCATGAACGCGACGGAGTTCGGGTCGTCCTTGCTGAGCACGTTCAGCGGGGCGCCACTGCACTGCGACGGATCGGGGTTCGCCAGGCAGCCCATCTTCTCCGCGGCGTCGATCGGGTTCACGATCGGCTTCTCGTGGTCGACGATGTCGAGCTGGCCGAGCTTGGCGATGAACGCTTCGACCGCCGCGCGGTTCGCGGGATCGGTCAGCTTCTGCCCCTCGGGCGCGCCGATGACGTATGTTCCGGTGACGGCGTCGAACTTGAAAGCCTCGGACGCACCGGGGAAGTGCTTGTCGAGAATGTCGTTGGCTCGTGCGGAGGGCAGCTCGGGCATGCTGAAGTCGTTGCTCATCGGTTTGCTGAGCTGCGCGCCCAGACCACCGAGGAGCACGAAGAGGACAAGCCAGACCGGAAGCACTATCCATTTCCGGCGGAAAGCGAACTTTCCGAATCTATAGAGGTAAACGGACACGTGGGTACTCCTAGCGATGACTGGGACGTGCTGGATCGTGGCGTGTAGACAGCACTCTCGCGGGGCGCCCTGCCTGTCCCCGCCTCCACTTACGCTTTCTGCCTACCGTGCGGTAGGTAGACTACCGAGCGACTAAGTGGAGGTACAACCTCAATTTTGGTGGCAACGTTAGCCCCGCGCAGGATTGATGAGAGGATCATCCAATGGCCGGACCCGACGCACCCGACAGCGTTATCGCAGGTAGCGGCACTAAGATTGCGATACGCGACGCCGCCGTGAAGCTGTTCGCGGCCAAGGGATTCGAGCAGACGAGCCTTCGTGAGGTCGCGGATGCGGTAGGAATCACAAAGGCTTCGCTGTACTATCACTACCCCTCGAAGCTCGATCTGCTATTGGCGATCATCGATCCGATCATCGACCATCTGCGTTCGGTCGTCGAAGACATCGACGCCGTCCCCTACAACGCCGAGGGTGTGCGGGCCGTGTTGCGGGCGCATCTGCGCGGGCTCATCCGGCACCGCGACGCGGGGGCGCTGTGCGTGCGCGACGCGGTGGCGATCGTCAACGCGATGGCCGACCGATATCCGGACCTGATGGATTCCAATCGGGTGCTGCGCGATTGGCTGGCCGGTCCGAACCCCACCGACGAGGCGCGGGTACGGGCCTGCGCGGCGCTCGAGGTGCTCGGGGTGGCGTTGATCTCCAAGGAACTGGTGCCCGGCGCGGACGACTCGTTGCTGGAGACCACGCTCCTGGACTCGGCCACCTGCGTGTTGACCGCCTGCGGCACGGCGTAGATTCGTGCGCGTCGTCGAACACGCCTGGGAGTAGCCGTGCACATCACCGCGAAGGTCGATTACGCGGTGCGAACCCTGCTGGAGATCGCCCGGGCCACGCCCGACGCCAAGATCAAGGCCGACGCCGTCGCGTCCGCGCAGCGGATTCCGCCCAAGGTGCTGGAGACCGTGCTCGGTGAGCTGCGCCGCGCCGAGCTGGTCGTCAGCAGGCGCGGACCCGACGGCGGGTATTCGCTGGCCAGACCGGCCGCCGAGATCTCCATCGCCGACGTGATCCGCGCGATCGAGGGCCCGCTCGCCTCGGTGCGCGGGCAGCGGCCCGAGGACGTGAAGTATCCGGGCGTGGCCGAGCCATTGACACACGTGTGGATTGCTGTGCGTGTGAACATCCGCGCGGTGCTGGAGAACGTGACCGTCGCGGACATCGTCGCCGACCGGTTGCCCGGGTTCGTCGATGCGCTCACCGGCGACCCCGGCGCTTGGGCGCGGCGCTGAGCTGCGGTTCCGCCTGGAGAAAATCGCCACGACGGCTGTCACCGATTGCCGGTAGCCTGCCAAGCATCATGTTGATCAGACTGCTCAGAGCCCATTTGTACCCCTACCGCGCTCAACTGGCGGGGGTCGTTGCGCTCCAGCTGGTTTCGGTCATCGCGATGCTCTACCTGCCGAGCCTGAACGCCGATCTCATCGACAACGGCGTCACCAAGGGCGACATCGGCTACATCTGGACCACGGGACTGTGGATGCTCGCGGTCACGGGCGTGCAGATCGTCGCGTCCGGGTTCTCGGTCTATCTCGGCGCGCAGGCCGCCATGGGCGCGGGCCGCGACCTGCGCGGCGCGCTGGTGCACCGGGTCGGCACCTTCTCCGCGCGCGAGGTCGGCATGTTCGGCGCGCCCTCGCTGATCACCCGCAACACCAACGACATTCAGCAGGTGCAGCTGCTCATCGTGATGTCGGCGACCATCCTGGTGATGGCGCCGATCATGTGCGTCGGCGGCATCGTGATGGCGGTGCGCGAAGACCTGAGTCTGTCCTGGCTGCTGCTCATCGCGGTGCCCGCGCTTGCGCTGGCGATGGGACTCATCGTGGCCAGGATGGTGCCCGGCTTCCGCGACATGCAGGAGCGCATCGACTCGGTCAACCGGGTGCTGCGCGAGCAGATCACCGGCATCAGGGTGGTGCGCGCGTTCGTCAGGGAGCGACAGGAGACCTGGCGGTTCGGCATCGCCAACAGCGAGCTCACCGAGGCCTCGCTACGCGTCGGCAGGCTGATGGCGTTGATGTTCCCGCTGGTCATGCTGATCAGCAACGTCACCGCGGTGGCGGTGATCTGGTTCGGCGGGCACCTGATCGACTCCGGCGAGATGCAGATCGGCTCGCTCACCGCGATGTTGTCCTACATCATGCAGATCCTGATGGCGGTCATGATGGCGTCGTTCCTGGCCATGATGGCGCCGCGCGCCGCGGTCTCGGCCGACCGGATCGGCGAGGTGCTGGCCACCGAGTCCTCGGTGCTGCCGCCGCGCCTGCCGCAGCCGTTCGAAGGCGACCCGGCCTCGGTCGACCTGCGATTCTGCGAGTTCGCCTTTCCCGGCGCGGAGAAGCCGGTGCTGCGCGCCATCCGTTTCCAGGTGAAGCCGGGCACCACGACGGCCATCGTCGGTTCCACCGGTTCCGGCAAGACCACACTGCTGAATTTGATACCGCGCCTGATCGACGTCACCGACGGCGCGGTGTATGTGGGCGGCACCGACGTCCGCGACCTCGACCTGGAAGTGCTGCGCGAACAGATCGGTCTGGTGCCGCAGAAGGCGTACCTGTTCTCCGGCACGGTCGCGAGCAACCTGCGCTACGGCAATCCGGACGCCACCGACGAGGAACTGTGGCGCTGCCTCGAGATCGCGCAGGCCGCCGACTTCGTGCGGGAGATGCCGCAGGGTCTCGAAACGCCGGTGGCGCAGGGCGGCACCACGGTCTCCGGCGGGCAACGCCAGCGCCTCGCAATCGCGCGGGCGCTGGTGCGCAGACCGCGAATCTACTTGTTCGACGACTCGTTCTCCGCGCTCGACGTCGCCACCGACGCCCGGTTGCGCGAGGCGCTGAAGCCGGAGACCAAGAACGCCTCGGTGATCATCGTGGCCCAGCGCATCGCCACCATCCGGGACGCGGACCAGATCATCGTGCTCGAAGACGGCGTGATGGCGGGGATCGGCACCCATGAACAACTGCTGCGCGACTGTCCCGAATACCAGGAGATCGTGGCGTCTCAGCTGAGCGCGGAGGAGGCGCGATGAGGCCAGGAGCTCCCACTCCCGGGTCGCCGGACGCGAAGGCGAAGTCGTTCGGGCCGTCGCTGAAGCGGCTGCTGCGCAGGCTCGCCCCGGAACGGTTCTACGTCTGGTGCATCGTCGGCCTCGCGGTCGTCTCCGTGGTGCTCAACACCCTCGGCCCGTACCTGCTCGGCAAGGCGACCAACCTCGTCTTCGACGGCGTGGTCGGCAAGAACCTCGAGGCGATGCGCGGCCTGTCCAAGGAGCAGGCCGTCGAGCGGCTGCGCGAGGGCGGCAACGACACCCTGGCCGACATGCTCAGCGCCATGAACGTGATCCCCGGCGTCGGAGTGGATTTCGGCGCGGTGGGCCAGGTTCTGCTGATCGTGCTCGCGCTCTACATCGGCGCCTCGGTGTTCGGCTGGTTGCAGGGCTATCTGCTCAACATCGTCATCAACCGGACGGTCAAGCGGCTGCGCAGCGAGGTCGAGGACAAGATCCATCGGCTGCCGTTGCGCTACTTCGACTCCCAGCCCCGCGGTGATGTGCTCAGCCGCGTCACCAACGACGTCGACAACGTCTCGCAGAGCTTGCAGCAGACCATGAGCCAGTTGCTCATGTCGGTGTTCTCGGTGATCGGCATCCTGATCATGATGTTCTGGATCTCGCCGCTGCTCGCGCTGATCGCCTTGCTCACCGTGCCGGGCGCGATCGTCGTCACCGCGCAGATCGCCAAGCGGTCCAAGCCGCACTTCGTGGACCAGTGGAAGTACACCGGCCTGGTCAACGCGCAGGTCGAGGAGGCGTACACCGGCCACGAGGTGGTCACCGCGTTCGGTCGCAGCCGCGAGGTCGGCAAGGAGTTCGACGAGCGCAACCAGGCCCTCTACGAATCCAGCTTCAAGGCGCAGTTCATCTCGGGCCTGATCATGCCCGCGATCATGTTCCTCGGGAACGTGAACTTCGTGCTGGTGGCGTTGGTCGGCGGTCTGCGGGTGGCGACAGGCCACCTCTCGCTCGGCGAGGTGCAGGCGTTCATCCAGTACTCGAGGCAGTTCAGTCAGCCGCTGACCCAGATCGGCGCGATGGCGAACCTGCTGCAATCGGGCGTGGCGTCGGCCGAGCGCATCTTCGAGATCCTCGACGCGGAGGAGCAGAGCCCGGATCCGGTCATGGAGAACACCCGGCCGGTCGATCGCGGGCGGGTCGAGTTCGAGGCCGTCTCGTTCCGGTACGACCCGGAGAAGCCGGTCATCGAACGGCTTTCGCTGGTCGCCGAGCCCGGTCACGTGGTCGCGATCGTCGGGCCGACCGGCGCGGGCAAGACCACGCTGGTGAACCTGCTCATGCGCTTCTACGAGCTGGACGCCGGGACGATCACCATCGACGACGTCGACATCACCGAGATCACCCGTGATCACCTGCGTTCGCGCATCGGCATGGTCTTGCAGGACACCTGGCTGTTCCGCGGCACCATCCGGGAGAACATCGCGTACGGCAATCCGAACGCGAGCGAGGAGGAGATCCTCGCCGCGGCGCGGGCGGCCTACGTCGACCGGTTCGTGCACGCGCTGCCCGACGGCTACGACACGATCATCGACGAGGAGGGTTCGGGCGTCAGCGCGGGTGAGAAGCAGCTGATCACCATCGCCCGCGCCTTCCTGGCCAAGCCGTCGATCCTGATCCTGGACGAGGCGACCAGCTCGGTGGACACCCGCACCGAACTGCTCGTCCAGCACGCCACCGCAGCGCTGCGCCGAGACCGGACGAGTTTCGTCATCGCGCACCGGCTTTCCACCATCCGCGACGCCGATCTGATCGTCGTCATGGAGGCGGGACGGATCGTCGAGCACGGCACGCACGAGCGGTTGCTAGAGGAGCGCGGGGCGTACTACCGGCTCTACAGCGCGCAGTTCGCGGCGGCCGCGGCGGAGGCCTGACGCGGCAGGCATCCTGTGGCGATATGGACTGACCGACCGGGTGGCGTGGTCAGGCGCAGAGCTGGGGAAGAAGGGTCGCGTAGACCCAGTCCTCCCAGCGCTGCGCCGTCCAGCCCCTGGTGCGGACCAGCAGCAGGAACAGTTCGGTGCTGAGCATGCCGTAGAGCAGGTCCGCGGCTTCTTCCGGCGAGACGTCTTGGCGCGCACCAGGTTTGGACATCAGCGCGGTGGCGGTGCGCAGCTGCACGGTGTAGCGGGGGTCCGGCTGGTCCGCGGGCCACATCGCCGCGACTTCCGGGTCGGTCGCGGCGGCCGTCTCGATCACCTTGTGTATCGGCGCGATTCGTTCGAGCACCGGGCGGGTGCCCGCGATATGCGCGCGGAGATGTTTCTGCGCTGTCGCCGCGGCCATCGCGGTCCGGAACCACTCCCGTTCCATGGTCGCCACCGGTTCGTCGTCGCCCGCGATCGTGACGTCGACCAGCTCCTTCAGCAGCGTGCGCTTGTTGCCGAACGTGAAGTAGATGGTCTGCACGGCCACGCCCGCCCGCGCGGCGATCTCTTGCAGGTTGGTCGCGCCGTAGCCTTGCTCGACGAACAACTCGCCTGCGGCGGCCAGTATCCGCCGCCGCGTCTCCTGGGCTTTGAGTGCCCGCTTGTTCGTCCCCTTGACGGCGCTCATGACCGAAGTCTATATCTGATTAGAGTCGAACTCTAGTAAGGAACCGATCATGACGGTGGTCATCCTCGGCGGATACGGTGCGGTCGGGCGCGAGGCGGCCGCCGTGCTGGTCGCCGCCGGGCGGCGGGTGCGGCTCGTCGGCCGTCGTCCCGAGCGAGCGCGGGCGGTGGACGGCGCCGAGATGGTTCGGGCGGACATCGCCGACGACGGGCAGCTGGCCGGTGTTCTGGACGACGCGTCGGTCGTGCTGATGTGCGCCGAACTCGACAACGCGAGAGTTGCGCGCGCCTGTTTCGAACGCGGTGTGCACTACCTGGACGTGAGCGCGTCACATCCGCTGCTGTGCGAGATCCAGGAACTCGATGCGCTGGCTCGCGCACACGACGCGGTCGGGGTGCTCAGCGCCGGCCTGATACCCGGCGTATCCAATCTGCTTGCGGCGGCGGTGCTCGCGGCCTCGGGGCAGGGCGCGGTCCGGATCGGCGCGGTGCTCGGATCCGGCGAGGCGCACGGACCGGCCGCGGTGCGGTGGACGCTCGACGGGCTCGGCGCTGTCGAAGGGTCTTGGCGGATGGTCTTTCCCGACGGCCGCCGCACCGTGCACCGGTTCCCGTTCTCCGATCAATACACACTCCCGCACACCCTGGGGACAACCGACGCGCGGACCGGCCTGGCCCTCGATTCCCGTCTCTTCACCGCGCTGATCGGCGCGGCCCGCCGTCCCTTCCTGGCCCGTCTCATGCGCGGGCGCGCGGCCGAATGGCTGCTCACCCGCGTCCACCTCGGGTCGGAGCGGTTCGCGGTGGTCGCCGAGTCGGGGGATGCGTCGGCCTGGGTCGCGGGCAGTCGACAGAGCCGCGCGACCGGTGTGGTCGCGGCCCTCCTGACACAGCGAGTCGCGTCCTTCCCTCCCGGCGTCCGGCACATCGAGCAGCTGGTCGAACCGGCGGAGTTCCTCGCCGAGCTGCGCGCCTACGGTTTCGAGTCGCACGTTTGACGACTGCGTCCCGGCGTGGCACGAAGTGCTGCCCCGAGCGGCGAGGTCGGCGGACGGCCGGGTGGTGGTCGCAGTGGGCTCGCGGCGGGTGGTTGTGGCGGGCCTGCAAGGGGGCGGACGTAGGCCTGGTGGCGGTGGTCGCGGGCGAGCGGCGGGGCAGTAGACGGGCGGTCGGCCGGAGGGCGCGGTGGTCGAGCGGTGTCCGGCGAGGACCGCAGGGTGCGGTGTGCGGCGGGGCAGTCGACGGCGGCGGCCGGAGGGCGCGGCGTGCGGCGATGACAGCGGACGGGTGTCGGATGGCCGGTGCCGGCTGGCAACGATGGCGCCGGGCGGGCGGCGGGGCGATTGCAGTGGGCGGGTGGCGCGGAGCGTGTAGGGACGCCTGAGAGGATGAGTGGCGTGTCAGCACCGGAATCGTTCTCCTTCACCGTCGGCGCCCGGCTGGACGGACGGCACGGTCGGTCGGGTGTCATCCAGACGCCGCACGGCGCGATCGCGACGCCCGCGTTCATCCCCGTCGGCACGAAGGCGACGGTCAAGGCGGTGCTGCCGGAGACGATGAGCGAACTCGGCGCGCAGGCGCTGCTGGCCAACGCCTACCACCTCTACCTGCAACCGGGCGCCGACATCGTGGACGAGGCGGGCGGACTCGGCGCGTTCATGAATTGGCCCGGGCCCACCTTCACCGACAGCGGCGGCTTCCAGGTGATGTCGCTGGGCGTCGGCTTCAAGAAGGTGCTCGCGATGGAGGCCGTCGACGTGCGCAGCGACGACGTGATCGCGGCGGGCAAGGAGCGCCTCGCCACCGTCGACGACGACGGCGTCACCTTCCGCTCGCACCTGGACGGCTCCAAGCACCGGTTCACCCCGGAAGTCTCGATGGGCATCCAGCACCAGCTCGGCGCGGACATCATGTTCGCTTTCGACGAGCTCACCACGTTGCTGAACACCCGTGCCTACCAAGAGAAGTCGCTACAGCGCACGCACGAATGGGCGCAGCGCTGCATCGACGAGCACGAGCGGCTGACCGCTGCCCGCACCCACCGCCCCTACCAGGCGCTGTTCGCCGTCATCCAGGGCGCGCAGTACGAAGATCTGCGCCGCAAGGCATGTCGTGAACTGGAGGCGATCCGCGGCGCGGGCGGAACGGGTTTCGACGGTTACGGCATCGGCGGCGCGCTGGAGAAGCACAATCTCGGCGCCATCGTCGGCTGGTGCTGCGACGAACTTCCGCAGGACAAGCCGAGGCACATGCTCGGCATCAGCGAGCCGGAGGACATCTTCGTCGCGGTGGAGAACGGCGCGGACACCTTCGACTGCGTGAATCCGTCGCGCGTGGCCCGCAACGCGGCCATCTACGTCGCCGAGGGCCGCTTCAACATCAACACCAGCCGTTTCCGCCGCGATTTCACCCCGATCGACGAGACCTGCGACTGCTACACCTGCGCGCACTACACCCGCGCCTACCTCCACCACCTCTTCAAAGCCAAGGAGATGCTGGCCGCCACCCTGTGCACGATCCACAACGAGCGCTTCACCGTCCGCCTGGTCGACCGGATCCGCGCCAGCATCGACGACGGCAACTTCGACGAGTTCAAAGCGGAAACGCTGGGCCGCTGGAAGGGCCGGATCCGCACGCCCTAGACCGGGCGTCAACGCCTGCGCGCGCAGCCAGGCAGAGGCGCGGCGCACGCGCTCGACGCGGTGTGCACGCTAAACCGGCAGACGCACCAACTCCGCCGACGCGCTCGACGGCGGTGTGTGCGCTCGCGCGATAGATGCGCCGGCCCCGGCGCACGCGCTCGACCACGGTGTATGCGCTGGCCCGGCGGACGCGCTGGCCCCGGCGCACGCGCGCGATTGCGGTGTGCGCCGGGGCGGTCGCGTCGAATCCGCGCGTGGCCCGGCTTGCAGGCTGCCGTCGGGGCGCATGCGGCAGCGCCATCCAGGCCGACCTTCGCCTGCGCTCTGGCCGTGCGCGGAGGCGCGGTATGTGGTGCGCCCTAAGCGTGCAGCGGGTCGACCGCGCGGGGCGCGTAATCGGGTTCGTGCTTCTTCAGTAGTGCGATCACCCGGTAGGTGATCGGCATGACGAGTACCTCGACCAGCGTCTTCCACAGGAAGCCGATGATCACGTAATTCACGAACTGCTGCCACGTTTCGATGCCGATGGCGCCCGCGGCGATCGAGCAGAAGATCAGGGTGTCGGCGAATTCGCCCACGATGGTCGAGCCGATCAGCCGGGCCCACAGGTATTTCTCCTTGGTCCGTTCCTTGATCAGCACCAGCGTCGCGGAATTCAGCAGCTGGCCGACGAAATACCCGGCGAGACCGGCGATCACCAGCCGCGGCACCGGCCCGACGATGGCGCGCAGCGCCTCTTGGTTCTCGTAGAAACCCGCGGAGGGCAGGCGGAGCACGATCGCGAAGCACAGCACGGTCAGCACCAGGGCGCCGAAGCCGTAGTAGATGGCGCGCCGGGTGGCGCGGAAGCCGTACACCTCGCTCAGCACGTCGCCGAGAACGTAGGCCAGGGGGAAGAGGAAGAACGCGCCGTCGGTCACGATCGGCAGGATCTGGAACGGTCCCACCGTGACCGATTCGTCGCGGAAGAATTCGACGCCCTTGGTGGCGCAGATATTCGAAATGATCAGCGTCGCGGTGAACAGCGCGACGATCGGTGTGTAGTACCCCCGCGCGACCTGGGCGAATGCCGCGTGGTCCGGCGCGGGGCGTCCAGACCCGTCGTGTTCTTCGGATTTATGCACATCACTCACGGGCATCATCCTCCCAGCCGCGGCTCGTCCGTGTCGGCCTGTCGGCTGTGACGCCCGGCCGCGCGCAACCCGACGGAACCGAAGCGGGCCCGAGTCCGCCTGCGCTGATACGGGTACCTCCGCCTTCGCCGAGGCTGACCCTGCGCAATCAAGGCGGGCCCGAGTCCGGCTGCGCCCATTACGCTGTACCCATGACGAATCCCGGCGATTCCGACGAGTGGTGGAAGCAGTACGGCGGCCAAGGCGTGTCGCCGGACTCCGGCGCCCAGGGCTCGGTACCGCAGTATCCGAACTCCGAACCGACCGGGTACCCCTCCGCCCCGCAGTACCCGCAGCAGCCGCCGCCTTCGCAGCCGCAGTATCCGCAGCAACAGCAGCCGTACCCGAACTACCAGCAGCCGGCGGGCGGCTCGCCGTACAAGTCGGGACCGACGCCCTACCCGCAACAGCCGAATTACGGCTATCCCCAGGGCTATCAGCCGTACGGCACGCCACCGAGCCAGGGCTCCAACGGACTGGCGATCGCCGCGATGATCGTCTCCATCGCGGGTGTCGCGTCCTGCTGCTTCTTGCTGCCCAGCATCATCGGCTTGGTGCTCGGGGTCGTGGCGCTGAACCAGATGAAGCAGTCCGGCAACTACGAGGGCAAGGGCATGGCCCAGGCCGGCGTGTGGGTCGGCGTCGGCGGCATCGTGCTCGGCGTCTTGTATTGGGTGCTCAACATCATCGGCATCGTCGCCGGGGTCTGAGAGTCGCGGAACGATCCGCGCCGAGAACGGCTCGCGCCGAATCGACTCGCGCCGAGAATGGCTCGCGCTGAACCGACCTGCGTCGAGAACGGCTCGCGCTGAACCGATTCGCGCCGAGAATGGCTCGCGCTGAACCGATTCGCGTCGAGAACGACTCGCACCGACTCGACTCGCGCAGAGAATGATGTGCGCCGAAACGACTCGCGCAGAGAACGACTCAGGGGCGCTCCCGATCGCCGGGAGCGCCCCTGAGTGTTTGCCGGAGTGGATCAGCCCTTGACGACCTGGGTGCCGCCAGCGAACTTGTCGTGCCAGCCCTGCTTGTTCGGGTCCTGCTCGATGGTGATGGCGATGTAGATGCCGAGACCGAACGCGATCAAACTGCCCAGGCAGTAGACGACGTTGGCCGCGAGGAAGACGTTGCGCTTGAGCGAGGTGACCGGGTCGATCTTGGCCGCGCCGCCGGGCGCGACAACCCGCAGGCCGAGGATCTTCTTGCCGAGGGTGGTGCCCTGCGTGGTCTCCATGCCGACGAAGTAGCCCAGTGCCGCGAGGCCGGACAGTGCGGTGGTGACGATGTCGGCGACGAAGCCGCCGCCGAGCGCCGCTCCCACGAAGAGGAGGAGGATGCCCGCCGGGATACCCACGATGAGGCCGTCGATCAGACGCGCGGCGAAACGCGGCCACAGTTCACCGGGCTGCGCGCCGCCGAAACCACCAGCCCCGTAGCCCTGCTGCTGCGGGTACTGCTGCTGGCCGTACGGATCCTGGTTGTATTGCGGCTGCTGCGCGTACTGCGGCTGCTGCCCATACTGCGGCTGCTGCTGCCCGTAGGGATCCTGACCGTACTGCGGCTGCTGCCCGTACTGCGGCTGCTGCTGGCCGTACTGCTGCTGCCCGTAGGGATCCTGACCGTACTGCGGCTGCTGCCCATACTGGGGCTGCTGCCCGTACTGCGGCTGGCCCTGCGGGTACGGCTGGCCGTACCCGCCCTGGGGATTCTGGTTGGGGTCGTACCCACCGCTCGTCATGCTGTGTCCTCGTGGTGATCGGTTGATCAGTGGTCGATTCGGTACGTTACGGACACCCGCTGGGTTGCAACAACCCGTCGACGGCCAGGATCCAAGGTTCGCGCGGCAGCCGCGCCGGATCGAAATGTTCGAGGAGCTGCGACGGCGTCCTCGCGGTATAGCCGAGCGAGTCGGCGAGCAAGCTCACAACCTGTTCGGGCGTGTTGCCGAGGGCACGCCGGTCGGCGAGCGTCACCGCGCCGTCGCGTTTGGCCAGTCGCTGACCACTTTCGTTGAGTACCAACGGCACATGCGCGTAGCGCGGAATGGGCAAGTCGAGCAGGCTCGCCAGGTAGGCCTGGCGCGGAGTGGACGGCAACAGGTCGTCGCCGCGCACCACCTGGTCGATGCCCTGCGCGGCGTCGTCGACCACCACCGCGAGGTTGTAGGCGGGCGTGCCGTCGCCGCGGCGCAGCACCACGTCGTCGACCGGGCCGCGGTAGCGGCCGTGCAGGTCGTCGACGACCTCGAAATCGGCGGCCGCGGCACGCAGGCGCAGCGCGGCGGGCCTGCCCTCGGCCCTGCGGCGCGCGCGAGCGTCGGCGCTCAGGGTGCGGCAGATTCCCGGGTAGGCGCCCATCGGTCCGTGCGGTGCAGTCGCGGCCTGCTGGATTTCCCTTCTGGTGCAATAGCACTCGTAGGTCAGACCAGCGGCGGTGAGCCGCTCGATGGCGGCGTCGTAGTGCGGCAGGCGCTCGGATTGGCGCACCACCGGGCCGTCCCAGTCCAGTCCGATGGCCGCGAGATCGGCGAGCTGGCGCTCCGCCGCGCCGGGGCGCACCCGATCGAGGTCGTCGATCCGCATCAGGAACCGCCGTCCGCTCGAGCGCGCGAACAGCCAGGCGAGCAGTGCCGTGCGCAGATTGCCCAGGTGCAGGTCGCCCGACGGGCTCGGCGCATAGCGGCCCGCGCCTCGGGCGAATGAGTCGAGCTGGGCGGCGGGCACGACTGCCATGGTAGGCGTCCGCACCGACGGCGCTCAGACGCGCAGCCGCGGCTTGAGGTCGTCCTCGGTGATCGCCGCGCCGGAGTCCAAGGCGGCGAGCAGCGCTTCGGCGCGCGCGATCAGTCCCGCGCCATCGATGTCATAGGGCAGAGCGCGGTTCGGGAGTTCTCCCGAGTCGTCCGCACTGCGGTCGTGACAATCGTCGTCCGAATTGCCGCTATCGCCTGGTTCGTAGGCCCGCAGCCGACCGACCGCGCGACCGAGCAGGGTCCGCGCTCCCTTCGGATTACCGCGTTGTATGTGCGTCAGACCGACCGCGTATTGCGCGAGTCCCTGCCACAGCATCCTTTCGGCGAACGGTCCGTTCTTCCATGCCGCCTCCAATACTTCGTGGGCGTTGAATGCCAGACCGTCATCCAAGAGTTGCTGCGCGAGGGTAAGAGTTTGCTGGGGCGGCAGATTCAGATCGTCCGGAATTCTCGGCACGCCCTCGCTACCGAGCGGTAGCGGGCGGCCGAACCGGTCTCGTGGGCGGGGGTTGCGGGCGCGACCTGCCTCGTCGCGTGGGCGTTCGACCATAAGATCCATGATCCACACTGTGTCCAGGCAGTGCCGCGAGAGGCCGGCCCGCGGTGCCTCGATCGACGGATCACAGACCAATCACACCGGAACAAATGTTTGTCCTCCGCGCCTTTTCGTCGGAAAGCTCAGGACCGGCAATGTCCCCGCAACTCAACGTCTTCGCAAGCTTGGCAAATGAGATGGTTGAACTGGCAAGAGACCGGCAAATACTTCGGTGAACCTGCTAGGGTTTAGCCCGCGGGGGCAACCCGCGGGGCGTATTCGCCCCGAACTTCAGTGCGATACCGCGCACCGATTCGGTTGCGCGCTACCACCAGGCGCACCACGGTATTCGGCGTTCCCCGCCGGATACCGGTGCTAGTTAGAACGATCTCGATTGGAAATTCTCGTTCTCGACGCAGCAAAGGAGCTAGTGCCGTGGAAGTTGATTTGACGGGCGCTGTGTGGCGTAAGAGCACATACAGCGGCCCCGACGGGAACTGCGTGGAAGTGGCATTTCTCGACGGTGGCAATGTGGCTGTCCGCGACACCAAGGACAAGGGCGTCGGCCCGGTCTTGGCGTTCACGCCGGGCGAGTGGGACGCATTCCTGAGCGGAGTGTCGGCGGGGGAGTTCGACAAGGCCTGAACGTTCCGACGAGCTGTCAGCACGGGCCCCGGGTCCAATCGGCTCGGGGCCTTCGCGCGCTCGAATTCTACTGTCGGCTATTCGGTTTCGTCGCGGCCGTGGCCGTTTCCGGTGGTGCGATCCTGATAGCGCCGCAACACCGCCAGCTGCCGGTGTTCCTCTTCGTGCTCGATGGCGAGGTTGCGGCTGGACTCGGCCGCCGGATCGGCGCGCAGGAAGCTGCCCGTGCCCGGCTTGCCCGCCGAACCGAGGCGGTTCATCTTCTTCGGCACCGCCGCGCCCTGGTACTCCAGCGGGATCGGGTGGCCGTGTTCGTCGACCGGCCCGAGCGGCTGGTGCACCTCGATGTACTCGCCGTGCGGCAGGCGCTTGACCACGCCCGTCTCGATGCCGTGGTCGAGCACCGTGCGGTCGCTGCGTTGCAGGCCGAGGCACAGGCGGTAGGCGATGAAGTACGCGATCGGTGGCCCGAGGAGGACGCCGATGCGGCCTGCCCAGGTCGTCGCGTTCAACGAGATGTCGAACTTGTAGGCGATGATGTCGTTGACGCAGGAGATCGTGAGGACCACGTAGAACGTGATCGCCATGGCGCCGATCGCGGTGCGCACCGGAACGTCGCGCGGGCGCTGGAGCAGGTTGTGGTACGCCTCGTGGTCCTTGGTGAGGCGCTTCTCGATCCAGGGGTAGGAGATCAGCAGCACGAACACCAAGCCCATGGTCAGCGCCACCCAGAACGAGGCGGGGACCGTGTATCGACCCAGGTACAGCTCCCACGGCGGCATGAGGCGCGCCAGACCGTCGGTCCACATCATGTAGAAGTCGGGCTGCGAACCGGCGGAGACCTGGGAGGGGTTGTACGGCCCGAGGTTCCAGATCGGGTTGATCTGGAACAAGCCGCCCATGAGGCCGACGACGGCGAGGGTGAAGGCGAAGAACGCACCCTGATCGGCGGCGAACACCGGCACGATGCGCGCGCCGACCACGTTGTTCTCGGTGCGTCCCGGTCCGGGGAACTGGGTGTGCTTCTGATACCAGACCAGCGCGATGTGCGCGGCGATCAGTGCGAGCATGATCCCGGGGAAGAGCAGGACGTGGGCGATGTAGAGGCGCGGGATGATGATGTCGCCGGGGAAGTCGCCGCCGAACATCAACCAGTGCATCCACGTGCCGATCACCGGGATCCCGATCGTGATTCCGGAGAACGCCGCCCGCAGGCCGGTGCCCGAGAGCAGGTCGTCGGGCAGGGAGTAGCCGAAGAAGCCCTCGAACATCGCCAGGATCAGCAGCAGCGAGCCGATCACCCAGTTCGCCTCGCGCGGCTTGCGGAACGCGCCGGTGAAGAAGATGCGGAACAGGTGCACGATGATCGAGGCCGCGAACAGCAGCGCCGCCCAGTGGTGGACCTGGCGCACGAACAGACCGCCGCGCACCTCGAAGGAGATGTTGAGCGCGGTCTCGTATGCCCGCGACATGCCGACACCGCGCAGCGGCTGATACGCGCCGTCGTAGGTGACGTGCGCCATCGACGGATCGAAGTACAGGGTCAGATACACACCCGACAGCAGCAGGATGATGAAGCTGTACAAGGCGATCTCACCGAGCAGGAACGACCAGTGGGTCGGGAAGACCTTGTTGATCGACCGCTTCATGAATGCCGCGCCGCGATATCGCTGATCTGCCGCATCAGCTTGTTCGCTGGTTGTTCGCGCGAGTCCGTTCGCCATGGCCGACACTCCGCTCGTGCGTGTGTGGAATGGGTCTACTACAGACGGTAGCAGCGTTGCCGCGCGGAATCGAGAGTTTTCGAAAGGGCTTGTGCGCAGTGCCCGATAAGGTCTCCCTCGTGAGTTCGATGGCGCCGCAGGACGCGACCATGTTCTGGCTGTCGGCCCGGACCCGCAACGATCTGTTCCTGCTCTACAGCTTCGCCGACACGGGCGCGCCGACCGAGACCCTGCGCACCGCCGTGGCGGCCCGCAGCGCGCGGATACCGGATCTACGGGTCCGGCTGCGTGAGACGCCCGGCGACCTCGGCTATCCGTCCTGGGTGTCATGTGAATACTCCGCGGATCAGTTCGTCGAGCACCCGCTGCCGCGCGCCGACTGGGCCGCGGTGGAGGCCGCGCTCGGCGACCTGCTCGCCACCGGCGTCGACGCCACGCTCCACCCGTGGAAGTTGCACGTCTTTCGCGGCGTCGCGGGGGCGCCCATGCGGGACGCAGACGACGAGCTCGCCACCGTGGTGGTGCTACAGATGTCGCACGCGCTGGCGGACGGGCGGCGGGCGGCGGCGATCGCGCGGGAGTTGTTCTCCGAGGAGGGTCGGGGCGAGTCGAGTGGATTGGGTGTCGCGGCTGCGCGCGCGGCGGATGTCCGGGCTGTCGGCGCGGAAGCGGCGCGGACGGCGAGGGCCGACTCGACAGGCTTGGCGGCCGACGAGAACGGTGCCGGATTTCGGGTGCGGCTGGAGTCTGGACGCGCGGCCGTCGGCCGGGTGGCTGGGCAGGTGGCGGGTGCGCGAAACCGCTCGGGCGCGACCGACGGCGTGGGTCGGACCAGGGCTTCGACGGTCTTCGAGTTCGCCGCCAACTGGTTTGCGGGCATACGGGATTCGAGCATGGCGGGGACGGTGTGGGGTGCCGCTCGGATACCCGCCGGGATGGTTCGGACGGCGGTTCGCGGATATCGCGCGTACCGGGCGCAGATGGAGTTGGCCGAGCTGACGGCGGCGGGAAAGGCGCCGCCGCCGGGTCCGGGGTTCGCGCCGAGTGCGGTGAACAAGTTCGGGGCCGAAGGGGTTATCCGTCATCGGGCGCGGATGATCGTGTGCGAGGCCGAGGAGCTTCGCGTTCCCGGCTGGACGATCACCGTGGTGGTGTTGACCGCCGTGTCCGTGGCGCTCGCCGAATACCTTGCGACGCGAGGTGAACCGGTTTCGCGGCTCGGCGCTCAAGTGCCGATGGCGCTGCCGGGTGCGTCGTTGTCCCACAACAACTATCGGAGCCTCGGCGTCGAACTCTTCATCGAGGAACCGGATCTGCGCCTGCAAGCCGACCGGATCGCCGCCGCACTCGCCGAACGTCGGCTCCGTGCTCGGCATCCGCTGCTGTCCGCTCAGGATCGCGTCACCGACGTGACCCCGGCCCCCATCCTGCGTCGTGACGTCGATCGCTATCCCATCGACAACGTGCCCGACTCGATCGCCGGTCACACGGTCGTCTCCAGCGTGTACCGCGGACCCGCCGATCTCACCTTCGGCGGCGGACCCGTCCGCTGCACCGGCGGCTTCCCCGCCCTCGGCGCGGTCATGCACCTAACCCACGGCGTGCACGGCCTCGGCGACACCGTCACCGTCTCGATCCACGCCGACGCGGCGGTCGTCGACCTGGATTCATACGCGGACTTGCTCCGCACGGCGCTGCGCGAGGTGGCGGCGACGCTCGCGGACCGCTGAAGGCAAACTGCTACCGCCCCTCCTCGACCAGCCGATCGAAGACCCGCCGGTAATAGTTGACGAAGAATTGCCGCCCCATCAACCGCGCCATCGCCAACCCCACCTGGGAGGACGGGCGCAGGGCGGTGTTGTCCCACACTCCGTGCACATCGCTGCCGCCGTCGTCGGCCGGCCGGATCGTCAGTTCGTGGAAGCTGCCCGGCGCGAGGTAATCGCTGTCGACCACCCGCATGCGCACCGTCCCCGGCGTCGACCAGTCGTAGTTCCAGCGCGCCGTGATCTTCGGAAAGTCCTGCCCCTCCAGCACGTCCGCCGTGTGCTCACCCACCTCGAACACCCGATACTGCCGCGCCGACAGCGCGGGCCACCGCCGCGGCCGCTCCGCGGAGAAATCGGTGTACAACTCGATTACCTGCTCCGGCGAAGCCACGGTATGCAGGTCGAACTCGAACCGAGTACGCATCTCCCTCGCTAACCACGGAAGCTCGCAGAGCCCGAGTCTAGGCCCGCCCACCTGCGCGTGAGTTCGCTTTTCGTCCACGCGGGGCGTGCTGGGGTTCATCTTGCGTTCGGTCGGGGGCGGTTGCCTGTAGGGTCTGGGACTCGTGGTGGACAGTGGAACTCTCGCTCCGCGCGAGGTGTACAAGTGGGGCTTCATCACCGGGCTCGGAGTGGTCGCGGGGTATGTCGCGGTTCTGCTGGCCAACGCTCGGCATTTCTATACCGACGACACGGAGTCCCAGTACGCCCCGCTGTGGGTGATGATGGGCAGGCGGCTGCGCGACGGTGACTTCCCGATGCTGGTGCCGGAGCACTGGATGGCGGGCAACTACACCATCGAAGAGGCCGGCCTGTTGAATCCGCCGCAGCTGCTGATCGATGTGATCGCGCCGTCGGTGGACAACCTCGCGCTGTACGCCACGGTGGTCAAGCTGATCTTCGCGATCGTGCTCGGCCTGGGCGTCTACCGGATCTGCCTGGCGTACGGGTCGCGGGCGCCGTGGGCGGCCCTGGCGGGCGTCGCCATCCCGTTCAGCGGCTGGTTGCTGTTCTTCGACGAGGCCAGCTGGATGACGGCGTTCACCGGTACCGCCTGGTTGGCGCACGCGTGGGCGTCGGGCGTGCGCTACGCGCGCGGGCGCTCGGGGCCGATCCCCACCTTCGTCTTCCTGTATCTGGCCATCTCGGTGCAGTACATCTTCCCGGCGGTCGAGGCCGGGATCATGATCGCCGCGGTGGCCGTCGGCGAGTTGGTCCACCAGCGGAAGTGGCAGCCGTCGCTGCGCTTGCTCGCGGTGGCGGCCTGCGCGGCGCTGGCCGGGCTCGCGACGTACCTGCCGAGCATGCTCTCGGCCAAGGTCACCTGGCGAGGCACCGCGCAGATCAACAACGAGCAGCTGCTGACCGTGCCGTGGTCGGAGTCGCTGAACGCCAGCCTGCCCAGCACCCTGCCCGCGTTCACCAGCTGGTGGGGTTACGTGCAGCCGATGCCGGTGGTCTACATCGCCTGGTTCGTCATCCCAGCGCTGGCCTTCGTCGACTGGCGCAAAGCGCTGGATTCGGCGCGCGAACTCACCGCGCCCGCGCTGTTCACGGCGATCGTGCTGATGTGGACCGCGGGCCCCGGCGCCATCGGCCCGCTGCGCTGGCCCGCCCGCGTGCTGCCGATGGTGGCGCTCGGGCTGCTGGTGCTCGTCTGCGTGCTGCTCGGCCGCTTCGCGACGTTCGACGACTGGCGCAGGCGCGGGCTGATGGCGGCAGGCTTGATCGGCTTGCTGTGGCTGCGTTCGGTTTCGGCCGCACCGCAGGAAGTAGTGTGGCACGTGGTCGCCGCCCTCGCGGTGGCGGCACTCGGCGCGGCCGTGGTGTGGCTGGCGCGTAATCGTGGCGCCGCGGCGGCGTGCGCGCTGGTGCTCGTCTCGATCTTCCCCATCGCCTACCTCCAGGTGTGGTCGGCTCAACCAACCCCGCTCGGCTGGAACCTGCCGGAGCAGCGCTCGGACATGAAGGCGGCCTTCCCCGATTTCCCCGGCACCACCCTGCAATTGGGCGACCGCGCCCTCATCCCGCGTGCGGAACGCACATTGGACGGCGCGTACGGATCGCTGGTCTTCGGCAACTACGCCAAGGATCTGGAGCTGACCTACGTCAGCGGATACACGCCGAACGGCCATTTCCAGTTCGGCGAGATGCTGTGCATGCTCTGGGACACCAGCGTCTGCCCAGACGCCTTCCGCAGGGCCTTCGCCGTCGAGCCGACCACCGGCAAGACCATCGTCGACCTGATGAAGGTGGACCGGGTCGTGCTGCACACCGCCCTGTTCCCGGGCGCGCGCAACCAGCCGGCGCCGCAGGGCTGGAAGTGGGTCGACTATCCCGGCCACGAGAAGTACATCGCCGTGCTCGAACGCGAGAACGGCCTGCTCTCGACGGTCGACGGCCGCATATCCGCCACGGACGGCGTGACCGCAACCTCCCTCGCCGAATCGGACACCACCAGCCGCGTCCGGGTGAGTTCGGAGCGCGGTGGCCGGGTGGTCTTCGCGCGACTGGCCTGGCCCGGCTACCGCGTCACCCTCGACGGCCGCGACCTCCCGTTCCAGAACGTCGCGAAAACCTTTGTCGCCGTCGATATTCCGGCGGGCACCCAGAACGCCGAGTTGGAACTCGCCTGGCGGCCGCCCGGCTGGCAGATCGGCGCGGCGAGCGCGCTGGCCGGGTTGCTCGGCGTCGGCGTGCTGCACTGGCTGTATCGCCGCGGCCGCCGGGAAGACGAGCCCGCCCCGACCCCCGCGGACGAGTCCGCCGAGGCCGAGCTGGCGGACGCCGTCCGATGAACTCCGTCGACCAGGCCGAACTGGATCCCGGGCCGCTGCTTCGCGTCGTGCGGCGGCAGGAGATCGCGTTCGCCATGGTCGGCATGGTGAACACCGGACTCGGCATCGCGCTGACGGTGATGTGGCTGGCGATCTTCGACGGCCGCGTCTCCGCAGCGCTCGCGCCCGCCGCCGCTTACAGCATCAGCATCGTGATCGCGTTCGTGCTGCACCGCACCCTGGTCTTCCGGGTGCGGGGGCAGGTAATGCGTGATTTCTTCGCCTTCGTCGCGGTGAATTCCGGTGGGCTGCTGATGAACATGGTGCTGCTGCAAGCGGCCGTCTCGCTGCTGCACCTGCCGAGCATTCCGTCGGCGGTCGTGGTGATGGCGCTGGTCGCGGTCGCGAGTTTCTTCGGCCACCGGCATATCTCGTTCCGCCGCAAGGCCGTCGAGCCGGTCTGATGGCGGCCCGGCCTTTTCGCGCCTAGGCGGCCGAAGCGGGGACGCGCTCGGCGGTCGGGAGCGGTTCGATGCCGAGTTCGGCCCGCGTGGCCTTGACGACCGAAAGCTCCTGCTCGACGGTGCTCGCAATGGCTTTGTGCCACAGCGTCCGGATGTCATCGAGATCTTCGACGGTCGCGTCGCCATCGAGGGTCAGCGTCAGCTTCTGGACGGTGATGTTCGCGGCGGCGGTGAGGGTGCGCAGCAGGTCTTCGCAGCGGTTGGGGAGGCGCGGGTTCGACAGAATGCGCAACCGGGTCACCGATCCGCCGCACTGCCCGATGCTTTCGTGCAGATCGAGGCCGAACCTGTCGATCTCCCCGATGTAGGTGAAGTCCTGACTGGACAGCTGCTGCCGGACCGTGGCCGAAGTCTCCAGCAAGGCGGTGACGGCCGCGAGCACCGACTCGCGCCGCCACTTCTCGTGCTCACGCTGCTCGGCAGATTCCGTATTCCGTTGCGCCGCTTCGATCGCGTCCCTGCTCCGCTGCTCGGCCGCCGCGTTGACCGCCTCCACGTTCCGCTGCGCGGCCTCCAGCGCGATGCTGCCGCGTTCGTCGGCCGCGTCGATCGCGCGACGGTTCGTGCGGTTGGTGAGGAGGACGCCGACCAGCACGACGAAGGCGACGACCAGGGAACTGAAGAGGGGAAGCCACTGAGTCACCCCGGAATCATCGCAGCCGAGGCGCGTTCCCCGCGTCGGCCTCGCCGACAACGCGTTCGGATCTCGGCGCGCCCGCCGTTACCTGGCGGTTCGGGGCGGGTCTTCTGGAGAGTTCGCCCTCGAGTTCATCGACCCGGCGGACTTCGTCGTCGGCCGCGAGCCGGACGGCGTCGGTGCGGATTCCGCTGCTGGCGCGTGGATCTCGGAACGGCGCTCTTGACCTCGAGCAAAGTTGAGGTCTTAGCGTCGGCGGCGACGAAAGGAACACCGTGACAACACTGGTAACGGGCGCGACCGGCAACACCGGCCGCCATGTCGTGGCAGAACTGGTGCGTCGAGGCGAGCGCGTCCGTGCGCTCACCCGCGATCCGGCGGCCGCGAAACTCCCCTCGGGCGTCGAACTGGCGACGGGCACTCACACCGCACCCGAGACTTTGGGCGCGGCGCTCGACGGAATCACCCGGCTGCACATCACCGTGACGGCCGGGCTCGCGGAGGTCGGCGAAGAACTGGTCCGCCGTGCCGTCGACGCGGGCGTTCGACGCATCACCATCGTGTGGGGCGGTGCGGTCGGACCTGTCGAGCGAGCGGTCGCCGATTCGGGTGTCGAGTGGACGCGCCTCGAACCGCAGGAGTTCATGTCCAACACGCTGACCTGGGCCGACTCCATCCGCGCCGAGGGCGTCGTGCGCGAACCGTACGACTTCCCGAGCGCCCTGGTGCACGAGGCCGACATCGGCGCGGTCGCCGCCGCCGCGCTCGTCGAGGATGGCCACGCCGGTCGGGCCTACAACCTCACCGGACCGGAACCGCTCACCTTGCGGGAACGTCTCGCGATTCTGTCCAAGGCGATCGACCGCGACATCGCCTTCGACCGGATCTCACATCAGCAGGCGATCGACCGGCTCATGGCCATGGGCGTCTCCCAGGCCGACGCCGACTACGTCATCGGCTGGTACGCCGCACCGCCGACCGAAGCCGCCACCGTCGACGACACCGTCCCCCGAGTGCTCGGCCGCCCCGCCCGCACGTTCACCGACTGGGTCACCGAACACGCCCACCGCTTCCGCACCCCCTGACCCGGCGCGCGAAATCGACGGGAGAGAAATGGTGGCTCCGAGGGCACGCACAACCACCATTTCTCTCCCGTCAGAACCATTCGACTACGGTCGATAGAGAAATGGTGGTGGGCGTCCGCTCGGGGCGGTGGGCCGGATTCGGTCAGCTGCTGCCGAACAGGTCGAAGGGGAAGAAGTTGTTCCACCCGCGGTCCCACCCCGGGCCCCGCTCGCGTTCGCAACGGTCGTAGTCGCCGCGCCGATCCCAGCCGTATCCGCCGCCGTTCCAGTTGTCGTGGCCACGCTCGCACGGGTCGTAAACGCTCTTGCACATGAACTCATGCTTCTCGCACGGCGGGAATTCGGTCCGCACCACGCCGGGCGATGCTGGGACAGCCGCCGCTGGAACCGCCGCCGCGATGGGAGCCGTCACCGCGACCCCGACCACCGCAACCCCGACGAGCAACCGAAACTTGCCTACCTCACAGGTTTTGTTGGTCTTCATATCTGCCTCTTCCGGCAAGCCCGGCAGGCGGCCCGACGACTCGCCGATCGGTCGAGTAGTGACATCCCCGACGCCCTCAGCCTAGGCCCGTACTTCCACTCGCCACCAGGCTCGCGCCGCTCGATGGCTCGCCGTTCTCCGTCGCCTCCCGCGGGGGTCGGCGCATCGGCGAGGTCATTCGACTGGCTCGTTGGTGAGCGACTTCTGGCGACGGCGGGATCGAGGCCGCCGTGCCCGGCGGTGCCGGCGGCGGTGGTCGCCGTTGTTCCGCGCTTCGGGGGCTGCCGGGCCGCGGATGGAGTGTTCGCCGGGCGGGAGATGCGAAACGGCCCAGGTCGGGAAACGGGAAACCGTGTCCGACCTGGGCCGTTGTGGCGGAGGATAGGGGATTTGAACCCCTGAGGGCGTTAACCCAACCCGCGTTCCAGGCGAGCGCCATAGGCCACTAGGCGAATCCTCCGTGGAGCAGCATACCGGTTGCCCCCGGTCGGACACCAAATTGGGCTCGGCATCTGGACGGGGAAGGCGGCTTCGCGCTGGTCGAAGCGGGTTCCGGCGGAAGGGGTCGGCGAGGGTGGTGGACGTGGCCCGGCCCCGTGCGGACGGGGCGGCGCGGACCCGCTACACTGGCCGACGGATCCCGCGCGGCGCGCATCCTGTGAACTCCCCCAGGGCCGGAAGGCAGCAAGGGTCAACGGGCTCTGCCGGGTGCGCGGGGTCCCCTATATTTCCGGCCGATGCCGAAGATCGGGCACTCGCCCTCAGTTCCGGGAGATCGCAGAGCGGGTGCGGCCGTCGTCGAACCGCGGATGCCCGTTGCGCAGGCGGAGGTATCGCCCCAATTCCGAGCAACACACGGGTAACGTGGTCAACGGTCCACCGACGGTCGGACGACTTCGGTACGGACATCGACCCCCACGCCACTTCGCTGCTTCGAAAGGCTGCTCAGGATGCCCCGGCAAACGCAGATCGGTTTGATGAGCCATGAGGAGCTCGTGTCCGAACACGAGTCCCAGACCGCGAACTACGCGACGCTCAAGACCGAGAAGCTCACGCTGGACCTGACCCGCGGAAAACCTTCGCCGGAACAACTCGATCTCTCCGCGGAACTGCTCTCGCTGCCAGGCGAAGGCGACTACCGGGACGGCACGGGCACCGACTGCCGCAACTACGGTGGGCTGCACGGCCTCCCGGAACTGCGCGCCATCTTCGGTGAGCTGCTCGGCATCCCGGTGGAGAACCTGCTCGCGGGCAACAACGCGAGCCTCGAGCTGATGCACGACGTCATCACCTACGCGATGCTGTACGGCACCAACGATTCCGAGCGGCGCTGGGCCGCCGAGCCTGCGCTGAAGTTCCTCTGTCCCGCACCGGGTTACGACCGCCACTTCGCGATCACCGAGGCGCTCGGCTTCGAGATGATCCCGATCCCGATGCGCCACGACGGCCCCGACACCCACCGCATCGCCGAGCTGCTCGCCGCCGACCCGCAGATCAAGGGTCTGTGGGCGGTGCCGAACTACTCCAACCCGACCGGCGTCGTGTTCTCCGAAGAGATTGTGCGCGAACTTGTTTCGATGCCGGCCGCCGCCCCGGACTTCCGCTTGTTCTGGGACAACGCCTACGCGGTGCACCCGCTGACCGACACCGCGGCGCCCGTTTTCGACGTGCTCGGCATGGCCGCCGCCGCGGGAAACCCGAACCGGCCCATCGTTTTCGCCTCCACCTCGAAGATCACCTTCGCCGGCGCGGGCGTCAGCTTCCTCGGTGCCTCCACCGCGAACCTGGACTGGTACCTCTCGCACGCCGCGAAGAAGAGCATCGGCCCCGACAAGATCAACCAGCTGCGCCACCTGCGCTTCTTCAAGGACGCCGACGGCGTGCGCGCGCACATGCAGAAGCACCGCGAGATCCTGGAACCGAAGTTCGCCCTGGTGCTGAAGATCCTGGAGGACCGGCTCGGCGCGTCGAAGGTGGCCTCCTGGACCGAGCCCAAGGGCGGCTACTTCATCAGCCTCGATGTGCTGGAGGGCACCGCGGCCCGGGTGATCGCGCTGGCCAAGGACGCGGGCATCGCGCTGACCGCCGCCGGTTCGGCCTTCCCCTACCGAAACGACCCGGAGGACAAGAACATTCGCATCGCCCCCAGCTTCCCGAAGCTGCCGGAACTGGAGAAGGCGATGGACGGCCTGGCCACCTGCGTCCTGCTGGCGGCCACCGAGAAGCTGCTCGGTAAGTAGCACCTGGCAGCTGCCCGACGACCAGGACCGGGCAGCTGGTCGGCCACCGAGAAGCTGCTGGTCGACCAGAACGAACGACGGCCCTCCGCACCGTGTGCGGAGGGCCGTCGTTTCGTTCTACTAGTGCTGCGGCCGCACCTACCGCGATTCCAACAGCGCTTTCAATCGCGCCAGATCCGCGCGATTCGCCCGACGCATCGCCGCCTCCATCACCGGCGCGACCACTTTGCCGAAGCCCGCGGGTTCGCCGCGGTTGCGCAGCGTCATGCGGGTGCCGGTACCGGCCGCCTCCCAGGTGTAGGTGGTCTCCATGGGAAACGGCCCCTGCGCGGTGCTCATCACCAGCCGCGAACCGGGCTCGTATTCGACGATCTCGTAGGTGTAGACCAGCCGCTTGCCGAGGAAGTGCGCGACGAACTCCATGCGAGAGCCCACCCGCAGCGGCGGCGCGGTCCGCCACTCGACGCTGCGGATGTTGGCGTACCACTCGGGCGCGTTGGCTGGGTCGCCCGCGTACGCGGACACGACCTCGGGCGGCCGTTCGATGACGATGTCGGTGAGCACGTCGACAGCCATCGCGTGCGCCTCAGTGCGGCTTGTGCGCCAGCACCGCGAACATCGTCACCGACAGATGGATGTCGCCGCTGTCCGCGCCGCGCTCGAGATCGTCGAGCAGCTGGTCGCGCTGGGCCTCGGTGATGGAGCCCCGCGCCACCGCCATGGCTGAGATACGGGTGACCAGCGAGCCGGGACCCACGCTGCGGTCCTGTACCAGCGCGTGCGAGCCGATATCGTCGATGACCAGGCCTGCCTGGGTCAGCAGGCCGGGCAGCCTGCGGCCGGAGAGCGGGTTCGTGGTCGCCGAGACCAGCGTGTCCAGCACCTGCCGAACCACCTGCCGGTCGCCGGGGTGCACGATCGCGGTGTCCCAGTCGACGTCGACCACCACCGCGCGTCCACCCGGGCGCAGCACCCTGGCGATCTCGTTCGCCGCGCGAGCCGGGGCGGTCAGGTGCTGGAAGACGCGCTCGCACAGCACCGCGTCGAAAGTGTCCGCGCCGAAGGGAATGCCGTAGGCGTCGCCGGAGTGGAATTTCGCGCGCGAGCCAAGCTGGGACGCGCGGCGCTCGGCGGAGGCGAGCAGGTGCGGATCGGGCTCGACCCCGACCGCCTCGCCGGTCGGTCCGACGGCGTCGGCGAAGGCGATGACCTCCGAGCCGGTGCCGGAGCCGACGTCGACGGCGTGTTCACCGGGCTGCAACGCGAGCGCGTCGTGCGCCCAGGTGCGTAGCCGCCGGATGCCGGGCAGTGTGGCCTGCAGGTCGCGCACGTCGACCAATTGATCCTGGCCCGCGCTGTCGAAGCGATCCGGGCGCAATGAATAGGTGTCCATGGGCGCGTGTCCGTCCCTAGGTATTGCCGTCGTCTGAGGCATGGCCAGAGCCTACGCGCGGCTGTGGCGTACCGCACAGCTGGACGCGGGTGAGATGATCGTCGGACGGAACGCGCCGACAAGCCGAAAGGAACGACGGTGACCGTCACACTGTGTCTCGCGCAGGAACCGGAGGCCGACAAGCTCCTGTCGGAAGACCCGTTCGCTCTCCTGACGGGCATGCTCCTCGATCAGCAGTTCCCACTCGAACACGCCTTCCGCGGTCCGAAGAAGATCGCCGACCGGATGGACGGGTTCGACATCCACAAGATCGCCGAGGCCGATCCGGAGGCGTTCGAGGAACTCGCCGCGACGCCGCCCGCCATCCACCGATACGGACGCTCCATGGCGCGTCGCACCCAGGAACTGGCGCGCTACGTCGTCGAGCACTACGACGGCGACACCGCCGCGATTTGGACGAACGGTGATCCGGACGGCAAAGAAGTGCTGCGCAGGCTGAAGGCGCTGCCCGGTTACGGCGACCAGAAAGCACGCATTTTCCTTGCCCTCCTCGGCAAGCAACTCGGAGTGCGCCCGAAGGGCTGGGAAAAGGCCGCGGGAGCCTATTCGGAGAAGGATTCGCGACGTTCGGCGGCCGATATCACCGACGCCCAGTCCCTGCTAGAGGTGCGTGCGTTCAAGAAGCGGATCAAGGCCGAAGCGAAGGCGACCGCGGCGAAATAGTGCTTCGCTCGGCGATTGCCCATTCGAATCTCGCTGCTTTTTTCCCTCGTCCCGGACGCGCCGGTGCTCGATGCTTTCCCCTCGAACACGCTCCATCGGATGAGGGATAGCAGTACATATGAAGATCAGGAAGCTCGCCGTGGTCGCGGCACTCGTGACCATGGCGACCGGTGTCACCGCGGGAACCGCGGTGGCCGGTCCGGAGACCCCCGCCGGGGACGTCATCAACTACACCGCCACGCAGACCGAGACCGCGGCGATCATCAGCACCGACGCAGGCTCGATCGTCGCCGAGGACGGCGCGCTGAAGATCAAGGCCGCCGACGGCACCGTGGTCGCGGGCACGCCGCTGAAGTTCCGGCTCGACGAGTTCGAGTTCCCGATCGCGGCGCAGATCTCGGATCGCACCGCGACGCTCACGCCGCAGCTCGATCTCGACCACGCGACCTACAAGCCGGTCGCGCTGCCGTTCGAGGACAAGGCGCCGTGGAAGTCCGAGTACGACCGTGAGGTCGCGGCCTGGACCCGGCTGACCAGCACCATCAGCATGGGCGCCACGATCGGCACGCTGGTCGGCGGTCTCGGCGGGGCCGCGGTCGGCTGCGTGGTCGGCGGCATCCTCGGCGGCGCCGCGGTCGGCGGCACCATCGTCGGACTGTTCGGCCCCTTCCTGCCCGCCGCGGCCGTCGGCTGCGTCGCCGGTGCGGCCGCGGTCGGCGCGCTCGGCACCATCGCGGGCCAGATCTTCGTGACGGCGCCGGTCGCCATCGGGGCGCTCATCCAGTACTTCTCGACGGTCAACGCGCCGTTCAACCCGCCGGCTCCCGCGAAGTAGTCCGTTCGCACACCTGGAAAACCGCCCCGCCCAACGCCTTTCGCGTGGGCGGGGCTTCGGCGTGCCCGCCTCTGACCAGGCGAAACGCTGTGTCCTCGACCACCGAAAATCCCGGAAGCTTGGTGCGCCGGTGAATTCGGTGTTACCTTTTTTTGCATGTCCAACAGCAGCCCCTCCGCCTTGCGGGTCACCTACGTGACCGCCGCGCTCGGCCTGCGGCTGCCGCTGACGCGGGAGCTGTGTCGCTCCTGTCGTCGCAGCTGAGCCGCCTTTTCGGCGCGCGCGCTGCCTCGTCGCCGCTCGTGTAGGCACGTCCCGTTCTCAGACGGGACTTCAGCAAGGACTTTCAATATGTCGATCCCCACCCTGGAACGATCCGCTTCGCGGGTCGCCACCGGTCGTGTCCGTGTCCAGCGCCCCGTCGTCGCTCCGGAACTCCGTATCTCCGACAATCCGGCGGCCGCCGTGCTGCGCGCCGCGACCGGCGGCCCCATCTCGCGCGACAATGCCGCGCGCGCAACGGGTTCGAGTATCGCGACGGTCAACCGGCAGGTGTCGGCGCTGCTGAACGCCGGACTGCTGCGTGAGCGCCCGGACCTGACCACGTCGGGTGCGGTCGGCCGTCCCCGGGTGCCGTTCGAGGTCGACCACGACACCTATCTCACCCTCGGCATCCATATCGGCGCCGCCGTGACCAAGATCGTCGCCGCCGACCTGCGCGGCCGGATCCTCGGCGGTCTCGCGATCGCCACCCCGCAGACCGGCCAGGAATTCGCGACCACGACCGTCGCGCGCAGCGCGAAAGCCTTTCTGCAGCGCTGGCATCGGCGAAAACCGCTGTGGGCGGGCGTCGCCATCGGTGGCCGCGTCGACCCGCTGACCGGCGTGGTCGACCATCCCAAACTGGAATGGAAGGGCGCCCAGGTCGGCGCGGTGCTCGGCGACGTGCTCGAGCTGCCGGTCTCGGTGGCGCCGCACGTCGAGGCGATGGCGGGTTCGGAACTGCTGCTGCCGACCCCGGAACCGCGCGAGGGACAGCAGCGCGGCAGCAGCCTGTTCTTCTACGTGCGCGAAACCGCGGGTATCGCGGTCACTCTGGACGGCCGCGTGCACACACCGAGCAACGGCCCAGGTTCGATCGCGCACCTGCCCACCGGCTCGGACGTCGAATGCACCTGCGGAAGGCGCGGCTGCTTGGAGGTCACCGTCGGTGACCGCGCGCTGCACGCGCGGGCGGTCGGGCGCGGAATCATCCCGGCGTACAACGGAACCGCGGGCTCGACCATCGCGGATCTGTACCGCGCGGCCGCGGGCGGTTCCGTCCCGGCGCGCGAGCTGCTCGCGGAGCGGGCCGCCATGCTCGGCAGCACCGTCGCGCTCGTGCGGGACATGCTCAACCCGGATCGCGTCATCCTGGGCGGACAGGCGTTCACCGGCTACCGCCCCGGCATCGCGCACGTCGCCGAGTCGTTCCGGCGGAGTTCCACCCTGCCGCCCACCGACATCCGCATCAGCGGATTCGGCGGAAAGGTCCAGGAATTCGCCGCCGTGGTGACCTCGCTCAGCACGCTCTACGCCGATCCGCTCGCCGCCATGCGGCGGACCGCGTTCGCCGACTGACCCGACTGCGTTCGCCGGCTGCTGCGCGGCATTCGCCGACTGGCGGCGGGCGGCGTTCGCCGACCGACGCCGGATCGCGCTCCACCGACTGGCGGCGGACCTCGCTCGCCGGGTGGCAATGCGCGGAACGCCGAAGGCCGGGTCCTCTTCGGAGAACCCGGCCTTCGGCATGCGTCCGTCAGCGGGCCGGCGACCCGGTGAACAGACCCTCGAGCGCCGTGATGAAGAACGGGAAGTGGGCGGCGAACCGGTGCAGGTTCTGGTCGCGTTCGAAGCTGCCGAACCAGTAGAGCCCGGGTTGGGCGTCGGCGGCCGGGTTCAGATCGCGGAACGCTCGAATCCAGTTGTCGGCGCGGCCGCCGACCACGGTGAAGGGCAGTGCGCGGGAGAACACCGTCTCCTGGTCGGTCGGCGGAATCTGTTCGCGCCGGGTGGCATCCAGACCGCGTTGCAGTGCGCGCACCTGGCCGGCCAACCTGCGACCGTCCTGGGTGCGCACCGGTAGGTACTTCGGCATCAGCACGGTCGCCACGCCCGCGAGCAGAATCGCGACGCCGACCAGCGCGGAGCCCGAGGTGACTGCCAACCCCACCGTCGCGGCGATGCCCGCGACGATCAACGCGCCGCCCACCCAGACCGGAAGCCCAATGCGGGACCGGTCGGCGAACGCGCCGCGGCGCACCGCGTCGTCGATCATGGCCTTGCGGATCGGTTCGGCCTGCACCCGTCCCGGCGCGCGCAATTCGGCGACGGTGACCGCGTCGGCGCCCTCCGGCAGCAGCGCCGC
Organism: Nocardia bhagyanarayanae; assembly: GCF_006716565.1. Classification (NCBI taxonomy): domain Bacteria; kingdom Bacillati; phylum Actinomycetota; class Actinomycetes; order Mycobacteriales; family Nocardiaceae; genus Nocardia; species Nocardia bhagyanarayanae. Next base: position 1,134,951 of record NZ_VFPG01000001.1, on the reverse strand, counting down.
GTACACCGCCTTCTCGTAGTCGCGCAGCTGGTCGTCGGCGGCGTTCACCCGGGTGATGCGCCAGTCGTTCTCGCCGATCGGCGTGATCCAGATGTAGCGCCGCACCGCGAGATCCACCACGGTGGCGGCGATATCGATGGGATCGGCGTGCTCGTCGAGCAGCACGCCCGCCTCACCGGGCAGGATGCCCTCGGGTGAGGTGAACTGCACCTGGTTGCCGTCGCGCAGCAGCGGTTCGACGGTTTCGGAACCGCTTCCCGCCGCGGCGTTCTCGCGACGGGCGCGCAGCACGAAGGCGGCCAGACCGGCCAGCGCCAGCAGCAGCACGCCGAAGGCGGCCAGCACCGGGCCGGTCACCGAGAACGGGCCGGGCGCGCTCTCGTCCTCGATGTCCGCGTTCGCGGGTACGGTGCCCGGCGGCAGTTGCAAGGTCAGGTCGATGGCGTCGCCCTTGTGCAGGTCGGTCTGCTCCAGCCAGAGCACGCCGTCGGCCTCGATGCGCACGTCGGCGCACGGCCTGGTGTTGCCCGGCGGCCCGAGTTTGCAGTCCACGATGGCCATTTCGTAGCTCGGGCTGATCACCGAGGCGCTGATGGACGCGATGTCGGTGTTCATCACGCCGAGCCAGTGGAACACCTGGGTGCCGGGCGCATCGCTGACGGTGTTGTGGATCGAGTACTTGTAGCTGGACTCGCCGGGCTTGGCGTCGATGGTGAACTGATCGTTGGCGACCGTCGCGGTGCCCGCGCCCTGCGCGTCGATGCCGGTGACCTCGAACCGCCGTTCCACGTCGTCCTTCAACTGAAGGCGCAGTGGCAGAGACATCTTGAACGATTCGCCGGGCGGCACGGTCACCGTCTCGTCGACTTCGAGCACGCCCTCGCGGCTGAGTTTCAGATCCGCGACGATGGTCACGCCCTCGGGCGTCGGTTCGCTCTGGGCACCCGGCGCGGTCGCCGCCAATCCCGCGAAGGCGAGAATCAGCGCGCTCGCGGCGGCCCCCCGAAATGTCAGCATGGGTGCCTACTCTAGACAGGTTGCTATTCTTCGTCAGCGGCTGTCGACGATCATCTGAGGCGAGGGGGTACGGGGGAGTGACCCAACCACCGTACGGATATGGACCGGTTCCACCTGGTGGACACCAGGTTCCGCCGCCCGGCTACGGGCCACGTCCCGGTTATGGCCCGCCGCCCGGATACCCACCCGCGCCGGTTTACGGTCCGCCGCCCGGATACGGCCAGCGCCCGGGTTACGCTCCGCCACCTGGCTATTCGCCTCCGCCCGGCTACGGCCAGCCGCCCGGCTATGGCCAGCCGCCCGGGTATCGCCCGCCGATGCCGCCGCCGATGCCGTACGGCCCGCCGGGTCGTCCGCCGCGGCCGCCGCGCAAGGGCGGCGGAAGCAAGATCGTCTCGCTGCTGCTCGTTGTGGTGTTCCTGGTGGCGGGTGCGTTGGTGCGCACCGCGATTCGCAGTGACCGCGACGACCGCGCCTCGGGCCCCTCGCCCAGCTTCACCTACACCCCGGACGGTTCCCAGGGCGCCGCGGAGACGGGCAACAACCCGCTGCTCACCGATCCGAACGCGACGCTGATCCCGGCCGATTGCGATTACTCCCCGTGGAGCACGCAGGTCGAGACCGCGCGCAAGTTCTTCGAGACCGCGGCGGGCTGCCTGGAAGCGGCGTGGAAACCGGTGTTGCAGAAGGCGAATCTGCCGTTCACGCCGCCGACGCTGAACGTCAGCGCCTCCACCGCGGGCATCTCCACGCCGTGCACCGGCACCACCACCAACTTCGCCGCGTTCTACTGCCCGGCGAACAAGACCATCTACATGCCGATCAGCCAGTTGCAGACCGACCTGTTCAAGGACAACTGGGTGGTCTACCTGTCGGTTTTCGCGCACGAGTACGGCCACCACGTGCAGGCCGTTTCCGGCATCCTGCGCAAGGCCAACAGCGAGCGGGTGGACGCGGGCACGCGCAGCCAGCGCGGACTGGAGCTCTCGCGGCGAATCGAGTTGCAGGCGCAGTGCTTCAACGGCATGTACCTCGGTTCCTCCGAGGACGGCGGCGCGCTCACCTCCGCGCAGATCGGCGTCGCCAAGCGTGACGCGCGCGGCCGCGGTGACGGCCCGACCGACGCGCGCGACCACGGATCCTCGGAGAACAGCGGCGACTGGTTCGAAGAGGGCGTCGACAAGAACCGCACCAACCAGTGCAACACCTTCACGGCGCCGGCCAACCGGGTGAGCTGAGATGACCACGCCCCCGTACGGTTACGGTCACCAGCCACACTATCCGCCGCCGTACGGACCGCCCGGTTACGCGCCGCCGCCCGGGTATCCGCCCCCCGGCTACCCGTATCCCGGGCCCGCGCCCTACGGTCCGCCACCCGGCTACGCGGTCCCGCCCTACGGCCCGCCGGGCTACGGGCGTCCCTATCCGCCGCCGCGGCGCGGAGGTGGATTCGGGGCGGCACTGGGGGTGCTGGGGATCTTCCTGATGGTCGGCTCGCTGATCGCCGCGGCGGTCGCGGTGGCGAGCAGCGAGAGCGAGAACGACCGCAGGGCAACGGCTTACACGCCGAGCTACACCTATACGCCGACGACTCCGTCGACCTCGGCGGCGACCACCACGTCAGCGGCACGCCCGACCACCAGGGCGAGCAGTTCGGTTCGCACCACCTCGGCGACTCCGACCAGACCCGCGGGGCCGCAACCGGTCGCGAAGCTCGGCGACCATCCGCTGTTCGCCCACGCGGACACGGGACTGAACAACATCCACTGCACGTTCCCGCGCTGGGCGCCGAATGTGGCGGCGGCTCAGGCGTTCTACCAGGCCGCCTCCACGTGCCTGGGGCAGATGTGGAAAGACCTGCTCGATTACGAGAAACTGCCGTTCTCGCCGCCGAACATCAGCGTCCCCGCGCGCGGCGTCGACGCGGTCTCGCCGTGCACCAGCTCGGGCGGCGACTACGCGGCGTTCTACTGCTCGATGAACAACACCATCTACATGCCGATGGACAAGATTCAGGCCAACTTGTACGGCGACAACTGGATCATCTACCTGATGGTGTTCGCGCACGAGTACGGCCACCACGTGCAGGCGATCACCGGTATCTCGAAGCGAACGCACGAGGAGCGATACAACGCGGGGCCGCGCAGCGCGCGGGGTCTGGAGTTGTCGCGCCGCCTCGAGTTGGGCGCGCAGTGCTTCGGCGGTATGTTCATCGGCTCGTCCGCCTACGTCGGCTCGGTCACCGGAGCCCAGGCCGAGTACGCGGTACGGGACAACTACACGCGCGGTGACGACGCCGGTGACGCCCGCGACCACGGATCGAAGCAGAACTACGGCCTCTGGTACGAGTACGGCTACCGGAACAACCGGGTCCAGCAGTGCAATTCCTGGGTGGCCTCGGCCGACGCGGTGTCCTGAGCCGGCTCACGGGGTCTTTCGCCACTGCGGGAGGTTCTGGTCCAGCCAGGTATCGATCTCGTCGGGGCTCGGGCTGCCGCCGATCATGTTCAGCACGGTGTGCCCGAGGCAGGCCGCGCTCATGATGCGATCGGCGAGCTGCTCCTGATCGCCCCACGGCAGATGCGGTTTGGCGATCAGCAGCGAGGCGACGCCGTGCGCGACCGTCCACATGTCCAGCACGATCGGCAGCGGGTCGCCCGGCGCGATCGAGCCCTCCGCCATGCAGTCGCGCACGGTCGTCGCGAAATGCTGGAACGCGCCGCTGGTGAGCACTTGGTCCACCGCGCTGCCGCTCTCGGTCGGCCCGGTCGCCACCCGGTACTGCTCCGGATGCTCCAGCGCGAAGCGCACATAGGCGAGGCCCTGGTCGCGCAGCCGGTTCATCGGCGAAACGGTGGGGTCGGTGGCCGCGCGCAGCGCTTCGGCCAGATCCTCGAAGGCCTTGGCCACCGCCGCCTCGATCAGCTCGTCCTTGTCGGCGAAGTGCCGGTAGATGGACGGCGCGCTCACGCCGACCAGCTTGCTCACCTCGCGGATCGACACCGCGTCGGCCCGGCCGGTGCGTGCGAGCAATTCCATGGTGGCGGTGAGTATCTCGGTACGCAGCTGGGCGCCGGAACCGCGCGGTGATCGGGGTCGGCGGTGAAGGGTCATGAACGTCCTGCGTGCTCCGGTTCCCGTGCGATGGTTTGGTGGTCGACGTCTTCGGTGAGGCCGATCCGGTCGTGCAGTCTGGCAAGCGGTTTCGGCGCCCACCAGTTGGCCGAGCCGAGCAGGCGCATCAGCGCGGGCGCGAGCAGGGCGCGGATGATCGTCGCGTCGACGAGGACGGTCAGGGTGAGACCCAGACCCATCAGCTGCATGAACGAGACGTTCGAGGTGACCATCGCGCCCAAAACGATAGCCATCAGCACCGCGGCGGCGGTGAAGATCCGGCCGGTGCGTGCGACGCCGATGGCGACGGCGCGATCGTTGTCGTGCGTGCGCAGCCACTCCTCCCGGATCCGCGAGAGCAGGAACACCTCGTAGTCCATGGACAAGCCGAAGGCCAAGCAGAACATCAGGATCGGCATGGTCGGCACCATGTAACCCACCGCGGTGAAGCCGAGCAGGTTCGACAGGTGCCCCTCTTGGAACACCCACACCATCGCGCCGAACGCCGCCGCGAGCGACAAGGTGTTGAGCGCCAAGGCCTTGATCGGCAGCACGACGCTGCCGGTGAACAGGAACAACACGACGAAGGTGGCCAGCACGATGAGCGCGGCCGCCAAGGGCAGGCGGTCGCCCAGCGCCGCAAGCGAATCCGCGTTGACCGCCGCCGCGCCGCCGTACAGCGCGGGCGCCGGAGCGGGCACCGCCTTGATCGCGTCCAGCTGACGTTCGCCGTCCGGGGAGAACGGATCGACGTAGCTGACGACGGTGAGATAGGTCCCCGTGTCGTTGGCCATGCCGGGCGGCGCGACACCGACCCGCGCGCCCTTCGCGAAGGTCCCCGCGCTGGACAGCACGGCGGGCACGTCCGGAAGCTCGGACAGTCGCGCGGCATAGGTGCCCACCGCCGCGGCGTCGCCGGTGTAACCGTCCAGCACGATCGTGGTGCTCGCGCCGGGATCGGCCTGCGGGAAGTGCGCGCGCAGTTCGTCGCCGACCTGCCTGCTGGTCGACGACGTCGGCAACACCCGGTCGTCGGGGTAGCCGAACTTCACCGAGAGGAACGGCGCGCCGAGGAAGAGCAGCAGCGCGATGATCACCACGGCCACCGGCATCGCGTACCGCATCACCACCGTCACCAGCCGGTACCAGCCGGACTGCTCCGGCGGCACCGGGCCCGCGGGCGCCGGTCGGCGGAACAGCCTGCGCAGCGGGACGCGCAGATCGAGCGCGTTGACCCGGTAGCCGAGCAGCACCAGCGCGGCGGGCAGGATCACGATCGCCGCCACCGCCGCGGTCACGACCACCGCGACGCCCGCGTAGGCGAAGGATTTCAGGAAGTACAGGTTGAACACGCTGAGCGCGGCCAGCGACAGCGCGACGGTGAGCGCGGAGAACAGCACGGTGCGCCCAGCGGTCTGGACGGCCCGGATGGTCGCCGCCGTCGGGTCGAGGCCGTTGCCGAGTTCCTCGCGGTACCGGCTCACGATGAACAGGCTGTAGTCGATCGCCAGCGCGAGCCCGAGCGCGGTCGTCATGTTCAGCGCGTAGATGGACACGTCGGTGACCAGGGTGAACAGCCGTAGGATGGCGAGGGTGGCGGCGATCGCGAACAGGCCGACGGCCAGCGGAAGGGACGCCGCGACCAGGCTGCCGAACACCAGAACGAGCACGATCATCGACAGCGGTATCGCGATGCCCTCGGCGACGGCCAGGTCGCGGGTCGTCTGCTCGTTGACGTCGTGATAGATCGCGGCGATGCCGCCCTGGCGCACGGTGATGCCGTCGGCGGTGCCGGTGAGCTGCTCGGTGAGCTCGCCCGCGGTCTTCTGGACGGCGGTCTCGTCACCGGTGAGGAACGCGGCGATCAGTGCGCTCGCTCCGTTGTCGGTGCTGCGCAGCGCGGTCGAGAAGGGCGGCGGCGTTGTCCAGTAGGACTGGACGGCTCGTACGTCCTCGTGTGCGCGAAGCGCGTCGACCAGCCGGATGCCCGCGGCGCGCGCGGCGGGGCTGTCGACGCCGTCCTCGGCGCTCACCAGCAGCACGAAATTGGGGGAGGCGCCGCCGAAGTTGTCCTCGAGCATCCTGGCGACCTGCGAGGATTCGGCGTCGTCGGAGGTGAATCCGCCGGACTTCAAGTGCGCGGCGGCGGTGGCTCCGAAGAGACCGCAGCCGATCACCAGTGCCAGCGCGGTGACCAGGATGGCGCGCGGGTATCGCGTGGTCAGTCGTGCGATCCGATAGAGCATCGCGGCTCCCCTCCGTGAGTTAACGGGGTTAGCGTAACGCCGTTAACCAACGGATGTCGAGGGGGTGAGACGGGGCCAGCGGGCAACTGGCGAGCGGTCCACGTGATCGCGGCTCAGGCGCGGTTCTTGCGGGTCAGCGCGCGCCTGCCGCGGCGGCCAGGGAACGGCAGATCGTCCTCGACGGCGACCCACTCGGCGGTGGTCAACCACAGTTCCTGCGCCCGCGCGTCGGCGGTGTCGTGGAAGACGCGCCGTCCGCGATCGTCGCGCAGGTCGCGCGCGAGGCTGGACCAGCGCGGTGGGTGGCCGTGCTCGTCCAGGTGCTCGGCGAGATATCCGGTTACCAGCGTCCCGATCGTGTTGACCGGCCGCAGCGAGACCCGGTTGCCGTACTTGGCCGCGTGGAAACGCCTTGCCGCGCAGAGCGATTGCGGATTCGCGTTGGACGCGATCCAGCCCGCGCGCTGGGCGCGTTCGATCAGCCACAGATGCTTGACCGCGTTGGGCGCGATCACGCCGATGCGCTCCCTGATCAGCGTCGTCACCGGCTCCGAGGAGAGGATGTCGCGGCGGGTGGGGCCGGTGCCGTGTGTCATCCAGTGCTCGTGCGCGAGGCGGGCGAGCACGCGGCCGAAGTCGTCGATGCTGCGCTGGGCGCGGCGGCCGAGGCGCTCGATGCGTTCGGCCTCGCGGCGCATCTCGTTCTGCGCGGTGAGGGTGCGGATCGCGGCCATGGTCGGCACCTGCCCGCGTTCGAGTAGTTCCAGGATGGCCGAGGCGGTGGACGGATCGGCGGCGGCGGCCACCGGCAGCGAATCGCGTTTGAGCGCGAAATCCTGAGGGCTGATCGCGCGGCTGAGCAGTCCGACGGCGGCTCGATCGTCCGCGAAGTCGGTATTCGAGAGCCAGGCGGCGGCGATGTCGTCACACGACGGCACGGGGAACGTTCCTCCGAATTTGCGCGGTGGGAGTTCGGCGATGTCGCCCTGGGGCCGGGAGTTTGCCCAGGTTGTGCCCCGGTCGGGATGAGGGACCGGCCGGGGTCACCAACCTGATGAAGGTTTGGCTACCGAAGTTGCCAATAGCCACCGTAGCCAGCGCCGCGGGTAACTGTCACCCGGGTTGACTTATTCGTTATCTCGGTAAAAATTGGATAAACCGGGGCGGGAGTACGCATTTGGCCTGGCTGGAAAGTCGAACGGACGGCTACGCCCGCGCGTGAATGGTTCGAGGTTTCAAGATTGCTGTCGAGTTGCCATTTCATGAGAGGAACGAAGCGGCGGAAGAAGTCTTCGGGAATTATGTGATCTAGATCACTATTTCGACGGGTTTCGTGATGCTGCGCGGGGAGTGCGAAGGCGCGCGGCGGGCGGTCGGGCGTGAGCCCCCGGTCGCCGCCCGCTTTGTCGGTGGTCGCCGGTAACCTCTGGCCGTGGCTCTGTACCGGAAGTACCGACCGGCAACGTTCGCTGAGGTGGTGGGTCAGGAGCACGTCACCGACCCGCTGAGCACCGCGCTCGACACCGGACGGATCAGTCATGCCTATCTGTTCTCCGGACCCCGGGGTTGTGGCAAGACGTCCTCGGCGCGCATCCTCGCGCGCTCGCTGAACTGTGTGCAGGGCCCGACGTCGCGGCCGTGCGGCGTCTGCCCGTCCTGCGTCGCGCTCGGGCCGGGCGGGCCGGGCAATCTCGACGTCATCGAACTCGACGCCGCGAGCCACGGCGGCGTCGACGACACCCGCGAGCTGCGGGACCGCGCCTTCTACGCACCGGCCGAATCCCGGTACCGCGTCTTCATCGTCGACGAGGCGCACATGGTCACCACCGCGGGCTTCAACGCGCTGCTCAAGATCGTCGAGGAGCCGCCCGCCCACCTGATCTTCATCTTCGCCACCACCGAGCCAGACAAGGTGCTGCCGACGATCCGCTCGCGTACCCACCACTACCCGTTCCGGCTGCTGCCGCCGGCGACGATGCGCGGGCTGCTCGGCAAGATCTGCGAACAGGAAGATGTTCCGGTCGAGGAAGCGGTGTACCCGTTGGTGATTCGCGCGGGCGGCGGCTCACCGCGCGACAGCCTCAGCGTGCTCGACCAGTTGCTGGCGGGCGCCGGGCCGGAGGGCGTCACCTACAACCGCGCGGTCGCGCTGCTCGGCGTCACCGATGTCGCGCTCATCGATGACGCGGTGGAGGCGCTGGCCGCCGGCGATGGCGCCGCGTTGTTCGGCACCGTGGACAGCGTCATGGAGGCCGGGCACGATCCGCGCCGTTTCGCCGTCGACCTGCTCGAGCGCTTCCGCGACCTGATCCTGTTGCGCGCGGTGCCCGACGCCGCCGACCGCGGCCTGGTCTCCGGCCCCGGCGACGTGCTCGACCGCATGCGCGACCAAGCCCAGCGCATCGGCCCCGCCACCCTCACCCGCTACGCCGAACTGCTGCACGAGGGTCTCGGCGAGATGCGCGGCGCGACCGCGCCGAGGCTGCTGCTCGAGGTCGTCTGCGCCCGCATGCTGCTGCCCTCGGTCTCCGACACCGAATCCGCCACCCTCCAGCGCCTGGAACGACTCGAGCGCGGTTTCGCAGGCGGAGCCGTCGCCCCCCTTCCGCCCGCGACCTCCGCCCCCGACGCGACTCCCACCGCCGCGCCCGCCCCCGCCCGCGCACCGGGTGAGCCGCCGCGGCGCAGGGGTGCGGAGGCGCTCGCCGCGCTGCGCGAGAACAAGACTCGTGGCGCGAGCCCCGGAGCCGGCGAAAGCGGTGCGGATGCAAGCGCTTCCGGCGGGGCGGTCGGCCGAGACCAGGCGGGAACGGTGAGCGGTGCGCCGTCGTCCGCGAGCTCCGATATAGACGACGCAGACGCCGCCCGCGGTGGTGCGTCGGCTCAGAACACGGGTGGTCGGGCTCCGGCCCCCACCGAGGCAGCTCGGCCCGGCGCCTCGGGACCGGTCGCCGGTCAGGAAGACGTATCGGTTCCAGGGGCGAACGCCGCTGGCGAGCGAGGTGGTGCCGCCGAGCCCGGTCCGGGTGGGCGTGGCGACATCGGCGGTTCGGTGGCGGGCCAGTCCGCGCCCAGCGATGCGGGTCGTCCGGCGAGGCGGCCCGGCGATCACTCGGCCGCGCAAGCCGAGCGCCCGGCGGACGCGCCCGCGGGGGATGCCGAGGTGCCGGGCGACGGCTTGGTCGAGGGTCGAAGCGCGACGGCGGTCTCGTCTGCGCCGGGCGCGGCGGGGCAGTCGGACGCCGCGCGGGACGTCGCGAGCGAGGGCTCTGCGAATGCGCCCGATCCGGCCTTGCGTCGTGCGGCGGGAGCCGGCCGTCCGGCCGAGTCGTCCGGCCAGCCCGGAGCCGAGTCCGCTGTATCTCAGCGAGCTGCCGCGACCGGACCCACCGATGATGTGGGATATCAAGCCGCGCAACCAGTTTCGGGAGCGACGACAGATCCTGGTCCAGTGACCGGGGAATCGGCGGCGAGCCGTCGCGCCGACGGCGCGGCCGGTGCGCAAGCCCCCGCGAGCGCCGAATCGATGACCGCGGCGTCGCCGGACGAGCCCGCGGGCGCGCAGGGCGACGATCTGCTGCGGGTCGTGGAAGGGGCGTGGACGGAGATCCGGGCCAAGGTTCGGGAGTTCGGGCCGACGGTGCAGGCGTTGCTGTCGGGTGCCTCGGTGGCGCGGGTCGACGGCACGGTCATCGTGTTCGCCCATCAGCACGCGCCGCTGGCGCAGCGACTGTCCGAGGCGCGCAATGTCGAGGCCGTGCGGTCTGCGGTGCGCGCCGTGCTCGGCAGCGATCACGAGATCCGGTGGGAGGCGGGCGGCGCCGCGCCGCGTGCCGCGGCACAGCAGGCGACCCGGGCGCGGGGAGCCGGGCAGGCAGCGGCCGGGCGGGGTTCGGGCAATCCGGCTGGACGCGGTGAGGGAGGCCCGCCTCGGTTCTCCCGACCCAGCCAGACCAGGGCGAACGCCGCGGGCGACGCACCGGCCCGGCAGCAGCGGCCCGCCGCGCCCCCACGGTCCGGCGACGACGACATCCCGCCGCCCGACTACCCCGACCTACCGGACGATCCGGGTCCCGGCGACTACCCGCCGCCGGATCCCGGCGGGTACGAAACGAGCTCCGGCGGACCGGGGTACGGCTCGGGCGGAGTGCCCGGTCCGTCGACTCCGGAAGAGGAGCAGGAAATGCTGGCCGAGGCCGCCAAGCCGGTGGCTCCCGAGGCTCGCCACGACCCCGACGAGGTCGCCCTGGAATTGCTCAGGAGTGAGCTGGGTGCCACACGGCTGGATGGTTGACAACCACCGCCTCGAGGACGTTAAGTTAACCGGAGTTCGCACACGACGGTAGTATGAACGGGTGGCCGTGAGCTCCGGTGTGGCGTCGTTCTATGGTATGCCCAGGCGTACGGGCGTGTCCGGAACGTGCGTCCGCAGGTGCTTGCCAAGTTTTGTACAGCGTTATGCGGTGCGAGCGACGGGCCCGGAGACGGAACCTCGCGTCACCACGCTGGGCCTCGTGAGCACGGCAAACTGAATACGGACGGTCGGTCTCATGGCCGGTCGGCGAGGTTACCCGCGGCCGTGCCGCACAACGCGGTGCAGGCGCACCCCAAGGAAGGAAACACTCCGATATGACCACAGAGGCCTACATTTACGAGGCCATCCGCACTCCGCGCGGCCGCGGCAAGAAGAACGGTTCGCTGCACTCGGTCAAGCCGATCGACCTGACTGTTGGTCTGATCCAGGAGCTGCGCAACCGCTTCCCGAACCTCGACGAGGACCGGATCTCCGACGTCGTCCTTGGTGTCGTCAGCCCGGTCGGCGACCAGGGCATGGACATCGCGCGCACCGCGGTGACCGTGGCCGGCCTGCCCGACACCGTCGGCGGCGTCCAGCTGAACCGCTTCTGTGCCTCGGGTCTCGAGGCCGTCAACATCGCCGCCCAGAAGGTGCGCTCCGGCTTCGACGACCTGGTCATCGCCGGTGGCGTCGAGTCGATGTCGCGCGTTGCCATGGGCTCCGACGGTGGCGCCTGGGCCCTCGACCCGGCCACCAACTACGACACCTACTTCGTTCCGCAGGGCGTCTCCGCCGACCTGATCGCCACCATCGAGGGCTTCAGCCGCGACGACGTCGACGCCTACGCCGTGCGCTCGCAGGACCTGGCCGCCAAGGCCACCACCGGCGGCTACTTCGCCAAGTCCATCGTTCCGGTCAAGGACCAGAACGGTCTCGTCGTGCTGGACCGCGACGAGCACATGCGCCCCGGCACCACCGCCGAGGACCTCGCCAAGCTGCAGCCCTCCTTCGCCGTGATCGGCGAGATGGGCGGCTTCGACGCGGTGGCGCTGCAGAAGTTCCACTTCGTGGAGAAGATCAACCACGTGCACCACGGCGGCAACAGCTCGGGCATCGTCGACGGCGCCGCGCTGGTGCTGGTCGGCTCCGAGGAGGCCGGCAAGGCTTCGGGTCTGACCCCGCGTGCGCGCATCGTGGCGACCGCCACCAGTGGCGCCGACTCCACCATCATGCTGACCGGTCCCACCCCGGCCGCCAAGAAGGCGCTGGCCAAGGCGGGTCTGACCCTCGACGACATGGACCTGGTCGAGATCAACGAGGCGTTCGCCTCCGTGGTGCTGAAGTTCCAGAAGGACCTGAACATCCCGGACGAGAAGCTGAACGTCAACGGCGGCGCCATCGCGATGGGCCACCCGCTGGGCGCCACCGGCGCGATGATCACCGGCACCATGGTCGACGAGCTGGAGCGCCGCAACGGCCGCTACGCGCTGATCACCCTGTGCATCGGCGGCGGCATGGGCGTCGCGACCATCATCGAGCGGGTCTGAGCCCCAACCGACAGCTGAGAATTCAAGGAGACACAGAGCTGTGAGCGAAACCAACATGATCGGTTGGGAGCAGGATTCGGACGGCATCGTCGTGCTGACGATGGACGACCCGAACCAGGGCGCCAACACGATGAACGAGCTGTACAAGACGTCGATGACCGCGACCGTCGACCGGCTCGAGGCCGAGAAGGACAGCATCACCGGTGTGGTGCTGACCTCCGCGAAGAAGACCTTCTTCGCAGGCGGCGACCTGAAGAACATGATGAAGGTCGGCCCGGAAGACGGCCAGGCCCTCATGGACGAGCTGGCCACCATCAAGGGCGCGCTGCGTCGCCTGGAGCAGCTGGGCAAGCCGGTCGTTTCCGCGATCAACGGCGCCGCGCTCGGCGGCGGCCTCGAGATCACCCTCGCGACCCACTACCGCATCGCGGCGGACGTGCCGGGCGTGCAGCTGGGCCTGCCCGAGGTCAGCCTGGGCCTGCTGCCCGCCGGTGGCGGTGTCACCCGCACCGTGCGCATGCTCGGCCTCCAGGGCGCGCTCATGCAGGTGCTGCTGCAGGGCCAGAAGTACCGCCCGGGCAAGGCCAAGGAAATCGGCCTGATCAACGAGGTCGTCGGCTCGGTCGAGGAGCTGGTTCCGGCCGCCAAGGCGTGGATCAAGGCCAACCCCGAAGGTGGCGTGCAGCCCTGGGACAAGAAGGGCTTCAAGATCCCCGGTGGCACCCCGTCCACCCCGGCCTTCGCGGCGAACCTGCCCGCATTCCCGGCCAACCTGCGTAAGCAGCTCAAGGGCACCAACATGCCCGCGCCGCGGGCCATCATGGCCGCCGCGGTCGAGGGCGCGCAGGTCGACATCGACAACGCCTCGCTCATCGAGTCGCGCTACTTCGTCCACCTGCTGACCGGCCCGGTCGCGAAGAACATGATCCAGGCGTTCTTCTTCGACCTGCAGTCGATCAACAACGGCGGCTCGCGTCCCAAGGACGTGCCGAAGAAGGACATCAAGAAGGTCGGCGTGCTCGGCGCGGGCATGATGGGCGCGGGCATCGCGTACGTCTCCGCCAAGGCCGGCTACGAGGTCGTGCTGAAGGACGTCACCATCGAGGCGGCCGAGCGCGGCAAGAACTACTCCGAGAAGATCGAGGCCAAGGCCCTCTCCCGCGGCAAGACCACCGAGGAGAAGTCCAAGGCGCTGCTGGACCGGATCAAGCCGACCGCCGACGCGGCCGACTTCGCCGGCGTCGACTTCGTGATCGAGGCCGTCTTCGAGAACACCGAGCTCAAGCACAAGGTGTTCCAGGAGATCGAGGACATCGTCGACGCGGACGCGCTGCTGGGCTCGAACACCTCCACCCTGCCGATCACCGGTCTCGCGACCGGCGTGAAGCGCCAGGAGGACTTCATCGGCATCCACTTCTTCTCGCCGGTCGACAAGATGCCGCTGGTGGAGATCATCAAGGGTGAGAAGACCTCGGACGAGGCGCTGGCCCGGGTGTTCGACTACACCCTCGCGATCAAGAAGACCCCGATCGTCGTCAACGACAGCCGCGGCTTCTTCACCTCGCGCGTGATCGGCACCTTCGTCAACGAGGCGATCGCCATGCTCGGCGAGGGCATCGAGCCCGCGACCATCGAGCAGGCCGGCTCGCAGGCGGGCTACCCGGCCGCGCCGCTGCAGCTGTCGGACGAGCTGAACATGAAGCTCATGCTGAAGATCGCCAAGGAGACCGAGGAGGCCATCGCCCGCGGTGACGCCACCATGGGCAAGCAGCGCCACCCGGCCATCGACGTCATCGAGTACATGGTGAACGAGGGTCGTCCGGGTCGCCTGGAGAAGGCCGGCTTCTACGAGTACGACGAGAACGGCAAGCGGACCGGCCTGTGGCCGGGCCTGCGCGAGCACTTCAAGTCGGTCACCGACTTCAACGTGCCGATCCAGGATCTGATCGACCGCATGCTGTTCATCGAGGCGATCGAGACCCAGAAGTGCTTCGACGAGGGTGTGCTCGAGACCACCGCCGACGCCAACATCGGCTCGATCTTCGGCATCGGCTACCCGGCCTGGACCGGTGGTGTGCACCAGTTCATCGTCGGTTACCCGGGCGGCCAGGAGGCCTTCGTGGCTCGCGCCGACGAGCTGAAGGCCAAGTACGGCGATCGCTTCGAGGTTCCCGCCTCGCTGCGCAAGTAATCGCGCCGCGTAAGTAGTTACGCAACGGCGAAGCCCGCCATCGCTTTTCGCGGTGGCGGGCTTTCGCCGTCTCCGGGCCGGATTTCCGATGGCGTTCACCGCGCGGTTCGCGAGTGTCGATACCGTGTGGCTCGTGCGCAGCAAGATCGGACTCCTTCTCGCCCTCGCGGCCTCCACCGTCGCGCTGACCACCTCGACCGCCGCGCAGGCCGAACCGAACGTGCGGCTGTTGGGTGAGCGAGTCCTGCCGCACGGCATGGACTTTCACGGCACCACCGTCGGCGGGCTGTCCGGGATCGACTATCTGCCCGCCACGGGCGAGTACTTGCTGATCAGCGACGATCGCTCGGAACGCGCACCGGCCCGCAGCTACACCGCCCGCTTCCCGGTCGACGCGAACGGCGTCGGGCCGATGACGTTGACCGGCACGCGGCCGCTGCGCACCGCCGACGGCGGGTTCTATCCGCCGAAATCCGTTGACCCCGAGGAGATCCGGGTCGACCCGTGGACCGGCGACTACTTCTGGACCCAGGAGGGCGAGCGCGCGGGCGACGTGCTCGCCGACCCGGCCGTGCGCGTCGCGCGGCCGGACGGTGCGTTCGTGGCCGAGCTGCCAATCCCGGACAACGAGCGGATGCGGCCGGATTCCGGGCCGCGCCGCAACGCGGTGCTCGAGGCCGCGACCTTCGCCGCGGGCGGCGCATTGTTCGTCACGGCCGTCGAGGGGCCGCTGCTGCAAGACGGACCCGAGGCGACCGTGACCTCCGGCGCGGTCTCGCGCATCACGGTGCAGGCGCGCTCCGGGCCGCCGCTCGCGCAGTACGCGTACCCGATGGAGCCGGTGTTCGCCGAGTCGCGGCCCGAGCCGGGGCGCGGCGGCAACGGCGTCGCCTCGATCCTGGCCGCCGACCCGCTCGATCCGACGAAGTTCCTGGTGCTCGAGCGCGCGTTCGTGGACGGTGTCGGCAACAAGATCCGCGTCTACGAGGCCGACATCGCGGGCGCGACCAACGTGCTCGACGCTCCGCTGGGCAATGCGCGTCCGGTCGCCAAACGACTGCTCGTCGACCTGGACGACGTCGGCCTTCCGGACATCGACAACATCGAGGGCATGACCTGGGGACCGCGGCTGCCGTCCGGCGAGCGGACGCTGGTGCTGGTCAGCGACGACAACTTCGCCGAGAACCAGATCACCCAGATCGTCGCGCTCGCGCTGCGCTGAGCCTTCGGAAACCCGAACTCAGTCGGCGCGGAGTTCTTCCGCCGCTTCGAAATACGCGTCGGTGGCTTTGCGGAAGTAGTCGAGCAGTAGCTCGCGCTGCTCGGGCCGGTATCCGGCGATGATCTCGCCGACGCGCCGCCGGGCGGGGCCGAGCACGCGATCCAGTTCCGCGGACGTGCCGACCAGTTCGACCGTGAGCTTGCGCCGGTCGCCGGGGACCGGGACCCGCCGCACGTACCCGGCCGCTTCCAGGCGGTCGACCAGCCGGGTGGTCGGTCCGGTGGTGAGACCCGTGCGCGCACCGAGTTCACCCGGCGTCATCGGGCCGCCGAGTTCCAGCACGTTGAGCGCGTAGAGGTCGGTGGCGCCCAGGTCCACCGCCCGCGCTCCCGCCTGCCCGTGCAACATGAGTGCGCTCAGGTAGCGGCGATAGACCGCGCTCGTGTCCGACTGCTCCATCGGCACCTCCGGCTCGATCACTTCTCCGGTAAAGAAAAGTCTTCGGCGAAGAAAGAGCCTACAAGCCCGGCGCCGGATCCGTCGCCGAATGCCGCGCGCGGGCATTCGCAGGTGGGGACGACACTGCGGCAATCTCCACCCACCCGGCCCCGCACCGCGCTACGTTGGAGTATGCGCAGACAATTCGGACACCAGGTCGGCACCGGTGCCCGATGTCGGCGTGTCCCACGATCGCCGGTGACGCCGATTCGATGTGCATTCGAGGTGGTCACGTGAATCCACAGAGGGATTCGGGCAAGATGAGTCCCGAAGCGGTCCCGGCCGATTCGAATACGCGCGGCATGGACACGCGACGCGGCCTGGACACCCAGCGCGATACCCAACGCACCGATCTGGTCGGCATCGCCGACGAGCTCGAGGCGATGGGACTCTCCGGCGCCGTCGAGATCGGCAGGGGCGGCTTCGGCGTGGTGTACCGCTGCCTGCAAGTCGCGCTGGAACGGGTCGTCGCGGTCAAGGTGCTCTCCTCCGAGATCGACGCCGAGAGCCGCGAACGGTTCCTCCGCGAGGAGCAGGCGATGGGCAGGCTCTCCGGCCACCCCAACATCGTCGACATCCTCCAGGTCGACGTCACCGCCAGCGGCATGCCGATCATCGTGATGCCGTACTGCACACACGGCTCGCTCGAGCAGCTCATCCGCGAGCAGGGCCCGCTCACGTGGGCGGACTCGCTGCGAGCGGGCGTGAAGCTCGCGGGCGCGATCGAGAGCGCGCATCGCGCCAGGATCTTGCACCGCGACGTCAAACCGGCCAACGTGCTGCTCAGCGGCTACGGCGAACCGCAGCTCACCGATTTCGGCATCGCCAGGATTCCCGGCGGCTTCCGCACCTCCAGCAGCCTGATCACCGGTTCGCCCGCGTTCACCGCGCCGGAGGTGCTCAAAGGCGAGGAGCCGACCGTCCGCTCCGACGTCTACGGCCTCGGGGCGACGCTGTTCGCCGTGCTCACCGGTCACGCCGCCTTCGAGCGGCAGGCGGGGGAGCGGGTGGTCGCGCAGTTTCTGCGGATCACCACCCAGCCGGTGCCGGATCTGCGCGAGCAGGACATCCCGCCCGATGTGGCAGACGCGATCGAGCGGGCCATGGCGCCCGATCCGGCCGATCGACCGGATTCGGCGTACGAACTCGGCATGCTGCTGCGCTCGGTCCAGGTGCAACACGGTCAGCTGCCCGACGAGATGGCGCTGCTCGACACCAGCGGGTTGCTGGACGAATTCGACGGGGCACGTCCGGTGGTGGAAGCGCAACCGTCCACGCGGACCCGTCCCGCGGTGACCCGGCGCAGCTGGCCGTTGACGCTGCGTCCCGCCGTCTCGCAGCACCCGAGCGGCTCGACCACCATGCCGCCCACCGCCGCCACGAAATTCCGTCCGCCGACCCCGGCCCTCGCGCCGGTGCCGCGCCCCCGCTTGCTGGACATCCTGCGCGCGGGCGGGCGACGCAGGCTCGCGGTCATTCACGCGCCCGCGGGATTCGGCAAGAGCACGGTGGCCGCGCAGTGGCGCGCGGAACTGAGCAGCGGTGGGGTGCCGGTCGCGTGGATCGGCATCGACGGCGACGACGACAACGAGATCTGGTTCCTCGCCCACCTCATCCAGGCCATCCACCGGGTGCGGCCCGACGTCGGCGCCGGTCTCGACCAGGCGCTGGAGGAACACGCGGGCGACGCGGTGCCCTATGTCATCACCACCCTCATCGACGAGATCCACGCGGGCGGGGAGACCATTGTGGTGGTGGTCGAAGACTGGCACCGCATCACCGATCCCGGGACGCACCGCGCGATGGAGGCACTCCTCGACAACGGCTGCCACCACCTGCGCTTCGTGGTCACCAGCAGGGAACAGTCCGGCCTGCCGACCAGCCGGATGCGGGTGCACGACGAACTGGTCGAGATCGGGTCCGCGGCGCTACGGCTCACCGTGGCCGAGACCAAGCAGATCTTGGTGGACCGCAACGGTTTCGCGCTCACCGAGGCCCAGGTGGAACAGATCCACGAGGCGACCGACGGCTGGCCCGCCGCCATCCAGTTGATCAGCCTCTCGCTGCGCGGCAACGTCGACCCGGACCAGTTGATCGCGACGCTTTCCGAAGGCAGTCACGGCATCCGCGAATACCTCGCCGAGAACGTGCTCGACGCGCTCGAACCGCGGATGCTCGACTTCCTCAGCTCGATCTCGGTGACCGAGCGCGTCTCGGCGTCGCTGGCCGCCGCCCTGTCCGACGACAGCGAGGCCGAGCTGCTGCTCGCCCAGGCCGAGCAGCGCGAGCTGTTCCTGCGGCGCATCGAGCACGACCCGGAGTGGTACCGGATGCAGCCGCTGTTCGCCGAGCATCTGCGCGCCCGGCTGGAACGCACTCAGCCGGGGAAGTTGAAGTCGTTGCACCGCAAGGCGTCCCGCTGGTACGCCGAACACCAGCTGCTGCGCAAGTCGGTGGACCACGCGCTGGCCGCGACGGATCTGAAGATGGCGCTGGATCTGGTCGAGGGCGGCGGCATGGATCTGATCGACGCCTCCCGGCTGGCGACCCTGCTCGGCACGGTGTCGAAACTGCCGGTGCAGCAGGTGGCTTCGCGATCGAAGCTGCTCATGGCGGTGGCGCGGGCCAATGTGAACCTGCAACAGTCCAGCGCGGCGCGCAGCGCGCTCGGCAGGCTGTCCAACATGCTCGCGCGCGGTTCGTCCGGCGACGCCGACGTGGGCAGGCAGCGGTGCGAGGCCGCGGTGCTCGCCGCCGCCGACCAGATCGCCCGCGATCACACCGAGGGCGTGCTCGACCGTGTCGCGGACTGCCTCGAGCGCCCCGACGAGCTGCCCGCGTGGACGGTATCCACCGCGGCGAATCTGACCTCGTTCGTGCGGCTTTGCCAGTTCGACTTCGACGGCGCCCGCAGCATCCAGGACTGGGCGGCCGAGTACCACGCCAGCTCGAAGGACCCGCTCGGCGTGGTGTTCGGGCTGTGCGGGCAGGGCGCGGCGGCCTACGAGCAACTCGACATCGCCACGGCGATGCAGTGTTTCCAGCAGGCGTGGGAGACGGCGCGGCTTCGCTCGGGTCCGCGATCACACGCGGTGCGGGTGGCCTCGGCGCTGCTGGGCGAATTGAACTATCGCCGAGGCGATCTCGAGGTCGCCGACCGCCTGTTCGACGAGAGCCACCAGCTGGTCACCCGGATCGGCCCGGTCGACTTCCTGATCTCGACGTTCGTCACCGGCGCGCGGGTCAAGGCGGTGCTCGGCGATCTGGCGACCGCCGCGGCCCGGCTGGACGAGGGCGCCCGGGTGGCCGCCGAGCACCGCCTGGTCCGGCTCGCGGCGCACATCCGCGCCGAACGGCTGCGGCTCGGCCTGCCCGTGGAGTACCTCGCGCGCGGCGACGGGCATTCCGAAGCGCTCGGCGTCGTCCATCACCGGCTGGTCGGCTCCGCCGCGCTCACCGCCGAGGCCGAGGAGATCGCGGGCATCCGCGGCCTGCTCGCGCAGAAGGCGCTGCGCTCGGACGACACCGCGGTGCGCCGCGCCCGCGCCCTGCACGGCCGGATGCTCGAACAGAACCGTCCCCGAGCGGAATTGGACACCGCGCTGCTGCTCGCCGAATGCCTCGCCGCGTCCGGCTGGGTCGGCGAGGCCACCGGCCTGCTGCTCCCCGCCGCCGCCACCTGCGCCGAGCTGGGCTGGACCCGTCCGCTCTTGGACGCTGGTCCCAGCGTTGTCGCCATCCTGCGCGTGCTGCGCTCCGAAATGCACACGTCCCCCGACCAATTGGAGGACGTGGCGCTACCCGCCCGGTTCCTGGAGCAACTCCTGGACTGACAGGCGGGCAGCGTCAGCTCAGGCCTCCCACCAGGGGCGCAGGGGGACCGTCCACGCGCCGTTGGGGGGCAGCTTGACGCCGAGGACCTGGTGCAGCTGGACCACGTTGCGCTGGAAGCCGAGTCGACAGCCCGCCATGTACAGGCCCCAGACCTTGGCGGTGCCCTCGCCGACCTCGGCGACGCAGGCGTCCCAGTTGGCGACCAGGTTCTTGCACCATTCGTGCAGGGTCAGCGCGTAGTGCTCGCGCAGGTTCTCCTCGTGCAGCACCTCGAGCCCGACGTTCTGGATCTCGGAGATGATGCGGCCGGAACCGATCAGTTCGCCGTCCGGGAAGACGTACCTGTCGATGAAATCGCCAGCCTTGGTGGTGCGGGTGTTGTCCGGGCGGGTGATGCAGTGGTTGAGGAACAGGCCGCCGTCGCGCAGCTTGTTCTTGATGAATTCGAAGTAGAACGGGTAGTTGTGCACGCCGATGTGCTCGGTGAGACCGATCGAGGACACGGCGTCGAACTCGCCCTCCGGCACGTCGCGGTAGTCGGAGTGCCGCACCTCGGCCAGATCCGAGAGACCTTCCTCGGCGATCTTCCGCTGCGCCCACTCCGCCTGCTCCGCCGAGAGGGTCGCGCCGATGACCTCGACACCGCGCCTTGCCGCGTAGCGCACCATGCCGCCCCAGCCGCAGCCGATGTCGAGCAGCCGGTCGCCCTCCTTCAGGCGCAGCTTGTCGAAGACGAGACGGTACTTGTTCTCCTGCGCCTGCTCCAGCGTCCAGTTCTCGTCGCCGTAGGTCGCGCAGGTGTAGGTCATCGAGGGACCTAGGACGTACTCGTAGAAGGTATTCGAGACGTCGTAGTGGTGGTGGATGGCCTCCGCGTCGCGGGTCTTGGAGTGGCGCAGACCCTCGAACGCGATCCGGCGCCAGCGCGGCAGCGTCTCCTGCGGCGGCGGCGCGACCGGCTTGAGCCGCTCCCAGCCCAGCGAGCGCGCGATGGTGACCAGCGCGAGCGCCGACGGGCGGCGGAACTTCAAGTCCTGCATCGCCTTCAGGATCTCGTACGGGTCGCCGGGGTGGACGCCCTCGGCGGTCATGTCGCCCGCGATGTAGGCGCGCGCCATGCCGAGATCGCCGGGCGCGGTGGCCAGATAGTTGATGCCGCGCGGCGTCTTGATGTCGAGGGTGTAGTCCGAATCCTCCGGCCCGGTCGCGCTGCCGTCGTAGGCCGTCAGGCGAATCGGGACCTCGCCGTCGACGAGGGTCTCGAAGATCTCGGCAATGCTCAGCTTGGTTCCCAGGTCCGCGAACACGTCGGACCGGTCCTTGAATGTCGTCATTTCCGTTGCACCGCCTTCGAATACAAATCCAGCAAGCGCTGGTCCGGGTCGTAGCGTTTCTTCAGTTCGGTGTAGGCCTCGCCGCCGTAGAGCGCCGCGAACTCGTCCTCGTCGTAGAAGGCGTCCGAGTACAGCGATTTGTGCCCGTCGAAATCGGTCACGGTGCGTTCGATGGCGCGGTTGGCCGCGCCCTCTCGCTGTCCGGGAACAATGGGCACGGACGACCAGAATCCCACGTTGACGTAGGTGCGGTTCGGCTCGATCGGGTAGAGCGGCCAGACGCGTCCGTTCCTCGCGGCGGGCGCGCCCGTCTCCCGCAAACGCAGCGGGCACAGCCAGATCGGCTCGATGGGAATCTCGCGCAGGAACCATTCGACGAAATCCGCGGTGCGCTCCACCGGGACCTCGATGTCCTGCACCACCCGCTCGCGCGGCGGCTTGCCCTTGCGGGCTTCCAATTTGTCGCCGATGTTGTATTTGTGGTCGAGGGCGACCAGCTTCCAATAGAAGCTGCTGCGCCGGTAGCGCTTCGGCCAGAACCGGCGGACGCTCGGGTTCTGCGCGCCGAAAGCGCGCGAGCACCAGAACCAGTCGGTGTCCCAGCGCCACAGGTAGTCGTGGATGGTCAGCCGATCGCGCTTGGGCTGCGCGCCGTCGTGCTGGATGGAGCGGTAGTAGATGTCCATCCCGGTGTAGTCGCTGACCGGGCCCGGCTCGTCGGTCTGCCTGCCGAGGGTCAGGTAACTCTCCTCGGCGGTGAACACCACGCCGTCGAGATAGTCGACCCGCTCGCCGTCGTAGGACTTCTCGTCCACGATCCGCGTGATCGCGGCCTCCAGTTCCCGCAGGTCGCGGAACCGCAAATGGCGCAGCGCCACGTAGGGCAGCACGGGCTCGAGCTCGATCTTCAGCCGGACGGTGTACCCCAGCGTGCCGTAGGAATTGGGAAAGCCGTGGAACAGATCCGCGTGCTCGCCCTCCGGCCGGGCGGTGATCAGCTCGCCCGCCCCGGTCAGCACGTCCATCTCCAGCACCGACTCGTGCGGTAGGCCGCTGCGGAACGAGGTGGACTCGATGCCGAGGCCGGTCACCGCGCCGCCGAGAGTGATCGTCTTGAGCTGCGGAACCACCAGCGGCGCCAGCCCGTACGGCAGGGTCGCGGCCACCAGGTCCTCGTAGGTGGTCATGCCCGCCACGTCGGCGGTTCGCGCGTCCGAATCCACCTGGACGACCTGGGTGAGGCCGGAAACGTCCAAGCCGGGTGCCGTGTTCTTGGCCCTGGCCCGGAACAGATTGGAGGTCTTCTTCGCCAGCCGCACGTTGGCGTCGGCGGGTATGGCGCGGTAACTCGCCAGAAGGCGCTCCACACCCGCTCGGTGCGCGGCAAACCCTGATTCGCGTGCGGCCGGACTGTGACCGGCCTTCCCCAACAGACTCACTGCCACCCCTCGACGCTAGTACGCACCGTGATCTTCGACCACCGAGAAATGCTCGAGCCGGGATAAATGTCACGGGAATGTTGCATCGGGAATACCCGGTGTTCGGCGTGGCAGCGGCCCGGCCGAACACGCGGTCGGACAACGTGAGCCTGGACGCCGCGCACGCGCGGGCGCAGGGCAGGATAGGGGGCGGTCGAGACACCGCATCCGGACAAGGAGCTCATTGTGGGACAGGTCAGCGCCAGCAGTTCGATCACCGTCGACGCGGATCCGAAGCGCGCGCTCGAGGCCATCGCCGACTACGACACGGTGCGCCCGCGCATTCTCTCCCCGCACTACCGCGACTACAAGGTCGTCGAGGGCGGCAAAGGCGCGGGCACCGTCGCCGAGTGGACTCTGCAGGCCACCGAGAAGCGCTCGCGCAACGTGCACGCCGTCGTCTCCGTGGCGGATTCCATTGTCACCGAGCGTGACTCGAACTCCACCATGGTCAACACCTGGACCGTGACGCCGGAGGGCGCCGGCGCCCAGGTAACGCTGCGCACCACGTGGAAGGGCGCGGGCGGCATCTCGGGCATCTTCGAGGGCATCTTCGCGCCGCTGGGGCTGAAGAAGATTCAGGCCGAGGTGCTGGAGAACCTGAAGCGCGAATTGGCCTGAGCCGGTAGGTCATTCAGGAACGGCGCGACCGGACCCTGAACAGGTCCGGCCGCGCCGTCGTTCTCGCCGCACGGAATCCGCGCGACAGCTGCGATCAGGCCTTGCCGATGTCGAAGAGGTTGCCCTCCGGGTCGGCGAGCGTCGCCCAGTTCCCGCCGTACTCGTCGAAATCGCCGATGTGCTTCGCGCCGAGGGCGACCGCGCGGTCGATCTGTTCGCGCCACTCGGTCGACGCCAGATCCAGGTGGACGACGTTCTTACCCGGCGTCTTGTCCGGCACCTTGATGAACATCAGCAACGGCTTGTGGCCGGATTCCCGTCCGACCGTCGCGAAGAACTCGCTGGCTCCTTCGTCGACGCGCTGGTCGAGCAGCTCCGCCCAGAATCCGGCGAGCGCCGCGGCGTTCTCGCAATCGAAGGTGACGTTGGCGATGGACAGCGTCATGATCGTTCACTCCTGTTCCAGGTGTCCGCCGATGGGCCAGCAGACTTCGGTTCGGTATGTGGTCGGTTCGTCGGTGTCGTTCGGGGCCACCACGTACAGCTCGCGGATCGGCTCCGGCAGCGCCGTGTCGTGTTCGGCGACGTGGCTGCCCAGCGCGCCGTAGGTGCGGTCGAAGTCCTCGAAAGGGCCGCTGTGCACGGCGATGGCGAAGCGGCGCGCGGGCAGCTCGAGCACCGCGAGTCCCTCGGGCGGTTCGATGGCGTCGCGGCTCGGGATCGGCACGAAGGCGACCACCTCGCCCGTGTCGTCGGCGAAGAACTCCGGCGAGTACGTCGCGCCGCCGACTCCCGCGGGCCGCACGCCCGCCGCGGCCAAGGTTTGGTAGAGCAGCGCGAACGACCGGCCGCACCAGGCCTCGATGCCGTCCCGCTCGACGAAGCCGACGACGGCGAGCGCCGGAAACGCCGGAATCGAGCGGTAGCTCACGGTGATCGGCGCGGGCTCGGTCAGCAGCGAGCGCAGCGATGCGACCACCGCCCGGGTCCGCTGCAATTCCGCCTCCATGCGCTCCAGATGCGCACGCAGCGCGCTGTCCCGGGTGGTGATGTCCGGCGCGGCGAGCACGGACTTGATCTCGGGCAGCGGCATGTCGAGGCGGCGCAGGCGGCGGATCAAATGAGCCTGCGCCACCTGGTCTGTCGAGTAGCGCCGATAACCCGAGACCGGGTCCACCTCGACCGGCTCGAGCAGTTCGATGTCGTGGTAGTACCGCAGCGTTTTCACGCTGAGGTAGGTCAGTCTGGCGAACTCACCGATCGAGACGGTCGCGGTCATGTGTTCAGCGAACACCCTCCAGCCACTGGAGAGTCAAGCGACACGATCACGCCAGTGCGAAGGTCAGCAGCAGGGTGGTCTGCACCGCGCCGCGCCACCACGAGTAGCCGAACCACACGCCGGGGGTCACCTCGCGGATCTCGTCGTAGAGGGCCGGGGTCGGCGAGGGGGCGTAGTTCAGCGCCCAGGCCGGGCCGCCGTCCAGCACCGCGGGCGCGCGGTACACGTCGGCCTTCCAGCCCTCCATGTCCGCGCGGGTCAGGCGGTTCAGCAGGTAGCCGCCGTCGGGACCGGTGTAGAAGTTCTTGCCGAGCCACAGACCGGTTGTGATGCCCTGGGCATAGTTCGGCCGGATCACCCAGCCGTCCTTGACGCCCATCGGGACCGCACCTTGCGGGGCATCGTGGAAGATCGCGTCCTGCTGCTCGGGCGAGCAGCGGAGCCGCAGCGAATCCAGGGTGGCTGCCTTGTCGTCGGGATACAGCACGCACCCGCCGCCGTAGTCGGACGCCGCGGGGGTCACGTCGAAATCCGCGGGCTGCACGTCGGAATCCGCGGCGGCCGCCGGGGCGCAGAGCATCGAAAGTGCCATGGCGGCCACGAGAAGTGCTCGGTTTGTGCTCATTACTGTCTCCAGAATCAACCGAACCGGTAACCGACCCAGGTCCAGGTTAGGCGGGTCGGGGCTGACTGTCTCGGTATATCCGGGAGGACTAGGCTGAACCGTGACAATCTCCCCTGAGAGAGGACGAGCAGTGCAGCCCGGTGGTCAGTTCGACATGCAGCAGTTACTCGCCCAGGCACAGCAGATGCAGCAGGCGGTGATGGAAGCGCAGGCCGAGATCGCGGCCTCCGAGGTGGACGGACAGGCCGGTGGCGGCCTCGTTCGAGTTCGGATCAAGGCGACGGGCCAGGTGGTCTCGCTGACCATCGACCCGAAAGTCGTCGACCCGGAAGACGTCGAGGGCCTGCAGGATCTGGTGATCGGCGCGGTCAACGACGCGATGAGCAACGCGCAGCAGCTGGCGGCCGAGCGCCTCGGCCCGCTCTCCGGCGGACTCGGGGGCGGTTCGCTGCCCGGGCTGCCGGATTTCTGATCGAGGACGGGACGGTTGTACGAGGGTCCGGTACAGGATCTGATCGACGAGCTGGGCAAGCTGCCCGGCGTCGGTCCGAAGAGCGCGCAGCGCATCGCGTTTCACCTGCTCCAGGTGGAGCCGCCGGAGATCGACCGGTTGCAGGCCGCGCTACAGAAGGTGCGCGACGGCGTGCAGTTCTGCGTGGTGTGCGGCACCGTCTCCGACGGTGAGCTGTGCCGGATCTGCGCCGACCCGCGGCGCGATCGCAGCATGATCTGTGTGGTCGAGGAGCCGAAGGACGTCCAGGCGATCGAGCGCACCCGTGAGTTCCGTGGCCGCTACCACGTGCTCGGCGGTGCGCTCGATCCGCTCAGCGGCATCGGCCCGGATCAGCTGCGGATACGGGAACTGTTGGCGCGCATCGGCAATCAAGAGGACGGCGTCGACGTCAGCGAGGTGATCATCGCGACCGACCCGAACACCGAGGGCGAGGCGACGGCCACCTACCTGGTGCGGATGCTGCGCGATTTCCCTGGGCTCGCGGTGACGCGATTGGCCTCCGGCCTTCCGATGGGCGGCGATCTGGAGTTCGCCGACGAATTGACCTTGGGCCGAGCCCTTTCCGGCAGGCGCGCACTCTGATTACTGTGCGGGGGATGAGCATCGAGTTTCTGTTGACGACGCTCGTCATCGTCGCCACGCCCGGTACCGGCGTCCTTTTCACCCTCGCGGCCGGACTCTCGCGCGGCGTGCGCGCCAGCGTCGTCGCGGCCTTCGGCTGCACGCTCGGCATCGTTCCGCACATGATCGCGGCGGTAACCGGTCTCGCCGCGCTGTTGAACACCAGCGCCGTCGCTTTCCAGACGCTGAAGTACCTCGGCGTCGCGTACCTGCTGTACATGGCGTGGAACACGCTGCGGGACAAAGGCGCTCTCGCCATCCCCGATGCCGGGCCGGAACGGGCTGCGCCCCGTGCTCGTCAGGTGATCACCTCGGCGGTGCTGCTCAACATCCTGAACCCGAAGCTGACCATTTTCTTCTTCGCGTTCCTGCCCCAGTTCGTGCCCGCGGGCGCGCCGAACGCGCTGGCCCGCATGCTCGAGCTGAGCGGCATCTTCATGCTGGCCACGTTCGTGGTGTTCGCCGGATACGGCGCGTGCGCGGCGGCGGTGCGCACGTACGTCATCGCGCGGCCGGTCGTGGTGACGTGGATGCGGCGGGTGTTCGGCGCGTCGTTCGTGGCGCTCGCGGGGCGGCTCGCCGTGCAGAACCAGTAGGGGTCAGAACTCCACGCGGGTCCACGGGACGCGCGCGAGTGCGTCCCGCTCGCCCGTTGTCCAGGCCCAGATCAGGGCGGCGACCGCGGCGGGGTCCGCGAGGGTGGCGCCGTAGTGCCGTTCGGGACCGCCGTCGCGGTATTCGACGGTGTACTCGCCCGGCTTGCCGCGGT
This sequence comes from Nocardia bhagyanarayanae, assembly GCF_006716565.1. Lineage (NCBI taxonomy): Bacteria > Bacillati > Actinomycetota > Actinomycetes > Mycobacteriales > Nocardiaceae > Nocardia > Nocardia bhagyanarayanae. The sequence continues at coordinate 1,107,744 of NZ_VFPG01000001.1, read as the reverse complement.
AGGTCTGGATGTAGTCGTGATCGCCCCGCTCCACGATCAGGTACGGGTTCGGCGGCGCGAGCTCCGGAATCCACTGGTCCACAAGCGCTTTGGTGAGGTACGGGAACGTGCCCGCGCCGCCGTGGGTGACGGTGACCGGCACGTGCCCCGCGGGATCGATCAGCCAGGCCAGCTGCGGATCGTAGATCGCGTAGTCGCGCGGGGTCGCGATATCGAACAGCAGCTGCCGCACGTAGCCGATCGCGTCGTACGGGCACGCCACGTGCAGCACCGACCCGTTCGCCGTCCCACCCACCGACTCACCGCTGAGAAAGCTGTCCTCTTCCGGCAGCTCCAGATTCGCCTCGTTGATCTCGGCCGCCATCTCGGCGACCACCTCGGCCTCGTCCACCCCCTGCTGCCCGACCAGATACGCCTCCACCTCGGCCAGGTTCGCAGCAACACCGGACGGCAACAACACGTGGTCGTAGTTCACCCGGCCAGCGTACGGGGAGCTACCTACCGGCACTCCGCCACCACAGACCGAGACGTGCCGACTGACCTACGATTACTGCGACTACCAGCCTGAAGGACGGTCACATGTCGGAGCTGTTCGACTGGTCTTCGCCGAAGACCTACAGCCTGCCGGTAGATATGGACGACTACCTGGCCATGCCCGAGGAGATGTCGCGCGACGTCGAGGTCAAGGACGGGATGATCGTTCATTGCGAGTCGGCCTCGCCCAACCACAACGCCATCGCGCGCAACATCGAACGCGCGCTGCTGGACGGCCGAGCCAAACGCGAATCGGCCGAGCCGTGCCTGCGGGTGAACCGCGATATCGACATGCTCGTCTCCGAGGTCCCACTGCACTACAAGCGCCCGGATGTCATCGTCTACCGCTGTATCGAGCAGCCGAGGCCCAAGTGGAAGATGAAGCCGACCGTCGCCGATACCGTGCTGGTCGTCGAGGTTGTGTCGCCGACGACCATCACCGCGGACCTGATCGACAAGCGTGCCGAGTATGCCCGCTTCGGCATCGAGAACTACTGGATCGCCCGGATGGCCAACAACGACGGCCCCGCCTTGTCCATCGAGATGCTGACCCTGAACTCGGCAGGTGAGTACGTATCAGCCGCGCACCGGAGTCGAGGGAACAGCTCCGCGGCAATCGAGACCGTGGTGCCTTTCGAAACCTATGCCACCTGGCAGGACCTGGACGACGGAATCGATTGATTCAGAGGCTGTCAGGCTTGGCGGCGGGTGGGGGTTGGTCGCGTCGAGCAGGCGCAGCCGCCGGCTACGTCGGCGCAGTCGACGATGAAGGTGTGGCGGGCGTGGTCGAAGGCGACACAGTCGTCGTCGGTGCATTCGAGGGTGCGGGTCGCGTGGACGATGAGGGTGCCGTGGCAGTGGTCTACCGCGGATTCGCAGGCTGGACAGGTCGCGCGCATGGGACCTCCTGACGAGATCGGTTGGTGATTCGGTCTTAGCACTCGGGTCCGGACGGCGGTGGGAGGCGGGGCCGGGTGTGTCGGCGACCCACGCGGGGTGGAATCGCCGCCGAAGACCTTGTCCGCCAAGCCCGGCGGCCGGGGCGTGGCCGTGCGATCGCCATGTCAAGGCGGGTGGACACACCGCGACTCCGGGCGATCGCGGGGATCCGCGTGCGAAGATGGCACCGACGGTCGACCGACGTCGGCGCGCGCGGCATGCTGGAGCTACGCCGGATCGCGCCGCACGCGGACCGACCGGCGACCGGTGCGGCGCGGACCGGACGCACGTCCGTCACGGCGAAACGTCTGACAGCGGAGGTGAGGTCGGCATGGTCGCCGATGCGGTGCCCCCAGCGGCGACGGCCGCCGACGTGCGCGAGCAGATCGCCGAGCAGCTCGCCCGCTACCGGGCCGAGGGCGGTCACACCGGCGCCTACGACGAGTGCGGCAGGCCGACCGGCGGCTACTACGACGAGCTGGTGGACGCCGACGGCATCGTGCGGCCGATGTGGTCCGAACTCTCGGCCGACTTCGTCGAGATCGGCCCCGCCGGGCTCGGCAGGCTGGACACCAGGGTGCGCAGGCTGATCGATGACGACGGCATCACCTACACCGAGGTGATGCGCGCGGGCGAGGCCGCGATCCCGACGCCGTGGCGGCTCGATCCGATCCCGCTGCTGGTCTCCGCCGACGACTGGACCCGGCTGGAGGCGGGCCTCGTGCAGCGCTCGCGGGTGCTGGACGAGGTGCTCACCGACATCTACGGCTCACGCCGCACCATCACCTCCGGGCTGCTGCCACCGGAACTGGTCTTCGGCAACGCGGGTTACGTGCGTGCCGCGCACGGCATCACGATCCCCGGACGCCACCAGCTGTTCCTGCACGCCTGCGACATCAGCCGGTGGAGCGACGGCGAATTCCGCGCCATCGCCGACTGGGCGCAGGCCCCCTCCGGCGCCGGTTACGCGCTGGCCGACCGGCGCGTCGTCTCGACAGCGATCCCGGAAGCCTTCGAGCACTCCAGCCCGCGCCCGCTCAGTCCGTTCGCCAGGGCGATGCGGCTCTTGCTGATCGAGGCGGCGCCGGTCGCCGAGGACAATCCCGTCGTGGTGGTGCTGAGCCCTGGCGTGCAGTCCGAAACCGCCTTCGACCAGGCGTATCTCGCCTCCACGCTGGGTTTCCCGCTGGTGGAGAGCGCCGACCTGGTGGTGCGCGACGGCGCGCTGTGGATGCGCTCGCTCGGCACTCTCAAGCGGGTGGACGTGGTGCTGCGCCGGGTGGACGCGGAGTTCTCCGATCCGCTCGATCTGCGGCCGGATTCGCATCTGGGCGTGGTGGGGCTGGTCGAGGTGTTGCGCCGCGGCGCGGTCACCGTGGTGAACACGCTCGGCAGCGGGTTGCTGGAGAATCCGGCGCTCGCGGGTTTCCTGCCGCGGATCTCCCGCGCGCTGCTCGGCGAGGAGCTGCTGCTGGACAGTGCGCCCGCGTACTGGGGCGGCGACGCGAGCGAGCGTTCGCATCTGCTGGCCAGGCTGGACCAACTGATCATCCGTTCGACGGTGGACGGGGCCACGCTGTTCGGACCGGATCTGTCGGCGACGATGCGCGAGGAGTTGCGGCGGCGCATCGAGTCGGACGGCTGGAAGTGGGTCGGCCAGGAACCGGCCCAGTTCTCCGTGGCCCCGGCCGTGCACGGGTACGGCGGTCTGGCCGCGGCGCCGGTGGGCATGCGGCTGTTCTCGCTGGCCCGCCGCGGCGGCTACACGGCGATGGCGGGCGGCCTCGGTCAGCTACGCCAGCGCACCCAGCCGGACCGGGTGGTGATCAAGATCGCCGCCAAGGACGTCTGGGTGCGCGCCGCGCCCGCCACGACGACCGCCGTCGGCGCCGAAGCGCCGCGCGAGGAGCGCGAGCGGCGGGCCGCGCCGATCGTCGAGGAGATCAGCTCGCCGCGCGTGCTGAACGACATGTTCTGGATGGGCCGGTACTGCGAGCGCGCGGAGGCAGCGGTGCGCCTGCTGATCGCCACCCACGACCGCTACCAGGACTATCGCTACCGGCCGTGGTTGGAGGGCGCGGAGGCGCTGCCGGTCCTGATGGCGGCTCTGGCCGCGACGACCTGCACGGTCGCGCCGGACGCGGTGATCGGAAACGGCGGTGAGCTGGCCGAGGGTCGGTCGGGTGGCGGGGAGCAGCCGGAAGCCGTTGGCGCGGACTCCGCGTCGGGTGGCGGCGAGCCGAAGTGGGGCGGTGCGAAGACTGAGCCTGGCGGCGAGGAGTTGGGGGCGGACGGCGGAGAGCTGGAGCTGGGTGGCGGGGAACGCCAATCTCCAGGCGCTGAACTGGGGGCAGGTGGCGTGAAGTCCGAGCCGGGCGGCGACGGTGGGGTGGCCGCGGTGGCGGGCGCATCTCGCGAGGGGCACGACTATCTCGAAGCGTTGACCATCGATCGGGAGCTGCCCGGGTCGCTGGCCTATGCGATCGACCGATACGGCTCGTCGGCGCGCGCGGTGCGCGATCAGCTCTCGCACGACACGTGGATGATTCTCAGCTCGGTGGACCGGGCGCTGGCCGAGTACCGGGAGGGCGATGGCGACGAGACGGCGCTCTCGGCGGTGCATTCGCTGACGCTGGCCGCCCTGCTCTCGTTGTCCGGCATCGGGGCCGAGTCGCTGGTGCGCGACATCGGTTGGTGCGTCATGGATATCGGCAAGCGCATTGAGCGCGGGCTGGCCGTGACGGCGCTGCTCTCCGCGGCGCTGACCGAGACGTATCCCGCGGAGGCCGAGCGGGTGGTCACCGAGGCGGTGTTGCACGCGGCCGAATCGTCGGTGAGTTACCGTCGGCGACACCGGGATTCGGTGCGTGTCTCGGCGGTCGCCGGGTTGCTGCTGTTCGACAGGGGCAATCCGCGGTCGCTGGCCTACCAGCTGGAACGGCTCGACGCGAACTTCGCCGCGCTGCCGGGCGCCTCGGGATCCTCACGGCCGCAACGCTTGCTGGCCGATGCCCAGCGCATGCTGCGCCGCGTGGACCCGGACGACCTGAACGTCACCGACGAGAACGGCAGGCGCACCGAGCTGGCCGAACTGCTCGACGGCGTGCACCTGCGTCTGCGCAAGGTGGCGGAATCCTTCGAGACGACGAAACTCTCGCTGCCGGTGGGCATTCAGCCGCTGTGGGGCAGCACGCGGGTGGTCGGATGATCGGCGGCGACGGCGCGACGCGGCGGTATCGGGTAGCCCATCGCACCACCTACTCCTACTCCGGGGAGGTCACCAGCTCCTACGGTCGCGCCTATCTGACCCCGCGAGAGTTCCCCGGTCAACGGGTCCTCGCGCACGAGGTGAACATCGACCCGGCGCCATCGGACCGGTCCGTCGGCACCGATGTGTACGGCAACACCACGCACTACTTCCACGTCACGGCCGAACACCGCGAGCTGGTCGTCAGCGCGGAGTCGACGGTCGAGGTCGACCCGCCCGCCGAGTTGACGGACGATCCGGCGCTGCTGCCGTGGGAGTCCGCCAGGCCGAGCAACGTGAACGGACCACTGGCCGTGGAGTTCACCCTCGACCTGCACCCGCCGGAGATCACCGAGGAGATCACCGCCTACGCGGCGCGATCGCTCACGCCGGGGCGGCCGCTGATCGCCGCGGTGACCGAGCTGACCACCCGCATCTACAACGACTTCACCTACTGGTCGGGTTCGACGAACGTCTCGACCAGGGTCTCCGACGTGTTCTTCGCGCGCGCGGGCGTCTGCCAGGACTTCGCCAGGATCGCCGCGGCCTGCCTCCGGTCACACGGGCTCGCCGCGCGGTACGTCTCCGGCTACCTCGCGACGGACCCGCCGCCGGGCAAGGAGCGCATGGTCGGCGCCGACGCCACGCATGCCTGGGCGGCGGTATGGGTGCCCGGCCAGAACTCATCCGAACGCGCGGGCCGCTGGATCGGCTTCGATCCGACGAATGACCAGCTCGCGGACGAGCGCTACGTGGTCGCCGCGTGGGGGCGCGACTACGCGGACGTGCCGCCATTGCGCGGCATCATCTACACCGAGGCCAAGGAGAGCTCGATCACCGTCGCGGTCGACGTCGCTCCGGTCGAGGTGTGAAGTCCGTTTCGCGACAACCCGCCGCCGTTCTCGAAAGACGCGGTTGGTCGACGACCGCGCGCGAGCTTGTGACCTGCGCTCAGGCGCGAAGGCGTTCGCGGCGGAGTTGGTCGACCTCCGGAAGGTTCAGCGGTTCGAGGGTGTCGACGCCGAGGGCCCGGGTGAGCAGCAGGTCGGCGAGCTCGGGGTTGCGGGCGAGTGCCGGGCCGTGCATATAGGTGCCGATGACCGAACCCTGAACGACACCCTCGAGTCCGTCGCCGACGCCGTTGCCGACACCGCGGGTGACGCGCGCCAGGCCGGTCGCCTCCGGGCCGAGTTTCGTTCCGCCACGGTGGTTCTCGAATCCGGTGAGCGCAGCGGTGAGCCCGGCGAGCATGGGGCTGGTCGTCACCTCGCCGATGGCGCGCTTGGCCTGAGGCGAGGTCGTCACGTCGATGAGGCCGACGCCGTCAACGCGCTCACCCGAGGAGGTCTCGTACCAGTTGCCGAGCACCTGAATCGCCGCGCAGATGGCAAGCACCGGAGCGCCTTTCGCGGCCGCCTCCTGCAGGCCGGGATAGCGCTGCAGGTGCCGGGTGGCCAGCCGCTGCGCGGAATCCTCCGCGCCGCCGAGGGTGTAGATGTCCAGTGAGTTCGGAACCGGTTCGGGCAGCGTGATTTCCACGATCTCGGCGTCGTAGCCGCGCATGCGCAGCCGCTGGCGCAGCACGAGCGCGTTGCCGCCGTCGCCGTAGGTGCCCATCACATCGGGCAGCACCAGGCCGATCCGTACCGTCGAGTCACCCATGATTCTCCAAGTCGCGGTTGAGGTCGCGGAACGCGGTGTAGTTGGCGAGCACCTCGACATGCCCGGGTGGGCAGGAAGCGATGGCGCGCAAGGGATCCGGCACAGTGGTGTGTTCGACGCCCGCGTACGTGAGGCGGACCGCGAGGTCGGTGGCGCGCTCGCCGGAGGCGACGACCTGCACACCCTCGAAGTGCTCGAAGCGCACGTCCCACAGCCAGGAGAGGTCCTCGCCGTCGGGCACCTGCCCGTTCACCGCGATCACCAGTCCGGCCGCGGTCGGCTCGATCATCGACAGGGCTTCCTGCCAGCCCGCCGGGTTCTTGGCGAGCAGCAGCCGCGCGGCGTGCTCGCCGACCTGCACGGTCCGGTAGCGGCCCGCGATCTCGCGCACCGTACCCGCGGCGACGACGGCCTTGCTCGTTTCGGCGCCCAGCGCGACCGCGGCGGCGACCGCCTGAGCGGCGTTACCCCGGTTGGCCCGGCCGGGCAGGGCCAGCTCGAGCAGGTGGCGTTCGCCGTCGGGGCCGACGAGGTCGTTCCCCTCCAGGTGCCAATCAGGTTGCGGCCGTTGGAAATCCGCGCCGGTGCTGCGCCAGTGCTCGCCTTCCCAGAGGATCGGCTCGCCGGAGCGCGGACAGCTCGTCGCGTCCATCGCCCAGCCGCTGCCCGCGGCGACCCACACCACGTTCGGGTGGTCGTAGGCGATCGAGGTGACCAGCACGTCGTCACAGTTGGCGATCACCACCGTGTCGGGGTGACGGGCGAGTCCGGCGCGCAGCTTGCGCTCGATCATGTTGATCTCGCCGACCCGGTCCAGCTGGTCGCGGCTGAGGTTCAGCAGTACCACCGCTGCCGGGTTCAGCGAGTCGCTGACGTGCGGCAGATGCAGTTCGTCCACCTCGATGGCGGCCAGCGGCACACCCTGGTGCGTGCTCAGCGCGGCGACGATGCCCGCGTCCATATTGGCGCCGTCGGCCTGCGTGGCGACCTGACCGAGGGTGCTCAGTGCGGCGGTGGTCATCCGCGTCGTCGTCGACTTGCCATTGGTGCCGGTCACCAGGACCGTCCGCCTGCCACGTCCGAGCTGGTCCATGATCGTCGGGTCGATCTTCAGCGCGATCAGGCCGCCGATCATCGAACCCTTGCCGCGTCCCGCCTTCTGCGAGGCCCACGAGGCTGCCGCCGCGGCCCGCAGGGCGATCCGCCCACGCATCGATATCTTCGCCACGCCGAGAGTCTATGTGGGGGGTTCGCTGTGTGCCGCGACAGAGTACGCGGGGTGAGGTCGGCCTCACCCAGCCGCGGTGCGAGCCCCTCGAATCGACGGTAGTCGAATGGCGGCTGGTTGATCTTGGAAAGCAACCATATGACTACCGTCGAATCCATTTCTCTATCGACGGTAGTCGAATGGTGGATGGGGCCTTGACGGGCGGCGGGCGGCGTCAGTCGCGGTACAACTTCGCGGCGTAGTGCTCGGGGGAGTAGTACCGCTCCAGTTCCTCCACCGTCTCCGTCACGTTCGCCTGCACCTCCTTGACCAGGCAGGCAGTGCTTGGCAACGCATCAGGCGCCCACTGCTCCGGCTCCCACAGGTGGCTGCGGATGAACGCCTTGGCGCAGTGGAAGAAGATCTGTTCGACGGCGACCTCGACGGCGAGGATCGGGCGATGGCCCTCGACCACCATGTCGTCGAAGTAGGCGGCGTCGCGGACCAGGCGGGCGCGGCCGTTGATGCGGAGGGTGTCGCGGCGGCCGGGGATCAGGAAGAGCAGGCCGACGTGCGGGTTGGCGAGGATGTTGAGGTAGCCGTCGGCCCTGCGGTTGCCCGGGCGCTCGGGGATGGCGATGGTGCGGTCGTCGAGCACCTTCACGAAACCCGCCGGGTCGCCCTTGGGTGACGCGTCGCAGTTGCCTTCGGCGTCGCTGGTGCTGATCACCAGGAACGGGGAGTTGGCGATCCACTCGCGGTCGCGCTGGTGCAGTGCGACGCGCTCCTTGGTCGCCGCGCGCGGCATCACCGCGCCGAGCAGCGCACGTAGGTCGTCGGGATCGGTGATCTGCTTGGTCTCGCCCATATTTCGATTCAAACATCGCGGCGGTCGCCGGAACCACCTTTGCCATGTACTTGTGCGGAGACGGCGCACAGCAGGCGTGTGTTCTCCCGTTGTCAGGCGTTCACCCAGAGAACCGCTTTTGTGCAGGTACACCCGCCCAAGTCCTTGGCGGGTGTACTTGTGCGGAGACGGCGCACAGGAGGCGTGTGTTCTCCCGTTGTCAGGCGTTCACCCAGAGAACCGCTTTTGTGTAGGTACACCCGCCCCTCACACGTCGAACAGATTCGGCTGTCCCGCCGCGTACCGATCGGCGTCCATGCGCCGCAACGGTTCCAGTTCGGTCGCGCGGTACAGCGTGTACATCCGGCACCGCGGCGCGTCCGAACCCGCGACGTCCAGCAGCGCGTTCACCGCGGCCCGCGCCGACTCGTTGGCGCCCTCCATGGTCGCGAGGTCGACGTTGGTGCGCACGTAATCGCCCGCGAGGAACAGGTTTTCGAGATCGCCGTGCGGTTCGGGGCGGTGTTCCCAGGACCCCGCGGTATTGATCAGCAGGGGATCGGCGTTGGTGTTGCGGCGCTGTTCGGACTGCCAGACGATCGCGGGGTCGAGGAACCAGGAATGCAGGTCGGCGTCGCGCAGCTCCTCGCCGCGATCGTTGAGGTGGGCCTGCAACTGCGCCCACACCTCGCGCGCGATCTCCTGGTGCGTGCACTCCTTGGCGGTCTTGCCGTACAGGATGCCGGGGGTGTTCCAGTCGGAGATGTCGACCGAGAGGCAGTCCTGCACGGTGCCGTCGCCGAATTCCGCGAGCTTGCGCGTCCACAGCTGGTTCTGGCTGATCGAGGTCAGCGACCACGGCGCGTCGATGTAGGCGGTGTGGCCCCTCGAGATCTCGGCCGGTCTGCGCAGGTAGAACTGGATGCCGGTCATCCAGTCCACGAACAGCCCGTCCATCGCGGCCAGCTCCGGGCGCACCTCGAGCACGTCGGGCGACCACAGCGCGCGGGCCTGTTCGGCGGCCAGCGCCACCACGAAGTAGTCGGCCTCGACCGTGCGGCTGCCGTTGCCGTCGACGATGCGGGCCCCGCTGATGCGCCGGTCCCGCACCTCGAGCGCGCGCACCTCCGCCCCCAGTTCGAACTCGACACCCAGTTCGCGCAGCCGCGCCGTCCACGGATCGATCCACGCCGCGTTGGTCGGGCCGTTCAGCACGCGGTCCAGCGCGCCGTCGTTGCCGACCTCGAACGGGTTGCCGAGGAACTGCTCGCCCATGTTGCCGATGGTTCGCACGCTGGCGAGATTGTCCTTGGCGGCGACCATGATGCTGGTCAGCGTGCGCGAGATCAGCGCGCGGAATTCGTGCGAACGGCGGTGCGCGCCGACGAAATCGCGCCAGGCCATGTGCTCCCACTGCCCGTAACGGCGGGCGTCGCAACTGGTGTTGAACACGAGCAGCCGATTGGCGAAGTAAAGTCCTTCCGCGGCGGGCATTTTCAGTGCCGTCGCGATGGCGGCGCCGACGGTCTCGCGAAAGTCCTCCGGCCGCGGATTCGGTCTGGCGCGGAAGCCGAGCGGGATCTGGAAGTCGTCGCCGTCGCGGCGGGACATGCGCGCCTCGGGCATCGCGATGAGGTTGTTCCAGACGCCTTCGGCGTTGCCCGCGAACGGGATTCGCCGCATTGTGTCCGGAATGTGCTGGTAGAAGCCGGGAAAGAAGCGGAAGCCGTGTTCGCCGGGTAGATCGGGGCGTCCGCCGGATCCGCTGCCCGGCACCGGAATGCTGCGCGCCTTACCGCCGAGCGCTCGTCTCTCGTAGACGGTGACCTGGAAGCCGCGTTCGGCGAGTTCGTGCGCCGCGGTGAGTCCCGCGACCCCGCCGCCGAGCACCGCCACCCGTCTGCCGTTGGGAGCGCCCGATGCGCGCCCCGGTGTCAGCGCACCGGCCGTGAAAGCCCCCGCCGACGCAACCCCCATTGCCACCGTGCCGCGAATCATCGATCTTCGCGAGACGGCCCACCGCTGTTCTGCCATGCGCGACTCTGCTGCCTAGCCTTCGGGACCCTACCTTCACCGCCGCACTCACTGTAAAGCGCCTGCTCGGGGCCATCCCACCCACCCCTGCCGCCGCAGAGCGCAGCGCCCCGAGAGTACCGCCGACCTCGCGCGACGCGAGCTACTTCCCGAAACTCGCAATTCGCAAACTCGCACTCCCGGCGCTCAGTGCAGCGCGGGTTCGGCCGCCTGTTCCGGCTCGGCAGTCTTCGCCGCTCTCGGTCGTCGGCCGCCGGTGGTGGCGACGAACGCGCCGGTGATCACGATCAAGCCGCCGAGCAACTGCGAGGCGGTGGGCGTCTCGTGGAGGAAAGCCCAGGCAGCGGCAATGCCGATGACCGGGACGAGCAGCGAGAGCGGCGCGACCGCGCCCGCCGGGTAGCGGCTCATCAGGAACGTCCACAGCCCCGATCCCACGACCGTGCCCAGCGCGACGATGTAGGCCAGGCCGACCAGCGCGGGCCACCCGGTCGGCGACGCGATATCGGTCAGCGCGTGCCAACCGGTCGCCGGGCCCTCGGCGAGAGCCGAAAGGGCGAACAGCGGAAGCGGCGGCACCACCGTCATCCACAGGGTCAGGTGCAGCGGGTTGACCTCGCGCGAAGCCGCCGCCAGTCGCGAGCCGATATTGCCGAAGGCCCAGCCGAGCCCACCCGCCAGGGTGAGCAACAGTGGCAGCAGCGGCGCGACGTGCACGCGGTCGGCGCCGATCACCACGATCCCGGCCACCGCGACGAACAATCCGCCGAGCTGGATCGGGCGCAGCCGCTCACCGAGCAGCAGCGCGCCGAGCACCACCGTGAACGGCGCCGAGGATTGCAGAACCAGCGAGGCCAGTCCGGTCGGCATGCCCTCGCGCATCGCGGTGAACAGGAACGCGAATTGCAGCACGCCGAAACCCGTGCCGTACAACAAGAGCCAGCGCAGCGGCACGTTCGGACGCGGAACGAACAGCAGCACCGGCACCGCGAGCACCGCGAAACGCAAGGCCGCGAAGAACAGCGGCGGGAAGTGGTCGAGGCCGACTCGGATGGCGATGAAGTTCAGGCCCCAGAGCAGGACGACGGTGAGGCCGAGCAGGCGGTCGCGGTTGGTCACGCTCACCATGGTCGAGCCAGGGAACCATCAGCACAATCGAATAAATCTGCACTGATAGTGTAGGAATGCTTCACTATCAACGAGAGGATGCGCCGGTGCCGGTAGAGCCACAGGGGCCGCCGATGTCCGTCGACCGGCTACGGGTGCTGCGCGAATTCGCCGATCGCGGCACGATTTCCGCCGTGGCCGACGCGCTGTCCATGACGCCGTCGGCGGTCTCCCAGCAACTCAAGACGCTGGCCAAGGAGGCCGGCGTCGCCCTGCTGGAACCCGATGGCCGCCGCATCCGGCTCACCGACGCGGGGCAGGCGCTGGTCGTCCGCGCCGACGAGGTGCTCGCCGCCATGGACCGGGCGGTCGCGGAGATGGCGCACTATCGCGGCTCGCCGCGCGGGCAGGTGCGGGTGGCGCTGTTCCCGTCCGGCGCGGCGCTGCTGCTGCCGCTGGTGTTGCCCGCGCTGGCGGGCAGCGACGTCGATGTGGTCGCCCGCGACGAAGACGTGCCGCCGAGCGGAGCGCCCCGGCTGCTCGCCGATTACGACATCGTCCTGACCCACCGCGACGAGCGCTCCGGCTCGGTGGCCGGACCGCGCATCACCTCGCGGTTCCTCATGCGCGAACCCATCGACGTGGTCGTCGCCCCGACGCACCGCCTTGCCGGGCAGCGCTCGGTCGCCCCCGCCGAACTCGCCGACGAGACCTGGCTCAGCGTGCGCGGCGGCTTCCCGGTCGACGACGTGCTCGAATCGATCGCCACCGTGACCGGAGTGCAGCCGCGAATAGCCCAGCGGCTCAACGATTTCCGCGTTATCGAGACGCTGGTCGCGTCCGGCTACGGCGTCGCGCTGATGCCGCGCTTCGCCGTCGCCCACCCCGACCTCGCGGTGCTGCGACTCTCCGGCGTGCGCGCCGCACGCAACTACGACCTGGTCACCCGCCCGCACGCGGAGAAGCGGCCCGCGATCGCCACGGTGCTCGCGGCCTTCCGCGCCGCGGCGGAGCAGGTCACCGCGGAGTAGCGGTTGGGCGCAGCGCGCCTAGCGCAGACCCATGGGCCCCGGATGCTGGTACTGCTGCGCGCCGATGTATCCGAAATCGTCGGCGACCATCGCGGCCAGTTCGAGCAGTGCCCGCCGGGTCGGCTTGCTGACGAGCTCCAGGTCGATCTCGGCGCCCTCGGCGAGGTGATCGTCGAACGGCACCACCTGCACCGCGCGGGTGCGGTCCAGGAACAGCTTGCGCAGCTGGTCCAGGTCGACGGTGGAGGCGCCGCGGCGCGAGGCGTTGACCACCACCACGGTGCGCTCGACGAGCTTGCCGTAGCCGTGATGGTCGAGCCAGTCCAGCGTGGCCGAGGCGCTGCGCGCGCCGTCGATCGCGGGCGAGGTGACCAGCACCAGCGAGCTGGCCATATCGAGCACGCCGGACATCGCCGAGTGCATCAGACCGGTGCCGCAGTCGGTGAGGATGATGTTGTAGAACGACTGGAGGATGCTGATGGCCTTGCGGTAGTCGGCCTCGCTGAACGCCTCGGAAACAGCCGGATCCTGTTCGGAGGCAAGCACTTCCAGTCGGCTCGGTGCCTGCGAGGTGTGCGCGCGGACATCCGAGTACCTGGAGATCTGCTGATCCTCCAGCAGGTTGCGCACGGTGGAGCGAGTCTGCCGCGGCACCCGGTGCGCCAGCGTGCCGAGGTCCGGGTTGGCGTCGATCGCGATGACCCGGTCACCGCGCAACGAGGCGAAGGTGGAGCCGAGACCGACCGTGGTCGTCGTCTTGCCGACGCCGCCCTTGAGCGAGAGGATCGCGATCCGGTAGTCGCCGCGCACCGGCTGGTTCACCCGGTCGACGAGGTCGCGAAAGACGATGTCGGCCGCGGATTCGCCCGGGTTGATCATGCCGCCGGAGGCTTTGTGGACGGCGCGACGCCACCCGCTGCGCGGCGCCCGGCGGGCCCGCTTCAGCAGGTTGAGGTCGTTGACCGAGTGGCCTGGCTGACCCGGCTGCTGCATGTGCTGCGGCTGGAACGGCTGGTGCTGTGGCTGCGGTCCGCCCTGCCACTGCTGACCGGGACCGGTGAGTCCGGGCGGTGTCTGGCCGGGACCTGCCAGTCCGGGCGGTGTCTGGCCAGGACCGGTGAGCCCGGGCGGCGTCTGGCCCATCGGCGCCGGCGGCTCCTGGTACATCGGCTGCGGCGGAGCCATCGGCTGGACCGGCGGAGGCGGCGGCGCCCAGCTGTAGATGGGGCCGCTCGATTGATCCTGTGCCGCACCGGCTTCCGGCCCGCTCTCCTGCGGAACCCGCCGGACCAGACCGTCCGGTCCGATCTCCTGACGGTACTCGCCGTAGGGCGCGCCCTGCTGGTCGTGCGCGGGCGGCGGCGGAAGCTGTTCGGGGCCCGGCTGATACGGCCCGGCCTGGTAGGGGCCGGGCTGCTGCGCGAATTGGCCGCTGCTGTACGGGCCGTACGGCTCCGCGGCGCCGTTCGGCGCGAAACCCTCGGCGGGACCGGGACCGTAGCCGGGCGGGGCGACGGGCTGCGGATACACGCCGGTCGGATCGCCGGGGCCGATCGGGGGCGGATAGCCGGTCGGGTCGGAGGGGCCCGCCGCGGGCGGATAACCGGTGAACTGACCCGGTTTCGCAGCGGCGTCGGCCTGCGCCGGTTCGGGAACACCCGGTGCGGTCTCCTGCCCTTCGGGGGCTTCGGCCGCTGCTACGGCGTCCTTTTCGGGCGCCTCGGCGGGTGTCTCGTTCGTCTCGTCCTGCGCCACATGCGATCCGGAGGGTTCGGCGGTGACCGCGGCCGTATCCACCGAAGGACTCTGCAGCCAGGGCGGAGAGGTCGGATTGTGGTCGTTGTTTGTCACAGTTCCCCCATCTGCTCGGGATTCGAGCAGAGAGCTCGGCGCTTGAGTGCAAACCAACGCTAGCAGGTGAGCAAACCTCCGCGCAGGCTGTGTCCGGCTGCGCAGTGCTACTGCGCTGTGACGGCAAACCTTTCGCCACGGTCGTCCGCTACGGGTACGAGACGCCGTGGGTCACCGGCGAACTGCGCGCGGACGATCCCGAGGAGTTCGACAGATTCGATCGCGCGGGTGCGCTGGAGCGTATTCGCCGGATTTCCTGGACGGCTACATCCAGTGGCGCTGGTGACGTGGCCGGAGCGCGAAAACCCCGGCCACGTCGGACGCGTCAGTTGGCGCGGTTGACCGCGGAGACGACCGCGCGCAGCGAAGCGGTGGTGATCGAGGTGGCGATGCCGACGCCCCAGACCACCTTGTCGCCGACCGCGCACTCCACGTAGGCGGCGGCCTGCGCGTCGTCGCCCGCCGACATGGCGTGCTCGGAGTAGTCCAGCACCCGGACGTCGAAGCCGATGGTGGAGATGGCGTCGACGAACGCGGCCAGCGGCCCGTTGCCGTTTCCGGTGACCTCGTGCTCGACGCCGTCCACCTTCACCGTCGCGGTGATGGAGTCGACGCCGCCGTCGGTCTCCGAGGCGGTGACTCGCTGGCGGATCCGCTCCAGCGGCCGGATCGGGGCCAGGTACTCCTCGTGGAAGACGTCCCACATCTCCTTCGGCGTGACCTCGCCGCCCTCGCCGTCGGTGATCCGCTGGATCGCCTGGGAGAACTCGATCTGCAGGCGGCGCGGCAGCACCAGGCCGTGGTCGGTCTTCATGATGTAGGCGACGCCGCCCTTGCCGGACTGCGAGTTGACCCGGATGACCGCCTCGTAGGTGCGGCCGACGTCCTTCGGGTCGATCGGCAGGTAGGGGACCTCCCACACGATGTCGGACACGTCGGCGTTCTGCGCGTCGGCCGTGGCCTTCATCGCGTCCAGGCCCTTGTTGATGGCGTCCTGGTGGCTGCCGGAGAACGCGGTGTAGACCAGGTCGCCGCCGTACGGGTGGCGCTCGTGCACCGGCAGCTGGTTGCAGTACTCGACGGTGCGGCGGATCTCGTCGATGTCGGAGAAGTTGATCTGCGGATCGACGCCACGCGAGAACATGTTCATGCCCAGCGTCACCAGGCAGACGTTGCCGGTGCGCTCACCGTTGCCGAACAGGCAGCCCTCGATGCGGTCGGCGCCCGCCTGGTAGCCCAGCTCGGCCGCGGCGACCGCGGTGCCGCGGTCGTTGTGCGGGTGCAGCGACAGCACGATCGAGTCGCGACGGGCCAGGTTGCGGCTCATCCACTCGATGGAATCGGCGTAGACGTTCGGCGTCGCCATCTCGACGGTCGCGGGCAGGTTGATGATCAGCGGCTTCTCGGGGGTCGGCGCGATGATCTCGGAAACCGCGTCGCACACCTCGCGCGCGTACTCCAGCTCGGTGCCGGTGTAGGACTCCGGGCTGTACTCGTAGCGCCAGTTGGTGTCGGGGTAGCGCTGCTCGACCTCCAGGCACAGCTTCGCGGCGTCGGTGGCGATCTTCTTGACCGCGTCGCGCTCGGCGCGGAAGACGACGCGCCGCTGCAGGATGGAGGTGGAGTTGTAGAAGTGCACGATGACGTTGCTCGCGCCCGCGCAGGCCTCGAAGGTGCGTTCGATCAGCTCGGGGCGGCACTGCGTCAGCACCTGGATGGTGACGTCGTCCGGGATGGCGCCGTCCTCGATGATCTCGCGGACGAAGTCGAAATCGGTCTGGCTGGCCGACGGGAAGCCGACCTCGATCTCCTTGTAGCCCATCCGCACCAGCAGGTCGAACATGCGGCGCTTACGCGCGGGGCTCATCGGATCGATCAGTGCCTGGTTGCCGTCGCGCAAATCCACGGCGCACCAGCCGGGGGCGCGGTCGATGATCTTGTCCGGCCAGGTGCGGTCGGGCAGGGTGATCGGCTCGACCTCCTCGGCGAACGGCCGATACCGGAACGTCGGCATCGAGGAGTTCTTCTGCTTGTTCCATCCGGGCTGGTCGGCCGGCGCGGCCTTGCTCGGAGCGGTGATCGTGCGCGAGCCGGATACGTAGGCGTCAGCAGGGGACATGCGATTTCTCCATGGTGTGGGGGTTTCCCGATTATGGGGCGACCGGCAGGCGAAACCCCGCGACGGGAGCCGGTCCGATCAGACCCCGTCGCGGCGGCCGAGAAGAAGTGCCCGCTGCATGATTCTGACGAGTTTAGCGTGTCGCGGCGCAGCGCTGGAAGCCCGGTCCGATTGCGCGTGGTATGCGGGGGTGTCGATAGCGTGCCTGAAGAACTGAACGCTTGTACGGGCCGCGGGTCCGACGGGACGTCTAAGGAACGTATCGGATGACTTGGCTCGAACTACTCGCCGTCCTCGGGGCGGGCATCGCCGCGGGCGGGATCAACACCATCGTCGGCTCCGGCACCCTGATCACCTTCCCGGTGCTGCTGGCCTTCGGGCTGCCGCCGGTCACCGCGAACGTGTCGAACACCATCGGCCTGGTGCCCGGCTCGATCAGCGGCGTCATCGGCTACCGGCGCGAACTCGCCGGTCAACGTTCCCGCCTGCTCCAGCTCGGCACGGCCTCGCTGCTGGGCGGCATCACCGGCGCGGTGCTGCTTCTGGTGCTGCCCGCGGCGGCGTTCAAGGCGATCGTGCCCGCGCTGATCATCGTGGCGCTGATCCTGGTCATGGTGCAGCCGCGGCTCGCGGCCTGGGTCAAGCGGCGGCGCGAGAACGGCAACGGGACGGTGCCGGAGCACGGCGGACCGATCCTGCTCGCTGCGGTGTACGGCACCGGCATCTACGGCGGCTATTTCGGCGCGGCGCAGGGCGTGCTGCTGATCGGCCTGCTCGGCATCTTCGTGCACGACGAGCTCCAGCGGCTCAACGCCGTCAAGAACGTGCTCGCGCTCATCGTCAACGCGGTCTCGGCGGTCATCTTCATCGTGGTCGCCGAGGTGAACTGGCAGGCGGTGGCGATGATCGCGATCGGTTCGATCATCGGCGGCCAGCTCGGCGCGCACTACGGCAGGCGGTTGTCGCCCACCATGCTGCGGGCGGTCATCGTGGTGGTCGGCGGCATCGCGGTGGTGCGGCTGCTGGCGGCCTGACCCGTGCGAGCTGGTAGCCCGGCCGCGGCGGACCGCAGGACGAGACGGCAAGGCGCGGCGGCGAACTCGGGGATCTCAGGGGCGAATTCGTCACTAAGGATGACGACGCGCGCGGTGCCCGCGGCACAGGATGGTCACCGTGCGTAGGTGGAAGTTCATGCTGATCGTGGTCGCGGCGGCGGCGCCGGTGCTGACCGCGTGCACCGCGGTTCAGCAGGCGTCGGCCGTCTCGGAGCTGGTCCGGCAGGCCGACGCGGCGCCGACGCCGGAACTCGACTGGCGGCCATGCTCCGACGCCGATCTGATCGGCTTCGAGTGCGCTACCGCCGCGGTGCCGCTGAACTACGCCGAGCCCGAGGGCAAGACCATCGAACTCGCGGTGGTCCGGCAACTCGCCACCGATCCCGAGCGCCGCGTCGGCACCCTGTTCACCGCCGTCGGCGGGCCCGGCGGCTCCGGTCTCGACTGGGCGCGGCAGGGCGAGCTGGCCGAGGGTGAGCTCCGCGAGCGCTTCGATGTGGTGACCTTCGACCAGCGCGGTATCGGCCGCAGTGCCGCGGTGCGCTGTTTTGCCGACGACGAGCAGCAGCGCCGGTTCTGGGACGCCACGCTGCTACCGCCCGCGAACGCCGAGCAGGAGCGCGCCGCCGAGCAGTCCGCGCGCACGCTCGCGGAGGGCTGTGCGAAGCACAGCGGCGAATTGCTCGGGCACCTCACCACGGTCGACGCGGCCAGGGACCTGGATCTGCTGCGGCGCGCGGTCGGCGAGGAGCGACTGACCTACACGGGCGGGTCCTACGCCAGCTATCTCGGGCAGGTGTACGGCGCGCTGTTCGGCGAGCGGGTGCGCGCCCTCCAGCTGACCTCCATGGTCGACCCGAAGGTCTACACCGACGACGTCCGCGCCTCGGTCATCGATACCGCCGCGGGCACCGCGGAGATCCACGCGGAGTTCCTGCGGCTGTGTGCCGAGGCGGGAAAGGCGAAGTGCGCCTTCGCCGGTGGCTCCGAGCGCTCCGACCTGACCGGTCCCGCCGCGCCGCCGGAGCGGGCCGAGAAGGCGGGCAGCGCCGGGCCCGAGCGCGTCGAGACCACCATCCCCGAGCCCGTCGACACCGGGGCGGATCGGTTGCGCGCCAGGGACGATGCGCTGCTCGAGCGGCTGCGCCAGGGCCCGATCACGGTCGGCGCGGGCGAGCACGCGTTGCCGGTGCGCTACAGCGAGGTCGCGCAGGCGCACGCGCTGCTGCTCTACAGCCCGGAGCGCGGCTGGCCCGCGCTCGCCGAGCTGCTCATCGAACTGGAACGCGGCCCGGCGGGCGATCCGGCGAAGGTGCGCGAGATCCTGGCGGCGGGCGCGCCCGGCTACGACTTCCTCGACGCCTTCACCGCGATCACCTGCGCCGACCAGAGCGCAGGCTGGCGGTCCGCCGACTGGCCCGCTCTCTCCCGCGAGATCGCCTCCGCGGAACCGCTTTTCGGCCCGTTCTGGCTCGCCATGCACCAGCCGTGCGCGATGTGGCCCGCGCCGGACGACGGCTACCCGCAGCGCCATACCGACCCGTGGACGCTCGGCTCCGACAAACCCGCGCTGCTGCTGAACAACCGCTTCGACCCGGTGACGCCGCTGACCTTCGCCAAGCGCGCGCAGCAGGAGTTGGTCAACGCCAGGCTGGTGGTGGTGGCCGATGGCTACGGCCACAATCCGGACGGCGACTGCGTGCGACAGCTGCGCGAGGGCTACCTCGTCGACCTGAAACTGCCCGCACCCGGCGCCACCTGCGCCGCCGATCGGCGGCCGTTTGCGTCCTGACCCACACCGCTCGTCGGGGGACCGTGACGTTTCACAGTGGAGTGCGTTCTCCCGGTCGGGCGCGCTATTCTGCGCTCGGCCATGCGTGATGAGGGAGGTGGCCTGGTGCACAGACGCGCCTTTTTCAAGGCGGCGGGTTTGGCAGCGCTTTTCGGCGCTGTTGGTTCGACGCTCGACTCGCGGCCTGCCGCGGCCGACCCGGTCTGGCACACGATGTTCCAGAACTGGGTGCCGGAAATCTTTGCGCCACTTCCCGATCCGCCCGAGCATTCGCCCGCGATCGTCGTCGGCTCCGGTTTCGGCGCCGCCGTCACCGCCCTGCGGCTCGCCGAGGCAGGCGTGGCCAACACCGTGCTGGAGCGCGGATCGCGCTGGCCCAACGACCCGTGGCGGGAGATCTTCACCGGCGACGACCTGCCCGACGGCCGCGGCTTCTGGCACCGCACCGATTTCACCGGCGTCACCAAGGTTCCGGTGCATTTCGCCAAGTTCGGCGGCGTGCTCGACTGCACCGAATACCCGGGCATCGATGTGTGGCGGGCGGCGGCGGTCGGCGGCGGCTCGGTGATCTTCTCGGGCGCGATGATCGCGCCGGAGCGCCGCTTCTTCGACGAGGTCTTCCGCGGTTCGGTCGCCTACGACGAACTCGAGCGCGTCTACTACCCGCGGGTGCGCCAGATGTTGCGGCTGGACCCGATTCCAGCCGACATCTACGCCTCGGCCCCGTTCGCGCACTCCCGCGCCTGGGACGACCAGGTGCGCAAGGCCGGATATCACCCGCTGCCCAACGATTCGATCTTCACCTGGGACATCCTGCGCGGCGAGCTGGCGGGCACCACGCGGCCGTCGGCCACCGTGGCGCGCAGCAATCTGGGCAACTCGAACGGCGCGAAGTTCGACCTCAACCAGAACTACCTGCGCTACGCCCAGCAGACCGGCAGGTCGACGGTGTTCCCCGGCCACCGGGTCGACGCCATCGGCAAGGAGTCCGGCGGTCGCTACACGGTGAGCATCAGCAAGCTGGCGCCGACCGGCGAGGTGCTCGGCACCCGCACGCTTACCTGCGACCGGCTCTTCCTCGGCGCGGGTTCGATCGGCACCTCCGAGCTGCTGGTCCGCGCCAGGGCCACCGGCGCGCTGCCGGATCTCAACGAGCACATCGGTGAAGGCTGGGGCACCAACGGCGACGTGGTGCTCGCGCGCGGCGCCAGCTCGGTGGCCGGGTTCGGTCAGGGCGTGCCGAGTGCGAGCCGCATCCTCGACGAATCGTCGGTGCCGGTCACCCTGGAGAACTGGTACATCCCCGGCATCCCGTTCGAGACGGGCGCGCTCGCCTCGCTCGGCATGGTGCTCGACCCGACGCGCAGCCGCTTCGGCTACGACCGGGCCAGCGACTCGGTGGGGCTGTCCTGGTCGACGCGCAATCGCGACGAGGTGGTCGCCGCCGCGCGGGCCGTCGACCGCCGCATCGCCGAACGCGCCGACGCGCTGGTGGAATACGGTGCGCTCGGCTACGACGCGAACGCGCTGTTCACCGCGCACCCGCTGGGCGGCGCGGTGCTCGGCCTGGCCACCGACGGCCACGGCCGGGTGCACGGGCATCCGGGTCTGTACGTGATGGACGGCGCGGCCATGCCGGGCAGCGCCGGCGCGGTGAATCCCTCGCTGACCATCACCGCGTTGGCCGAGCGCAACATCGAGGAGATCATCCGCTCCGGGCGCTGAGCCGAGGATTTGCCGAGAACCGGGTCCGGTCGGCCGTTTTCGGGCGGCGGGCCGATTACGCTCGGCGGGGACGTCGGCGTCGAAGGGATCTTTTCCGTGACAGTCCCCACCACACCATCGGACTTCGCGAAGGCACCGTACGCGGACGAGTACCCGCGTAAACCGCCCGCGCTCTGGACCGATTTCGTGATGCTCGCGCTCGCGGTGGTCTCGGTGGCGCTGGTCGTGTGGATCACCTTCTTCCCGGTGTCCGACCGCACCTACCGGACCATCGTGATCGTCGACTACGGGATCTGCGCGGTGTTCGCCGCGGAGTTCCTGTGGCGCTGGCGCAGGGCGGGCTGGCCGTGGACGTTCCCGTTCGTCTACTGGTACGAGGTCATCGGCATGATCCCGGTGGCGAACCCGTTGTTCCGCGGATTCCGGCTGTTGCGTCTCGTGGTGATCCTGGTGCGGCTGGCCAGGGTGGCCGACCGGGTCTTCGGCGATCGGGTGACCGCGGCGGTGGTCAACCGGTTCGTCAAGACCATCGTCGACGTCATCCGTCGGCCGATGACCATCGCGGTGCTCGACGAAGTGGCGCACGTGCTGCGCACCGGGCACTACACCCGCAACATCGCCGCCGCGCTGGAGGAGAACCGCGCGGAGATGGACGAGATGATCCTCGAGCTGATCAAGAAGGATCCGCAGGCCGGGAAGGTCCGCTACATCCCGTTCCACGACGACATCATCCGGCTGATCGCCGACACCAGCTTCCGCATCGTGTTCCAGGTGCTCGCCGATCCGCGTACCGACGAGCTGGTCTCGGACATGATCAGGGAGAACGTGGAACAGATCCGGCAGGCGGTGCGCGACGGCGTGCGCGTCGAGCCGTCCGCCTACGGCCCGACCCCGCACGAGCGCACGCTGCGCTACCTGCTCGCCAACGACAAACCGCTGGCCTGATTCATCCGGCGTGCGTGCCGTGCCGGATCTCGTCGCGCGGCCGCGCGTATCGCACGGTCTCCCAGAGAATCAGCCCGATGAGCACCACGCACAGCATGACCAGCGAGGCCAGCGCGGGCAGCGCGGACGCCAGCGGGGTGAGGGCGAGCAGCAGGGCCGCCGCGACCACGCGCGGGACGGTGATCGTGCGGGTCGCGTAGTGCTTGAAGCCGACCAGCGCGAGCAGGTAGATCACCACGCCGCCGTAGAGCGCGAACAGCGGGATGCCGTAGAGCGCGTCCTTCAGTGTGTGATGGGCGGAGTCGCCGACGTAGTAGAGCACCTTCTTGAGGCCGAGCGAGAGCGCGATGATGCCGACGACCATCGGGAAGTGCCAGTACGTATAGCAATTGCGGGCGATCTTGATCTGGCGTTCGCCCTCGGCGCGCTTCAGTTCGTGTTCCACCGAGAGCGCCGCGACGTCGAAGTATGCCCACCACAGCAGGCCGGAGACCGCGAGCCCGAGCATCGAGGCGAGCGCGATCGGCCAGGAGATCGGCAGCCCGGCCACGCCGATGCCGATCGAGACGATCGATTCGCCGAGCGCGACGATGATGATCAGGCCGTGCCGTTCGGCGAAGTGGGTGGCCGAGTTGAGGCGCCAGTCCTCGCCGGCGAGCATCGTCCACAGCATGTCGCCGACGATCGCCGCGATCCACAGTCCGATCTGCACCGCGCCGTCGGTCATCGCGGCGATCACCAGCAGCGTGGTGCCGATGGTGATCGACCCGAGTCCCCAGCGCACCACCTGTCCGCGCAGCTGCGCGTCCTCGGCGCTGGCCAGCAGGAAGACCCCCAGGTGCACCACGCGCACCAGCAGATAGGCGATCGCGAAGACCAACGGGCCGAACCAGCCGCCCGCCATGTCGTCGAAGGCCTCCGGGATGGTCAGCGCGGCGAGGAACGCACCGCCCATCGCGAAGAACATGGCCACCCGCGTGATGCCCTCGTCGGCGCGGACCACGTTGCCGATCCACGCGTAGGCGATCCACACCCACCACATGACCGCGAGCACGAGCAGCGCGCGCAGGATGTTCTTGGCGCTGGTGTCCCCGGCCGCGAGGGCGGTCACCATGGTGAACGCGAAAACCAGGACGAGGTCGAAGAACAGCTCGAGCTGGGTCACCGAGGCGCCTTCGGCCATCGGTTGGAACCGAACCCGTTTGGTACCGATCATGCTGCTTATCGTCGCACTCGGGCCGGTCCGGCGCGGCCTTGAAACAAGGTCCGACCGTGGTTTTTCGCTCAGGGCGTCATCGGCGATCCAGAATTATGCGCGCTCGCTATATAGCGAATTATGCGCACTCGCTATACGGAATGAAAACTCTCGGATTCCGGGTAGCTTTCCGCGAATTCGATGAAGTTCTGCACCACCGTTTCATTCCAGCGTTGCACGGTTCGTTTCATCAGCAAGCCGGGCAGCGGGAGGCGGGAATGCAACTCGGAGTGGTACCAGACGTCGGTCCCGCCCGCGCCCTCGGAGACCTCGAACCAACCGCCGCCGCCAATACCGCGCGAGCTGTCTACGACCTGCCAGGACGAGCGGTTCTCGGTCCATTCGTATTCCAGCACCTGCAAATCGGAGCTGCCGAGCACGTCGGCGGTGACGTAAACGCGGTGCGGCCTGCCGTATTCGTCGCGAGTGGCCACGCGCGCGTCCTGATACATCGACCATTCCGGGAGCATTTCGATCGCCGCCAAAGCGTCGAGAACGTGAGCCGGACTTGCCTCGACGGTGAAGCGGATATCGGTTTTCGTGCGCATGCCTGTACCTCCGCCCCCCGGTGGATCAACTCGCCGATTCTGCACAGCGCTCTTCCCATTCGTCAACAACGAGGTCTATGGTGCGCGGTGCTACTGGCCAGTAGATATCGGTGGGGGCCGGAACGACTTTCGCGTCGGCCGGGGCAGCGCGTATTCGATCGCTATTCGCGGTGGTCGGGTCG
This sequence comes from Nocardia bhagyanarayanae, assembly GCF_006716565.1. Classification (NCBI taxonomy): domain Bacteria; kingdom Bacillati; phylum Actinomycetota; class Actinomycetes; order Mycobacteriales; family Nocardiaceae; genus Nocardia; species Nocardia bhagyanarayanae. The sequence goes on along the minus strand of NZ_VFPG01000001.1, from coordinate 1,083,664 downwards.
GCGACCCGCCGGGAATCGGCGGGTCTGTTCGTCCTATCGGCCGGGCGGCGCGGTTCAGGTGCCTTTACGTGCGATCACTCGGGTGCTCGATCGTCGCGTCCGGTCCGGGATACACCAGGGATTCGTGTCCGTCCGTGAAACGAACCACGTAGGGCGGGCCGCCATCCGATCCGCGGACCTCGATGATCTCGCCTTGGCGATCACCTTCCCCCACCACGTGTCCGTGCACGTGCAGTCGGTCTCCAACGTTCGCCATCATCGGTCCATTATCGGATGGCCGTGACGTGTGTCACAAGGTTCCGGCGAATTCGCGCCGTTCAGTCGCGGACGAGTCGGTCGACCGCCGTCTCGATCAGGTGCATGCTCTGTTCTTCGGAGAAGATGTCGGGCAGCGTCATCCGGTCCACGATCAGCCAGTTCAGCGCCAGGTAGAGCAGCCGGACGGTGTCGGCGTCGCCGGGCTGGCCGGATTCCAGGTGGTTGCGCACGTTGAAGTCGAGGTCCTCGCGTACCCGTTCGGTGAGCACCGCGCGCAGCTCCGGTCGCCGGGTGGCCTCCAGGCGCAGTTCCAGCATGGCGAGGTAGCCGGTGCGGAACGCCTCGATGCGCGCGACGATGTCCTTCATCAGCTCGGTGATGTTGGCGCGCGTGCGCGGCCCCTCGGTCACCTTCGCCATGGTCTCCTCGCTCGGTTGCAGCCGCTCGTAGAAGCGGCTGCCCACCTGGTTCAGCAGGTCGTCGCGGTTGGCGAAGTAGTTCGACGCCGTGCCCGCCGGGACCGCGGCCCGTTTGTCCACCGCGCGGAAGGTGAGGCCGCGCGCGCCCTCGTCCGCCAGTACCTCGATCGCCGCATCGATGAGCGCCTGCCGCCGTTCCGGGTTCGTCCGCATGTTGACACCACTCCAGTCGTAGTACTACAGTTCAAATCACTACAAACAGAGTACAACACGTCAGGTGGTCCGAATGCGAAAGCTTGTCTATTACGTCGCCGTCTCGCTGGACGGTTACATCGCGGGCCCCGGCGGGGAGTTCGACTTCTATCCGCTCGCGGACGACATGTCCGCCTGGATCGATGCGCACTACCCGGAGCCGATGCCGACTCCGATCCGGCCGCTCACAGGGATGCCGGTGGATACGCCGAACAAGAACTGGGACACGGTTCTGATGGGGCGCGGCACCTACGAAGCCGGCGGGATCACCAGTCCCTACGCGCACCTGAAGCAGTACGTCGTCTCCAGCAGCTTCGACCCGAGCAACGATCCGGCCGTCGAAGTCGTGGCAGGCGACCCCGTCACCCTGGTGCGGGAGCTCAAGCAGGCCGATGGCCTCGACATCTGGCTGTGCGGCGGCGGCAACCTCGCGGCCCAGTTGGCCGACGAGATCGACGAACTGATCATCAAGAGCTACCCGGTCGTCGCGGGCAGCGGCATCCCGGCCTTCGCCGGCGCCTTCACCCCGACGCTGTTCACCCCGGCCCGTCGCATGGAATTCAGCAACAACGCCCAGGTCACCTGGTACAGCCGCGCCTGAATCGCCCGCCGACACCGACCGAACCTTCCCCAGAAAGCAGGATCCCCATGCGAAAGCTCGTCTACTTCGTCGGCATGTCCCTCGACGGCTACATCGCCGGTCCGGACGGCGGCATCGAGTTCTTCCCCTTGGCGCAGGACTTCACCGAATGGCTCGGCGCCGAGTACCCGGAAACCCTTCCGACGCATGCACGTGCGCACTTCGGTGTCGCGGCCGACGCGCCCTGCAAGAACTTCGACACTTTGGTGATGGGTCGCGGCACCTATGAACCCGCCTTGCAGGTCGGCATCACCAGTCCCTACTCGCACATGCGGCAGTACATCGTTTCCGGCACGCTCGGCCGGATCGACGACCCCACCGTCGAGCTGGTCGACGGCGATCCGGTGAGTCTGGTCCGCCGGTTGAAGCAGGAGGGCGGCATGGACATCTGGCTGGCCGGCGGCGGCAAGCTCGCGGGCGCGCTGCTCGAGGAGATCGATGAACTCGTCGTCAAGAGCTATCCGGTCACGGCCGGTGCGGGCGTCCGCGCGTTCGACGGGCCGTTCCGGCCGACGATGTTCGCCCCGATCCGGCGTCAGGAGTTCGGCAACGGCACCCAGGTCACCTGGTTCAGCAGGGCATGAGCGTCATCATCCATCGGACAGGAACGACAGCCGAACCTGGCGTTCCGGGTTGTCCACGTTCAAATCGACCATGGCGATGGACTGCCAGGTGCCGAGCATCAACGTCCCGCCGATGACCGGCACCGTGGCATAGGGCGGGATCAGCGCCGGCATGACGTGCGAGCGGCCGTGCCCGCGCGAGCCGTGCGCGTGCCGCCACCGGTCGTCGGCGGGCAACAGATCGCGCAGCGCGGCGAGCAGGTCGTCGTCGCTGCCCGCGCCCAGTTCGATGATGGCGATACCGGCCGTGGCGTGCGGCACGAAGACGTGCAGCAGCCCGTCGCCGCCCGCCGCTCCGGCGAACTCCGCGCACTGCGGCGTGATGTCGTGCACCACCTCGCGGCGGCCGGTGGTGACCGCGATCAGTGAGCTCTTCATGGGCCCATCATTCCCGGTTCGCGGCGCTCCGCGGATGATCATTCGAGAGTTCCTGCGCGTGTGTGCTTTTGCACAGCTCGGGGAGGTAGCGACAAATCCCGTGGACGGCGGCCGGTAGTCTTGGTGGCTGTTACCAGCTGATTGTCGATCTTGGAGGACCCTGTCGTGGCTCTCGTTGTTCAGAAGTACGGAGGATCCTCGGTCGCTACCGCCGAGCGTATCCGGCGCGTCGCTGAACGGATCGTCGAGACCAAGAAGCAAGGCCACGACGTGGTGGTCGTCTGCTCGGCGATGGGTGACACGACCGACGAACTCCTCGATCTCGCCCAGCAGGTGGCGCCCGCGCCGCCTGCCCGCGAGATGGACATGCTGCTCACCTCCGGCGAGCGCATCTCCAACGCGCTCGTCGCCATGGCGATCCACTCGCTCGGCGCGGAGGCGCGTTCGTTCACCGGCTCGCAGGCGGGTGTGATCACCACCGGCGCGCACGGCAACGCGAAGATCATCGACGTCACCCCGAGCCGCCTGCGCGAGGCCTTGGACGAGGGCACCATCGTGCTCGTCGCCGGTTTCCAGGGCGTCAGCCAGGACAGCAAGGACGTCACCACGCTCGGCCGCGGCGGCTCCGACACCACCGCGGTCGCGCTGGCCGCGGCGCTGGAAGCCGACGTCTGCGAGATCTACACCGACGTGGACGGCGTCTTCACCGCCGACCCGCGCATCGTCTCCGACGCGCAGCGGCTCGAGCAGGTCTCCTACGAGGAGATGCTGGAGATGGCGGCCTGCGGCTCCAAAGTGCTGATGCTGCGCTGCGTCGAGTACGCGCGCCGCTACAACGTGCCCGTGCATGTGCGCTCGTCCTACACCGACAAGCAGGGCACCTACGTTTACGGATCGATGGAGGACATCCCCTTGGAGAAAGCAATCCTCACTGGCGTCGCGCACGACCGCAGCGAGGCCAAGGTGACCGTGGTCGGGCTGTCGGACGAACCGGGATTCGCCGCCAAGGTGTTCCGTGCCATCGCCGACGCCGAGATCAACATCGACATGGTCCTGCAGAACATCTCCAAGGTGGAGACCGGCAAGACCGACATCACTTTCACGCTGCCCAAGACCGAGGGCGCGCGCGCCGTGGAGATGCTGACCAAGCGCCAGAGCGAGATCGGCTTCTCCCAGGTCCTCTACGACGACCACATCGGCAAGGTGTCGCTGGTCGGCGCGGGCATGAAGAGCCACCCGGGCGTCACCGCGACGTTCTGCGAGGCGCTTGCCGACGCGGGCATCAACATCGATCTGATCTCCACCTCCGAGATCCGGATCTCGGTCCTGGTCAAGGACACCGAGCTGGACGACGCCGTGAAGGTGCTGCACCGCGCCTTCGATCTGGGCGGCGACGAGGTGGCCGTGGTGCACGCCGGAACGGGGCGCTGACATGATCGGGTCAAGCCCGGAGGCGGTAGCGGAGCGTGGCCACGTAGGGCTCCCGATCATGTCGAAAGGACGCTGACGATGGGTATTCGAGTAGGAGTCGTCGGCGCGACCGGACAGGTCGGCGCCGTCATGCGCAAGCTGCTGGAGGAGCGCGACTTCCCGGCCGACGAGGTGCGGTTCTTCGCGTCCGCGCGCTCGGCGGGCAAGAAGCTGCCGTGGCGCGGCGGCGAGATCGTGGTCGAGGACACCGAGACCGCCGATCCGTCCGGCCTCGACATCGCGCTGTTCTCCGCGGGCGCCACCATGTCCCGCGTGCAGGCCCCGCGGTTCGCGGCGGCGGGCGTCACCGTCATCGACAACTCGTCGGCCTGGCGCAAGGACCCCGAGGTTCCGCTGGTGGTCAGCGAGGTCAACCCCGAGGCGACCCGCAACCTGGTCAAGGGCATCATCGCCAACCCGAACTGCACCACCATGGCCGCGATGCCGGTGCTCAAGCCGCTGCACGACGAGGCGGGCCTGACCAGGCTCGTCGTCTCCAGCTACCAGGCGGTCTCCGGTTCCGGCCTGGCCGGTGTCGACGAGCTGGCCTCGCAGGTGCGCGCGGTGATCGACGACGCGGAGAAGCTGGTGCACGACGGCAGCGCCGTGGCGTTCCCCGCGCCGAACAAGTACGTCGCGCCGATCGCCTTCGACGTGATCCCGCTGGCCGGTTCGCTGGTCGACGACGAGTCCGGCGAGACCGACGAGGATCAGAAGCTGCGCAACGAGAGCCGCAAGATCCTCGGCATTCCGGAGCTGCTGGTGAGCGGCACCTGCGTGCGGGTTCCGGTCTTCACCGGGCACTCGCTGTCCATCAACGCCGAGTTCGCCGACCCGCTGTCGGTCGCGCGGGCCAAGGAGCTGCTCGCCGGCGCGCCCGGCGTGAAGCTGGTCGACGTGCCGACGCCGTTGCAGGCCGCGGGCGCCGACGAGTCGCTGGTCGGCCGCATCCGCCAGGATCCCGGTGTGCCGGACGGTCGCGGTCTCGCGCTGTTCGTCTCCGGTGACAACCTGCGCAAGGGCGCGGCGCTCAACACCATTCAGATCGCCGAGGTGCTGCTCAGCGACCGCTGAGCCGGCTTGTCGACCCGGGCCGTCCGATCCGCCGCCGGATCGGGTCGGCCCGGTCGTCGTATCCGGGGCTGGCACAATCGCTGCGGTAGGCGAGTTCGGCGTGGAGAGGTGGGCCGGTGGGTTCGTATGTCGCCGTGCACATCGCGGACTGGCCGCGGCTGGCGCGGACGGTGACCGAGCGGGCGCCGCGCCGGTTCGCCGACCTGGACTGGCCCGACGAAGACCACCGCCAGCGGTATCCGATCGGCTTGCGCTGGCTGGACAGCGCCGAGCACTGGATCGCCGAGTACCGCTTCCACGCCTACAGTTCCGCCGCGCTGCACTCCGAGTTCGAAGCGGTCTGGCGCGAGGCCCGCCTCTTCGTGCCGTGGGACGCGCCGACCGAAACGGCGGAGCTGATCGCCGATACCGACCTGTTCCTACGCGGTCTGTACGGCGGTGACCTTCCCGTCGAGCCTGCCGCCCACCACCCGTGGCGCCCGCACAGCGACACCATTCGGCCCACCACTTGGCTCGCCCACTCCCCGGCCCATCTGGCCACCCTGGCCAACCTCTGGGGCCGCATCGCTCCCCGCATCTCCGATCTGCGGCCGCATCTCGAACGCGAGACCAGCAACCGCCACCGCATCACCAACCCCGCCACCTTTGAACGCCTCCTCCGCGACTGGGGCGAGGTGGTCCACGAAGCCGACACCCGCCGCTGGGGCATGCTCGTCGACATGTGGTGAGCGCGCCACGGCGAGGCCGTACGCGATCCAAGCCGGTGCCGCTGTGTCGATCGGAGTCGCGGTGCCGCAGGGCGACATTCAGACGGTTCGCTGCCCGGTCAGTGGATGCCAGGGGTGCGCGGATCGGGCCCGAGGCAGGCGACGATGAAGCAGCCGGGGGCGAGATCCGCGAACGGGGGCGCGAGCTGGTAGTTCAAGCAGGAGAAGACATTGCAGCCCGGATACGCCGCCGGGCCGATACCGAATACCGCGAGCAGCAGGTTGGCGTCGACGAATTGGCGCGGATTCAGTCGCACCGGCGGCTCGACGTACGGCCCGGGATCGGGGACGGGATTCTCGGGCATGGCGGCGAAGAGCATGCGGAAGAACTCGTACGGCAGCTCGTCGGTGTTCTGCAACATGCCGGCAGTGCCCTGGCTGCTGACGTTGCCGAAGACGCCGGTCCACATCACCATCAAATCGAGCGAGGGCAGCACGAAGACGTTCTGCAGACCCAGCCCGGCCATCATGTACATATCGGGCGGCATGAACGAGGGCGATTCCGCGCAGTCGGGGCCGAGCCAGAAGAGGTAGCCGTAGCACGGGTTCGGCCGCGACGGCGTCAGCGCCATGCGGAGATACTCCTCGGACACGAGTTGCGCTGTGCCCCAGCGGCCTTCGTTGCTCACCAGCAGGCCGAGCTTGGCGAGGTCGTTCGGCGGGATCATCAGATGCGCGTAGCCGTAGGTGTTTCCGGCGCGATCCTTGGCCCAGTAGTAATCGGTGCGAAGGATGCCGAGCGGGGCGAACAGCTCGCGCTGCGCGAACTGCTGAAACGGCTCACCGATGGCCAGTTCGATGACGAACGTCAGCAGGTCGACGTTGCGCTGGCTGTAGCTGAAGACCGTGCCCGGCGGATTGTCCAGCGGCACCGCGAGCGCCTGCACCGCGCTGTGTGGATCGATGGGGACGACTCCGGTGATGCCCTCGGTGAGCACGCCCACCGTCATGCCCGATGTCTCGGTGAGCAGGTCCTCGACCCGGATGGCGCGGTGCGCGGCGTCGCCGAGGCCCGGGGGCAGGTACCTGTCGACTGGGGCGTTCAGGTCGAGCAGGCCACGGTCCCACGCCATGCCCGCGATCAGCGAGACCACACTCTTGGTCACGCTCCAGACGTTCCACGCCACATTGTCGGTCTTCGCGTTCTTCGGCCCTTCGCCGATCAGGCAGTTGTGGCGAAAGACCTGGACGTTGAAGCGGTTTCGGTGACTGGCGAACTCCAGCGCCGCCTGAAGCAGTTCGGCGTCGAACCCGGCTTGTTCCGGAGCGGCGCGCTGCGCCTCCCGACCGGAACTGACCTCGCAGCGAGCCTGTTTCGCGGTGGCGGCCGGGGCCGCGTGTGCGGTCGCGCCGAAGAGACTTCCCGCGACCAGCGTCACCGCCGCGATTCCAGCGAGGAAACCACAGAAACGCCCCATGAGAATGAGGCTAGCGCGACGCGCCCGCGCATACGGGCCAACAGGCGGCGGCGCGCGGCACGAAAATCGGGGCGGCTCAGCGAGCCCGGCGAGTCACCGCGTAGAGGGCGGCGCCGAGCGCGAGAACCCCGGCTCCGACGAGCACCGAAGCCGACGGCAGCGCCGCCGCGACGGTCACGCATCCGAACGCTCCGACCACCGGAATCCAGCGGGCGGGCCGGTCCTCCGCCGCGGTGAGCGTGCCGGCAGAGACATTGGCGACGAGGTAGTAGACCAGCACGGTGAACGACGAGAAACCAATGGCCGCACGCAGATCGAAGCTCGCCGCGACGACGGCGACCACGGCGCCGACGACCAGCTCCGCCCGGTGCGGCACGCCGAAGCGTGGGTGCACGGCGGCGAGCGCGTGCGGCAGGTACCGGTCGCGGGCCATGGCCAGCGTCGTGCGCGAGACGCCGAGGACGAGCGCGAGCAGCGAGCCCGCCGCCGCGACCACCGCGCCGATCCGCACCACCGGAGCCAGCGCCGGAGCGCCCGCTTCGGCGACGACCCGCGCCAGCGGATCGGTGGCCGCGGCGAGCCCGGCCGAGCCGAGCACCGCGAGCGCGGCGGCCGCGACGACGGCGTAGACCACGAGCGCGACGGCAAGCGCGACCATGATCGCGCGCGGAATGGTGCGCCGCGGCTCGCGCACTTCCTCGCCGAGGGTGGCGATCCGCGCGTATCCGGCGAAGGCGAAGAAGAGCAGCCCGGCCGCTTCCAGCACGTCGCGCGGACCGATCCGGTCCGGCAACGCCGTCGCGGTGGTGTGCGTTCCGGAGAAACCGACCACCGCCACCAACGCCAGCACGGTGAACACGATCCCGACGATGACCCGGGTGGCCAGCGCGGATTTCTGCACGCCGGTGTAGTTGATCGCGGTGATGGCGAGCACCGCGACGACCGCGACCGCGCGGGACTGCTCGGGCCAGGCGTAATGGCCGACGGTCAGCGCCATCGCGGCGCACGAGGCCGTTTTGCCGACGACGAACGCCCACCCGGCCAGATATCCCCAGAACGGGCCCAGTCTTTCCCGTCCGTATACATAGGTGCCGCCCGACACCGGATAGCGAGCGGCCAACCGGGCCGACGACATCGCGTTGCAGTGGGCGAGCAGCGCGGCGATGGCCAACGCGAGCAGCAGCCACGAGCCCGCTGCCCCGGCCGCCGGCGCGAGGGCGGCGAAGATCCCGGCGCCGATCATCGAGCCGAGACCGATCAGCACCGAGTCGGTGAGTCCGAGCCTGCGGTGCAGTGCCGGACCATGTGCGGCCGAACCGTGCGCGGCCGGATTGTGCGAGGTCATAGCAGCATCTTGGACCGTTCAGGTGAACGGCGCCTGTCATGCGAAACGCCGCCAGGTCGGGGGGTAACCTGGCGGCGCCGCGACGAGTAGCGGGACGCCACGCCAGCATCCCGACTCGGGTGTCGACGTCCCACAAGCGCCTCTCGGCGAGTGGTCGCTCGAAGCGACGAAGGGTGCGGCCCGGGGCTGTCCGGACGCCGACGGTGAGCTACAACCGGCGCCGGAATGGAACTATTCCAGCGCCCAAATGTGTTGTGCGTCACGCTGCGTGCATGTCGGGACGCGACCGGAGGACGCGGGGTTTCCGGACGGTGACCGTTTAGGATCAGCAAGGTATTCATGTGCTCGAACGGGGGGATCGCCGTGACCGATGATCCGGTGCTGATCGAAATGCTTGCCGCGCTGGACCGGAGCCCCGATGTGCTCGCGCTGCGGTTGCGGGTCATCGAACTGCTCGCCGAGCGGGGCCGCCACGCCGAGGCGCTCGCGCAGTGCGGCACCGCGCTGACCCAGGAGCCCGGCAACGCACGGGCGGTGGAGCTGCTGCAACAGTGCACCGCGGCGCTGGCGGGTGGCGCCGCGCCTCTCGCGCCTGCTTCCGCCGAGCCCGCGGCGCTTCCGAACACGCCCGCGGTCTCGGCGCCCGATGGGCAAGTGGCGGACGTGGAACCTGCTTCGACGTCGAACCCCGAATCGGTCGCGGACTACGACTGGGATGCCGCCGAGGACCAAGTCGCCGACATAGTCGCCCCGGCCTTCATCGACTCCGGCCCGGCGGAATACGCCGCGTCCTCCGACGCGGGCTTGTTCTCTCGCACCCGGGTGACGCTGGCCGACGTCGGCGGCATGGACGAGGTCAAGCGCCAGCTGGACCTCACGTTGCTCGGCCCGCTGCGAAACCCGGAGTTGGCCAAGGCGTTCGGCACGTCCGCGCGCGGTGGTCTGCTGCTGTACGGCCCGCCCGGCTGCGGCAAGACCTTCATCGCCTCGGCGGTGGCGGGCGAGCTCGGCGCGAACTTCTATCCGATCGAGATCGCCGACATCCTCGACATCTACACCGGCTCCAGCGAACGCAACCTGCACAGCGTCTTCGAGGTGGCGCGGCGCAACGCGCCGTGCGTGCTCTTCCTCGACGAGGTGGACGCGCTCGGCCACAAGCGCAGCCAGATGTCGGGCAACTCGGCCATGCGCACCGTGGTGAATCAGCTGCTGAACGAGATGGATTCGGCCACCGTCGACAACGAGGGCGTCTACATCCTCGGCGCGACCAACCACCCGTGGGACATCGACGTCGCGCTGCGCAGACCGGGCCGCTTCGACCGGATGATCCTGGTCGCGCTGCCGGATCCCGCCGCGCGCAAGGCGATTCTGCACTACCACCTGAGGGAGCGTCCGGTGGCGGGCATCGATCTCGGCGCGATCGCCGCGCGCACCGAAGGGTTCTCCGGCGCCGACCTCGCCCACGTGTGCACCTCGGCCACCCAGCTGGCCATGGCGGAATCGATCCGTACCGGCACCGTCCGCCCGATCGGCATGGCCGACGTGGAGGCCGCGATGGCCCAGATCAAGCCGAGTGCGGGCGCGTGGTTCGAATCGGCGCGCAACGTGGTCGAGTTCGCCAACGGGGACGGCAGCTACGACGAGCTCGCGATGTACATGAAGCGGATGAAGATGCGCTGAAAAGTCCTGCGGCATGATCAGTTTCGCGCACGACGAGGTCGCGCGGGCCAAAGTGCTCATCGACCTCGGCCGGATCGAGGCGGCGCAGGCGAAGCTCGGCGCGGTGCTGGCGGGCGAACCCGACAACGCCGACGCGCTGATGTTGATGGGCTACGCCTGGTTCCGCGTCGGCGAGTACGAGAAGTCCATCGGCTACAGCGCGGCCGCGCTGGCCGCGTTTCCCGATTACCAGTCCGCGCTGCGGGTACTGGCGCTGGCCGAACAGGAATTGGCGCACCTGGCCGAGCACGACCCGGCGGAACAGCAGCGGCACTACGATCGCGCGCTCGCCGCGGCCACCCGCAGCGCCGAACTCGACCCGGAGTACGTCGAGAACCTGCGCCTGCTCGCGGGGGTCCAGTCGGTGACGGACCCGGTCGCGGCGCTGGCGACCATCGACCGCGCGATCGAGATCGACCCCGCCCACGCCGACCTGCACCGCGTCCGCGGTTCGATCCTGCGGCGCGGCGGCTTCCCCGCGGCGGACGCGGAAGCGGCGCTGCGCGAAGCGCTTCGGCTGCAACCCGAGCACGTCGACGCCACCCAGGAACTCGCATTGCTCGACCTGGACCGCGGCGATCGGGAAGCGGGGGAGCGGGGCCTTCGCCTGGTCGCCCAGTGGGATCCGAGCCGCGCCGATTTCGTGCGCGCCACCCTCGCGGCCGTCGACGCCGAGGCTCGCCGCGAGCCGGAACCGTTGTCCACGCCCATGCCACCACCGCCGGAAGTGCGGTACCTGCCGGAGACGCCGCGCTCGAACTGGCGGATCTGGGTGTCGCTGATCTTCGGCGGCTTTTTGGTACTTCGGCTGATCTTCGCCGCGGCGGACTCCAACCCCGAAACGGAACCCTCGCGCCGGTCGCCGACGCATCAGGTGCCGACGTACCGCGTCCCGGGACACATTCCCACGCCGTCCTTTCCACCGGCCCCGCAACCGTGGCCGCCCTACTTTCCGCCGACCGCGTACCCGTGGCCGTCGAACTTCCCCCGGCCCGGTCTCACACCGCCGCGACCGCCCTACCGGACGCCGCCGGTCACGATCCCGCCCCGCGTGCCCTGAGCGGATCGGCGGAAGAGCCGCCGTATCCGCGTGACCGACGCGCATGCTCAAGAAGCTGGAGCTTCGACCGGCGCGAACAGCGCCCTGAGCGTCGCGGCGACCTGCGCGACCGCGCGCTCGACCGGGCCGAGCGGCTGGAAGAGGTGACTGAGGGTGAGCCGGATGACGATCTCCGTGCGCGCCGCGAGTTCCTCCTCGGACAGGTCGGCCAGCTCGTATCGCGCCCGCACCGCCGCGCCGACCGCGTCGAGCGCCCGGCCGAGAACCGGCTCCGGATCGGTCATCAGCGTGGGCAGCAGCTCGGTGTTGGCGGTCGAGCGCCCGGAAAGCACCGCTTCGAGCAGTGCGTTGTCGGAACCGGTGCGCAGCGTGAAGTCGACCGCGGCGGTCAGTCCCGCGATCACGTCGTCCGGGTGCTCGGCGAGGCTGTCGGAGATGCCGACCACGAAGGTCGCCAGCTCCTCCCGGATGACCAGGTCGGCCAGGTCCCGCTTGGTGCCGACCTCTTTGTAGAGCGCCGCACGGCTGACGCCTACCTCCTTGGCCACCCGCGACATGTTCACCGCACCCCACCCCTCGGTGCAGAGCAGCTCGCGCGCGGTCTCGATGACCCGTTCGCGCAGCAGTAACCGCATCTGGGAGTGAAATCTCGGCGCTTCCGGCACGCTGTCCATCGTACATAGATATCAATTTTGTCCGTCTTGTTGACACTAGGCGGAAAAGTGTATTCCAATTGGACACAGCAGCGCTGTTTGTAAAGTGCTCCACGCCACACAAGATCGCCCGGGCCCAGTGGCTTCCCGGGCAAGCGCGAGTTCCACGAGGAGACGAAGAATGACGACATCGCGATCGGAAGCGCAGGCACAGGCGCTGCAATGGCGCGACAGCAAGCGGTATCTGTGGCTGTTCGGCCTGGTCGCCCCCACTGCCGTGTTTCTCGCGGCCTGGTTGGTCTGGATGTTCAACGAATTCGGATTGCAGCCGGTGGCGCCGGTGTGGTGGTGGATCGGCCCGCTGCTCGTCTACGTGCTCCTGCCGATCCTGGACCGATTCTTCGGCCCCGACGGACAGAATCCACCCGACGAGGTGATGGAGCAGCTGGAGAACGACAAGTACTACCGGTACTGCACCTACGCGTACATCCCGCTGCAACTGCTGAGCCTGGTGTTCGCCTGCTACCTGTGGACGGCGACAGACCTGTCCTGGCTCGGCATCGACGGCGGACTCGGCCTGGTTTCCAAGATCGGCCTCGCGCTGAGCATCGGCACGATGGGCGGCGTCGGCATCAACACCGCGCACGAACTGGGCCACAAGAAGGACGAGCTGGAGCGCTGGCTGTCCAAGATCACCCTGGCCCAGACCTTCTACGGCCACTTCTACATCGAGCACAACCGCGGCCACCACGTGCGCGTCGCGACCCCGGAGGACCCGGCGAGCGCCCGTTTCGGCGAGACGTTCTGGGCCTTCCTGCCGCGCAGCGTGTGGGGCAGCCTGCGTTCGTCCTGGGAGTTGGAGAAGACCCGGTTGGCGCGAATGGGTAAGAGCCCGTGGACGATTCACAACGACGTGCTCAACGCCTGGCTGATGTCGGCGGTGCTGTGGGGTGCGCTGGTCGTGGTGTTCGGCCCGGTCGTGCTGCCGTTCCTGATCATTCAGGCCGTCTACGGCTTCTCGCTGCTGGAGACCGTGAACTACCTCGAGCACTACGGCCTGTTGCGCAGGCGGACCCCGGGCGGTCGCTACGAGCGCTGCACGCCGGAGCACAGCTGGAACTCCGACCACATCGTCACCAACATCTTCCTGTACCACCTGCAGCGCCACAGCGACCATCACGCCAACCCGACCCGGCGGTATCAGACCCTGCGCAGCATGGACGGCGCCCCGAACCTGCCGAGCGGCTACGCCAGCATGATCGGCCTGGCCTACTTTCCGCCGCTGTGGCGCAAGGTGATGGATCACCGGGTGCTATCGCACTACCAAGGCGACATCACTCGAGTGAACATCCAGCCGAGCAAGCGCCAGCGGGTGTTGGCGCAGTACGGGGTGCGGTGATGGCCGTCTACCGCTGCCCGATCTGCGAGTACACCTACGACGAGAGCGCGGGCGCGCCACGCGAGGGCTTCCCGCCGGGCACGCCGTGGTCCGCGGTGCCCGAGGGCTGGTGCTGCCCCGACTGTGGCGTCCGGGAAAAGCCCGACTTCGAAACCCTTTCTCTCACTACCGGAGACAAGCGATGAACACCGATTACAAACTCTTCCGATGCGTCCAGTGCGGCTTCGAATACGACGAAGCGCTCGGCTGGCCCGAGGACGGCATCGAGCCCGGCACCCGCTGGGACGACATTCCCGAGGACTGGTCCTGCCCCGACTGCGGTGCGGCCAAGGCGGATTTCGAGATGGTCGAGGTCAGTCGCGCATGACCGAACAGATCGTGATCGTCGGCGCGGGCGTCGCCGGAGCCACGGCCGCCAAGACCCTGCGCGCCGAGGGGTTTTCGGGCCGCATCGTCCTGGTCGGAGCCGAGGACGGCTTGCCGTACCGGCGACCCATGGTCTCGAAGGAACTGCTCGCGGGCGCCGCCCTCGAGCGAAAGGCGCTGCTCGAGTCCCCGGAATCCTGGCGTGACAAGGACATCGAGTTGTGCACCGGCGTCACGGTCGAGGACATCGATACCGAGCGTGGACGCGTGCGGCTGAACGGTGGCGAAGCGCTCGGCTACGACCGCTTGCTGCTGGCGACCGGCGCCCGCGCCCGCACCCTGCCCGCACCGCAGCGCAATGTGCACACCTTGCGCGGCGCCGCCGACATCGAACCGCTGCGCTCGGCGATCGACGCGGGCAAATCGCTGTTGATAGTCGGCGGCGGTCTGGTCGGCTGCGAGGTCGCGGCGACGGCGCGTTCGCTCGGCGCCGAGGTGACCGTGGTGCACGCCGGTTCGGCCCCGCTCGACCGCGTCGCCCCGCCCTCGGTGGGTTCGTTCTATCGAAAGCTGCACGCGGACAACGGCGTCCCGATCCTGGACGACGTCCGGCTGACGCGCGTCGAGGGCCACGAGGACGGCGTGACGGCGACCGCGCACGACGGCCGCGAGTGGACGGCGGGCGTGGCGCTCGTCGCCATCGGCTCGGTCCCCGACACGGCGCTCGCCGAGGCCGCGGGGCTGTCGGTCGACGACGGCATCCTGGTCGACGAGCACTACCGCACCTCCGCGCCGGAGATCTATGCCGCGGGTGACGCGGCGAAGCGCTTCGATCCGGGGCTCGGTGCTCACGAACGCACCGAACACTGGAACAGCGCGCTGGCGCAGGGCGCGGCCGCGGCGAAGTCGATGCTCGGTAAATCCGCTGTACGCCAAGACGTCTCGTGGGGCTGGTCCACCCAGTACGGTCTGAACCTCCAGTTCGCCGGACGCCTGCGGCACGACGACGACTTCGTGCTGCGCGGCACGCTCGCCGAGCCGAACTTCACCGTTCTCGCGCTGCGTCACCGTCGGCTGGTCGGAGCGGTCGCCATCGCCCGCCCCTCGGACATCCGGGCCGCCCGCGAGCTGATCGGCCACGGTGCGCTCCTCGACCCGGTCGCGTGCTCCGACGAATCCGTGGACCTGACCGAACTCCTCGTCCGGCACCGCGCGGAGCGGCGCTGATCCTTCGAGCAGCCTGGGTGTCGGTCTCGAACGACATCGCTGAGCATCCGAGGCGGCGGCAAGATTGGAAGAGTTCATTTTCTTGACTCATTCCAGATAAGCCGCCATGATGGGTTCATGCACACCAACCACACCGACCCGCGCGCCTTGCTGCGAGCGGCAGGCCTACGGGTAACCGCTCCCCGGGTCGCGGTGCTGGACGCGGTCGCGGCCCGGCCGCATTCGGACGCCGACCGGGTGGCTGCCACGGTCCGGGAGGCCCTGGGTTCGGTGTCCACACAGGCCGTCTACGACGTGCTCAACGCCTGTGTGCGCGCCGGCATCCTGCGGCGGATCGAACCGGCGGGCTCGCCCGCGCGGTACGAGACCAGGATCGGCGACAACCACCACCACCTGGTGTGCCGGAGCTGCGGCACGGTCGTCGACGTCGACTGTGCCGTTGGCAGTGCCCCGTGCCTGCAACCGCTGAACGATCACGGTTTCGTCGTCGACGAGGCCGAGGTCGTGTTCTGGGGCCTGTGCCCGACCTGCGGCTCGCGGGAGCGGCAGCCCGACGGGGCGGAGTGAACCCCGCCCACCCCGACAGCCCGGGCCGGCCCACCCCCCGGGACGATGCTCATCTGCGAAGGAGGCTTCGAATGACCAAGCCGACAACCACGAACACCGGAATCCCGGTCGAGAGCGACAACGAATCGCTCACCGCCGGCGCGCAGGGACCGATCCTGCTGCACGACCACTACCTGATCGAGAAGCTCGCCCAGTTCAACAGGGAACGGGTGCCGGAGCGGATCGTGCACGCCAAGGGCGCGGGCGCCTACGGTGAGCTGGTCGTCACCAACGACGTCAGCGAGTACACCAAGGCCAAGCTGTTCCAGCCCGGCGCGCGCACCGAGTCGCTGGCCCGGTTCTCCACCGTCGCGGGCGAGCAGGGCAGCCCCGACACCTGGCGCGACCCGCGCGGTTTCGCGGTGAAGTTCTACACCGAGGACGGCAACTACGACCTCGTCGGCAACAACACCCCGATCTTCTTCATCAAGGACCCGATCAAGTTCCCGGATTTCATCCGCTCGCAGAAGCGTCTGCCGGGCAACGGACTTCGCGACCACAACATGCAGTGGGATTTCTGGACCCTGCGTCCGGAGACCGCGCACCAGGTCACCTGGCTGATGGGCGATCGCGGCATCCCGAAGACCTACCGGCACATGAACGGCTACGGTTCGCACACCTACCAGTGGATCAACGCCGCCGGTGAGCGCTTCTGGGTGAAGTACCACTTCAAGACCGATCAGGGCATCGAGAACCTCACCCAGGCCGAGGCCGACCGGATCGCGGGCGCGGACGCCGACTATCACCGCAAGGATCTGTGGGAGGCGATCGAGCGCGGCGAATTCCCGAGCTGGACGGTCTACGTGCAGGTCATGCCGGTGGCCGACGCCGAGGGTTACCGCTTCAACCCGTTCGATCTGACCAAGGTGTGGTCGCACAAGGACTACCCGCTGATCGAGGTCGGCAAGTGGACGTTGAACCGGAACCCCGGCAACTACTTCGTCGACATCGAGCAGGCCGCGTTCGAGCCGTCGAATGTCGTTCCCGGCATCGGCTTCTCGCCGGACAAGATGCTGCTCGGCCGGGTCTTCGCCTACGCGGACGCGCACCGCTACCGCATCGGAACCAACTACGCGCAGCTGCCGCCGAACCGGGCCCGCGCGGCGGAGGTGAACTCCTACTCCAAGGAGGGCGCCATGCGCTACGACTACAACGACGCGAGTGTGCCGGTGTACGCGCCGAATTCGTTCGGCGGCCCGCACGCCGACCCGGAGCGAGCGGGAGACGCAGGCATCTGGGACTTCGATCCGGCCATCGTGCGCGCCGGGTACGTCCAGCACGCGGAGGACGGCGATTTCACCCAGGCGGGCACGCTCGTTCGCGAGGTGTACAACGACGAGCAGCGTGATCGGTTGGTGGACAACATCGTCGGGCACGTGCTCGGCGGTGTCCGCGAGCCGGTGCTGTCCCGGGTCTTCGAGTACTGGAAGAACGTCGACGCGGATCTGGGCAAGCGCGTCGAGGAGGGCGTGCGCGCCGGCCTGAACGGCAACGGCGCGACCCCGCCGCCCGCGCAGGGCTGATCCGGACTGACACGGGCACGACAAAGGTGCGCACCGACTACCGGTGCGCACCTTTTTCGTTCTGCCGCAGCGATTCCCGCGCCACTCACGCTCGCGCGCGGAGCGCGGGATCCAGGCCGTCGAGAATCATCTCGATCTGTTTCGCGAAAGTGTTGTCGGGCATCCGCACCTCGGCGGCGACCAGCCGAGACGCATAGCGCTTGTGCATCCGCGGGTATGGCCGGGACGCGACCTCGCCCGCCTCGAGCATCTTGCCGAGCCAGTCCGCGGTGTCCAGCCCGCTGCGCCGAATCACCGCCAGCGAGGCGGCTTCCGCCGCGGTGATCCCGATGACGTAGCCGAACAGCACGTTCATCGCGTTGTCGGCTTGCTCCTCGTCGAACCCGGCGGACTCGAGCACCGTGATCACGCCCTCGGCGGAGCGCATCATGTTCGGCCCCAGGTACAGGGTGCCGATTTCGCCGAACACCGTCGCCATCCACGGGTGGCGCAGGATCAGCTCGCGCAATTCCGTCGCGAACTCCCGCATGGCCGCGCGCCAGCCGCCGGGGTGCGCGGGATCGGGCACGGTCAGCTCGCCGATGACCTTGTCCGCGGCGAGCTCGACGATCTCGTCCTTGTTGGTGACATGCGTGTAGAGCGAGGTGGCCCCCGCGTTCAGTTTCGCGCCGAGCTTGCGCATGCTCAGCGCCTCGATGCCCTCGCTGGCCAGCAGCTCGATCGCCGTATCGACTATCTGCGCGCGGGTCAGCGCGGGCTGATCGCGCTTGCGTCGCTGCGGCCGTGTCCATACGGACTGGATCTCCCCGTCGTCGGCTTCCACCTGCGTTCCTCCTCGGTCGTCTGGTCAGCCTATCGCGTCCTCGCACGGCGTTCGTACAGATGGACGCCGTGCGGTATTGCGAACACTGTTCGGTGAACGTACAGTGTTCGGAGTAACGCACGCCGTACGGAACGGCTACTCGAAAGGGCTCCCGATGAATACGACCGATCTCGCGGAGGCGGCCGCGACCAGCCGCGACCCGCGGCGCTGGCTGATCCTGATCGTGCTGTGCCTGAGCACCCTGGTGCTGGTCATCGACAACATGGTGTTGAACGTGGCCATCCCGCAGATCGCCACCGACCTCGGCGCGAGCGCCCAGGACATCCAGTGGATCATCGACTCCTACATCCTGGTGTTCGCCGGACTGCTGCTCACCTCGGGCAGCCTGTCCGACAAGTTCGGCCGCAGGCTGGTGATGATCATCGGCCTCGCGCTGTTCGGTGCGGCGTCGGTCCTCGCGGCCTTCGCGACGACGCCCGAACTGTTGATCGCGGGCCGGGTGGTGATGGGCATCGGCGGCGCGCTCATCATGCCGAGCACCCTGTCGATCCTGATCACCGTCTTCGACGAGGACGAGCGTCCCAAGGCGATCGCGGCGTGGAGCGCGGTCGCGGTGGTCGGCATGGTCGGCGGACCGGTGACCGGCGGACTGCTGCTCGATCACTTCTGGTGGGGTTCGGTGTTCGTGTTGAACGTGCCGATCGTGGTGCTGGCGATCGTGGCCGCGCTGGTGCTGATGCCGGAGTCGAAGGGTCCGTGGCGCAAGCCGGACCTGCCGGGCATGGTGCTGTCCGTCGCCGGCATGACCGCGCTGGTCTGGACGATCATCATGGTTCCGACGCACGGCTTCACCGACAGCGGCACCATGACCGCGGGCGCCGTCGCCGTGATCTGCCTGGCGGGCTTCGTGATTCGGGAACTGACCACCGACTCGCCGATGGTGCCGCTCGGGCTGTTCGGCAACCGGGTCTTCACCGGATCGAGCTTCTCGCTGGTGCTGCTCACCTTCGCCAACGGCGGTCTGCTGCTCGCGCTCACCCAGTACCTGCAGTTCGTGCTGGAGTACACGCCGACCGAGACCGCGTTCGCGTTCACCCCGATGGCCGTGGCCGTGCTGGCCTTCAACGGGCTCGGCGCCACGCTGGCCGGCAAGGTCGGCAACCGCAGCATCACCGCCGTCGGCCTGACCGTGACCGCCGCGGGCTTCGGACTGCTCACCCTGCTGGAGCCCACCTCGGACTTCTGGCTGCCCGCGCTCGCCATGGCCGTCATGGGCAGCGGCTTCGGTCTGGCGATGCCCGCGACGATCGGGGCGCTGATGGGCGCGGTGCCCGGCGAGCACGCGGGCGTCGGATCCGCGCTCAACGACACCATCCAGCAGGCGGGCGCGGCCCTCGGTGTCGCGGTGCTCGGCGCGGTGCTGTCGAGCACCTACTCCGACGCGATGCCCGCCGACGCGCCGGAATCCGGTCGCGAGTCCATCTCCGACGCGTTGGCCATCAGCGCCGCCACCGGCGACACCGGTCTGGCCGCCGCCGCCCGAGACGCCTTCACCTCCGGCATGTCGACCACCTTCATCGTCGCCGCCTGCTCGGTACTCTGCGCCGCCGCGCTCTCACTGGTCCTGCTGCGGGAACGCAAGGACCCGGACGCGCCGATCCCGGAATCGGACGAGGACGCCGAGATGCTCGCCGAATCCCGCTGAGCGACCGACCAACGGCGGAGAGAAGCCGAGCGATCGAAGGATCGCGGACAGACAAGGTGCGCACCCGTACGGTGCGCACCTTTCGCGTTCCGCCACAACGGTTGTCGCTTCCGAAGCTGTCCCCGGACGCGAGGTCTCGTGCCACTCCGCCGGCGGCGTCCCGATCGAGCCGACCGGCTGTGGTCGGCGGATCGACCCCGAGGTAGACCTGGCCGGTTACGCGGCCAGGCTGCGGCTCACTACAGCAGACCCCACCAGTACAGCACTGCGGCAAGGATCCAGACCACCACGGTTTCCATCGTCGCTCCAATCATCGATCGCAACGATT
This sequence comes from Nocardia bhagyanarayanae, assembly GCF_006716565.1. Taxonomy (NCBI): domain Bacteria; kingdom Bacillati; phylum Actinomycetota; class Actinomycetes; order Mycobacteriales; family Nocardiaceae; genus Nocardia; species Nocardia bhagyanarayanae. The sequence goes on along the minus strand of NZ_VFPG01000001.1, from coordinate 1,063,611 downwards.
CCATCATCGCTCGCGCGGCGGGGAAGTGTTAGCAAATCCGGATCTACCAGGCATTTCTCCCATACAAGGTGTTCTTAAGGGCGCGCCAAGACGCGGGCCGCATTGTTTGTGTCAACACCGGTTCGACCGGAACCCCGGACCTCACGAAGGACGCACAGACGATGATCGGCAAGCTGACCACCGCCCTCGCTCTCTCCGCCACCACCGCGGCGCTCGTGTTCGGCGCGGGCGCCGCCTCGGCCGACACCGGCGTCCCCGGCGTCGCGCTCACCGGCCAGGCGACCTGCACGCACAAGGACGACCGGATCGAGATCGAGATCGCCGCCCCGATCGTCTACGCGCAGTCCGGCTACCGTCCCGGCGAGCACCAGCAAATCCGGTACCGCACCGTCGTCTACGACGCCGCCCAGCACACGCTGGCCAGCGCGGGGGAGTGGGAGAAGGGCAAGGCCACCGATACCAAGCCCGCCGAGATGGACGACACCAAGGTCAAGGTGCTGCGCAACGACCCGAACGCCTACCAGGTCGTGCAGCAGGTCGAGTGGCTGGCGCCGGACGGGGAGAACCCGGTCGCCAGCGCGGATCTCGCCGCCACCGGATACCTGATCAAGGACGGCCGTACCGAACTCGGCACGTTCGAGTACTGCCAGTAACAGGGGGGAAGGGGGGAACAAGCCACCACCGGGGGTGGGGAACCGGGCTCGACCTGTCCACGAGGGGTGACAGGCCGGGCCCCGGGGATAACCCGGCCGGGTCGGTCCACGAGGGGTGACCGACCCGGCCGGATCTCCTCCGGCGGCGCCATCGACGGCTCTTCCTGGAGCTGGCGGGCGAAGGAGGATCGCCCCCTGCCGAAGGTAACCGTCCGGTCGCAGGCCAGGAGTCCCACCCGAAGGTATGGGCGGGCCGGTTCACGAGGGGTAACCGGCCCGCCCCATCGTTGTCACCTCGGTGAATCGCGTTCACGGTAAGTTCGTTTGCGGCGTCGGACGCGTGGCTGTCAGGCTGGATGGATGGAACGATCGGTCAAGCCGACCGGGCCTGCCTACCGCTTGCTGGCCCTCGATCACGAGATGCAGTTGAGCGCCGCCGAGAAGCGGCTGCTCGACGAGTTCGCCACCATGTTCGAGCCGGAAACCGTTGTGGCTTACCTCTTTTCGTCGTACGAGGAGTTCATCGCACGGGCCACGGTGACGCTGTACCTGCCGACACTGGCGGAGAAGTTCGCCCGCCAGCGACTGGAAGCGAGGGCGAGGCTGGAAGGCAAAGTGGCGCAACCCCGTCCGACTGTCTTGTTCCTCTGCACCCACAACGCGGGCCGTTCCCAGATCGCCCTCGGCTTCTTCAACCATCTCGCGCGCAGCCGCGCGGTGGCTTGGTCGGGCGGCTCGGAGCCGAGTTCGCGGCTCAATCCGGCCGCGATCGACGCGATGGCCGAGATCGGCATAGACATCTCGGGGGAGTACCCGAAGCCCTGGACCGAGGAGATCGTCCGCGCCGCCGACGTCATCGTCACGATGGGCTGTGGAGACACCTGCCCGCTGGTGCCGGGCCCGCGCTACCTGGAGTGGATCATCGAGGACCCGGCCGGATTGGAGCTCGAGGACGTGCGGCCCATCCGGGACGACCTGGGCCGGCGGGTCGAGGGTCTGCTCGCGGAACTCGGTGTGCCGGTTCGCTAGTCGCTTCGCTCGGCCGCGGACTGCGCCGAGTGAAGGCGTACCTCCGCCTGCACTCCGGCCATGCGTGGCTACCGACGGACCGCGTTCGGCTGCGCCGAATATGTGGGCAGATCGTAGGACTCGGTCGCGGTGAGCATCCGCATCATCAGCGGCTTCATCACCTTGGCGGTCATCAATCGCGCCACCGCGCGCCCCGCGCGGATCCCGAGCCGGGTTTTCGGGGTCATCGCACGCAGACCGCCGGGCGGCAGCTCCTGGGCCTTGGCGACGAAGGGGCGCAGCACCTCCTCGTAGCGGGCCAGTGCGGCTTCCGGATCGGCTGCGCGCGAGGCGATCTCACCGGCGAGCACGTACGCGCCGACCAGCGCCATGGCGGTGCCCTGTCCGGTCAGCGGCGAGCCGCAGTATCCGGCGTCGCCGAGCAGGGCGACGCGGCCGCGGATCCAGCTCGGCATGTCGATGCGGGCCAGTTCGTCGAAGTAGAAGTCCTCGGCCTCGGTCATCGCGGCGCTGATGGCGGCCGAATGCCAGCCGCCGCCCGCGAGCCGATCCCTGATCAATCGCTGTTGCGCGGCGACATCGCGGCGCAGCGCCGGATCGGCGGCGCCGCGCAGCATGACGATCGCCTTGCACGTCGCGGGGTCGGCGTCCGGTCGCAGTCCGATCCCGGTCGCGCCGACCAGTGAATGCATCGAGAACCAGTGCGGCTCGGTGCCTTCCGGCGTCGGCATGGTGAAGAACGACATGTATCCGCCCAGGTAGGTGGCGAAATCCTCGTCCGGCCCGAACACCAATCGCCTTGTCGCGGAATGCAATCCGTCGGCGCCGATCAGGATGTCGAAGCGCTCGACGGCGCCCGAGGCGAAGGTGACCTCGACGCCCTCCGCGTCCTGGCCGATCTCGGTGATCCACTCGCCGTAGCGGTAGTCGACACCGCCCGCCTCCGTCAGCGCGTCCAGCAGAACCTGGTTCAGATCGCCCCTGGTGATCTCGATTTCGGCGACGCCGCCTTTGCCGTCGAACAGTTCGGCGGGCACGCGCAGTTCCTCGCGGCCGGCGTGGTCGAGGTAGAGCATGCCGCGTTCGTCGAGCCGTCGGGCCACGATGCCGGGCATCAGTCCCATTCGCTCGGCGACCTCGCGGCTTGGTCCGCGCAGGTCCACCGCCTGCCCGCCGGGGCGCGGCGCGGCGGCCCGCTCGACGACGGTGGCGCGGATGCCCGCGCGAAGCAGTTGCAGCGCAACGGCATTGCCGCCGATGCCGCCGCCGCTGATCAGCACGCGGAGGGAGTTGGTGGTTGGGGTGATGCTCATGTCGGCGCTCCTGGCTCGAATGTCTTAGACAAATGTCTAACAGATGGGTTGCACGTTTGTCTAGTACAAATGTCTAAATCGGCGGAGGTGCAGACGCCGATGGCCCGGCAGCGGGTCGGCTGCCGGGCCATCGAAAGGGTGCGCGGGCTCAGTTCGCGGCGTTCAGATATGCCTTCCAGCCACCGAACTCGGTGATGTCGGTGGCGGTCAGCGCCGCGTCGTAGGTGCAGGCGAAACCGACAACGGACCGTCCATCGGCGAGTTCGATGCTGGTCAACGCCATGGGCGGGGGCAGCTCCGCCAAGAAGCCGCCGAGCCCGGCACGCGAGACGGTGAACAACTCGCCGAGGATCGGCGCGCCGCGGCCCGCACCGTGCCGGACCAGTCCCGGCTTGGCGGGGACGGTGTCGAGAGCGGTCAGCCGATAGGCATCGGTGGTGTGGATCTCGCCGGCGAACCGGGCGCCGATCCGCTCCAACTGCCAGTGCAGCGGCTGGCCGCGCAGGTGCGCGCCGAACACGGCGAGCTGCACCCCGTCCTCGATCAGTAGCGGCGCGTGCGCGAGTCCGCCGATGCGGGCGGCGATATCGATCGCGACCTGATCGCCGAAGGCCGGCGTCACCACCATCACGCCGAAGGGGGTGCCCGACGCGGTCGGTCGGCCGGGCACGGCGACGGCCGCCATGTCCAGCAGGTTGCAGAAGTTGGTGTAGGTACCCATGCGGCGGTTGATGCCGACCGGGTCCGCCTGCACCGCCGCGATACTCGGGTGCTCGGTGGTGGTCGGCAGCAGCAGCGCGTCGCAGTCCCGCAGCAGCTGCGCGGTTCTCGCGCGTGTGCGCGTCAGCGTGTCGAGGTCGGCGGCGAAAGCGGGACCGGTAGTGGACTCGGCCGCGCCGATGATGGCCGCCACCGTCGGATCCGCGCCCGCCGGACCGGTCGCCAGGAATCGCCCCACCGCGGCATAGCGTTCCGCGACGATCGCGCCGTCGTAGAGCAGCAGCGCCGCGTCCAGCAGCGGCGAGATGTCCAGCTCGACCGTCTCGATGCCGGAATCAGCTACGGCGGCAACGGTTCTGGCGAAGGCGTCGCGGTATTCGTCGCTCAGGGCGACGAGGTCCGCGGCCCGCGGCACCGCGACGCGCGGGGTTCGCGGCGCGGCGAACCGCACGTCGGCGGGCCAGTCGCGACTGCGCGGATCGTCCGCTTCGGGACCAGCCATCACCGCCGCGGCGGTGACCGCCCGGTCGAGGTCCGCGGCGAACACCGTGACGGCGTCGTAGTCCGCGCAGGCCGGGACGACACCGTGCGCCGGGATGATCCCGAGCGTGGCCTTGATCCCGACGATGCCGTGCAGCGCGGCGGGCACCCGGCCCGACCCGGCCGTGTCGGTGCCGACGCCGATGTCGGCGAGGCCGAGCGCGACCGCGACCGCCGAACCCGAGGACGAGCCGCCGGAGATCAGCTCGGGATGCTCGGCATGCCGCACCGCGCCGTACGGGCTCCGGGTGCCGACCAGGCCGGTGGCGAACTGGTCCAGGTTCGTCTTGCCGAGCACGATGGCGCCTGCCGCTTGGAGCCGAGCCACGGACGCCGCGGTGACGGTCGCGGTATAGGCGAATTCGGGGCAGGCCGCGGTGGTGGGCAGGCCCGCCACGTCGATGTTGTCCTTGACCGCGACGAGCTGTCCGGCCAGCGGCAGCGTCTCGCCCGCCGCGAGCCGCCGTTCCACTTCGGCGGCGTCGGCGGCGGTCTCGTGCTCGGGACGCAGCGTGATCCACACCTCGGGGCGGTCGACCTCGGCGATGCGCCGATACGCGGCCGCGACCCGCGCGGTGGGCGAATCCTGCTGGATACCAACGACACCTGCGGTCATTCGTCCACTCCGATCACGGCTAGCGGGGTACCAGGGGCCACCTTGGCGCCCGGCGCGGTCAGCACCCTGAGCACGGTGCCCGCGCCCGGACTGTGCACAGGCAGCTCCAGCTTCATGGCCTCCAGGATGGCGACCGGCGCGCCTGCCGCGAGCCGCTGCCCTTCCTCGACCTCGACTCGCCACACATTGCCGATCATCGGCGCCGTCACGACGGTGGCGTCGGGTGGCAGCCCGGCCAACGGGTCCGCGACGGATTCGAGCTGCTCCGGCTCCGTCGCCGTACGCTCGAATTCGCCCGCCGCGTGCCACGCCCGCTTCTCCGCCTCGAACGCGGCCGTCTGCTTCGCCTCGAATTCGGCGATGGATTCGGCGTTTTCGGTGAGCAGACGCAGATGATCGGCCAGCGCGAAGGTCCCATCGCTCACCTCGGCGTCGAACCGGCCCGCGGCCGCCGCCGCGCGATGCTCGAGCAGTTCCTCGGGGCTCACCGGCTCCCACACGATGCGGTCGAAGAACCGGAACAGCCAAGGGGTGCCCGGCTGGAAGGGCGCGGACTGCCGGTAGCTGGACCAGATCGGCACGGTCCGGCCGATCAGCTGGTAACCGCCGGGGGACGCCATGCCGTACACGCACAGGTACTTGCCGCCGATGCCGACCGCGTCGGAGGGTGTCCAGGTGCGCGCCGGGTTGTACTTGGTGGTCACCAGGCGGTGCCGCGGATCGAGCGGAACCGCCAGCGGCGCACCCAGATACACGTCGCCGAGGCCGAGCACCAAGTACTCGGCGTCGAACACGGTATCGCGAACTTGCTCGACGCTGTCGAGTCCGTTGATGCGCCTGATGAATTCGACGTTCGACGGCAGCCACGGCGCGGTGTCGCGAACACCGCTGCGGTAGCGGTCGATCGCTTCGGCGATGGAGGGGTCGTCGAAGGAGAGCGGCAGCCGGATGGTGCGGCTCGGCACCACGAGATCGTGGGTGGCGGGCAGCACCGCTTCCAGCTCGACCAGTGTGCCGAGCAACCGGTGCTGGGCGAGTACGTCGGGATCGAAGTGGATGTGCAGCGAACGGACGCCCGGGGTCACGTCCACGATGCCGGGCAGGCCTGCCGCGGCCAACGCCTCGGCGAGCGCGTGCACCCGCATGCGCAGACCGAGATCGAGCACCATCTCGCCGTATTCGACCAGGATGTTGTCGTCACCGCCGCGCAGGTACGCGACCCGCGGTCTGCCTTCGTCCTCGGGCGCCGTGCCGAGGACGCCGCGATCGCCGAGTGCGTCGCTGGTGGCGGAGACCGTCGCCTTCGCGCGCCGGTCGCCGGAGCGGCGCAGCGCGGTGGCCTCGGCGTCGTCCACGGGCACGAACCGGACCGTGTCGCCGGGGCGGAGCTGGCCGAGTTTCCACCGGTGCGCCGAGATCACGGTGATCGGGCACGCGAAACCGCCGAGGCTCGGTCCGTCCGGGCCGAGCAGGATGGGGGTGTCGCCCGAGACGTTGAGCGCGCCGACGCTGTAGGGGTTGTCGTGCAGGTTCGACGGATGCAGACCGGCGTCGCCGCCGTCGGCCCGCGACCAGGTCGGCTTGGGGCCCTCCAGCCGGATGCCGGTGCGATTGGCGTGGCTGCCGACCCGCCACGGGTGCGCCGCGAACTGCTCCATGTCCGCGTCGGTGAAGTAGGCGGGAGCGGTCTGCGGGCCGATGCCGACGGCCAGCTGCCATTCGTGGGTGAACTCGGGCCGCGTCTGCGCCGGAGCCGGTTCGGTCAGTCCCGCGCGGTCGGTGACGACGTGCAGAACATCGCCCGCAGCGACGGCTTTGCCCGTGGTGCCGCCGAATCCGCCGAGGGTGAACGTGGCCGCGCTGCCGTGATAGAGCGGGGCGTCGAGGCCCCCGCGTACGGCGAGATAGGTGCGCAGGCCCGCGTCGTTCGGTGCGCCGATGTCCAGCACCGAACCGGCGGGGATCGTGATCGGCTCCCACATCGGCGCGGGCTCGTCGTCGACGGTGACGGGTGCGTCCGCGCCGGTCACGCAGACCACCGTGGTGGCGGCGAAGCGCAGCCTCGGGCCTTGCAGCGTGCACTCCAGCGCTGGCACACCCGGCGGATTGCCGACGGCGGCGTTGGCCAGGGTGAACGAGAGGTCGTCCATCGGGCCGGACGGCGGGATTCCGACCTCCCACAGACCGATTCGGCCGGGAAGGTCCTGGATGGTGGTCATGGTGCCGCCGCGCAGCACGTCGATGCGTGGTGCGGTGGGTTGGATGTCGGCGAGCGTACCCGTGACGTGATAGGCCGCGCGGACCCGCGAATCCGTTGCCGCGGCGTGTAATTGGGCGAGATTGGTCTGGACGCCGTGGATCCGGGTCGCGGCGAGGGCATCGGCCAGATCGGTGAAGGCGGCGTCACGGGTGGGCCCCGCGGCGATCACCTTCGCCAGTAGCGGGTCGTAGTACGGGCTCACCTCGGTGCCGGTGTCCACCCAGGTGTCGACGCGCACGACGACGGGGAATTCGGCCGCCGTGATCAGTCCGGCGTTGGGCCGGTAGTCCTGACCGGGATCCTCGGCGTAGACGCGGGCCTCTACAGCCCAACCCGCTTGGGCGGGACCGGTTTCCGGCAGCACGTCCAGCATCGTGGCGTCGCCGCCCGCGAGCCGCAGCATCCATTCGACCAGGTCGACGCCGGTGATCGCCTCGGTCACGGGGTGTTCCACCTGGAGGCGAGTGTTCATCTCCAGGAACGAGGCCGCGCCGCGTTCGGCGTCGTAGACGAATTCCACCGTGCCCGCCGAGCGGTAGTCGACCGACTTGGCAAGTTCTCGTGACGCGGCGAGCAACTGGTCTGTCAGCTCCGCGCCGAGGCCGGGCGCGGGCGCTTCCTCGATCACCTTCTGATTGCGGCGTTGTAGTGAGCAGTCCCTGGTGCCGAGACTGACCACCCTGCCGTGCCCGTCGCCGAAGAGCTGCACCTCGACGTGCCTCGCGCGGGCGACGAAACGCTCCAGGAAGACGCCCGTCGAGGAGAAGTTCGTCGCGGCGAGGCGCTGGACACGCAGGTAGGCCGCGCGGAGTTCGTCGGCGGTGAAACAACTCTGCATGCCGATACCGCCACCGCCGCCGACGGCCTTGAGCATGACCGGGAAACCGATCCGCTCGGCCTCGGCCACCGCGTGATCGGCCGACTCCAGCAGTCCGCTACCGGGAATCAGCGGCACGCGGACGCGTTTCGCGGCCTCGCGCGCGGCGTGCTTGTCGCCGAAGATCCGCAGCTGTTCCGGCGTCGGGCCGACGAACGCGATGCCCGCTTCCGCTACTGCGGCGGCGAAATCCGCGTTCTCCGAGAGGAATCCGTAACCCGGGTGGATCGCGCCGGCACCGGTCGCGAGCGCCGCCTCGATCACCAGGTCGGCGCGCAGATACGACTCGGCCGCCTGCGCCGGGCCGAGCCGGACCGCGGCGTCGGCGGCCGCCACATGCGGCGCGGCGGCGTCGGCGTCGGAGTAGACGGCGACGGTCTTCAGGCCGAGCGCCTTCGCGGTGCGCAGTACCCGGCCCGCGATCTCGCCGCGATTCGCGACGAGCACAGTATCGAACTCCACCGTGACTCCCTATTCAGTTGCCATCGACATCGCCGCGATGGCGCGGGTGACCCGCTCCAGGACGACGTCCAGTGATTCCCCGATATGGGTGTGCAGCAGGCGATACGCCAGCGGCAGATCGTCGGCGAGCACCGCGTCGAGGATCGCGAGATGCTCGGTGATCGTGGTCTCGATCCGGTTGTTGACCATGAAGTCGTACATGCGCACGTGCCGGATGCGGGAGTTGACCGATTGCAGCGCGCGCACCAATTCGGCGTTGCCCGCCGCGGTGAGCAGGGTGACGTGGAATTCCTCGTCGCGCACCACGAAACCCGGTTCCTGCTCGGGCGGATCGGCCTGGAGTTCGAGCCAGCTCGTCCGCTCGGCCTCCAGCAGGGCGTGGTCGTGGCGCACCGCCGGATTGCCGATGGCGCGCTGAATACCGCCGAGCTCCAGGGTGATTCGCAACTCGTAGAGATCGCGGATGAGCGGGATGCTCGGCCGTACCGGGCTGAACCCGTACTCCTCCCGGCGCAACAGTCCGTCCGAGCAGAGCACGGTGAGCGCCTCGCGGATCGGAGTGCGCGAAATACCGAACCGCGCGGACAGTTTCGGCTCGGTGAGCCGCTCGCCGAACTTGATGTCACCGTTCATCAGCTCATCGCGCAACGCCGCATAAACCACGTCCCGCAACGGCCGCCCCGCCGCATCGGCCAGTGTGGTCACCCTTGTCGACATGCGTGTATACGCTATGGACCTCGCGTTTCCACCATGTGTCCGCAAGTTATCAAGCGGTAAGCGTCTCCTCACCGACCACCTTACCGCCGCCCCATATCGAAGCTCGGACTACGAATCCTCAAGGGGCCGAGGCGCTTTCACGCGCAGCGCCGCTAGTAATCCGCTGGTCGAGGGTGACCCGGGCGCGGGTGCCACCGCTCGTCGATGGTTACCCGGTCGCTGGGCGCCACCGCTCGTCGATACCGAACGGCGCGGCGTAGCGGCATGTGACGCGCCGACGCGACGCGCCGATCAATCCGAACGTTACTCCGGACATGCTGTGCGACAGGACAATTGACCGAGCGCATCGCATAAGGTGTGCACACCTCCCGTCGAGGGGCGGTGGACTCTGGTCCAGACACCGCGCCCAGAAGGGAGGTGGTGGGGAATGGCGAAGCATCGCCGGAAGAAGAGCAAGGCCCCGGTCGATTACGGCATCCTGTTCACAGCAGCTGTCGTGACCGCCGGGGCGCTCTCTCTGGTCCGCCGAGTGCGGGTCAGGTGACCCACCGGGTGGGGCGTCGTTCACAGCGGCGCTCCACCCTCTCGACATCACCGAAGTGACGCCCCGAACTATACCGCCTCGCCGTCGCCTCCGTCTCGAAAGCGTTCGCGGCCAGACGCGTGCGTCAGCGCAGTCCTTCGAGCAGGTCGCACATCAATTCGGTCGCTCGAGGACGTCCGCCGTCCACCTCGGCGAGGGTCGGTGAGAGCTCGGTGAGCGCACTGCACAGAGCCCTCGCCAGTGCCCGAGGTGCGAACCAGCAGCAGGGAGCTTTGTCAGGTCTGGACCGGCGTTGGCGTGCCCTTGATCCGGTAGACGACTTCGGTGCCCCGCTGGTTCGGAGTCCAGCCCCGGTGAAGCGCTCTGTGTATCACCATCGCGACCAAGCGTGGGGTAATGATCGTGCCGTGATCCACCCAGGTGACCATCCGCTGCCCGTGTCCCTCGGCTATCTCCACGACGATCGCCAACCCTGGCTCATCGTCCGGTGAGACAACCCACCGGTAGCGTTCGCCATCGAGGTTCAGGATCCGTGTTCCCCGCCGCGCGATTCCCATGTGCCGACTGAACACGCTTCCGCACCCGTTCTCAACGGATTTTGGGCCTTGGCCGGGGCCACGCGGCCACCGGTCGCGGTCGGCGGAAAGGATCGGGATATAAACGAAGGACCCCGACCTGGTGATCAGGGTCCTTCATCGTGTCTCAACCACACGAGTCGGGGTGACAGGATTTGAACCTGCGACCTCTTCGTCCCGAACGAAGCGCGCTACCAAGCTGCGCCACACCCCGTGAAGCGAACCTGGAGTAGCTTACAACAGGGATGGTCCAGACGTTAAACCGGCAGGTCAATCACCCTTCGTAGATGCGAACGCTGCGGAAGATCCGCTTGGCGGTCTCGGCGTCGACGGCGTTCGGGACGCCGGTGTCGGCGGCGATCACCATGACGAAGCTGCCGATGTCGGCGCCGGTGGCGAAGGTGTACACCGAGTACTCGGTGGCGCAGCCGGGCTTCGCGTCGGTGATGGCGCCCCTGGTCTCGACGAAGGTGCCGTGCTGGGCGCCGTCGAGGGAATCCAGTGGCTGCGGTGCGCCGGGGACGCCGCCCCCGGGCGCGTTGGGGTAGGCGATCTTCGCCGTCTTAGTGCCGAGTTCGGTTGCGGCGCGCACGGTGTCGGTGTTCTCCGAGCCGGTGACGAACGCTACGGTGCGCGTGGAACCGGGGCAGTAGTCCTTGCCCTCGGTGGCGTAGCCCTTCCCGCCGACGGCGTTGGGCGGCTTGCCGAAGCCCCCGGAGTCGCCGACGGTCCAGTCGGCGGGCACGTCGTACGCGGCGCCGCTATCGGGCGCGACGACGACTTGGTAACCCGGTACCACCGGCGGCCCCGCGTGCGTCTCCTGCCGCCGCGCCGGGGCTCGCGTGGCGGACGAGGTGGTCAGCGCGCTCACCAGCGACGGGGTCCCGTCGGCACTGGCCTCCTCCGGCCCGCCCGCGACGACCACGGCCGCCGCGCCCGCCGCCAGCACTGTCGCCGCGACTCCGACGCCTACCCAGGCCCGTGCGCCGCCGTTCCCGGACCGAGGGGACTCGGTCACCCATTGGGGAACCGACCCGTCCGCGGCGCTCCACTGCGGAGGCGGGCCACCCGCCAAAGGATTCGACGCACTCCCGAACTCCGAACCGCCCTGCGCCACCGTGTGGTCCGGAACTCCGGGCATGCCGATGACGCCGGGTTCGGTGCGCGGGCCGTCGAATCCTCTGCTCAAAGTCGTCCCCTAGTCGACTGATTCAAGTTTCGGCACGCGACCCTACCGGGTCGGCACGAGACGGTGCGCGCCCGGGAGCGCGGACAATCCCTGTGCCGCTTGACAATCGCCTAGCGGATGCTCAGCGCGAGACGGTCTCCGAAGTCGAGAGCCCGTGATTGCTCTCGGCGGCCGGACGCTTCGGCGGTGCGGCCACGAGGGTGAGCAGGGTGGCTTCGGGGCGGCAGCAGAAGCGGTAGGGCGCCCACGGCGAGGTGCCGATGCCGGCGGAGACGTGCAGCTGCGTGTGCTCGCCCCACTTCGACGGACCCTTGACGCGCGACTTGTCGATGCCGCAGTTGGTGACCAGCGCGCCGTAGCCGGGCAGCACCAGTTGGCCGCCGTGGGTGTGACCGGCCATCACGAGGTCGTAGCCGTCGTCGGCGAAGCGGTCCAGCACCCGCGGTTCGGGGGAGTGGGTGAGGCCGATGCGCAGATCGGCGAGCGGGTTCGGCGCGCCCGCGACCGTGTCGTACCGGTCGCGCTGCAGGTGCGGGTCGTCGACGCCCGCGGTGGCGATGCGGACGCCCGCGACCTCGAGATCGCGGCGCACGTGGGTGAGGTCGAGCCAGCCGCGTTCGGTGAACGCCGCCCGCAGGTCCTTCCACGGCAGCGGCGCGCCGTAGACGCGGCGGTGGTCCTTCTTGAAGTACTTCAGCGGGTTCTTCGGCACCGGCGCGAAGTAGTCGTTGCTGCCGAAAACGAAAAGGCCGGGGCGGGAGAGCAATCCGCCGAGTGCCTGCACCACCGCGGGCACCGACTTCTGGTGCGAGAGGTTGTCGCCGGTGTTGACGACCAGGTCCGGCTCCAGCCGATCCAGCTCGCGCAGCCACTGCTGCTTGAGCTTCTGACCGGGCATCATGTGCAGATCGCTGATGTGCAGCACGCGTAGGCTCGACGAACCGGGCGGCAGCACCGGCATGGTCGCCTCGCGCAGGACGAACGCGTTGCGTTCGATCAGCGAGGCGTAGCCGATTCCGGCTACCGCGGCCCCGGTGGCTCCCAGCGCGGTTCGGCGGACGGCGGCGGTCGAGATTACGGGCATTTGCCCAGCATAGGTGAGGGTGCCTCGGAACGCCGAGTGTGTTTCCGCACAGCGCCGCCGAATCGGCGGAGAGGGTCCGCGAGCAGCGGTAACGAGTGTTCGAGCGCGGAACCGCCACGGCGAAATGTGGTGGGCCGGGCGACGGCGACCGGCTACCGTGTGCCTCATGTCGGAACTCAAAGAACGGCTGCGGACGGACATGACCGCCGCGATGAAAGCCAAGGACACGTTGCGCCTCGCGACGTTGCGCATGCTGCTTGCCGCGATCCAGACCGCCGAGGTCGCCGGCTCGGAGGCGCGTGAACTCTCCGACGCCGAGGTGATCGCGGTGCTGCAGAAGGAGGCGAAGAAGCGCAACGAGTCGGCCGAGGTCTACACCCAGGCCGGTCGCGGCGAGCTCGCCGCCAACGAACACGCCGAGGCCAGGATCATCGACGAATACCTGCCCACCCAGCTGACCGAGGCCGAGATCGCCGACCTGGCCGACACCGCGATCGCCCAGGTCGCCGAGCAAATCGGCGAACGACCCGGTATGCGTCAGATGGGTCAGGTCATGAAGATCGCGACCGCGCTGGCCGAGGGCAAGGCCGACGGCTCGCGTATCTCCGCGGCCGTCAAAGCCCGCCTCTGACATAGCGCCCCGAAAACCAGAACCGCCGACCGGCAGCAACGCCGGTCGGCGGTTCTTCGTTTATCGGCACCACCGGACGGAGTCCGCCGACAGCCCGCGCATGGCCGGAGCGCTTATCTCGGCCACCAAGGCGGCAGCGGGAAGCCCGGCGGCAGCGCCGGAGGCGGCGGCAGCGGACCCGGAGCGGCCGGCGGCGGCGCCTGACGCTGGGTGCCGTCACTGATGTAGATCGTGATGACCGATCCGGGGATGGCCGAACCGTTCGGCGCGGTGCTCATCACACTGCCCTTGGGCGGCGGGCCCGCCCCGTTGACGGCCGAGACCTGGAAGCCCGCGGCGATCAGCGCGGTGGTCGCCTCGCCCTGCGACATGCCGACCACGTCGGGCACCTGCGAGTTGTTCGCGCCGCGGACGTACTTGTCGTCCAGCGGCGGCAGCACCGGCGGCGGGAAGTTGCCGATCACCGGCTTGATGGCGTTGAACCAGGTGCGCGCGGGTTCGTTACCGCCGAACAGGTTGCCGTCACCGCAGTTGCGCAGCGGGAACGAGCAGATCTCGCCGGGCGTCGGGCTGTCGCCGTAGACGTAGACAGCGGCGGCCAGCGAGTTGGTGAAGCCGAAGAAGGCCGAGGAGCGGTGGCTTTCCGTGGTTCCCGTCTTGCCCGCCATCGGCAGGTTCCAGCCGGTGGCCTGGGCAGCGGCCGCGGCGGTGCCCGCGGTGTCGTCCTTGCTCATCGCGTTGGCCAGCGTGTTGGCCAGGCCGGGCTCGACCACCTGCTCGCAGGCCTGCTGGGTGAGCGGAACCTGCTTGCCGCTGCGGTCGATGACCTCCTTGATCGGCGACGGCGGGCACCAGCGGCCGCCGGAGGCCAGCGTCGCGGCGACGTTGGACAGCTCGAGCGGGTTGATCGCGACCGGGCCGAGGGTGAACGAGCCGAGGTTCTGGTCCTTGATCATGTCGGCCAGGCTCTGGTTGCCGTGCCCGGAGCTGCCCGGGTTGGTGAACGAGCGCATGCCGAGCCGCACCGCCATGTCGACGGTCGGCGTGACGCCGACGGCCTGGATCAGCTTGACGAACGCGGTGTTCGGCGAGGTGGCCAGCGCCTCGGTCACCGACATCGGCGACTTGTAGCGGCCCGCGTTCTCGACACAGTAGGTGGCGGGCGGGCAGCCACGCGCGCCGCCGTTACCCATGCCGCGCGCGTCGAAGCGGCCGGGCACGTCGAGCTGGGAGTTGATGCCGAGGCCCTTCTCCATGGCGGCCGCCGTGGTGAACACCTTGAAGACCGAGCCAGCGCCGTCGCCGACCATCGAGAACGGCTGCGGTTGCACCGTCTCGTTGGCGTCGCGGTTGAGGCCGTAGGTGCGGCTGCTCGCCATGGCGACGACGTCGTGCGAGTCCTGGCCAGGCGCGATCACCGACATCACCTCGGCGATGTCGTCGAGGTTCGGGTTGGCCGCCTCGGTGACCGCGCGCTTGACCGAGTCCTGCACGGCCGGATCGAGGGTGGTCCTGATCAGGTAGCCGCCCTTGTCGATCTGTTCGCGGCTGATGCCCGAATTGGCCAGGTACTGCAGCGCGTAATCGCAGAAGAAGCCGCGATCCTGGGCGGCGATGCAGCCGCGCGGCAGGCCCTTCGGCTCGGGCAGCACGCCGAGCGGCTCCGACTTGGCCTTGCGGAACTCCTCGGCGCGCGCCGGGATGTTCTGGATCATCGTGTCCAGCACGGTGTTCCGGCGAGCCAGCACGCCCTGGGCATTGGTGTAGGGGTTCAGCTTGGAGCTGGACTGCACCATGCCCGCGAGCATCGCCGACTGCGGGACGTTCAGCTCGGCCGCGTCGATGCCGAAGTAGGTCTGCGCGGCGTCCTGGATGCCGTAGGACGAATTACCGAACGGCACGAGATTCAGATACCTGGTGAGGATCTCGTCCTTGGTGAGTTCCTTGTCCAGGGTCAGCGCCATGCGGATCTCGCGGATCTTGCGCGCCGGTGTGGTCTCGATCGCCGCGCGGCGTTCGGCGTCGGTCTTGGCGACGACGAGCAGCTGGAAGTTCTTCACGTACTGCTGGTCGAGGGTGGACGCGCCCTGCTGCACCTCGCCACTGGTGGTGTTGGTGAGGAACGCGCGCATCGTGCCCTGCCAGTCCACGCCGTCGTGGTCGGCGAAGCGGCGGTCCTCGATGGAGATGATCGCCAGCTTCATGTCGTTGGAGATCCGCTCGCTGGGCACCTCGAACCTGCGCTGCTCGTAGAGCCAGGCGATGGGAGACCCGTTCTTGTCCACCATGGTCGAGACCGCTGGGACATTGCCCTCGACCAGTTCCGCGGAGACGTTGTCCACGGCGTCGGCGGCCCGGTTGGAGACGAACCCGAATCCACCGGCGAGGGGGAACAGGAGCCCGGCGACGAGCACCGCGGCCAGCGCGCAGCTGCCCGCCAGCTTCGCGAGCGTATGTGTGATCGGCACATTCGACACGTTCCCAAGGGTACGGGTTGCGCTTCTCGCCCTCTCGGGTGTGCTTGTCCGAAGACGAGATCCGGCGTTAGTCCAGGCCTATTGGGCGTGTCGCGCAGGCGTGTCCGGCGTGTCGGACACTGGCGTGTCGCGAATCGGCCCGACCGACCGGTTCCTTATCACGTTTGCATGGACGGGCGTACCAAAAAATCTCGAGACGGTCTTGCGCTCGGGCCATACCTTTACCTAGATTGAGAACCCAGTGTGATGGAGCTAACACTCAAAGTGGAATGTGGTTCAGAGCGCAGCGGGGTTCGGGTTGCTGCGATCTGGCACGCGATTCTGGAGCGCCGTTGACCCGGTGTTCGGACTGCAAAGGGGCACACCAAATGCATATGACAACCCCCATCGCTCGATTGGACGTAGAGCAGGCCGAAGCGCGAATCGCCTGGGTATCCCAGGCCCGATGCAAGGAAGTGGATCCCGATCAGTTGTTCGTCCGCGGCGCGGCGCAGCGCAAAGCGGCGACGATCTGCAGGCACTGTCCGGTGCTGATGCAATGTGGAGCCGATGCTCTCGACAATCGCGTCGAGTTCGGCGTGTGGGGTGGGATGACCGAAAGGCAGCGAAGGGCGCTGCTGAAACAGCATCCCGAGGTGACCTCTTGGGCCGATTTCTTCCAGGCCCAGCGCCAGCACCAAGTGGCGATGTAGTCGAAAGAACGAGAAACCGAGCCCGCGATTGCGGGCTCGGTTTCGTTTGCGCCTATAGCGATTCCGCGTCAATACCGAACGTTTTGTTAAGCGGAGGCGAGGGCTCCGGTCAGCTGGTCGCCTACCGCGCGCAGTGCCTCGAGATCGGAGACCTCGAACGGCAGCGCGGTCACCGGGACCATCGGCACTCGCGGATGCGCACCGGTGAATCGGTGCAGCAGGTGCTGTTCGCGCTTGGCCGTGGCGACCCGTTCGGCGTGGATGCGCAGCACCGAGCTGGTGAGCGGATCGGATTCGGCCAGTTGGTCGGCGGCGGTGAGCGCGTGATCGGCGGGCAGATCGCTCAGCGCCGGATGCGTCCTGTTGAGTACCAATCCCGCGAGCGGCATCTGCTCGGTGGAGAGCCGGTCGACGAAGAACGACGCCTCCCGCAACGCGTCCGGTTCCGCGGCGGCCACCACCAGGAAGTGCGTGCCCGGCTTGGAAAGCAACGCGTAGGTACGGTCGGCGCGGTCCTGGAAACCGCCGAACAGCGATTCCAGCGACTGCAGGAAGACCGACGCGTCCTTGAGCAGTTGCCCGCCGACCACGGTGGACACGCCGCGCATGGCCAGGCTCATCGCGCCCGTGACGAACCGGCCGACGCCGCGTCCCGGCGCCATGATGAGCCGGATCATCTTGCCGTTCAGGAAGTTACCGAGGCGCTTGGGCGCGTCGAGGAAGTCGAGTGCGTTGCGCGACGGCGGGGTGTCGACCACGATCAGGTCCCATTCCCGCTTGTTGGCGAGTTGCCCGAGTTTCTCCATGGCCATGTATTCCTGCGTGCCGCCGAAGGACGACGCGAGGGTCTGATAGATCGGGTTGGCGAAGATCTGCTCGGCCTTCTCCGGTGTGGTGTGCTCGAGCACCATGTCGTCGAACGTGCGACGCATGTTCAGCATCATCGCGTACAGCTCGCCCTTGGCCTCCGGGCCGAGCGCCACCCGTTGCGGGGTGTTGTCCAGGTCGGCGACGCCGAGTGACTGGGCCAGTCGGCGCGCCGGGTCGATCGTCAGCACGACGACCTTGCGGCCCAACTCGGCGGCGCGCAGCGCGATCGCGGCGGCGGTGGTGGTCTTGCCGACGCCGCCGGAGCCGCAGCACACCACGACCCGCGCGGTGGGATCGGCGATGATCTTCGAGATATCCAGCGTCGTCATCGCACTCCCTGCGCGCTCAGATGTTCGGCTAGCTCGTACAGTCCGCCGAGGTCCATGCCGTCGGCCAACGCGGGCAGGTGCAGCTGCGACACGTCGACCTTGTTCAGTTCGGCCGCGCTGGCGTCCTGGGCCTGCAACCGGGCCGAGTGCTCGAAGGTCTCGGTGATCAGGCCTTCGAAACTGTCCTCCGGCAAGGCGATTCCGGCTCGCTCGAGTCCGGCGCGGATGGCGGCCCGGTCGATGTCGCCCTCGGCGGCGCGGTTGCGCACGTCGGTGGGCAGGAAGCTCTCGCCGGCGCGGTTCACGATCACCGTGCCGATGCGCAGGTTGTTGGCGGTGAGTTCGGCGACGGCGTCGGCGGTCTCCTGCACCGGCAGCGCCTCGAGCAGCGTGACCAGGTGGATCATCGTCTGATCCGAATGCAGCAGCCGGGAAACGCCCTCGGCCTGCGAGGCGATCGGCCCGCCCTTGGCGATCTCGACCATCGCGGTGGTGACGTCGAGGAAGCTGGCGATCCGGCCGGTAGGCGGTGCGTCGACGACGATTTCGTCGTAGACCCGCTTACCCGTGCTGTCCACGCGGACCGCGCACTCCTTGATCTTGCCGGTCAAGATGACGTCGCGCAGACCGGGCGCGATCGTGGTGACGAACTCGACGGCGCCCATCCTGCGCATCGCCCGTCCCGCGAAGCCCAGGTTGTAGAACATGTCGAGGTATTCCAGAAAGGCGTGCTCGATGTCGAGCGCCAGCGCGACCACCTCGCCGCCGCCGTCCGCGGTGGCGATTCTCGTCTCGGTCGGTGGCAGCGGCGGCAGGTCGAACAGCTGCGCGATCGACTGTCTGCTCTCGACTTCGACCAGCAGCACCCGGCGTCCGCCCGCGGCCAGTGCCAGCGCGAGCGCGGCGGCGACCGTCGACTTGCCCGTTCCCCCTTTGCCGGAGACGTAGTGCAAGCGGGCCTTTTCCGCGCGCTTCGGCCAACCCGTTTCCAGCCCCGGCTCCGCCGAAATAGGCACTGCTGTTGGTACTCCCACGTTCGCGAGCCTATAACCCGTTATGCGATCACGCCCTAGGGATACGGTCACACTGCCGTTTTCGGCACCTTCTGTACCAGACAGTCCCTCCGGCCGCTATCATCCCGCCGGCCGTCGAGGCATATCGCGACAAGCGAGCCCGGAACGCGCGGCGCCGCGGGCTCGCCCATAAACTCACCGCATGAGTGATGTGACCCTGTGGGAGTACGCGACCGTTCCGCTGCTTACGCACGCGACCAAGCAAATTCTCGATCAGTGGGGCGCCGACGGCTGGGAGCTGGTGACGGTGCTGCCCGGCCCGACCGGCGAGCAGCATGTTGCGTACCTGAAGCGTCCGAGGCAGTAGGCCGTGGCTGTCGACGCGGCCACCCCGTGGCGGAAGAACCTGGAGCGGCTCGGGCTGGCCGTGCCCGCCGTGGCCGCGCCGGTCGCGGCGTACATCCCGGCGGTGCGCAGCGGTTCGCTCGTCTACACCTCCGGCCAGCTGCCTTTCGTGAACGGCGAGCTGTCGGCGACCGGCAAGGTCGGCGCCGAGGTCTCGCTGGAGGCGGCGGCCGAGGCGGCGCGGCTGTGCGCGCTCAACGCGCTGGCCGCGGTGCACGACCTGGTCGGGCTGGACGAGGTCGTGCGGATCGTCAAGGTGGTCGGTTTCGTCGCGTCCGCGCCGGGATTCACCGATCAGCCGCTGGTGATCAACGGCGCCTCGGAGTTCCTCGGTGAGGTCTTCGGCGACGCGGGCGTGCACGCGCGTTCGGCCGTCGGCGTCTCCGAACTTCCGAAGAACACCCCGGTCGAGGTCGAACTGATCGCCGAGGTGCGTTAGACAGGTTGTCGGACAACGATTCCGAGACCGAGGTAATGCGATGACGCCTTCTCATCCCGCGTACGGGCAATTGCGCCAGGTGACGCCGACGGCGGCGGTGCTGCTCGCGGACAATCCCGGCCAGATGACCCTGGACGGCACCAACACCTGGATCCTGCGCGCGCCGGATGCGTCGGAGTACGTCGTGGTCGACCCGGGGCCGAAGGACAAGAAACACAGCGAGGCCATCGCCAGTGTCACCGACGGCAAGATCGCGCTGACCCTGATCACGCACCGCCACCACGATCACACCGGCGGCATCGAGCGACTGGTGAAGCTGACCGGCACGCCGGTGCGCGCGAAGGATCCCGAATTCCTGCGCGGCGCGGACGCGCCGCTGGCAGACGGCGAGGTGATCGAGGCCGCCGGGCTACGGATCGGTGTGCTGGCCACACCTGGGCACACCGCCGACTCGCTGAGCTTCGTGCTCGACGACGCGGTGCTCACCGGCGACACCATCCTCGGCAGCGGCACCACCGTGCTGGACTCCACCGACGGCACCCTCGCCGATTACCTCGGTTCGCTGGACCGGCTCATCGAGGCGGGTGCGGGCAAGGCGCTGCTGCCCGCACACGGTCCGGACCACCCGGATCTGGAACCGGTCGCCCGGTACTACATCCAGCACCGCAGGGAGCGGCTCGACCAGGTGCGCGCCGCGCTCGCCGAGCTCGGTCCGGACGCGGGCGCCATGGCGGTGGTGCGCAAGGTGTACGCGGACGTGGACAAGCGGCTCTGGCCGGCCGCCCGCAGCTCGGTGCAGGCGCAACTGGAGTATCTGCGCGCCGAGCGGTAGCTCACCCGAAACGCGACGGCCCGCCGGATCCAGTGGAGCGCTGAATCCGGCGGGCCGTGCCGTGTCGGAAGCGGGTCAGCGAGCGCGCCGCGCGAGCCGCTCGGAGTCGGAGATGAGCACGCTCTTGCCCTCCAGCCGCAGCCAGCCGCGGTGCGCGAAGTCGGCGAGCGCCTTGTTGACGGTCTCGCGAGACGCGCCGACGAGCTGGGCGATCTCCTCCTGGGTGAGGTCGTGGGTGACCCGGAGGGCGCCGGCCTCCTGCGTGCCGAACCGCTGCGCGAGCTGCAGCAGAGCCTTGGCGACGCGACCGGGGACGTCGGTGAAGATCAGGTCGGCGAGGTTGTTGTTGGTGCGCCGCAGACGGCGGGCGAGCACGCGGAGCAGCTGCTCGGCGATCTCGGGCCGCTGGTCGATCCAGGACTTGAGGGCGTCGCGATCCATCGTGACGGCGCGGACCTCGGTGACCGTGGTGGCGGTCGAGGTGCGCGGGCCGGGGTCGAAGATCGACAGCTCGCCGAACATGTCCGACGGGCCCATGATGGTGAGCAGGTTCTCCCGGCCGTCCGGGGAACGTCGGCCGATCTTCACCTTGCCCGAGGTGATGATGTAGAGCCGATCGCCGGGTTCGCCCTCGTTGAAAATGACATGGCCGCGCGGGAAATCCACCGGCTGCAGTTGTTTGGCGAGTGCCGCCACCGCGGTGGGCTCTACGCCTTGGAAGATGCCTGCTCTGGCGAGGGCCTCGTCCACGAATGTGCTCCTTATGGGAAATGGCTCTGGGCTGGACCGAAGCGAATCGGCCAACAGCGCAGTCTACGCGGCATTGTGGCGGCGTAGTGACAGACACCACGTAACGAGTGGATTGCGTGGTGTCCAGGTAGTGGATTCAGCTCGCCCGAGCGACGTCCAGGTCGTCGTTACGGGAACGGCGCTTGCGCATCCGGGCCACCGCTGCGGGCAGTCCGGCCTTCGTCAACTCCTTGACCTCGGCGTTGCTTGCCCTGTCCAGGTACTGCTGAACCTCGGGGTCGGGTTCGAGAAGTTTGCGGAGCCGATTCTCGACCCGCTCCATCAGCAGTGCGAACAGCATCAACACCACTGGGAAGAGCACCACAGCGAGTCCTTGCATATCGAGGAGTAAACACGCTGAAGGTCTCAGATGGAACACGGCAGTAGATCTGAGCGGCCAACTTGTCGGAGCGGTTCCGTAAGGTGGACGCGTGCGTGCCTCCCCGTCTGTGACCGATGTGAACGGGTCGTCGGCTGCCGCCGGGGCGACCGATGCGCAACCTGCGGGGGTGGCCGTTCCGAAACGGAAATCTCGCGCGCGACAGGCGGAAACGAAGCTCGGGCTTGTACGGAGGGCGCGCCGGATGAACCGCACCCTCGCGGCCGCTTTTCCCGACGCGCACTGTGAGCTGGATTTCACCACTCCGCTCGAATTGGCGGTCGCGACAATCCTTTCCGCGCAGTGCACCGACGAGCGCGTGAATCTCACCACTCCCGCCGTCTTCGCCAAGTACCGCAGCGCGCGCGATTACGCCGAGGCGAACCGCGCGGAGCTGGAGGAATACATCCGGCCGACGGGGTTCTACCGGAACAAGACGAGCTCGCTGATCGGCCTCGGGCAAGCCCTGGTGACCCAGTACGATGGTGAATTACCTCACACCCTCGCCGAACTGGTGAAGTTGCCCGGCATCGGCCGCAAGACTGCCAACGTCATCCTCGGCAACGCCTTCGACGTGCCGGGCATCACGGTCGACACGCATTTCGGCAGGCTGGTCCGCCGGTGGGGCTGGACCACCGAGGAAGATCCGGTCAAGGTCGAACACGCCGTCGGCGAACTCGTCGAGCGCAAGGAATGGACGATGCTGTCCCATCGCGTGATCTTTCACGGTCGGCGGGTGTGCCATGCCAGGAAGCCGGCGTGCGGCGCGTGCGTGCTCGCCGGCGACTGCCCGTCGTTCGGTGCCGGGCCGACCGAGCCGGAGCTCGCGGCGAAGCTGGTGAAGGGTCCGGAGCGCGAACACCTGCTCGGGATGGTCGGCCTGTGAGATCGCGGGCCGCGGACGAAACGCCGCGGGAAAAGGATTCCGGTACGGCGAGATTTTCCTCCGTGGTGCGCTGGGCGCTGGTCGGCTTGATCGTGGTCGTCGCCGCGGTGATCGCGCTGTGGCCGCGCGGCGGTGGCGAGGACACCGCGTCGGATTCGCGACCCGCGTCCGGCGCGCAGCAGGTTCCCGCGCAACTGCGCGCCGATGCCGCGCTCGCACCCTGTCCCCGGGCCGCGCCGGACGCGACGGGAGCGGGACCGCTGGCCGGGATCACCCTGACCTGCCTGGCCGACGGCGCGCCCGTCGACCTCGCCGCCGCGCTCGCGGGCAAACCCGCGCTGCTCAACCTCTGGGCCTACTGGTGCGGACCGTGCGCCGAGGAGTTGCCGTACCTGCGCCAGTACGCGGAGCGAGCGGGCGACGCCCTGACGGTGCTCACCGTGCACAGCGATCCCGAAGAGGCCAAGGCGCTTTTGCGTCTCACGGGATTGGACGTGCGTCTGCCCGGTGTGCTCGACGGCGACGCGAAGGTGCGCGCGGCCGTCGGCGCCCCTGCCGTGCTGCCGATTTCGCTGCTGGTTCGCCCGGATGGTTCCCTTGCACAGGTTGTCGTGCGAACGTTTACCGGCGTCGACGACATTGCCGATACGGTGGCAACGGCGCTCGGAGTGCGAGCGTGACGGCGCGCGTGGTCGGACACGATGTTTGCGATGCCGTGAGAAGGTCTACACCGCAAGACATCTCGCAGCGTCTGTTGCGGGCGGACAGAACGGTTGTGGAGGTGGTGGTGCGCAGGTTCACCGGGGGAGCGGCATGACGATTCCGCTGCCGACCGACGTTCCGCATTGGCTGCGCCGGGCCGTCGAGCCCGCGCACGCCGACGCGAGCGACACGTTGACGATCGCGCGCGCTCTGCGCCGAGCCATGACGATCACCGGCGAGCCGCGCCAGGCCGCCGTGCTGGTGCTGTTCAGCGGTTCGACCGAGGACGATCCGACGGCTCCCGGCGGGTTGCCCCCCGACGCCGACGTGCTGCTGACCCAGCGCGCCTCGACCATGCGCCAGCACCGGGGACAGGTCGCCTTCCCCGGCGGCGCGGTCGATCCCGAGGACGAGGGGCCGATCGATACCGCGCTGCGCGAGGCGTGCGAGGAGACCGGCGTTTTGCGCGAGCACGTCCAGCCGCTCGCGGTGCTGCCGAAAGTCTTCGTGCCGCCGTCGCGGTTCGATGTGACACCGGTCGTGGCCTACTGGCACACGCCAGGTGAGGTGCGGGTGGTGAACGAGAGCGAGACCGAGCGGGTGGTGCGAGTGCCGCTCTCCGAGATGCTCGACCCGGCCAATCGCTTCCTCGTCCGCGGCAGCCTCGGCTACCAGAGCCCGGCCTTCCAAGTCGACGGCATGCTGGTCTGGGGATTGACCGGCGGGATACTCGCGGGCATCTTCCAGTCCGCGGGCTGGGAACTGGAATGGGACCGCGACGATGTGCGGGACCTGGAATCGGCGCTCGCCGCAGTGGGGATGACCTTATGAGCTCCTCGGCCTGGCTCGACATCATCGTGGTGCTGCTCGCCTTGGCCGCGGCCGCGTCCGGCTGGCGGCAGGGCGCTGTGGCCTCGGCGCTGGCCTTCCTCGGCGTCGTGCTCGGCGCCGTCGCGGGCATCCTCATCGCGCCGCACATTCTGGTGCACGTCGACGAGGGGCGAACCAGGGTGCTCACCGGTGTGCTGCTCATCGTGCTGTTGGTGATCGTCGGCGAGGTCGCGGGCATGGTGCTCGGCCGCGCCGCGCGCAGCGGGATGCGGCATCCGTTCACCCGCAGCGTGGACAGCGTGGTCGGTGCGATGCTGCAGGCGGTGGCGGTGCTGGTCACCGCGTGGCTCTTGGCGCTGCCGCTGGCCACCTCGTCGCAGCCCGCGATCGCCACCGCGATCAACGGTTCGCGGGTGCTCGCCGACGTCAACCAGGTCGCGCCGAACTGGCTGCGCAAGGTCCCCAACGAATTCTCCAAGCTGCTCAACACTTCCGGCCTGCCGGACGTGATCGGTCCTTTCGGCCGCGCGCCCATCGCCGCGGTCGAGCCGCCGGATCCGAGCGTGCTCGCCAGCCCCGTCGCGGCCTCGCTGCAACAGAGCGTGCTGCGCATCCGCGGCGTCGCGCCGAGTTGCCAGCGCGCGCTGGAGGGTTCGGGCTTCGTCATCGCGCCGGAGCGGGTGATGACCAACGCCCACGTGGTCGCGGGCACTACCAGCGTCGCGGTGGACACCCCGCGCGGACCGCTGGACGCCAGCGTCGTTCTTTTCGATCCGTCCAAGGACATCGCGGTGCTCTCGGTGCCCGGCCTGACCTCACCGGTCGTGCCGCAGGCCCCGGCGCCCGCGCGCTCCGGCGACAGCGCGATCGTGCTCGGCTACCCCGGCGGCGGACCGTACACGGCCAGCGCGGCCCGCGTCCGCGAGACGCTGGACCTCACCGGCCCGACGATCTACCGCAACGGCACCGTCGAGCGCGAGGTCTACACGGTTCGCGGCCTGGTGCGCGCGGGCAACTCCGGCGGCCCGCTGGTGGACACCGAAGGCCAGGTGCTCGGCGTCGTCTTCGGCGCCGCGGTCACCGACGACGACACGGGTTACGTGCTGACCCTCGACGAGGTCCGCTCCGACCTCGACGCGGCCCCCAACGCGAACCTCCCCGTCGACACAGGCGCCTGCGTACTCAGCTGAGTGCTGAAACGACCACGGCCGCCGACTGCTCGATCAGTCGGCGGCCGTGCGGCGTTCCGAGGACTTGTCAGCCGAGGAACTTGGCCAGTTCCGCGGTGACCACGTCCGGGTTCTCCTGGTGCGCGAAGTGGGCGGCGTTGGGGACGGTGACCATTCGGCGGTGCGGCGACCATCGCAGGCCGCGGTGGAAGGTGGAGCGCAGCAAGTAGTTGTCGGATTCGCCGCGCAGGGCGAGTACCGGGATGCCGATGGGGACGCGGACGGTGGCCATGAAGCGGCGGCCGTCGGGGCGCCACTGGCTGCGGAACGCCCAGCGCTGATATTCCAGCGCGCAGTGCGCGGCGCCGGGGATCTGGATGGCCGAGCGCATGCGCCGGGCCGCGTCCACGAATTCGGCGGTCCCCGACCATGATCCGGTGACCCGCTGCCGCAGCAGACGCTCGACCTCGAACCCGTCGTTGGTGGTCAGCCGGTATTCCGGGTAGCGGGGGAGCTGGTAGCGCAGGAAGTTCGGCAGCCAGGTCCTGCGTTGCCGCCGATCGCGCAGCACGGCGCTCTTGAGCGCGCCAGGGTGCGGCGAACTCACCAGGGCGATGGCGCGCACCAGCCTCGGATGCAACACAGCGGTGGCCCAGCAGACCAGCCCGCCTTCCGCGTGGCCGACCAGCGCGGCCTCGGTGTGCCCGAGCGCGCGAATGAGTCCGGCGATGTCACCGGCGAGTGTCCAGCCGTCGTAGCCGCGCGGCGGTTTGTCGCTGTCGCCGTAGCCGCGCAGGTCCACCGCGACCGCGCGGAAACCCATCTCGGTGAGCCCGGTCAGCTGATGTCGCCAGGACCACCAGAAGTCGGCGAAGCCGTGCAGCAGCACCACCAGCGGCGCATCGGTGCGCTCGGGCGCGGCCTCCACGACATGGAATCGAATGCCGTTGGCATGAACGTCCCGGTGGGTCCACGGACCGTCGTAACGGACGCTGGACGGATCCGGAAGGAAGTTCGACGACACGCCGACCGAGCCTAGTGGTCGGCGGGCGGCGCCGCGACGACGACCCGCACGGTCAGTTGGTGCGCTTTTCCAGCGCCAGGTGCTCGTCGTGCGCGGCGGCGCCGAATCCGCTCGGCAGCACGGAGCGCGCCTGCTTCAGCGAATCGATCGTCTTCTCCGGCGCGCGCAGCTTCTTCACCCGCCGATAGCCGAGGAACGCGAGGGCCGCGGTCGCGACGACCATCAGAAGGAACACGATCAGGAACGCGGCCCACCTGACCAGCCACACGTCGAGCAGCTCGCCGAGGAAGAAGAAAAAGAAGAAGGTGCTGAACAGCAGCACGGTCAGCGCGAGGATGAAGTAGACGCTGCCCTGCAGGCCCTTCTTGATCTCGCCGGTGACCTCGGCCTTGGCCAGCTCGACCTCGGCGCGCACCAGCGTCGACATCTGCTCGGCCGCGTCGCGGACCAGGGTGCCGAAGCTGGCGGAGCCGATCGGATTGGCATCGGTCAGCGGAATGGAGGTGACCGTGCGCCCGCTCTGCGCGTCGTTCCCGTTACCGCCCTGGGTGAAACTCACTTGGTCGACCCTTCTCCCTGTCCCGGCACTGCTTTCGGCTCCGTCACGCAGGCTACCGCCTGCGGGCCCGTCGCTCGCATGGTGTTCCTGCTGTGGCGCGCTCCCGGGCTCGCTCGCGCCGCTTTCACTCGTCCGGTTCTAGCGCACGAGCCGCGCGCCGCGCCTGGTGGACACGCCCACGCCGCAACAGTAGCGCCGAACCGGCGAGCGATGCCGCCATGGAGGTCACCAGCACCGCGGCCTTCGCCAATTCGACGGCCGAGCCGTCGCCGACGTCGGCCAGCGCGAGTTCCGCCACGAGAAGGCTAACCGTGAAGCCGATCGCGCCGAGCACCGACAGGGCGAACATGTCGCGGTATTCGAGGTCGGCCGGTTTCTTGGCGATGCCGAACCGAATTGCCACGCAGGTGATTCCGAAGATGCCGATGGTCTTGCCGAGCAACAGCCCGAGAATGATCGCCAGCGAGAGCCGGTTGGTGAACAGCTCGCCGAAGACCTTGCCGTCCAGCGGAACTCCGGAGGCGAACAACGCGAACAGCGGCACGCACAGCCCGGCCGAGATCGGCTGGAACCGATGCTCCCACCTGGTCGCGGGCGCTTCGTCTTCGCCGGGATCCGCGCGCACCCTGGTCAGCAGGCCGAGCGCGACACCCGCCAGCGTCGGATGGATGCCCGCCTCGTGCAGCGCGTACCAGGAGACCAGCGCCAGCGGCGCATACACCACCGGCGAGGTGACCCGCCGGTGCTGCGCCAGCGCCCACGCCGCGAAGCAGGCCGCGGCGGCGAGCAGCCACAGCAGCGAGAGCGCGGTGGTGAACAGCACCGCGATCAGGATGATGGCCAGCAGATCGTCGACCACGGCCAGGCTGAGCAGGAACACCCGCGCGCCCGCCGGAATGCGCGAACCGGTCATGGCGAGTACGGCCAGCGCGAAGGCGATGTCGGTGGCGACCGGGATGGCCCAGCCGCGGTCCATGCCTTCGACCCCGAATCCGACGATCGCCGCGATCAGCGCGGGCGTGACCACGCCGCCGACCGCGGCGATGATGGGCAGCGCGGCGCGTTTTCGGTCGGCCAGCTCACCGACCACGAGCTCGCGTTTGAGCTCGAGCCCCGCGACGAAGAAGAAGACGGCGAGCAGACCGTCCTTGGCCCAATCGGCGAGCGTGAGCTCCAGGTGCAGCGGCTCGATCGGCAGCACCGTCTCGGTCATCGTGACGTAGCTGTCGACCCACGGGGAGTTAGCCCACAGCAACGCGATCGCCGCTGCGGCGAGAAGCAGGGCGCCACCGACGGTTTCGGTTCGCAGATAGCGAGCCAGCTCGGAGCGCACCTGATTGATCACGGAAAACCTCTCGGCCGGGCGTGCAGAACCACGGACCCGCGACCCGAGCCGTTCCGGCTCACACCACCTGCCCGCACGCCGACCAGACTTCCCGGCACACCTGACGCAATTCTAACGGGTACGGCCGGTGACAAGATCGGTCACCGGCCGTACCCTGCATGCCGTCAGGCGCGGCTGGCGCGGATCGCCTCGAAGACGTTCGGGTCGACGAGGGTGGAGGTGTCGCCGAGTTCGCGGCCTTCGGCGACGTCGCGCAGCAGGCGGCGCATGATTTTGCCGCTGCGGGTTTTGGGGAGTTCGGGCACGACGTGGATTTCGCGTGGTTTGGCGATGGGGCTGATCTCGCGGGCGACTTCGGCCTTGAGTTCGTCGATGAGTGCTTCGCCGGTGTCTTTGGCTTCGGCGGTGAGGATGACGAAGGCGACGATGCCTTGGCCGGTGGTGGCGTCGCTTGCGCCGACGACGGCGGCTTCGGCGACGCCGGAGTGTCCGACGAGGGCGGATTCGACTTCGGCGGTGGAGATGCGGTGGCCGGAGACGTTCATGACGTCGTCGACCCGGCCGAGCACCCACAGGTCGCCGTCGGCGTCGAGCTTGGCGCCGTCACCGGCGAAGTACCAGCCCTGTTCGGCGTAGCGCTCCCAGTAGGTGGCCTTGTAGCGCTCCATGTCGCCCCAGATGCCGCGCAGCATCGACGGCCACGGCTGGTCGAGCACCAGGTAGCCGTTGGCCTCGGTCTCGCCGCGCTGCACCGGCTTGCCCTCTTCGTCGACGACTTGAGCGGAGATGCCGGGTAGCGGTGTCATCGCGGCGCCGGGTTTGGCGGCGGTGACGCCGGGCAGCGGGGAGATCATGATCGCGCCGGTCTCGGTCTGCCACCAGGTGTCCACGATGGGTGCGGTGTTGGCGCCGACGACCTCGCGGTACCAGCGCCATGCTTCGGGGTTGATGGGTTCGCCGACCGAGCCGAGCAGCCGGATGCTGGACAGGTCGTGCGCGGCCGGGATCTCGCGGCCCCATTTCATGAAGGTGCGCACGAGGGTGGGGGCGGTGTAATAGATGGTGACGCCGTACTTTTCGACGATCTGCCAGTGGCGGTGTTCGTCGGGGAAGTTGGGGGTGCCTTCGTAGACGACCTGGGTGGCGCGGTTGGACAGTGGTCCGTAGACGATGTAGCTGTGGCCGGTGACCCAGCCGATGTCGGCGGTGCACCAGTAGACGTCTTGTCCTGGTTTGTGGTCGAAGACGTAGTGGTGGGTGTAGGAGGTCTGGGTGAGGTAGCCGCCGGAGGTGTGCAGGATGCCTTTGGGTTTTCCGGTGGTGCCGGAGGTGTAGAGGATGAACAGCGGGTGCTCGGCGTCGAAGGGCTGGGCTTCGTGCTCGGTCGAGGCCTGGGCGACGGTCTCGTGCCACCACAGGTCGCGCCCCTCGGTCCACGGCACCTCAACGTTCGTGCGGCGCACCACCAACACGTGCTCCACACTGTGCGGCACGTCGCCGTGCGCGTAGAGCGCCTCGTCCACGGCCTCCTTGAGCGGCGCGGACTTGCCGCGGCGCCACTGCCCGTCGGTGGTGATGACGAGCCGGGCGCGCGCGTCGTCGACGCGCTGGCGCAGGGCGGTGGGGGAGAAGCCCGCGAACACCACCGAGTGGGTCAGCCCGAGCCGCGCGCAGGCGAGCATCGAGACGATCGCCTCGGGGACCATGGGCATGTAGATGGCGACCCGGTCACCCGCCTCGAGCCCGAGCTCGGTCAGGTAGTTGGCGGCCTGGGACACCTCGTCGAGCAGCTGACGGTAGGTGATGTCGCGCGAGTCACCGGGTTCGCCTTCCCAGTGGATGGCGACCTGATCGCCGTGTCCGTCCAGGACGTGGCGGTCCACGCAGTTGTAGGCGACGTTGAGCTCGCCACCGACGAACCACTTGGCCACGGGCGCGTCGCTCCAGTCCAGCACCCGGTCCCATTTCCGATGCCAGTGCAGTCTCTCGGCCTGCTCGGCCCAGAAGGCGTCGCGATCGTCGGCGGCCGCCCTGTACAGCGAGGCGTCGGCGTTCGCCGCGGCGGCGAACTCCGCGCTGGGCGGATACGAGTCCCGGTGGTCGGCGGTGGTTTCGGTCATCACGTCTCTTCTTTCGCGTCGGCTCTGCCCAACCTCGACACTAGCCAACTGTGACCTACGCCGCGCCGAGGAGTACGCGCCCGGCCGCGCCGGTTCGGTGGCATAGTTTCGGTGTTTCCCCGATGTTGCCGCGTTGGTAACAAGTGAAACGAACATAGGGCGATCCGATGACAAGGTCACCCGCCGATGGCTAACGTCGCTGACATTCCGAGGCGGGACGTGCGGGTACGCGCTGGAGAGGATCAGGTGGCGCCGCACAGCCGCCTTCGACCTTCTCGAAATCGGGAGTACGCGTTGCGATTCCACAGAGTTACCGCGCTCGCCGCGGCGGTCTTGCTGGCCACAAGCCTAGGACTGTCCGCATGTTCGTCCGACGATGCGGCCGCGGCCGACATCGTCACCGTCAACGGCGCCGAACCGCAGAACCCGCTGGTGCCGACCAACACCAACGAGAACATGGGCGGTCGGGTGGTCGACCGGCTGTTCGCCGGGCTGAAGTATTACGACGCCGACGGCAAGGCGCACAACGAGATGGCCGAATCGATCGAGACCACCGATCGTAAGAGCTATCGAATCACCATCGAGCCGAACTGGAAGTTCACCGACGGCACGCCCGTGACGGCCAAGTCGTTCGTCGACGCGTGGAACTACGGCGCGCTCGGCACCAACGCGCAGTTGCAGAGCTACGTTTTCTCGCCGATCGTCGGTTTCGACGAGGTGTCCGCGGAAAAGCCGACGGCGCAGACGATGTCGGGCCTGAAGGTGGTCGACGAACGCACCTTCACCATCGAGTTGAAGGCGCCCTCCATCGATTTCGAGAGCGAACTCGGCTACGCGCCGTTCTATCCGCTGCCCGAGGCGGCGTTCGAAGATATGCAAGCGTTCGGGCAGAACCCGATCGGCAACGGCCCGTACAAGTTCGCCGACGCGGGCGCGTGGGAACACAACGTCAAGATCGATCTGGTGCCCAACCCGGACTACCAGGGCGGCCGTCCGGCCAAGAACAAGGGCCTGCGGTTCGTGATGTACCAGTCCTTCGACACCGCCTACGCCGATCTGCAATCCGGCAACCTCGACGCGCTCGACACCATCCCGTCCAGCGCCCTCTCGGTGTACAAGCAGGAGCTCGGTGATCGCGCGATCGCCAAGCCGGTCGCGCAGAACCAGCACATCGGCGTGCAGTCCAACGTCCCGCATTTCGCGGGCGAGGAGGGTCTGCTTCGCCGGCGCGCGATCTCGATGGCGATCAACCGGGAACAGATCTGCGAGAAGATCTTCCACGGCACCCGAATCCCGGCCCGCGACTTCACCGCGAGCACGCTGCCCGGCTTCGACGGCAACCTGCCCGGTTCCGAGGTGCTGAAGTACAACCCCGAAGAGGCCAAGCGACTGTGGGCGCAGGCCGACGCCATCGCGCCGTGGTCGGGCCGCTACGAGATCGCCTACAACTCCGACGGCGGCCATCAGGCCTGGATCGAGGCGGTGGCCAACAGCGTCAAGAACACCCTCGGCATCGACGCGATCGCGGTGCCCTACCCGACCTTCAAGAACATCCGCGACGAGGTGAACGCCGAGACCATCGGCAAGTCGTTCCGTTACGGCTGGCAGGGCGACTACCCGACGATGCTGCAATTCCTCACCTCGCAGTACTACAGCTACTCCGAGACCAACAACGTCAACTACGCCAACCCGGAATTCGACCGCCTGCTCGACGCCGCGCTGGCCGCGCCGACCCAGGAGGAGTCCTACCGGCTCGTCGCCCAGGCGCAGACCTTGCTGATCCGCGACATGGCCGATATTCCGGTGCTGGATTACGTTGCGGCGGCGGGTCATTCGGATCGAGTCAGCAGTGCGCGCCTGGCTTGGAACGGCCTGTTCGACTTCGAGAACATCGAGAAGTAGCCGCGCGGGAGCCGGGCCGACGGTGAAAGCCGGCCCGGCTCGGCACTTTCCGGAGGAAACATGGCTTGGTACATACTGCGCCGACTGCTTCAGATGATTCCGGTGTTCCTCGGCGCGACGCTGCTCATCTACGCGATGGTCTTTCTCATCCCCGGCGACCCGATCAAGGCGCTGGCCGGTGAGAAGCCGCTCACTCCGGCCGTCGAGGCTCAGCTGCGGGCCAGGTATCACCTCGACGAGCCGTTCCTCATGCAATACCTGCTCTATCTGAAAGGCATTCTGACCTTCGATTTCGGCACCGCCTACTCGGGGCGTCCGGTCCGCGACGAGCTGGCGCGCGCCTTTCCGATCACGATCAGGCTCGCTCTCATGGCGGTGTTCATCGAGGGCGTTTTCGGCATCGTGTTCGGCCTGATCGCGGGGTTGCGCAAAGGCAAACTGTTCGATTCGACGATGTTGGTGGCCAGCCTGGTCATCATCGCGGTGCCGGTGTTCGTCGTCGGTTATCTCGCGCAGTTCGTGTTCGGGGTGAAGTGGGGCATCGCACCGACGACCGTCAGCGGGAAGGCGAGTTTCGCGGAACTGCTGCTGCCCGCGATCGTGCTCGGTTCGCTCTCCTTCGCCTATGTGCTGCGGCTGACGCGAAACTCGGTGGCGGACAATATGTCCGCCGACTACGTGCGCACCGCGACCGCCAAAGGGCTGGGCAGGCGGCGCGTGGTGACCGTGCACATTCTGCGCAATTCCATGATCCCGGTGGTCACCTTCCTCGGCGCCGACCTCGGCGCGCTGATCGGCGGGGCCATCGTCACCGAGGGAATCTTCAACATCCCCGGCGTCGGCGGCACGCTGTATCAGGCGATCCAGCGGGTGGAGCCGCCGACGGTGGTCTCGTTCGTGACCGTGCTGGTGGTGATCTTCCTGATCGCCAACCTCGTCGTGGATCTGCTCTACGCCGCACTCGACCCGAGGATCCGCTATGCCTGAGCTGGAGAAAGACGTGAGCCGGCCCGGCCAGGAGTACTACGTCGCGCCGCCGGACGAGGTCGAGGTGCTGGCCACCGACCGCGTCGACGCCTCGGGCGAGCCGACGAGCATCTGGGGCGACGCCTGGCGGCAGCTGCGGCGCAATCCGATCTTCCTCGTCGCGGTCCTGTTGATCGTGGCGGTGGCGGTGGTCGTGCTGTGGCCGGGATTGCTCACCGATCAGGACCCGCGCCAGTGCCTCGGCGACGACATCATGGCGCCCCCGCGCCCCGGGCATCCGTTCGGTTTCGACCGGCAGGGCTGCGACGTGTACACCCGCACCCTCTACGGCGCACGCGCCTCGGTGCTCGTCGGGCTCGGGGCGGCCGCGTTGTTCGTGCTGATCGGCGGCACGCTGGGTGCGTTGGCCGGGTTCTTCGGCGGCGTGCTCGACGAGATCGTCTCGCGCATCGCCGAGATCTTCTACGCCATTCCGATGGTGCTCGCCGCGATCGTCCTGCTGCAGATGCTGCGGCCCGCGACCATGTGGAACGTCGTTCTGGTGCTCGCCTCGTTCACCTGGCCGCAGGCGGCCCGCATCGCACGCGGCGCCGTCATCGAGGCCAAGAACAGCGAATACGTCACGGCGGCGAAGGCGTTGGGCGTCTCGCGGACGGGAACGCTGGTGCGGCACGTACTGCCCAACGCGGCGGGACCGCTCATCGTGGTATCCACCATCTGGCTGGGAGTTTTCATCGTCGCCGAGGCGACGCTGTCGTATCTCGGCGTCGGTCTGCCGCCCGACATCGTGTCCTGGGGCGGCGACATCGCCAGGGCCAAGAACGATCTGCGGACCTCGCCGATTTTGTTCTACCCCGCCGCCGCGCTGGCCATCACGGTGCTGAGCTTCATCATGCTCGGCGACGCGGTGCGCGACGCGCTCGACCCGAAGGCAAGGAAGAGGTGAGCGTCGCGATGCCGGACCGTCCGTTGCTCGAGATCCGCAATCTGAACGTCTGTTTCAGCTCCGAAGGCAGGCGGGTGCCCGCCGTGCAGGACGTCAGCCTCGCCGTATACCCGGGGCAGACCGTGGCGATCGTCGGGGAGTCGGGTTCGGGGAAGACCACCACCGCGCACGCCGTCATCGACCTGTTGCCCGGCACCGGTCAGGTCACCTCGGGGTCGATCGTCTTCGACGGCAAGGATCTCACCAAGGCGTCGAAGAAGGAGATCGTGGCGGTGCGCGGTCGCGGCATCGGGCTGGTGCCGCAGGATCCGATGTCCAATCTGAACCCGGTGTGGAAGGTCGGCTTCCAGGTGCGGGAGACATTGGCGGCCAATGGGATCGCCAAAGGATCCGCCGCGCGCAAGCGGGCCGTCGAACTGCTCGAGGAAGCCGGTATGCCGGATGCCGCGCGCCGGGTGAACCAGTACCCGCACGAGTTCTCCGGCGGCATGCGGCAGCGGGCGCTGATCGCGATCGGGTTGTCGTGTCGTCCCAAGCTGTTGATCGCGGACGAGCCGACTTCGGCGCTGGACGTCACGGTGCAACACCAGATTCTCGACCATCTCGATTCGTTGACCAGCGAACTGGGCACCGCCGTCCTGCTCATCACGCACGATCTCGGGCTGGCGGCCGAGCGAGCGGAGCACCTGGTGGTGATGTACCGCGGGCGGGTGGTGGAATCCGGTCCCGCGCTGCGCATCCTGCGCGATCCGCAGCACGCCTACACCAAGAAGCTGGTGAACTCCGCGCCCTCGCTCGCCTCGCAGCGCCTCTCGGCGGTGCGCAAGCGGATCGAGATCCGGGAGCAGGCGGTGGAGGTGGCCGAACAGTCCGCGGTCGAGTCGGTCGATGTCGTTGTCGCCGAGCGCCTCACGAAGGTGTTCCCGATCCGGGGCGGCACGCCGTGGAAGTCTTCGGAGCTCCGCGCCGTCGACGACGTGTCCTTCCGGCTGCGCCGCGGGACCACTACGGCCATCGTCGGCGAATCCGGTTCGGGCAAGTCGACGGTCGCGCAGATGGTGCTCGGCCTGCTCGCGCCAACCTCCGGCGCGGTGACCTTCGACGGACGCGATGTCGCGAGGCTGGATGCAAAGAGCGCGTTCGCCTTTCGCCGACGGGTGCAGGCGATCTTCCAGGACCCGTACGGCTCGCTCGACCCGATGTACTCGATCTTCCGCACGATCGAGGAGCCGCTGCGCACGCACAAGATCGGCACTCCGAAAGAGCGCGCCGCGACGGTGCGGGATCTGCTGGACAAGGTGTCGCTGCCCGCCTCGGTGCAGCGGCGATATCCGAACGAGCTGTCCGGCGGTCAGCGTCAGCGGGTCGCGATCGCGCGGGCGCTCGCGCTGTCGCCCGAAGTGGTGGTCTGCGACGAGGCCGTGTCCGCGCTGGACGTGCTCGTGCAGGCGCAGATCCTGAACCTGCTCAACGACCTGCAGGCCGAGCTGGGTCTGTCGTACCTGTTCATCTCGCACGACCTGGCCGTTGTGCGCCAGATCGCCGACGACGTGCTGGTCATGCAGCAGGGCCGGGTCGTCGAGGCAGCGGCCGCCGAGGAGGTCTTCGACCATCCGCGCGAGGACTACACGCGCAGGCTGCTCGACGCGATCCCCGGGCGGGATCTGCTCGCGGGGTGAGGCGGGCGCGCAAGTAGCCTCGTCTTTCGTGACCGACCCGCTGCAGCCCCTCGTCGACCTGCCCGGCGTGCGCGACGCCGCCGACCGCGCCCGCGATGCCCTCGCCGCGGTGCACCGGCACAAGTCGAACCGCCGCGGGTGGGCGGTCACCGCGGCCGAGGCGGCGGTACGTGCGGCCCGGTCCTCGGCGGCCATCGACGGCGGCAGCACCGAGCTGCCCGCGGACGGGCAGGTCGGGGATCCGATCCTCGCCGGTTCGCTGCGCGTCGGGCAGGCGCTCGACGGCGATGCCCTTCGCAACCTCGCGGGCACCTGGCAGCGCGCGCCGCTCCAGGCCTTGGCCCGGTTGCACCTGCTCGCCGCCGCCGACCTGGTCACCGACGAGGAGCTGCTCGGGCGGCCGCGCACGGATCCGGGTGTCGCCGAGCGGCTCGACCTGCTCGCGCAGACGGTGTTGACCACGAAAGCGCCCGCGCCCGTCGTCGCGGCGGTGGTGCACGGCGAGCTGCTCGCGCTGCG
Organism: Nocardia bhagyanarayanae; assembly: GCF_006716565.1. Lineage (NCBI taxonomy): Bacteria > Bacillati > Actinomycetota > Actinomycetes > Mycobacteriales > Nocardiaceae > Nocardia > Nocardia bhagyanarayanae. The sequence continues at coordinate 1,027,507 of NZ_VFPG01000001.1, read as the reverse complement.
GCCGTTCGGCACGGCCGACGGGATCGTCGCGCGCGCGGCCTCGCGGTTGGTCTCGGTGGCAAGGGGGCTCGACCCGCACAGCCTGGGTGTGCCGGAGGTGTTCTGGTTGCGGCGCAAGCAGGCGTACGACGCCGCGGCCGCGGAATTCGGGACCGGTCGGCCGGACGCGGTCGGCGGATGGGTGATTTTCTGCTGCGGTGCGCTGGAGGACGGCGCCAGGGAGGCGACGTCGATCGCGGACGCGGCGGCGGGGTAGCGGCTCGGCTTCGGTGCCGCGGTGTTCGGAATTCCCCCTGCACATCAAAGCGGGCGGCGTTGTCGTTGACGACCTCACCGCCCGCTAGCACGGACTACCGGGTTACCAAGCGTGCTAGGTGGGTTGTGTTCTGCGGCCTCGGCGACTATTCGGACTCCGCCGGTTCATCCCCGCAACCTGTGCGAGGCCTTCGCCGTCGACAATCCGAATCTCGCAGGCCCACAACGCTTCTGCCCTTGTCGCGGCGTGCTCCGCGTGGGTGCCTGGTGTCCGTGCTGGGAAGGGTGGGATGGGAGACTGAGCCTTCTCTTCCGGCTCCGCCTTGGCCTTCCGTCCTTCCGTGCCTCCTTTCTACCACTGTGAGCGGGCTCACTCAAGGGTCGAGAAAGCACTGAATTATCGGCATGTCTGTCGGCGTTTCGTGGTTAAATGCCTGGTCGCGGGCGCCCCGGCCTCGGGTCGGCAGACCCCTCCGGCAAGCCCTCCGCTGCCCCACTGAACAGCGCGGCGGAGCGTGTTCGGGCACGCAGTCAATGATCAGCGCCGGGCCTTAGGGGTGCTCTTGTGCGTAGGAGGCGTACAAGCAGGTCCTGTCTTTCCGTTGCAGGTAGTCACCCGGAGAGCCGCACCACGGAGAGGTCCACCCCGTCCGTGCGCCTGCTGGGCGGGTGCTCTTGTGCGGAGACGGCGCATCAGCAGGTCCTGTCCTTCCGTTGCGGGTACCCACCCGGAGAACCGCAGCATGGAAGGTTTACCCGTCCCCGTCAGCGGCGGCGGCGCAGCAGGCGGTAACTGATGGCTCCGGCCAGCACCGCGCTGAGTCCGACAGCCGCCGTCGCGGCAAGGGTGGTGGACGAGGGCGACTGGAACCGCGCCCACAGCGAGACGGGGTTGGAGAAGGTGAGGATCGGCCAGCCGCGCGCGACCGCCTCGCGGCGCAGATTGCGATCCGGGTTCACCGCAGTCGGGTGGCCGACGGCGCTCAGCATCGGCAGGTCGGTCACCGAATCGGAATAGGCGTAGCAGCGTGAGAGGTCGTAACCCTCTGTGGCGGCAAGCTTTTCGATGGCCTCGACCTTGCCAGCGCCGTAGCAGTAGAACTCGACCTCGCCGGTGTACTTGCCGTCCTCGACGACCATCCTGGTGGCCGCGGTGTGCGTGGCGCCGAGCGCCTCCGCGATGGGCCCGACCATCTCCTCGCCCGAGGCCGAGACGATCACCACGTCGTGGCCCCGAATCTTGTGGTCGGCGATGAGATCCGCGGCCTCGGCGTAGATCAGCGGATCGACCAGCTCGTGAAGCGTCTCGGCGACAATGGATTTCACCTGTTCGACGTCCCAGCCCGCGCACATCTTGGTGAGATGTTCGCGCATGCGCTCCATCTGGTCGTGGTCGGCGCCGGAGAGCAGGAACAAGAAGTGCGCGTAGCTGCTCTCCAGCACCGCTCTGCGGTTGAGCAGACCCTGGGCGAAGAACGGCTTGCTGAACACGAAGGTGCTCGATTTGGCGATCACCGTTTTGTCCAGATCGAAGAACGCGGCGACGCGCCCGCGTCTGCTCGGGGTGCTGTTCGCCGTCGTCGCGGCGCCCGCCCGGTGGTCGGAAACGGTTGTCTGGTCGCCCTCGGCCGTCACCCGTTCAGAATATGCACGCGATGCAAATGGTGGTGGCCGGGCCGGGTCTGCGGGGGCGGCCACGAGTTTGCCCGGGAGACGCCGGAGCCGCGGCGACGGCAAAGTTCTTCGCCGACAGACTTGCGTGACGGCCGGGGATTGGGTGTAGTATTGCTGGCACCTGGACATGGTCCAGGCGCGTTCAGCCCGACCCCCCGGGGCTGAACCCGACGGCCCCAGCCTCCTCCCCCCCCGGCTGGGGCCGTCCTCTATTTCGGGGACGGATCCCCCTCATCGTCGGCTCGGCGGTTGTCCACAGCGGCGGAGTTATCCACATTCGGCATCTCGGGTCTTCTGGCGAGTCGCCAATTGCATCACGCTGACCTGCATGGATATCGACGCCGCGCAGAACGCCCGCACCTCGCCCGCGCTCGTGCTCATCCGGGATGCCGGGTTACGCGACGAGGTCCGCCGGGTGGCGGCGGCCGCGGAACGCGAGCTCGACGAGCGTGAGCCGCCGGTCGGCAGGCATGTCTGGTCCGGAACGCCCCTGGTGATCCTCGACACAGTGGGCGCGCGCTCGTGCGCGGCGGCCGGTTGTGCCCGGCGGGCCGGCGTCGTTCTGGTGACCGACGGGGAGCCCGGACTGTCCGAGTGGCAGGCCGCGGCGGCGGTCGGAGCCGAGCGCGTCATCGCCCTGCCGGGGGCCGCCGAGGGGCTTGTCGAGAAGTTTGCTGAGCACGGCGAGCGGCGTGCTTCCGACGGCATCGCCGTGGCCTTCGCGAGTGGATCCGGCGGCGCGGGCGCCTCGGTTCTCGCCGCCGCGACCGCCCTGCGAGCCGCCGCCGAAGGGTTCCGGCGCGACGTGGTGCTCGTCGACGGCGCGCCCTTCGGCGGCGGTCTCGACCTGCTGTTGGGCATAGAGACCGGTATGGGCCCCCGCTGGCCGGACCTGGTCGTCGAGGACGGCAGGGTCGCGGCCTCGGCACTGCACAGCGCGCTGCCGAGGGCGGCGCCGGGGCTCGGCGTGCTGTCCTGCGGCCGCGGCGGTGCCGGTAGATTGCCGAGCCGCATCGGGGCGGGTGCGGTGCGCGCGGTGATCGAAGCAGGCCGTGCCGCAGGCGATCTCGTGATCTGCGATGTGTCCGGCGAGCGCGGCCCGCACGCGGAGCAGATGCTCGACCGTGCGGATCTGGTGGTGTTGGTCGTGCGGGCGACGCTGCGGGCGGTGGCGGCGGCGGAGTCCGTCGCGGCGTTCATCGGCAGGCGGAATCCCAACCAGGGCTTGGTGGTTCGGGGTCCGGCGCCGGGCGGTCTGCGCGGCGGCGAGGTGGCCGAGGTGCTCGATCTGCCGCTGCTCGCGGCCGTGCGCGCCCACGGGGGTCTCGCGGGTCGCTTGGAACGCGGCGGGCTCCCCACACCGCGGCGCGGACCGCTCAAGGACGCGGCCGATGCCGTGCTGGCCGTGCTCGGTGCGCCGACGGTGGGGAGCGGACGGTGAGCGCGCTCGTGACGGCCGAGCTGCTGGATCGCGTGCGCGAACGGCTGGCGGGCACGCCCGGTGCGCCGGAACCGGCGGCCGTTGCGGCGGCCATTCGCGCCGAAGCGGGTGGCGTGCTCGGCGACACCGACCTGCTGCGGGCGCTGCGGCTGTTGCAGACCGAGATGACCGGCGCGGGAGTGCTGGAACCTCTGCTGCACGACCCGCGGGTGGCGGACGTGCTGGTGACGGCGCCCGACGCGGTCTGGATCGACCGGGGGCACGGGCTGGAGAAGACCTCGGTCACGTTCCAGGACGAGGCGGCGGTGCGCAGGCTGGCCCAGCGGCTGGCGCTCGCGGCGGGCCGCAGGCTCGACGACGCGCAGCCGTGGGTGGACGGCAGATTGACCGGAAGCGAAGCGGCGCTCGGTGATTCGTTCGGCGTCCGCCTGCACGCGGTGCTCGCGCCGATCGCGCACGGCGGCACCTGTCTCTCACTGCGGGTGCTGCGACCCGCGACGCAGGGGTTGGACGCGCTCGCCGCGTCCGGCGCGGTGCCGTCGGAGGCGAAGACACTGCTGGAGCGGATCATTCGGGCTCGGCTCGCCTTTCTCGTGGTGGGCGGCACGGGCGCGGGAAAGACCACGCTGTTGTCCGGACTGCTCGCCAAGGTCGATGCCCGCGAGCGGATCGTGTGCGTCGAGGACGCGGCCGAACTCGCGCCGCCGCACCCGCACGTGGTTCGCCTCGTCGCGCGCACGGCGAACGTCGAGGGCGTCGGCGTGGTGACGGTCCGCGACCTGGTGCGGCAGGCGCTGCGCATGCGACCGGACCGGATCGTCGTCGGCGAGGTGCGCGGCGCCGAGGTGGTCGACCTGCTGACCGCGCTGAACACCGGCCACGACGGCGGCGCGGGCACCGTCCACGCGAACTCCCCGCGCGAAGTGCCCGCCCGTCTGGAAGCCCTGGCGGCGCTCGGCGGCATGGACCGCGCGGCCTTACACAGTCAACTCACCGCCGCGGTCCAAGTGGTGCTGCATGTGGAGCGCCGGTCGGACGGTTCGCGTGGACTGCGGGAGATCGGGGTGCTCGACCGTGCGGAGAGCGGGAGGGTGCGGATCGTCGCCGCTTGGCGGGCCGATGGTGGGGCGGTGCCGGGAGCGGGGGCGTTGGAAGGTCTTCTGGCGGAACGGGCCCCGCTATGAGCGCGGCGATGTTGGGGGTGGCGCTGGCTGCACTGACCGAGGGCGCATGTGTGGACCCCCTGGCGGGGTGGGTTCGGCAATGACAGCGGCGATGTTGTGCCTGGCGCTCGCGGTGCTGCTCGTGCCTGGTGCGGGTGCGGAACGGCGGTTTCGTGGGCTGTTCTCGGTGAATGGTGCGCGAAAGGCGGACTACAGCAATGTTTTTCGCGTCTCGGTGGTTCTGGGTGTGGTTTCCACCGTGCTGTTGGGCGTCGGGACCTTCCTCGCGGCCGCGCTGCTGGCAGGCACCGTGGGGCTGCGTAGGCGGCGGGCTCGCGGCGACTGTCACCGCGCGGAGGAGTGCGCTCACCTTCTCGACGCGCTCGAAGCGGTCATCGGCGAACTGCGAGTCGGCGCGCACCCGAGCGCGGCCGCGGACGTCGCCGCTGCGGAATCTCGCGGTGCGGCATCACGTGCTTTCGCGGTCAGCGCCGCCCGCAGCAAGCTGGGCGGGTCCGCCGCCGATGGGCTGCGCGACCCGGATGCCGTGGTCGATACCGAACTCGCTCGCATCGCCGACGCGTGGCGGATCGCGGAAGACCACGGCCTGGCCCTCGCCGAACTGCTGACGGCCGCCCGCGCGGATCTGCGGGGCCGCATTCGTTTTCGTGCTCGCGCCACCGCCGCTCTCGCCGGTGCTCGCGCCACGGCCACGGTCCTGTCCACGCTGCCGGTGCTCGGACTTGCCTTGGGACAGCTCATGGGAGCAGACCCGCTACGAGTCCTTTTCACCTCCTCGATGGGGAGCCTGCTGCTCCCACTGGGCGTGGGCCTGGCCTGCGCGGGACTGCTGTGGAGCGATGCGATCACGCGAAAGGTGCTGGTGTGACAGGGCGCAGTGCTTCTGGGAAAGGGATTCGCCATGGCGATCGAGACGGGAGTCGCGACGCTGGCGCTGGCCGGAGCCTTTGCGCTGTGGCCAGGGCGCGTTGGCGTCAGTCGACGACTGCGGGTGCTGGCACCGGTCGACGACGCGACGGGCGCGAAACCGACGAAGCCGAGCGCGGGCGACCCGCTCGATATCGCCTCGGTGTTCGACCTGCTGGCCGCATGTCTGCGGGCGGGTCTCCCGATGGCGGGTGCGGCGCGGGCGGTCGCGGGCGGAGCGCCGCCGTCGATCGGTGCGGCGCTGTGCACAGCCGCGGACCTGCTGGCGCTCGGATCGGAACCGAGCGCGGCGTGGGAGCGCGCGGCGCTGGAAGCGGCGGGGCGACCGGGTGCGGCCGAGGTCGACTCACTGGCCCGGATGGCACGACGCTCGGCGCGCTCCGGCGCGTCGCTGGCGGTGGCCGTGGGAGAACTCGCCGACCAGCACCGCGGCGCGGTCGAGGATGCGGCGGCGGCCCGAGCCGAACGCGCCGGCGTGCTGATCGGCGGCCCGCTAGGCCTGTGCTTCCTGCCCGCGTTTCTCTGCCTGGGCATCGTGCCCGTGGTGATCGGTCTGGCGGGTCGGGTCTTGGATGGCGGTCTCCTATGAATGGGCGTCGCCTCGCCGATCGCCCTCGGCCGCAGCAGTCCTACCCGCGCGGAGGGGCCGCGCGGGCCGAAAGGAAAGGGGAAGCCGGTGCGAATCGACAAACCGACGGATCGCGCGCCGCGACGAGTCGGCGGCCCGCTGCTGGCCGAACGATGGGCTCGCGCCCACGCGGCCGCCCGGGATTCGACGGCTCGAGTGGTCCACGCGCTGCGCGGTTCCGCGACGAACACGGTGAGCTCGCCAGGAAGCTCCATCCGGTGGGCCGCCCGCGTGGCGGGCATTCGCTTGGCCCGGATGCGCGTGAAGTCGCGCAGGAGAGCGGCGCACCGCGCGGATTCGACAAGTCGGCACATGGCGTCCGGGAGCGCCGCGCTCGTCGTCCGGCACGGGCATACCGTGTCGACGAGAACCGAAGCGGGTATGGCGGTTTCGTGGTTTCACTCCCGGCGACTGCGCGCACGCGTACGAGAAGCGATCGCGCGACTCCAGCTCCGCACGGTACGGGCAGCCGCTGCCGACGACGGCATGAGCACAGCCGAGTACGCCATCGGCACGATCGCCGCGGCTGCGTTCGGCGCGGTGCTCTACGGGGTGGTGACCGGAGATTCGATCGTCGACGCGTTGACCAAGATCATCGACCGCGCTTTGAACACCACGGTGTAGCGGCGGGCGCCGTGCGGCCACTCACTCTGGTGGCGGATGCCGCTCGGCACTCTCTGTTCGCGGCGGGCGCTGCGGGGAGCCGTGGATCGGCGCGGGTCGCGGACGATCGCGGTGCCGTCACTGTGGAGGCGGCGATCGCGCTCGGGTCTCTCGTCGTCGCGGTGATGGCCTGCCTCGGCGCACTGCTAGCGGCGTCGACGCAGGTCCGCTGCGTCGACGCCGCCCGCGAGGCGGCGCGCTTGGCGGCGCGCGGTGACGAACCTCGCGCGGTCACCACCGCCAGGCAGGTCGCCCCACCGAACGCCACCATCGTGCTCCGCACGGAAGGCGCTCACGTCGTCGCTGTGGTCTCCGCACGAGCACCCCTCCTTCCCCTCGAGCTGCGCGCAGAGGCTGTGGCGGCCCTGGAACCGGAGGTGACGCGGTGAACGGGAGATCCGGATCGTCGACGCTCTGGTGCGGCGGCACCGGTAGGCCGCGATGGCGAGCGGAGCGGGGTGGGGCGACGGTGTTCGCGTGTGTGGCGTTGGTGGGGTTGATCGCGGCGGCGTTGTCGATCGGGCAGGTGGGGGCGGTGGTGGTGGCGCGGCATCGGGCGCAGGCCGGGGCGGATCTGGCCGCGTTGGCGGCGGCCGGTGCTTTGGACGGCGGGGTCGAGGCGGGGTGTGCGGCGGGGGAGAAGGTGGCGCGGCGGATGGGCGCGCGGATTAGTGAGTGCCGGGTCGACGGATGGGATGCGACGGTGACGGTGACGCGAAATGTACCAAGGGGTCTGTTCGGTGCGCGGACAGTGCGCGCGATCGCGCGGGCAGGTCCGGTCGAAGAAGAAGAGTGACCGGTACGTACTAACACCCGTCAGTGTTTGTTCTATCCCCTAATGGGCATAGGATTAATCGAATAATTACGATGCGATATCTATTTCCCGCGCGAGTGCGGAATATGTTGGCTATGAATCCGCACGTCGAGTGCCGAAGGCCACGGCAATACCCCAGTTAACATGAATCTAATCCTTTTTATTCGGCCGGACGGCACCCCTGCGCCTGGAGGTGCAGATGAGGCAGATGAAGGCAGCCGACTCGCGGTGACCCCCGCGTCGATGGCGGCCCGGTCACGCTCGGAGTACGCAGCTGTCACGAACCGAGATCAGCACCGTGACCTGGGCTGAAGGAACCGCCGGGTCGGTCGTTCAGCTCGGCGAGGACAGCGGTCAACAGGCGCGCCGCAGCCCCCTTGTCGAGCGGGTGATTGCCGTTGCCGCACTTGGGTGACTGCACGCACGACGGGCAGCCCTCCGCGCACGCGCAGGACTCGATGGCCGACAGCGTCGCCGAGAGCCAGCGGTGCAGCTGGGCGAACCCGCGCTCGGCGAAGCCCGCCCCGCCGGGCTGGCCGTCGTAGACGAAGACGGTGGGCAGGCCGGTGTCCGGGTGCTCCGCGGTCGAGACTCCGCCGATGTCCCATCGGTCACAGGTCGCGACAAGGGGCAACAGGCCGATCGCGGCGTGCTCCGCGGCGTGCAGCGCGCCGGGCGCCTGCCGCGGATCGATACCGGCGGCGGCCAGGAGCGCGGGTGTGACGGTGTAGAGAACGGCGCGGGTGGGCAAAGTCTGCGGCGGCAGATCCAGTTCGACCAAGTCGAGCACCTCGCCGCTGGGCAGGGTGCGCAGATAGCCGATCACCTGGCTGGTCACAGTGACCTGCGCCAACGCGCTGGTCACCGCCCCGTGCCGGTGCTGTTCGGTGAACGCGTCGACGGCGATGTTGGTGACCTGCCGCGCGCTGGTCGTCCACCCGGGTTCGGCCGCGTGCACGAACGCGACGCCACCCTCCAAGTCGAGCTCGTCCACCACATAGGTCTCGCCTTGGTGCAGGTGGACGGCGCCTTGGTGCAAGGTCGCCGGGGCGCGCCCGGCGTCTGCGGTACCGAGCAGCCTGCCGGTCTCGCCGTCCACGATGGCCACCGGCGCGCCGATGCCACCGCGCACGTCGACGTTGTCGTGTGGGTGCGCGTCCGCGGTGACGTACCAGCGGGCGGCGCCGTCCGCACCTGCGACACGACGCCGGATGAGGCCTTCGGCGGCGAGGTCGGCGAGCACTTCCGCGGCGCCGAGTTCGTCGACTTCGGCCTCGGTGAGCGGCAGCTCGAGCGCCGCGCACAGCAGCTGCGGGCCCAGTACATAGGGATTGCGTGGGTCGGTGATGGTGGCCTCGACCGGCTTGTCCAGCAGCGCTTCGGGATGGTGGACGAGGTAGGTGTCGAGCGGGTCGTCCCTGGCCACGAGCACGACGAGCGAACCCTGGGTACGCCGGCCTGCCCGGCCCGCCTGCTGCCAGAAGGAGGCGACGGTGCCGGGAAAACCCGAGATCACCACCGCGTCCAAGCCGGCGATGTCCACGCCCAGTTCCAGGGCGTTGGTGCTGGCCGCGCCGAGCAGGGAACCGTCGGAGAGCGCGGTCTCCAGGTCGCGCCGATCTTCGGCGAGGTAGCCGGCGCGGTAGGCGGCGATCCGCTCGGCGAGGGCCGGATCCACCTCGGTGAGCAGCCGTCGCGCCTCCATCGCGGTGAGTTCGGCGCCGCGCCTGGACCGGACGAAGGTCAGCGTCCGCGCGCCCTCGACCACCAGATCGGCCATGATCCGTGCCGCCTCCGATGTCGCCGAGCGGCGGACCGGCGCACCGTTCTCGCCGGTCAGCGTCGTGAGCAGGGGCGGCTCCCACAGCGCGACGGTGCGCGGGCCCTGCGGCGAACCGTCCTCGGTCACGGCGACGCAGGGCGCGCCGGTCAGGCGGGACGCCGCTGCCGCGGGCTCGGCGGTGGTCGCCGAGCACAGGATGAAGACCGGATCGGCGCCGTAGCGGGCCGCGATCCGCCGCAGCCTGCGCAGGACCAGCGCGACATGCGAGCCGAAGACGCCCCGGTAGGCATGGCATTCGTCCACGACCACGTAGCGCAGCCTGCGGAAAACGCGAGCCCAGCGCTGATGCGAGCGCAGCATGCCGACGTGCAGCATGTCCGGGTTGGTGAAGATCCACCGTGCGTTCGCCCTGACCCACTGCCTGATCTCGGCGGGAGTGTCACCGTCGTAGGTCGCCGGATGCACATCCCGCAGCGGACCTTCGTGGGTGAGCGCGCCGACCGCGCGCAGCTGGTCCGCGCCCAGCGCCTTGGTCGGCGAGATATATAGGGCGGTGGCCTTCGGGTCCTCCAATAGAGCCGTCAGCACCGGCAGCTGATAGCCGAGGGATTTACCGGACGCGGTCCCCGTGCTGACCACGACGTGCCGTCCAGCGGCGGCCAGCTCCGCGGTCCTGGTCTGATGCGTCCACGGAGCGTCGATTCCGCAGGCACGCAGGGCTTCGACCACGTCGCGAGCGGCCCAAACCGGCCACTCGGTGGTGCCCGCGACCCGCGCCGGTAGCTCTACGACGTGGGTGAGCCTGGGGTCGCCATCGAGGCCGCTACTTTGGACACGATTCAGCAACGATAGCCCGTAGCTGGGGGTCCTGCCGGGCTCGGTTCGCGCCGCCTGGTCGGTCGGATTCACGATGCCGCGACTCCGACACGCGAGGAAAGTGTGAAACGTGTGCGAGTGGGAAGCCCCACCAGCCATTTCGATACCAAATAGCGACCTGGATCACATCTGGTTTGCCAGATGCTGTCCCGGTTATCCAGGGGCAAACGAACCTGAAGTACGGATTCGAGCATTGTGTCCCTCACCTGCACATTCGCAAGATCAACTTTTTTGCAAATTGTCGGTAACTCGACTGTTGAATTGCTCGAAGACATGGTTCACTGGTTCCTGGTCGCAAGCTTCTGTGTTCGAGGGACGGATCCAAAGTCCAAACCGTCAGCAGGATCGATGTTGCGAACGGTGTGCTTGGTGCTTTCCTGCAGGGGGAACCAAGAGTACAGCGGTCGGAACGGACCCGGTGGACGAACCCAGTTGTCCGCCGTTCCGGTAAGAAAAGAGAAGGAACAGAATGGCACAGGGAACTGTGAAGTGGTTCAACGCGGAGAAGGGGTTCGGCTTCATCGCGCCCGAGGACGGCTCCGCTGACGTCTTCGTCCACTACTCCGAGATCCAGGGTTCGGGCTTCCGCACCCTCGAGGAGAACCAGAAGGTCGAGTTCGAGGTAGGCCAGGGCACCAAGGGCCCCCAGGCCACTGGAGTCCGCGCGCTCAGCTGAGCGACGCTCAATCCACAGCTCGTCCCCCACCACCGGTGAGCCGGAGGTGGGGGACGAGCTATATCCGGGCTAGGTCGGAAACGGCATTCCGTGAAAAATATGAACTAAATGCCGAGCTGCCGACCGGCGCGGACTCCGCGTGCCGCGTTGCTCGAAGGATGCCGGTTCACGCACTTCCAACCGGGTTCTGGAGTGAGAACGCCTTGCCGAGGCGGGGTCGTTTCAGACGGTAAAACCCCAGCGTGTGGCACCTGAAAGGTCGCGCGAGCCGCATCTTCGGTCCCACCGCTGGCTGGAACATCCGTCCCAGCCGTGGCACCTGCGGTACCGACACGCGTCGCAGACGTTCGTCCCGCCGCAGGCGATCAACCGTCGAGCCCAGCACACGCCGGATGCCGACCCATGGTTCCGCGACCCGCGAAGGCGGAACACCGCGCTCGCGAACAGGTCTGCGCAAGCTGATCCCCGGTCATGAACAGCACTGCGGAACCTGGGGCTGCGAGCAGACCGCCGTCCACCTCGAAAACCCTCTCCAGTGGCGAAGCACCTTGTTATTCAGAGCGATTGGCGCACCCGAACACATCCAACCGGCCCACGCTCTCCGTATATATCGGCGACAACCGCAACATCCCCACCCCACCAACCACCCCCGGCGAGTCTACGAGCCCGTTCGCGGCCGTCTCGCTTCCGAGCGGTCGAAGCGCATGCGACGCAGTCGCGAGTCTCGACCGTTCGGAAGCGAGACATAAGAGGCCGCGAACACGCGCGCACCAGCGCGCCAAACAACAGGGCATACTGATCGGCAACGATCACGTACGCTCAGTGGTTCGGGTCGCAAGCACTCGACCACAACCAGCGTCAAGGTATAAACGTGACTGGTAGCGATGTCAGCGTCGCCGCCGCTTGCCCCAAACCGCGCACAAACGCGCACCAGCGCGTCGCGCGGGTCGAGAAGGAAAGGTTATTCGCCGGTGGCAACACGAGACCGCGGTGCAGCCGACCAGGGCCGTCCCCTGCGTCGTCTCGTGATCGTCGAGTCCCCGACCAAGGCCCGCAAGATCGCGCCCTATCTGGGCCGCAACTACACGGTGGAGGCCTCGGTCGGCCACATTCGGGACCTGCCGCGGGGAGCGGCGGACGTGCCGGCCAAGTACAAGGGACAGCCGTGGGCGCGTCTCGGCGTGGACGTGGACAACGATTTCGAGCCCATCTATGTGGTGAGCCCGGATAAGAAGGCCAAGGTCACCGAGCTCAAGAGCCTGTTGAAGGACGCCGACGAGCTGTACCTCGCCACCGACCCCGACCGCGAGGGCGAGGCCATCGCCTGGCATCTGCTCGAGACGCTGAAGCCGAAGGTGCCGGTGCGCCGGATGGTGTTCCACGAGATCACCGAGCCCGCCATCCAGGCCGCGGCCGCGGACACCCGCGAGCTCGATCCGGATCTGGTCGACGCGCAGGAGACCCGGCGCATCCTGGACCGGCTGTACGGCTACGAGGTCAGCCCGGTGCTGTGGAAGAAGGTCATGCCGCGGCTGTCGGCGGGCCGGGTGCAGTCCGTGGCGACCAGGGTGATCGTCCAGCGCGAGCGGGAGCGGATGCAGTTCCGTTCAGCGGAGTACTGGGACATCGCGGCCAAGCTGGACGCCGGTACCGGCGAGGCGGTCGACGCCTCGAATCCGCGGACCTTCGGCGCGCGGCTGGTGAACGTCGACGGCGCGCGGGTCGCGACCGGTCGAGATTTCGGGTCCGACGGGCAGCTCAAGTCGTCCAACGGCGTGATCGTCCTGGACGAGGGCTACGCGCGACGGCTGGCGGAGGCGCTCGACGGCGCTGATCTCGTGGTGTCCTCGGCGGAGGCCAAGCCGTACAGCCGCAAGCCGTACGCGCCGTTCATGACGTCCACGCTCCAGCAGGAGGCGGGCCGCAAGCTGCGTTTCACCTCCGAGCGGACCATGCGGGTGGCGCAGCGGCTCTACGAAAACGGCTACATCACCTACATGCGTACCGACTCCACCACGCTGTCGGAGTCGGCGATCGCCGCGGCCCGCTCACAGGCGACCCAGCTCTACGGCGCGGAGTATGTGCACCCCACACCGCGCCAGTACACCCGCAAGGTGAAGAACGCGCAGGAGGCGCACGAGGCGATCCGCCCCGCGGGTGACACCTTCGCCACGCCGGGTCAGCTGCACGCGCGGCTCGACAACGACGAGTTCCGCCTGTACGAGCTGATCTGGCAGCGCACCGTCGCCTCGCAGATGGCCGACGCGCGCGGCACCACGCTGACGCTGCGCATCACCGGCGTCGCGGGTACCGGCGAGGAGTGCGTGTTCTCCGCGTCGGGTCGCACGATCACCTTCCCCGGCTTCCTCAAGGCGTACGTGGAGAGCGTGGACGAGGAGGCGGGCGGCCAGTCCGACGACGCCGAATCCCGGCTTCCCGCACTGGAAGAGGGCCAGGGCGTCACCGCGGTCGAGCTGAATCCCGATGGGCACAGCACGAATCCGCCCGCGCGCTACACCGAAGCCTCGCTGATCAAGACGCTCGAAGAGCTCGGCATCGGCCGTCCTTCGACGTATTCGTCGATCATCAAGACGATCCTGGACCGCGGGTACGTGTACAAGCGCGGCAGCGCGCTCGTGCCGTCGTGGGTGGCGTTCGCCGTGGTCGGTCTGTTGGAGGCCTACTTCGGCAGGCTGGTGGACTTCGACTTCACCGCGGCCATGGAGGACGATCTCGACGCCATCGCCGGCGGCCGTGAGCAGCGCGGAAATTGGTTGTCCAGCTTCTACTTCGGCGGCGATCACGGCGTCGAGGGTTCGGTCGCGCGCTCCGGCGGGTTGAAGAAGATGGTCGGCGAGCAGCTCGACGACATCGACGCCCGCGAGGTCAACTCGATCAAGCTCTTCACCGACGACGAGGGCCGCGACGTGGTGGTCCGGGTCGGCCGTTTCGGGCCGTACCTGGAGCGCATGGTCGCCAATCCCGATGACCCCGAAGGTGATTCGATCTCGCAGCGGGCCAACCTGCCCGACGATCTGCCGCCCGACGAGCTGACGGCCGAGGTCGCCGAGAAGCTGTTCGCGACACCGCAGGAAGGGCGCAGGCTCGGCGTCGATCCGGCGACCGGGAACGAAATCGTCGCCAAGGAAGGACGTTTCGGTCCGTACGTCACCGAGATCCTGCCCGAGCCCGCCGCCGAGGAAACGCCCGCCAAGAAGACCGCCAAGAAGGCGGCCGCGCCCAAGCCGCGCACCGGTTCGCTGTTCAAGTCCATGGATCTGGCCACGATCACCCTCGACGACGCGCTCAAGCTGCTGTCGCTGCCCCGGGTGGTCGGCGCGGATCCGGCCTCCGGCGAGGAGATCACCGCGCAGAACGGCCGCTACGGCCCGTACTTGAAGAAGGGCACCGACTCGAGGTCGCTGGCGTCGGAGGATCAGATCTTCACCGTCTCGCTCGACGAGGCGCTGAAGATCTACGCCGAGCCGAAGCGCCGAGGCAGGCAGGCCGCGAGCGCGGCGCCGCTGCGTGAGCTCGGCAACGACGCGGCGACCGGCAAGCCGATGGTGATCAAGGACGGCCGCTTCGGCCCGTACGTCACCGATGGCGAGACCAACGCCAGCCTGCGCAAGGGCGACGAGGTCGAGACCATCACCGACGAGCGCGCCTCGGAGCTGCTCGCCGATCGGCGCGCACGCGGGCCGGTGAAGAAGGCGGCAAAGAAGACCGCGGCGAAGAAGGCCCCGGCCAAGAAGACCGCCACCAAGACCGCGACGGCGAAGAAGACCACCGCCAAGAAGACGACCGCGAAGAAGACCGCGACCAAGAAGGCGGCCGCCGAGAAGTCCTGAGCCCCGGCCGCGGTTGGGCTAGCGTACGGTCCGTAGCCGTACCGGGGAAAGGACCGACCATGGCCGATCGGGAGCGCGAGGATCTCATCGCGATGCTGGCGGATCAGCGCGAGCTGTTCCGGATCACCGTCTGCGGCATCGACGACGAGCAGGCGCGCAAACGCACGACGGTCAGCGAGCTGACCCTCGGCGGTCTGCTGCATCACCTGATCAACTGCGAGCGGCACTGGACCTCGGTGATCGCGACCCGCGACGAGCACGCCGAACTGGACGTGTCCAAGTTCGCGGGCGAGTACGTCATGGCGCCGGACGAGACGGTGCAGGGTCTGCTGGACACCTGGGACGAGGTGGCCGCCGCCACGGCCGAGCTGATCCGCACCGTGGACGGTCTGGACACCTCGATCCCCACTCCGACCGCACCGTGGACGCCCGAAAGAATCTGGCAGACAGTGCGTTTCACGATCCTGCACATCCTGCGGGAGATCGCGCACCACTCCGGGCACGCCGACATCATCCGCGAGGCGCTGGACGGGCAGAACAGCACCTATTCCAGGGTGTCCTGACGGTCGATCGGCGCTGCCGGACGTAGCCGTGCGTGGGCGGTGAGAAGGCGGTACGCCCTACTCGCGCAGCAGCCGGAGGAATTCCCGCATCCACGCGGGATGGTCGGGCCAGGCTCGGCCGGTGACGATGTTGTCCTCGACGTGCGCCTCGCTGTCCACGAACTTGCCGCCCGCCGCCTCGATGTCTGGGGCGAGGGCGGGGTAGGCGCTGCAGGAGCGGCCGGTGAGCACGCCCGCCGCGGCGAGGATCAGCGGGCCGTGGCAGAGGGCGGCGATGGGCTTGCGCTCCTCGGCGAAATGCTGGACGACGCGCTGGCAGTCCTGGTTGTTGCGCAGGTACTCCGGCGCGCGTCCGCCCGGAACCACGAGCGCGCCGTAGTTTTCCGGCACGACGTCGGCCAGCGCGATGTCGGCGGGCCAGCTGTGGCCGAGTTTCTCGGTGTAGGTGTCGAAGCCGTCCGCGAAGTCGTGGACGACGAATTGGAGCTTCTTGACGGTCGGCGCCGCGACGTCCACCGCGTGCCCCTCTTCGAGCAGGCGTTGGTAGGGGTAGAAGACCTCGAGGTCTTCGGCGGCGTCCCCGGCGATCAACAGGATTCTCACGATGATTGCACCTCCGCATCGAGGATCCGCCTGTGCGATGAGACGGGTCAACGACCTGCGCGCTCGCTACCGCGTGTCGTGGCGGGACAGGCCGAGAGCGGGCCGGACAGGGAGCACCTGCGGTCGCCCGGGCTGCGCGCTTTGTCGGACGGCACCACTAGGGTGTAGCGCGTGGCGGGAGTCTTCGATCGGTTGGTCGGCCAGGATGCGGTCGAGTCCGAGCTGACGGCTGCCGCGATCGCCGCCCGCGCGGGGGTGGTCGAGGGCGCGATGACGCATTCCTGGTTGTTCACCGGTCCGCCCGGATCGGGAAGATCCATTGCGGCGCTGTGCTTCGCGGCGGCATTGCAATGCACCGATCCCGGGGTGCCAGGCTGCGGAAAGTGTCACGCCTGCACCACGACCATGGCCGGTACCCACGGTGACGTGCGGCGGGTCGTGCCCGAGGGGCTGAGTATCAGCACCAAGGAGATGCGCGAGATCGTCCAGATCGCCTCGCGCCGCCCGAGCACCGGACGCTGGCAGGTGGTGGTCATCGAGGACGCCGACCGCTTGACGGAGGCGGCGGGCAACGTGCTGCTCAAGGTGGTCGAGGAACCGCCGGACCGCACGGTGTTCCTGCTGTGCGCGCCGTCGGTGGACCCGGAGGACATCTCCGTCACGCTGCGCTCCCGGTGCAGGCACGTGCACCTGGTGACCCCGTCCGTGCCGGCCATCGCCAAAGTGCTGAAGGAGCGCGACCGGCTCGACGAGAAGACCGCGAACTGGGCGGCCTCGGTCAGCGGCGGCCATGTCGGACGGGCGCGGCGGCTGGCCACCGACGAAGAGGCGAGGGCGCGCAGGCAGCGGGCGCTCGCCCTGGTGGCGGCCGTCGGGCGACCGGGCGCGGCCTACGCCGCCGCCGACGAACTGGTGAAGGCCGCCGACGACGAGGCCAAGCAGATGAGCGCGGCCCGCGACGAACGCGAACGCGAGGAGCTGGCCACCGCGCTCGGTGCGGGCGGCACCGGCAAGGGCGCGGCGAGCGCGACCCGCGGCTCCGCCGGCGTGCTCAAGGATCTCGAGCGCCGCCAGAAGTCCCGCGCCACCCGCACCGGTCGCGACGCACTCGACCGAGCGTTGATCGACGTGGCGGGCGTGTACCGCGACGCGCTGGCCGTCCGCTTCGGCGGCTCGGGCGTCGCCCTCACCCACCCCGACATGTCCGACCAGATCCACGACCTCGCCGATCGCGTGCGCCCCGAAGGCCTGCTGCGCTCCATCGAGGCGGTGCTCGACTGCCGCGAAGCCCTCGACCTCAACGTCAAGCCCCGCTTCGCCCTCGCCGCCATGGTCGCGGCCATCATGGCCGCCCAATCCGCCTGACTCCACCCCGGGGACCACCCGTTTTCGCGATCCGGGGGCGGAGACGATAGACTCGCGTGGCCGAGAGGCACGCCGCCTTAGCTCAGTCGGTAGAGCGCTTCACTCGTAATGAAAAGGTCGGGGGTTCGATTCCCCCAGGCGGCTCCACAAAAATTCAGGTCGTGGTCTGTTCGAGAGTCTGAGACAGGCCATGCGTCATGGCTGTGCCCCCTCGGGCGACTGTTGCCGTACTTCGGTTGAGGAGCTGACGAGGGGCTTCGTCGTGCCGTCGGCAGCCGGTATTCCGCGAACGGGCAACGGATCGCGTTGTGGTGGGACAGAATTGGGGCGGTCCTACTGCGCGGGAGGGAGCGTCGATGACGGAGCCGTTGACATTGGCCGGGGTGGGGGCATTGGCACTCGCACAGGGCATTACGTTTCTATACGGGCAAGTAGGCGAGATACTGCGGCGCAGGCGGGAGCGGCGCGCGGCGGAGAACGATACCGAGACCGCGATGCTGCCGGGTGGTGGCGGTGACGTGCTCGACGGTGAGTTGCGTTCGACCCCGGTGGATTTCGATCTGGTGGAGGGGCGAATCGGGGAGTTCGAGCGGCTGTACGAGCAGCTGTCGCGGTACGCGCAACAACTCGCGGATGTCGACCCGGCGGACGTGGAGCTACTGGAGCGCGTCGAGGCGCTGCGGCGGTTGCTGGAACTCGTTTACCGGCAGCGGATCACCTTTCGCGGCGAGCACCGCGACACGTCGGGCACCACGATCGAGGTCGCGGTGGAGGCCGAGCGCGTCGACGGATACCTCGCGGGCGTGCGGGCGCGGACGCTCAACAGTGCCGATATCGATGTGCGCACGAAGGCCGGTGATGTCGGCGCCGGTGGCCGCGTGGTCGGTGTGGACGCGGACCGGATCGGCGGCTGACGAAAAGCATGACCGGCATCAAGGTCGGTGATCTTTTCTATCAGCCGGTCGTCGAGATGCACCTCGACCGGTTCTTCGTCGAACGGCCCTGGCTCGCCGAGGCACTCACCGAACTGCTCGACGAACCCGACTGCCGCTTCGTGTTGGTCACCGGCGGTCCCGGTAGCGGAAAGTCGTCGTTCGCCTCCTGGCTGGTCGAACACGAGCCGAGCGCGCTGCGCTACTTCATCCGCCGCGACAGCATGTCGCGCGCATCGGCCGGTGACGTGCGCTCGGTCCTGCTCACCCTCGGGCACCAGTTCGCGGTGCTGCACCCCGAGGCATTCGAGACCGACGCGTTGCGGCTGGTGATCGAGCAGCAGGCGGGTCGGGTCGGCCCTGGCGGCCGGATGGTCGGTATCAAGGTGGACGATCTGGTCGTCTCGCCGTTCGCTGCGACATCGGCGGTGGTGAGGCAGCGCGCCGGGGAGATCGACGGTGAGGTCGTCGCGGTGCAGGCGGGGCGGATCGTCGCCGACGAACGCCTGCTCGATTTCGAGAATCTCCAGTACCTCGCGCTGCTCGCACCGGCCATCGCGCTGGCCCGAATCCGCCCGGAAAGACGGGTTCTCGTCGTCATCGACGGCGTGGACGAGTTGCGCTTCCTGCCTGGTGACCAGGTCGCCAACGTGCTGAACTGGCTGGCCGTCTGCCCCGAACTGCCCGCGAACATCCGGGTGGTCGTCACCGCGCGCCCGGACCGCGTCCTGCTGTCCAGATTCCGGGGCGCGCAGCGGCGCTGGCTGCGGGAACTGGCGATCAGCGAGGAGTCCACGGAGGTCGACCGGGATCTGCGCCGCTACACCAGCCGGGTCGCGTCGGTCGAGCCGCTGCTCGGCGCTGGTTTGCGCGCGGTGGACCTGGTGCCGGAGCGCTTCCTCGCGGAGGTGGCCGAGCGCGCCGACGGCAGCTTCCAGTACGCGCGTTCGGTGCTACGCGCCGTGCTCGACGCGAGCGCCAACGAACGGCACGGCGACCTGGCCGCACTGGCTCGCCTCGCGGAGCTGCCCGGCGAACTGAACGAGCTCTATGCCTTCTTCCTCGGGCTCATCCGGGAGAACGCGCCGACCAAAGTGCCGGTGACCAGCGATCCGGAGCGAGAAGACCCGGCGTGGGCGGCGCTGTATCACCCGCTGCTCGCGGCATTCGCCCTGGCGCAGGAACCGTTGACACCGAACGCTGCCGCCGAACTGATCGGGCTGTCAGTCGCGCCGGAGTGGATCGCCGACGCGGTGCAGAGCCTCGCACAGTTCCTCGACGAGGTCGACGGCGGATATCAGCTCTACCACGAGAGCTTCGGCGAATTCCTGGAGTCGGAGCGAACCGACCCGCTGCTGCGCGTCGATTCCACGCACTGGCACAACCGGATCACCGCTCGCGCCCTGCGCCGATTCGGCGGCGGCGCGGGCTGGCAGGCGGCCGACCCCTACCTGCGCCGCTACCTGGCTGTTCATGCCGCGGCTGCGGGCAGACTGGACGAGCTGGTGCTCGATGCGGGATTCCTCGTCGCAGCTGAGCCGGACGTGCTGCTCCGTGAGCTGCCGCTGCTCCGCGGCGCCGAGGCCAAGGCCGCGGGTTGGGTGTACGAGGCCGCTGCCCGCAGGTTCTCGGGCCGCCCGGTTCGGGAACGTCCCGGCCACCTGGAATTCGTCGCTCGGCAACAGCGGATGGACGCGCTCACCGCTGGTCTCGCCGACCTCGATGTCGAGCGCGACCTCTCGGTGCGGTGGTTGCACACGTGGCTGTGGCACCCGCATCACCGGCTCGGTCGATTCGGTGACACCCATCCCGTGGCCATGGCCGCCGATCCCGAACTGGACGAAATCGTGCTGCTCGGCGGCGACGGCGTCGTGCGGACAGTCGACCGCGTCACCGGACTGGTCTCGCGGGCGTTCGATCTCGCGGCCGTGGTGGGTACGCCCTTGGCGCTGAATCTCGGTACCGCGTTCGGCCGCATCGTCGCCATCGTCGGGGCCGCCGATGGTCGCGTGCACATTTTCGATCCGGTGACCGGCGCGCCCAGCGTGCCGCCGCTCTCGGGCCGGGCGGGCTTCGACAGACTGCCCCGGCTGGTCGTGGCGGGCCGGATAGCCTCGGGATCGGTGACGCTCGGCGCGCCTGCCGAACTCGCCGCGGTTGCCGTGGCCGACATCGACGACCATGCGTACGCGGTCGCGGGGGATTTCGACGGCGTCGTCACCGTCTGGGATCTCGCCACCGGTGAGCCGCGCGCCCTGCTCAATCCCTTCGAGTACGGAACCCCCGAGTCGTTCGCCTTCACCTCGCTCGACGGTGTTCCCGCCGTGGTGATCGGCGACCAGTACGGCAGGCTCGCGGTGCTGCACCTCGGCGACATCCCGGCCGATCTCGGTCCGGCCCCGATCCACGAGCAGGAACCCGAGGCGGTCATAGCGGCCTTCCACAACATCAATGCCTGTGTCGCCGTGGATGTTTCGGGCCAGGCGGTCGTCGTCACCGCAGGTGACGACGGCGTGGTCCGCTTCTGGAACCCTCACGACGGCAGCCACATCGGCGACCCGATCGTCGTCGACGCCGAGTCGCTGCACGCGCTCGCGGTGCTGCCCGGCGACATCCTCGCCGTCGGCGGACGCTCGCTGAACCTCTACGCGCTGGCGGACCGCCGTAGGCTCGCCACCGTTCCCGTGCCGCACGACAGCGCCACCACGGTCCTGGCCACCACGCGCTTCCGCGGCGAGGTCGCGCTGGTTTCCGCCGGCTACGACCGGGTGGTCAACATCTGGCCGGTCGCGGAGTTGCTGTCGGCCGCCACGGCGGAGGCGCCGGGCCTGGCGACTGTCTACGGGGTGGTCACGGGCGAGGTGGCCGGGCGCGCGGTGGTGGTTTCCGGCGGTTCCGACAGCACTTTGCGCCAATGGGACGCGGACAGCGGCGAGCCGATGGGCGCGGCGATAACCACCGGGCAGGACGGTATTCGTTGTCTCGCCTCGATCGCATCCGGGGCGAACCTGCTGGTCGCCGCGGGCGGATTCGACAACACCATCGTCCTGGCGTCGTTTACAGCGACCGGGGGCGCGGTGGTCGGGACACTCACCGGACACGGGCGATACATCGCCGCACTGGCATTCGGCTGGGTCGGCAAGCGGTTGATGCTCGCGTCCGGCAGCGGGGACCACACGGTACGGCTGTGGGACGTGGCGAATCACACCTGTGCGCAGACCCTCGCCGGGCACCTCGGCACGGTGGAGGCGGTCATGTTCCTGCCGCCGCGGCGGTCGATGTTCTTCGGGTCGCACCCGCGGCTGCTCTCCGGCGGCGACGACGGCGCCCTGCGGCTGTGGGACCTGCGCGACGGCACCCAGATCGGGGCGCCGCTCGTCGACCCGGACGGGCTGCTCGTGGACGACAACGACCCGCCGCCGCCGGACCTTCCCCCCGACGATTCACAGTGGACCCGCGAGGACTACTTCCTCGCCGCCGAGGACGCCAGAAGCCGTGCCGACCTCGCCTTCTGGCGCGCCGAGAAGGCCAAACAGATGAGCGGCACCGCCCCGGATCCGGTATGGATGGAGCGCATGGGCGGCCGCTACCGGCCGTACCTCGCGTTCGCCCGGATCGGCGCCGCCGAACACGAGCCCGTCTATGCGGCGACCATTTCCGGTATCCGGGTCTGGGATCTGGAAGCCGGGCTCGCGGGCGCGTGGATTCCGCTGCATCCGGGCGCGATCGACGCCATTCGGGCCGACGAAGTCGACGGCGGCCACCGGCTGCTCGGTGCCGGTAACCACGGCGAGCTGACCCTCAGCTACCCCGGCGAGGAACAGCCGCGGGTGCGGTTCGACACCAGCGGCCACCTCTTCGCGATATGCACCCACCCCGCCGACCCGCGCATTCTCATCCTCGGCGGCGTGCACGGACTGATGTCGATCGCGCTGACGCGCAGGGGAGAAGTTCACTAGCTCAGCCGATCCGGTACGCCAAGGTGGCGGCGAGGGTGGCCACGGTGAGGGTGAGAGCCGCGGATACCCGGCCGAGGTTGAAGTCCGAGACCCGCAAGTGGGCGATGACCGCGCCGATGAAGTAGAGGACGAGGCCGGTCGCGGCGGCGATGCCGACGATCGGTACCGCGAAACCGGCGACGAGGCCGATCGCTCCGATTCCGAGCAGCGAACCCAGCGGAAGCATCCAGGAGTGCGGCACCCGCACCTCGTCGGCCGCGGCCACGGGAATGGGGTGGCGGACGAAGTTCATCCAGGCGGCGGTCGCGGCGCCGAGCGCGGTGATCGTGGTGAGAGTGACGTAGAGGGCGAACACAGCGGGACCTTTCCGAGGAGACGACCTTGCGCACCCAGTCTCGATTCGGCGGTCGTTGTGGCACCAATACCTGTATCCATAACCTGGGGGCATGGATGTCGACACTCGGCTGCTGCGCTACTTCGCCGCCGTCGCCGAGGAGGGGAACCTGACCCGCGCGGCCCAACGGCTGTACGTCTCGCAACCGGCGCTCACGAAGCAGATCAAGCAGCTCGAAACATTGCTGGGAGCAACGCTTTTCACGCGTTCGCGGGCGGGAATGGCGCTCACCGAGGCGGGGCGCGCCCTGGCGCGACGGGCGCCCGCTTTGCTCGACGACTGGACTCGCGCGGTATCCGAAACCAATGCCGCCGCCGCGCGAGAGGCCCGCGTCCTGCGCGTCGGTTTCCTGGCCAGCGCCGCCAACGAGGCCACCACGGAGATCATCGCCGAATTCGCCGCGCGCAGGCCGGGCTGGCGAGTGGACATGCGCCAGAGTGCCTGGTCGGATCCGACCGCGGGATTGGCCGACGGCCGGGTCGACGTCGCGATACTGCGGCTGCCGATCCCCGGCCAAGAGAAGTGGCGCGTCGAGGTGCTGCTCACCGAGCCGCGCTGCGTCGTCCTGCCGAGTACGCACCGGTTCGCCGATCGCGACGAGATCCCGTTCGCGGAGTTGCTGGACGAGCCGTTCGTGGCCGCACCGCAGGCGACCGGTCCATGGCGGGACTATTGGCTCGCGATCGACGAGCGGGGTGGCGTTCCGCCGCGCATCGGCGCCGTCACCCAGCACCCGGACGACTGGCTCAACGCGATCGCGAACGGGTACGGGATCGCCTTGGCGCCGGAGTCCGCGGCGCGTTTCTATCAGCGGCCCGGCGTCGTTTTCCGGTCGGTGGTCGGCATCGCCGCCAGCCAGGTCGGTGTCGCGTGGAATCCGATCGATGACGAGAACGCGCCGGTCCAGGACTTCGTCCGCAGTTGCCTGCGCTACGAGCAGACGTGAATGTCGCTCCCGGGCCGGGCGCCGTCGACCGGCCCGGGAGAACGTTTCGGGTCAGACCGCGGTGGCGCGCTGATTGCTCGCGCCCTGGGCGATCCGATCGATCTCGGCGTTGAAGCGGTCGGCGGCCTCGATATTGCCGAGGTGACCGGTGGGCCAGACCTGGTAGTCGGCGAGGGAGCCCGCGGCGCCGAGCGCCTCGACGATCGGACGGTTCATCCTGGCGGGCAGCAGGTAGTCGTGCGCGCCCGCGATGACGGTGGTGGGGACGGTCAGATGCTTGGCCGCATCGCCCAGATCGAGGGTGGCGAGCGCCGCGGCGTGCAGGCCGCGGGTGAGCGGACGGCAAGAGCGGACGATGCCGAGTGAGAAGGCGACCTCGTCGGCGGTCGCGTTCTTCGTCATCAGCCTGGCTTTGATGATGGCGGTCACCAGCGGGCCGCCCGGCAGCGGCACCGGTGCGCTCAACAGCGTCTCGGCGAACACCAGCGGCATGCGCACACCCGCGCCCAAGAAGGTGACCGGCCGACGCGCCATCGTCAGCGGCTTGTTCAGCAGCGGAAGGAGATCGGTCTCGTGGCGGATCTCCCGGGAGGCGGTGTTCGCGAGCACCACGGCGTTGGCGCGGGCGGGCACCTGCTCGGGGTAGCGGGCAGCCCACGCTTGCAAAGTGATGCCGCCCATGCTGTGGCCGACGAGGGTGGCGCGCTTGCCGCGCGGCAGGGTGGCGTCGAGGACGGTGGCCAGGTCGTCGGCGAGGGTTTCGCCGCTCGGCGCGGTGCGGCCCAGCGTGCTCTCGCCGTGTCCGCGCTGGTCGTACGCGATCACACGGTAGCGGTCCGCGAGTGCGTTGATCTGCGGGTTCCAGTACTCGATGCAGCAGCTCCAGCCGTGGATGAGCACGATGACGTCGCCGTCGGCGGGTCCGTACGCGTGAACTCGGAGCTTGGCGCCATCGACGGTTGTGACCGGGATGATCTCGCAGGGTGCGGTCGGCTTGTTCAGCGAAGCTGTCGCGAAAGTGCGGGACCGCAGTCCGGCACGGTAAGCCGCGGTGAGCGGCTCGGCGCCGCGCACCCCCGCCAGTGTCTTCATCGACGTCACCAGCATTGTGCACTCCTTTGTGTCATCCGCCACAGTACGATGCGAACAAAGTGCTTGCAACTGCAAGCGGTCGATGGCGGAAATCCTGGCGTATATCTGTGGATACCCAATATTCGGTCCGATGAACTCTGCCGGGAAGGAGAAACATCGCGCGCGAGCGAAGTTTCCCCGGAGTGCACACGGCTCGAACAGTCACATCCGGTACATCGCGGGCCGAGCCCGCGCCGGTATCGGCGGTACTCGATCGTTATCAGCTCGAAGCCAGGGGCTCGCTCGTTCTCGGCGGTTTCGGGCCGCTGACCTGCGGCTCGCTGAGGACGAGGAGTCCTGGGACCGGGATTCTGATTCGTCGTTCTCTGCGGATGCGCCGCGCGACCCGCCCTTCATCGATCCGGGCTGTGCTGGCGTGGGTCGGATAGCCGCCGCGTCTCGGAGGTGCTGGCGTGGGTCGGTAGCCGCCGCGTCTCGAGCGAGGGCGGCGTAAATGGTGCTTCGGCGTCTTGAGCCATGGGCGGCCTGCGCGGTGGTTCGGCGTCTCGGGCGAGGGTCGGCCTGCGGGCGTCTCGAGAGACGGGCGCTGTCGGTGCGTGGTGCGATGATCGGCCGATGACCTCCGAGGACATCCGCTTCGCCGCGCCGATCCCCGTGCTGCGCATGTTCGACACCGCCAAGACCTACGAATTCTATTGCGACTACCTGGGTTTCATCGTCGACTGGGAGCACCGGTTCGGCGCGGACTTCCCGCTCTACGCCCAGGTGTCCCGGTCGGACGCGAAACTGCACCTGAGCGAGCACCACGGGGACGGCACCCCCGGCTCGGTGGTGTGGATCGCGGTGGGCGACATCCATGCCCTGCACGCCGAGCTCGCCGCCAAGGACTACCGATATGCCAAGCCGGGCAGCCCCGAGGACGGTCCCGGCGGTCCCGGTTTCGATCTGACCGACCCCTCGGGCAACGTACTGCGCCTCGCTCAGCCGGATTAGCGCGGTCCGCAAAAACTTTCGCACTCGGAGCAGGCACGGCCGACGGTCTCCTTCCGCCGCGCCCGGCGGCTGTAGCGCCGACCCGCGCGCCCCCGCTACCGTGGTTTCTCGTGGAGACCACGCACCTCGCAGGCCAGCCCTCGTTCCCGCCACCGCAGCGGGTGCGGCGCACAGGGTGGCGCGCGCTCGGTCTGCCCGCGCTCGCGGCGGGCGCCGCGGTCGGGGCCGTGGTTCTGCTGCACTTCCGCGACCCGCACGTGGAGGGCTCCTATGGCATCTGCCCGATCTACGGCCTGACCGGGTTGTACTGCCCCGGCTGCGGCGGCATGCGCGCAGTGCACAACCTCACCGACGGCCGCCTGCTGGACTCGCTGCACAGCAACCTGCTCGCGATTCCACTGCTGCTCGCCTTCGCGGTGTTCCTCGGCGACTGGGCGATGCGCGCCTGGCGCGGCGAACGTCCCCGCGTCCCCGATCTACCCCGCCCGTTCATGTGGACGGTGCTCGTGCTGTTCGTCGTGTACTCGGTGCTGCGCAACACGCCCTGGGGGACCTGGCTGGCGCCGGTTTAGATCTCCGCCTTCGCTCCGGCGTGCACGAGCTGTCGGCGGACTGCCATCCCGCTGTGTCGTCAGGGTGTACCTCTACCCCGCTACAGCCATGGCCCGGGCTGATGGCGGACTCCGCCGGGCAGCGTGCCGCCAGCGTGGCTTCGGCTGTGCCTGGCTGATGGGCTGCCGACCGGCGGTGTCGGACACGCGAGATTCCCGCGCTCCGAACCGGGCAAGCTCTCGGTATGAAGGATTCACTCAAGGCGCGGGTACGCGAAAAGCTGCTGCGCCAGCTCTCCGAGGACGCGCCCGACAACGAACACGACGACCCGAGGCAGATCTCGGTGGCGGCCGATCTGGACACCCTGGACAGCGTCGCCGAGGATGATCCGATCGTCGAGGAACTCGCCGCCCGCTACCTCGTGTTCTGAGCGGACTCAGCGCGCGCCGACCTGCCCGCCGTACGGCGGCAGCTGCGGCAGCGGCTCGTCGCGCAGCCAGCTGTCCCACAGCGGACGCAGCGGCACCAGGCTGTAGTGCCCGGCCAGGTCGGTGAACTCCTCGGTGCTCACCGAGGAATGCCGGTAGCGCAACACCCATTCGCGCAGCAGGTCGAAGAAACCGGGCTCGCCGAGCTCGAGGCGCAGTGCGTGCATGGTGAGCGCGCCGCGCTTGTACACCCGATCGTCGAACATGCGCTTGGGACCGGGGTCTCCGATGACGATGTCCTGCGGCTGCCGCGCCAGGTTGTGCCGGGCGGCGCGGGCCAGCTGATCGGCGGTCGGTCCGCCCGAGGCCTCGGACCAGATCCATTCCGCGTAGCAGGCGAAGCCCTCGTGCAGCCAGATGTCGCGCCACTGCCGCAGGGTCAGGCTGTTGCCGAACCACTGGTGCGCGAGTTCGTGCGCGACGAGGCGTTCGGAGCCGCGGCGGCCGTCGCAGTGGTTGGCGCCGAACACCGAGATGCCCTGGGCTTCGATCGGAATCTCCAGGTCGTCGTCGGTGACCACTACCGTGTACCCGCCGAACGGATAGGGGCCGAACTTTTCGGTGAAGACCTCCATCATCCGCGGTTGGCGCGCGAAGTCGTGTTCGAATTCGGCGCGCAGCCGTGGCGGCACGACCGCCTGCATGGGCACCGGTCCGTGCGCGGGGCCGACGCGGTGCTTGCGGTAGTGCCCGATCTGGATGGTGGCCAGGTAGCTCGACATCGGCTCCGGCTGCTCGTACACCCAGGTGGTCTGGCTCGCCTTCGTCTGCTTGCGCGTCAAGGTGCCGTTGGCGACGGCGTAGTACGGGCTGTCGGTGGTGATCGAGATCCGGTAGCTCGCTTTGGAACTCGGGTGGTCGTCGCAGGGAAACCAGGACGCGGCCCCGTTGGGCTGGCTGGCGACCAGTGCGCCCTCGGACAGCTCCTCCCAGCCGACCTCGCCCCACGGCCCGCGCACCGGCCTCGGCACGCCGGCGTACTGGATCACCACCGAGAGCACGCCGCCCGCCGGAATCCGTTGCTGCGGCGTGACGACCAACTTGCCGTGCTGGTGACCGTACTTCGCGGCCCTGGCGCCGTTGACGAACACCTTCGACACCGTCAGCGCCTGCGCGAGATCGAGGCTGAACCGGGGCTGGACGGCGGTGGTGACCGCGGTGATCTCCGCGCGCCCGCTCAGCCGGTTGCTCGCCACCCGGTAGACCAGGTCGAGCTCGTACCGCGAGACGCGGTAGCCCCTATTGCCGTTCTGCGGCAGGTAGTCATCGATGGGTTTCTCGTAGAACTTCTCACCCATCAGCCCTCCTCGCCCGGTTCGTGCCACGGCGCGATGGGGTTGCCCCACCATCTGGTCGACGGCGGCACGGTGTCGCCGCGCATGACGAGCGAGGCCGGGCCGACGGTCGCGCCCGCGCCCAGACCCGCCGCGGGCAGGGCGACGCAGTGCGGGCCGAGGGTGGCGCCCGCGCCGAGGGTGACGGTGTCCATGGCCATGATCCGATCGTGGAACAGGTGGGTCTGCACCACGCAGCCCCGCTCCACCGTCGCGCCGTCGCCGAGTGTCACCAGATCCGCCTCCGGTAGCCAGTAGGACTCGCACCATACCCCGCGGCCGATGCGCGCGCCGAGCGCGCGAAGCCACAGATTCAGCACCGGCGTTCCGGTCGCGGCACGGGCGAACCAGGGCGCGGCGACGGTCTCGACGAACGTGTCCGAGACCTCGTTGCGCCAGACGAACGAGCTCCACAGCGGATGCTCCTCGGCCTGGATCCGGCCGACAAGCAACCACTTCGCGGCCACCGCGCTGCCGCACGCGACCGCACCCGCGACCAACAGCACGACGCCGCTGAGCAGGGCGGTCGGCAGGTGACCGATCCGCTGGGCCAGCCAGGCCAGCGCGAAGAGCACGCCGAGGCCGATGGCGAAGGTGACGAGCACCGGGATCAGCCTGCACGTCTCGACGATCGCCCGCGCGACGCGCAGCCGCCGCGGCGGATCGAAAGTGCGGCGAGCATCCGCTGTTTCGGAGGCGCGGCGCAGGCGCACGGGCGGGCTACCGAGCCACGAAGACCCCGCCTTCGCCTTGGACGGCGCGGCCGAGAGCACGGCGACCAGCCCGTTCTTCGGTACCCGGCGGCCGGGCGCGGTCATACCCGAGTTGCCGAGGAACGCGCGCTTGCCGACCTTGGCCTCGCCGATGCGCAGCCAGCCGCCGCCGAGTTCGTAACCGGCGACCATGGTGTCGTCGGCGAGGAAGGCGCCGTCGGCGACGGTGGTGAACTTCGGCAGCAGCAGCACGGTCGACGCCTCGACGTGCTTGCCGACCTTCGCGCCGAGCAGACGCAGCCACAACGGCGTCAGCAGGCTGGCGTAGAGCGGGAACAGGAAGGTGCGCGCCGAATCGAGCAGCCGTTCGGTGGCCCAGGCCTGCCAGCCGACGCGGCTGCGCACCGGATGGTGGCCCTCGGTCAGGCCGATGGCGAACAGGCGCACCAGGACGACGGTCGCCGCGGCGTACACGCCGAGCACGAGCAGCACGGCCACCGGCAGCACGGCGAAGGCGCGGCCGAGCGCGGCGGTGAGCGTCGTGGTGTCCCGGATCCACCAGGCCAGGAACGCGCCGCCCGCGCCGAGGCCGAGGATCGGGAGGGCGGCGAGCGCCATCGAGGTGATGCCGAAGATCGGGACCCAGTGCCGGGCGCGCGGTGGCGTGTGCGCGGGCCAACGATGCCTGGCGCGGCCGACCTTCACGGCCGGGGACCCCGCCCATTCCTGTTCGGCCTTGACCTTCCCCGAGACCGCGGAACCCGGCGCGATCTCGGCGTTCTTACCGATCCTGGTACCCGGCAGCAGGATCGAGCGCGCGCCGACCACCGCGCCGGGGCCGATGCTGATCGGTCCGATGTGCACGAGGTCGCCGTCGATCCAGTAGCCGGAGAGATCGACCTCCGGTTCCACGCTGCACCCGTCGCCCAGTTCGAGCATCCCGGTCACCGGCGGCAACGTGTGCAGGTCGACACCTTTGCCGATGCGCGCGCCGAGCGCCCGCGCGAAGGGCACCATCCACGGTGCGCCGGAAAGATTCTCGGCGCCGCTCGCCTCGGACAGCCGCACCGCGGCCCACAGGCGCAGGTGCACGGAGCCGCCGCGCGGATAGCTGCCGGGCGCGATGCCGCGCAACAGCACGCGCGACCCGGCCACGCACAGCGCCATCCGGCCGGGCGGCGAGATGAAGAGCAGGAACGCGATCAGCGCCCACCACCAGGACAGCCGAGGCAGCCAGGGCAGCGATCCCGACCACGCCGCGATATTGCCGACGATGGCCAGCCAAGTGAGCCACTGCAAGCCGGTCAGGGTGGTCAGCGGCACGGTGGCGAGCACCTGAACCCACTGTGCCGCGCGCGGGGTGGGGCGCACCGTGCGTTCCTCGACCGCGGCGGCGGGGGCGCTGGCGTCGAGCAGATCGGCGAGCGCGCCGAGGCGCGGATGGTCGTAGAGATCGGCCACGGCGATCCGTGGGTAGCGCTCGCGCAGCGCGGTGACCAGCTGGGCGGCAGCCAGCGACCCGCCGCCGAGGTCGAAGAAGTCGGCGTCGGGACCGGTCGCCTCGGCGCCGAGGATGGCGTCCCAGAGCCCGGCGACCCAGCGCGCGGTGGGGGACATGTCGGCGTCGGCGGGCTTGGTCTCGGGCAGCGGCCAGGGCAGCGCGTCGCGGTCGACCTTGCCCGAGGTGCGGGTGGGCAGCTCGCCGACCACCGCAAGGCGCGGCACCAGCGGTGCGGGCAGCTGGCCGGCGAGCAGTTCGCGAGCGGCGTGCACGTCGAAGTCGCCGTCCGGGCCGGTGAGGTAGCCGACCAGGATCTTGTTGCCCGCCTTGGTCGTCCGGATCGCGGCGGCCGCTCCCGTGACGCCAGGCAGATGCTGGAGCGCGTTGTCGATCTCGCCGAGTTCGATGCGACGGCCGCCGAGCTTGATCTGATCGTCGGCGCGGCCCAGGAAGACGAGCCCGGCGCTCTCGTTGCGGACCAGATCGCCGCTGCGGTAGGCGCGTTCCCAGCCGAGTGCGGGCAGCGGCGCGTACTTCTCAGCGTCCTTGGCCGGATCGAGGTAGCGGCCGAGTCCGACGCCGCCGATGACGAGTTCACCCGATTCGCCCTCGCCGACCGGGTTGCCCCGCGCGTCGATCACGGCCAGATCCCAGCCGTCCAAAGGCAATCCGATGCGAATCGGCGGCTCGCCGGTGAGCAGGGCCGCGCACGCCACAACCGTCGCCTCGGTGGGGCCGTAGGTGTTCCACAACTCGCGGCCCGAATCCTCGTCGCCCGCAAGGCGTTCGGCGAGTTCCGGCGGCACCGCCTCGCCGCCGAAGATCAACAGCCGGACCGGTTCCAGCGCCTCGGCGGGCCAGGTCGCGGCCAACGTCGGCACCGTCGAGACGATGCTGATCTCGCGACGGACCAGCCAGGGGCCGAGGTCGGCGCCGGTGCGCACCAGCGCGCGCGGCGCGGGCACCAGGCAGGCGCCGTGCCGCCAAGCCAGCCACATCTCCTCGCAGGAGGCGTCGAAGGCGACCGAGAGACCGGCGAGTACACGGTCACCGGGACCGATGGGCGCGTCGCGCAGGAAGAGTCGCGCCTCGGCGTCGACGAAGGCGGCGGCGTTGCGGTGGGTGACCGCGACGCCCTTCGGCGTGCCGGTGGAGCCGGAGGTGAAGATGATCCAGGCGTCGTCTTCGGGAGTCGGGAACCGGTGACCGGAATCGGTGGCTTCGCCGTCCGTCTCCACTTCGGTCGTGAGTGCTGTTGCGGCGGAAGATGTTTCGTCGGCGACGCGGATGCCGTCGGCGGTGACTACGGCGCTGACCCGCGCTTCGCCGAACACCAGCCGGGCCCGCTCGTCGGGATCGTCGGCGTCGACCGGGACGTACGCGGCGCCCGCCCACAGCACGGCCAGGATCGTGATGTAGAGATCGCCACTCCCGGAGGGCATTCGGACGCCGACCCGGTCGCCCGCGCGGACTCCCGCCTCGGCCAGCTCGGCCGCTCGCGCCTCCACCGCGGTGAGCAGCTCGCGATACGTGATCAGGATCTCGCCGTCATCGATGGCGTGCGCGTCCGGATGGGCACGGGCGGTAGCGGTCAGGATGTCGACCAGGGTGCGCGGCGGGGGCGCCGCCGCGCCGCGTAGCAGGGGGTCGGACAACGACTGCCCGGTCGTCGGGCTGGCGCCCACCGCGGTGTCGACCTGCGGCTGGAGCATCACGTCCGGCCCACCTCTCATAGACCTGCCTTGCGTTTCCCGATGGTTGTTTCACATGAGGGTTACCGATTGGCAAACACCACGGTGACCAACTGACCACGGTACCCGCGGTATCGGTGAAATCGCCCGGGCCGCGGTGTGATGTCGATCCGCGAGCCTCGGCAGGCTGATCGGGGGCGTCAGGCGTACTTCCGCATTCGCTCCGGCCGGTTTTCGGCGGCAGCGCCTGTCAGGTCGCCGAGGCCGCGGTGCCGAGGCCCAGCGCGGTGAGTATCCCGGCGCTGGC
The DNA here is from genome assembly GCF_006716565.1 of Nocardia bhagyanarayanae. Taxonomy (NCBI): domain Bacteria; kingdom Bacillati; phylum Actinomycetota; class Actinomycetes; order Mycobacteriales; family Nocardiaceae; genus Nocardia; species Nocardia bhagyanarayanae. The sequence goes on along the minus strand of NZ_VFPG01000001.1, from coordinate 995,302 downwards.
CTGCTCGAGCCGATCGCGGACCTTCGGGCTGCGCAGGAACGCCACCGCGCGGGCGGCGAGCAGGGCGAGCAGGATCATCTCCACGGCGGCGACGGTGCATTCGATCGCGCCGAGCGCGAGCGTGTTCAGGAAGGTGACCTCGGTCAGGAACTGGGGCAGGACGGCCAGGTAGAACAGGCCGACCTTCGGGTTGAAGAGACACGAGACGACACCCGCCGTGAACGCCGAGCGAACCGATGGCGCTTTCCCGCTGCCGGAATCGAATTCGGCCTCGGCCTGCGCCCGCCGCTTGCGCAGTTCGATGAGCGTGCGAATTCCCAAGTACACCAAGTAGATTCCGCCGACGATCTTCAGCGCGCGATACGCGGTCGCGGATTGCTCCAGCAGCGCCGCGACGCCCGCGGCCACCACTACCGCCCACACCAGGCCGCCGAGCGCCGAGCCCACCGCCGCGGCGATGCCGGGACGGGCGTCCACGATCGAAAAGCGCAGCACCAGAAACGAATCCGGCCCCGGCGTCAAGGAAAGCAGGACGCACAGTCCGACGAAGCTGAGCAGCAGCGAGGGCGTCACCCAACGAGTGCAGCGCAGTTCCCGCGGCGGCGCAACCGACTTTCGGCCGCGAAATCCGGAGGTTGACAGACTCGCGTGCGGTCTGCCAACCTCGGAATAGGTCATGAGTGCCAGCGCTAAGCCCCGGCTAGCTGGTCGGCAACCCTCCTCCGCGGTGGGGTGCTCCGGGTGACGACCGGGCCGCCGCCCGATCGGGCGCGGCAAGCGCGGACTCGAAAACACAATCGATCGTCGAGTCCCTGAGCCGACGGGATTACGTGATGACCGCTGTTGTGGACCAGACCTGTGCCGCCCTCGCCCGCGTGTCGGGTGACGAGCTGCCGGTGCCGCTCGTGCAGGGCGGAACCCGCACCTACGCCAACTTCGACTACGCCGCGAGCGCGCCGGCGCTGGCCCAGGTCACCGACCGGATTCAGCGGCTGCTGCCGTACTACGCCAGCGTGCACCGCGGCGCGGGCTACGCCTCGCGCATCTCCACCGAGTGCTACGAGGCCGCGCGCGGCTCGGTCGCCCGTTTCCTCGACGCCGCCGACGACCAAGTCGTGGTGTTCACCCGCAACACCACCGACTCGCTGAACCTGCTCGCGTCTTGCGTGCCGGGTGACACCGTGGTGCTCGACATCGAGCATCACGCCAATTTCCTGCCGTGGACGCGGCACGGACGCCGCGTGGTGCGCGCCGCCGACACCGTCGCCGAGACCATCCGGTTGCTGGTGGCGGAGCTGTGCAGCAAGCCCGCCGCACTGCTCGCGGTCACGGGGGCGTCGAACGTCACCGGGGAGGTGCTGCCGCTGGAGCGGCTCGCCGACATCGCGCACCAGTGCGGGGCGCGCATCCTGGTCGACGCGGCCCAGCTCGCTCCGCACCGGCGAATCAGCCTGCGGGAGAGCGGGATCGACTACCTCGCCTTCTCGGGCCACAAGCTGTACGCGCCGTTCGGTTCCGGCGTGCTGGTCGGCCGCCGCGACTGGCTGGATCGGGCCGAGCCCTATCTCGCGGGCGGAGGTGCGGTGCGCGCGGTGAGCACCGAGGGCGCCGAGTGGGCGCCCGCGCCGCAGCGGCACGAGGCCGGGTCGCCGAACGTGCTCGGCGCTGCCGCGATCGCCGCCGCCTGTGACGCGCTCGCCGCCATCGATCCGGACGAGTTGGCCGCCCACGAACGCCTGCTCGCCGACCGCCTGCGCGACGGGCTGTGCGCCATCCCGGGCGTCGAGACGCTGCGCATCTGGTCTGACAGTCCCGATTCCGTCGGCATCGTGGCGTTCACCGTCGCGGGCTTCGCGCCCGGCCACGTCGCCGCCTACCTCTCCGCCGAACACGCCATCGGCGTCCGCGACGGTCGCTTCTGCGCCCACCCCCTGCTCGCCCGCCTCGGCCTCGACGCCGCGCTGCGCGCCAGCATCGGCCTCGGCACCACCTCCGCCGACATCGACCGCCTCGTCGACGCCGTCGCCACCCTGGTCCACCGCGGCCCCTCCTGGAACTACGCCCGAACCGACGGCCTCTGGAACCCCACCCCCGAAACCCGCCCCTTCACCGCCACCCAAACCTCCGGCGCCACCCCCTGCCTCATCGCCTGAGTCACCGGGCTTCGCGGCCGGTCGGGGGCGGTGGCGGCGGGATACTATCGGCGAGACCGTTCCCGACTCGGAGGTGGACCGATGAGCATTCTGCCTGCGTGGGCGACCGATCCAGGGGCGCTGCTCATCACCGAGGCAGGCTACGACGCGCTGCCGGAGGACGTGCAGCGGCAGATCGAGGTGGTCGACGGTCACGTCATCTTCTGCCCCAGCGGTAGTTTCCAGCACAACAATGTGGCCAGGCGGCTGGCCAACGCTCTGGAGCAGGCGCGTCCCGCCGAACCGTGCACCGGCGTCGTCACCGATTTCGAGATGCACTACGTCAAGGGCAGGCCGGGCAGTCCCGGGTTCTCCTTCCGCAGGCCCGACGTGGTGCTGCATCGGTGCGTCGAGGAGGACCGCAAGCTCACCACCGCAGACGCACTGCTGGTCGTGGAGGTCGTCTCACCGGGATCGGAGTACACCGACACCGTCGACGAACGAGCGGAATACGCGCACGAGGGCATTCCGATCTACCTCGTGGTGCACCTCGACGCCGAGCGCCGCGTCAAGATCGTTCAGGAGTATCGCTTGGACTGGGCGAGCCGGACCTATCGGCTCGCCGAAACCCATCAGGACGCGCTGCGGTTGACCGGCCCGTTCCCGATGGAGGTCGCGTTCAAGGAGCTGGACGGCTCCTGAGCTCCCTCAGTCCTCCAAGGAGGACGGGCGGTGGTAGCGGCCGTTGTAGTAGAGCAGCGGGGCGGCGGCGGGCTCTTCGTCGGTGTTGTCGTGGACGCGGGTGACCAGGCCGACGACGAAGGTGTGGTCGCCGATGGGGATCAGTTGCTGGACGACGGCGCGGACCCAGATGGGGGTGCCGTGCAGGACGGGTTCGCCGGTGTCCAGGGTGGTCCACAGGGAGCGGTCGGTGAAGCGTTCCTCGGCGGAGCGGGAGAAGCGCTTGGCGATGTGCTGCTGGTGTTCGCCGAGGAAGTGGATGACCACGGAATCGGCGTCGAGCATCGCGGCCATGCTTGACGAGGTGTGCGCGATGTTGAACGACACCAGCGGCGGTTCGAGCGAGAGCGAGGCGAACGAGGTCGCGGTGAAGCCGACCGGTCCCTTCGGGCAGGAGAGCGTGACCACGGTGACGCCCGCCGGATAGTGACGCATGGACGCGCGGTACTGCTCGGCGGTGATGCCGCTCAGGTCGTCGGGGATCCGGACGCCGGTGTGCGGCTGCGGTGCTTCGGTCACATGACGAAAGTACGCCCGATTCGCCCGCTCCGGGCCCGGCGATTGTTGTTCGATTGCCGTTCGCCCGGGGAACCCGCAGCTCACGCGGCGGTGTGAGATTCAGTCCACATCGATCGGAAGCCCCGCGGTGATCCGCACCAACTCGCGAAAGGACGTGCGGAACAGCGTGTTCGGATGCCCGCCCGCCGCCCACAACTCCTGGTGCCTGGCCAACGCGTTGTCCACCCAGGTCGGCAGGTTGGTGGGATGCCCGACCGGCGCGACCCCGCCAATCGGCTGACCGGTCACCTCGCGCACCAACGCCGCGGGCGCGCGGGTGAGCGTGCCTTCCAGCCGCGCGCCGGTCTGCGTCAGGTCGACCTCGTGCGCGCCGGAGACCAGTAGCAGCACCGGATTCTCGTCGAGCAGGAAGACCAGCGATTTGGTGATCGCGCCCACCTCGACGCCGAGGACGCGCGCCGCGTCGGCCGCGGTGCGGGTGGGTGTCTGCTGGCGGAGGATGACGCCGTGATGGCCGCGCGCGATCAGCGTGTCGGCGACCCGGCAGGCGACCGGAGGTAGCTGGGCCCTGCTCATGGATCCAGGGTAAGTGGACCGGCCCAATCGCTCCTGCCGTGCGCGGGGCGACGACGAACCGCGCGGCCCATTCCCCGGGACGGCCCGCGGAAGCGGCGTATACGCTGTACAAATGACTGACTGGCAGGCTTTCACCGTCGAGACAAAGGACCACGTCGCGCAGGTGACGTTGACCGGCCCCGGCAAGGGCAACGCGATGGGCCCGGACTTCTGGCGGGAACTTCCCGAAATCTTCCGCGGCCTCGACGCCGATCCCGAGGTGCGCGCCATCGTGCTCACCGGCTCGGGCAAGCACTTCTCCTACGGCCTCGACCTCCCGGCCATGGCGGGCACCTTCGGGCCGCTGCTCGCCGACAAAGCGCTGGCCGCGCCGCGCACCGACTTCCTCAAGGAGATCCGGCGGATGCAGGACTCGGTCACCGCGGTGGCCGAGTGCACCAAGCCGGTGATCGCGGCCATCTCCGGCTGGTGCATCGGCGGCGGCCTCGACCTGATCGCCGCCGTCGACGTCCGGCTGGCCAGCGCGGACGCGCAGTTCAGCCTGCGCGAGGCGAAGGTCGCGATCGTCGCCGACATCGGTTCGCTGCACCGGCTGCCCGGCATCATCGGCGAGGGCCACCTGCGCGAGCTCGCCTACACCGGCAAGGACATCGACGCCGCCCGCGCCGAGAAGATCGGCCTGATCAACGACGTGTACCCGGACCAGGAGGCGGTGCTGGACGCGGCGCACGCGATGGCGCGCGAGATCGCCGCGAACCCGCCGCTGGTGGTGCAGGGCGTGAAGGACGTGCTGGACCACAAGCGCGCGTCGGAGGTGGCCGATGGCCTGCGTTACGTCTCGGTGTGGAACGCGGCCTTCCTGCCGTCGGAGGACCTGACCGAGGCCATCCAGGCGGTCTTCGAGAAGCGCGCGCCCCAGTTCAAGGGTCGATAAGCGTTTGCCTCCGGCGTCCACGCACCGACATACTTGCGACGAACAACTAATTGATTGGCGCAAGTAAAGGCGGCGGTGCGTGGACGCGGACGACCTTTCGATCGACACCATCGCGGTGCAACTGACCCGGCTCCAGCGCATCCGCGACCGGACCGCCTTGCAGATCCGCACCACGGACGGCGTCGACCCGGCCGTGTTCGCCGTGCTGTTCCGGTTGCTGTGCGACGGCCCGATGCGCTCGGGCGCGCTGGCCGAGGCGGTGTACTCCGACGCGTCGACCGTCAGCCGTCAGGTCGCCCAGCTGGTCGAACGCGAGCTGGTCCGGCGGACGGCCGACCCCGCCGACGGGCGCGCCACGGTGCTCGAGGTGACCGAACGCGGGCGGGAGGTGGCCGAGCGGATCCGCAGGCGCCGCCACGACAACCTCACCCTGGTGATGGCCGACTGGACCCCGGACAACCGCGCGCTCTTCGCGGACCTGCTGCGCCAGTTCGTCGACGATTTCGAACGCGCGCGACCCGCGATGGTCGCCGGGCCGCGGCTGCCGAAGCCGGATGAAGCGGAGCGGAATTCGTGACCACTCCGACCGCCGTGCCGCCGCAGGCGGGTTTCACCCACCGGCAGATCCTGACCATTCTCAGCGGGCTCATGCTCGGCATGCTGCTCTCCTCGCTGGACCAGACCATCGTCTCGACGGCGATCCGCACCATCGCCGACGACCTCGACGGCTACGCGCTGCAAGCCTGGGCCACCACCGCGTACCTGATCACCGCGACACTCACCACGCCGCTGTACGGCAAGTTGTCCGACATGTTCGGCCGCAAGCCCTTCTTCATGGCGGCCATCAGCATCTTCGTCGTCGGCTCCCTGCTGTGCACGCTCGCGCAGTCGATGTACCAGCTGGCCGCCTTCCGGGCCGTCCAGGGCATGGGCGCGGGCGGGCTCATGTCGCTGGCGCTCGCCATCCTCGGCGACATCGTCGGCCCCCGCGAACGGGCCCGCTACCAGGGCTATTTCCTCGCGGTGTTCGGCACGTCCAGCGTGATCGGCCCGGTGCTCGGCGGCGTTCTCGCCGGGCAGGACACGATCCTCGGGGTCAGCGGCTGGCGCTGGGTGTTCCTGGTCAACGTGCCGGTGGGCTTGGTCGCGCTCGCGGTGGTTTCGCGGGTGCTGCGCCTGCCGAAGAAGCCGCATTCCACCGACCGGGTCGACTGGTGGGGTGTGCTCGTGCTCGCCGTCGGACTGGTGCCGCTGCTCATCGTCGCGGAGCAGGGTCGCGAATGGGGGTGGAGCAGCGCGCCTTCGGTGGTCTGCTACGTGATCGGCGCGCTCGGCGTCGCCGGATTCGTCGTGGTCGAGAAGGGGCTGAAGGACGCGGCGCTGATCCCGCTGCGGATCTTCGGCAACCGGACCTTCGCGCTGGGCGTCGTCATCTCGTTCGTGGTCGGCGCGGCCATGTTCGGCGGCATCTCGTTGCTGCCGCAGTACCTCCAGGTGGTGCGCGGGGCGAGCCCGACGATGGCCGGTCTGCAAATGCTGCCGATGGTGCTGGGGTTGATGCTCGGTTCGATACTGTCCGGCCAGTTGATCTCGCGGACCGGCCGCTACCGGATCTTCCCGATCATCGGCGCGTCCACGCTGACGCTCAGCCTGTTCCTGCTGCACTTCCTCGACGCGGACAGCCCGCTGTGGCTGGCGATGCTCTTCATGGCCTGCACCGGCTTCGGCCTCGGCAACCTCATGCAGCCGCTCACCCTCGCCTTGCAGAACGCGTTGCCGCCCAAGGACATGGGCGTCTCCACCGCGGCCGCCACCTTCTTCCGCCAGATCGGCGGCACGCTGGGCGTCGCGGTGTTCCTGTCCATCCTGTTCGCGCGGATGACGCCGAACATCACCGACGAACTGCGCGCCGCCGCGCGCGACCCGGAGTTCGCGCAGGCCGTCCGCGCCGGTGCGCAGAGCGGCAATCCCGCCGACGCCGCGCTGGCCAAAGGTCTCATCGCCCAGGACACTTCGGCCGCGGGCGAGGTGCTGAAGGACAGCTCGATCATCCAGCAGCTCAGCCCTGAGCTGGCCAGGCCATTCCAGGTCGGTTTCGCGGATTCCATGTCGACGGTGTTCCTCGCCGCCACCGGTCTCGCGCTGGTCGCGCTGGTACTCGTGCTGTTCTGGAAGGAAGTGCCGCTGCGCATGGTCGGCGGCATCCAGGCGGCGAACGACAAGGCCGAATCGGTGGTGGATGTCGAGGCGCGGATCGTCGAGCAGACCGGCTTGCCGCTGCCGGGCGGTGCGACGGTGGAGCCGCCGCTGGACCAGAGCGCGGCCCGGGAGAGCGCGCGGCGCGGTGTGGACGGTCCCGGCTCGTGACCGACGGCTGGTGGCGCCGATTCACCGAACGGCTGCGGCGATTGCCCGCGGCCGTCGGTTATCTCGCGATCGGCGGCGTCACCGGTCTGCTCGCGCTGTTCGCGGCGCTGGGGTTGTTCGTCGTGGCGGTGCTGAGCCTGATCGGAGTGGGCATACCCGCGCTGCCCGAAGCGGCGCGGCTGCTTCGTCCGCTGCTCGGGTTCGAAAGGCGAAGGGCGGCGGCGCGACTCGGCACGCCGATCGAGCAGGTCTACCGGCCGCTGACCGGTGACCTGCGGGAACGGCTGGCAACGCTGGTCGCGGATCCGGCCAACCGCCGCGATCTCGGCTGGCTGGTGCTGCACGCGCTGACCGGGTTCCCGCTGGCCGCGCTCGCGGTCGCGCTACCGCTGAGCGCCGTGAATCAGGCGCTGATCCCGGCGTATTGGCGGCTGCTGCCCGAGGGCGCCATCACCAATTACGGATTCGTCGTCGACTCCTGGCCGCGCGCCTTCCTGAGTCTGCTGATCGCTGTTCCGGTCGGCGCGTTGGCGTTGCGCCTTCCGGCGCTCGCCGAAGGTCAAGCGCGGGCGGCGCGGGTGCTGCTCGCGCCGGACGAGGGCGCGGTGCTGGCGCACCGGGTGGCCGAGCTGACCGCCACGCGGGCCGCCGCCCTCGACGCGCACGGCGCCGAACTGCGCCGTATCGAACGCGACCTGCACGACGGCGCGCAAGCCAGGATCGCGGCCGTGATCATGCAGCTCGGGCTCGCCGAGCAACTGCGTGCGCGAGATCCCGAGGCGGCCGCCGATATGGTGCGCACCGCGCAGGACACCGCCGCCGCGGCGCTCGCCGAACTGCGCGACGTGGTGCGCAGCGTCTACCCGCCCGTGTTGTCGGACCGCGGTTTGGCCAGCGCCGTCTCCGCGCTGGCCGCGCGCAGCCCGATTCCGTGCGTCGTGGATCTCGGCGCCGCGGGCCGGCGTCCCATGGCGGTCGAGGCGGCGGCCTATTTCGTGATCGCCGAGGCGCTGACCAACGCCACCAAACATTCCCGAGCCGAACGTCTTTCGGTCGCCCTCGGTGGTTCGGCGGAGCTGTTGACCGTCGAGATCCGCGACGACGGCGTCGGCGGCGCCGAGCCGGCCGAAGGCGGCGGGCTGGCAGGTATCCGGCGCAGGGCCGAGGCGCTCGACGGCCGGATGACGCTGGACAGCCCGCGCGGTGGGCCTACTGTGGTGCGGGTGGAGCTGCCGTGCGGGTCGTGATCGCCGAGGACGACGCCCTCCTTCGCGAGGGTCTCGTGCTGTTGCTGAAGACCGCGGGCATCGAGGTGGCCGCGGCCGTCGACAACGCCGACGACTTCCTGGCCGCCGTCACAGCCGACCGTCCCGACGCGGTCGTCGTCGACGTCCGGCTCCCGCCCACCTTCACCGACGACGGGCTGCGCGCGGCGGTGCGCGCCCGCGCGATCCACCCCGGGCTGCCGGTGCTGGTGCTCTCGGCCTACGTGGAGGACAGCTACGCCGCCGAACTGCTCGGCGACGGCGCGGGCGGCATCGGCTATCTGCTGAAGGAACGGGTCGGCAAGGTGGACCGGTTCCTGGAGTCGCTGCGCCGCGTCGCCGCGGGCGGCACGGCGATGGACCCGGAGGTGATCTCCCAGCTGCTGGTGCGGCGCAGGGCCGACGACCCGCTCGCCACGCTCACCGCGCGGGAGCGGGAGGTGCTGGCGCTGATGGCCGAGGGCCACGCCAACCCGGCCATCGCCGAACGGCTCGTCGTCACCGAAGGCGCGGTGCACAAACACATTCGGAGCATCTTCGCGAAGCTCGGCCTGTCCGCCGACGAGGCCGGACACCGCAGGGTGCTCGCCGTGCTCGCCTACCTCAACGCCCGTCCCGGCTCGTCCTGACAGGTCAGGTCGCCGTCGGGCAGCGTGCCGTCGCGGAAGTAGGCGTTGACCGCGGCGTAGACGCAGTCGTTCGGGTAGCGCCCAAAGATTGAGTGGATCGGCACGTCCTGCAAGGTGACCATGCGGGAGCCGGTCAGCGCGCGGTGCATGGCGAGCGCACCCGGATAGGTGGTGCGGGTGTCGCCGGTGGCCTGCACGATCAGGCTCGGCACGGAATTGCCGATGGTCGTGGGACTTTCGATCGGCCCCGGCCAGAACGCGCAGGGCGTGATGTTGTCGGCGAACGCGCCGAACAGCGGCTGGCTCGCCCGGCTCGCCTCGATGTTGCGCCAGTACCAGGACGGGTCGTGCGGTGCGTCCACGTCACCGCACATGATCGCCATCTGCGCCGAGTTGTCGCTCGGCCGCGCGGCCAGCATGAACCCGAGGACGGCGGCGAGCTCCGGACTCGGTTCCACGGGTGCGCCCGCTGCCGCGTCGAGGAGCTGGCGCAGCTGGTTCGCCACCTGCTCGTACTGGCGCGGGTCGTCCAGGCCGACGAACAGCACCATCGGCACGCTGTGGTCGTCCAGCTCGAACTCGCCGAGCCGGATGGGCCGCTCGTTCGCGCGCCGGACCAGGTCGAGCACCGTGGCGCGGATGGCGGCGCGATCGGCGCCGAAGCGGTACTCGCCGTCGCGGGCGGCGGCCCAGTCGGCCCACCGATCGAACGCCGCCTCGTTGGCTGGACCCATGTCCTGGACCATGCCGACCGGGCCGTAGCGCTGCGGGTCCACCGAGCTGTCCAGCACGACGCGGTCGGTGCGCTGCGGGAACATCTGGGTGTAGACCGCGCCGAGGTAGGTGCCGTAGGAGGTGCCGAAATAGCTGATCCGGTCCTCGCCGAGCGCGGCGCGGACGACGTCCATGTCGCGCGCGGTGTTGCGGGTGGTTATGTGCCGTATCCGGTCGCCTTCGGTCGCCACGCAGCGTGCCGCGAGTTCCGCTTGTTGTGCGACGGATTCGGCGTAACTCGCGGCGTCGACGCCCGCCGACTGCAAGGCGAAGCCGCGCGGCCAGTGGCAGTTCACCGGGTTCGACCGGCCGACGCCGCGCGGGTCCATGCCGATGAGGTCGTAACGGGCCCGCACCTCGTCGGTCATCGCTTCGCGGACGTCCACCATGGCGTCCAGGCCCGGACCGCCGGGGCCGCCCGGGTTCGACAGCACGACTCCGCGCCGTTGCGCCGGATCGGCGGCCGGGATGCGCGAAATGACGACGGTGAGGGTCCGGCCCTGGGGCGCAGCGTAATCCACCGGGACCGTGACGTCGGCGCACTGCGCGCCGAGCGGGTCGAGGCGCGGATCGTCGCAGGACTTCCAGGTCAACCGCTGGTGGTGGAAGCGGTCGAGTCCAGCGTCGGCGGTTGCCGGCGCGGCGGTCAGCAGCGCGGCGAGAGTGGCCGTCCCTGCCGCGATCACCTTTCCGAGATGCATTGCGAAGACTCCGATTTCGTTCGACCGAGCCGGGCGCGGCGCGGTGCGGGACAAGGACCGTTGGAGCGGGATCACGCCGCGCACACGGCCGCGTCGAACGCTTGCTGCACGAGAACCGCATTCTCCTCGCTGGTCGGCAGCTGGTTCACGATCACGGTCACCGCGTGTCCGTCGGCGGTGACGCCGTTGCGGGTCCCGAAGCCGGGGATGCTGCCGCCGTGCCCCCACACCTCCTTCCCGCAGGAGGACGGCAGCTGGATGAGGCCCAACCCGTAACCGGCCCCCGGCATCCGGTCGAAGGGCACGGTGCGCCGCATCTCGTCGAGTTGCGCGGCGGGCAACAGGCGGCCGTCGAGCAGCGCGCCGAAGAAGCGGTTCAGGTCGGCGCCGGTGGAGATCATCGCGCCCGCGGCGTCGGCCCACGAGGGATCGAGCTGGGTGAAGTCCACGCGCGCGCCGTCGATCTGGTGGTAGCCGACGGGATGCGGGCCGCGGATACCGGTCTCGCCCTGCGCCGGAAACCAGGTGTCGCGCAGGCCGAGCGGCTCGATGATCCGCGCCGTGATCTCGTCGGCGGCGGTACGGCCGGTCGTTTGCTGGATCAGCATGCCGAGCAGAACGTAGTTGGTGTTGGTGTACACCGCGCGAGCGCCGGGCTCGTAACGCGGCGGCATCGTCATCGCCAGGCGCACCAGTTCGGCGGCGTCGTACCGGCGCAGGCGCACGGCTTCGGTGTCCACCTCCAACTGCCGGGTGCCGTGCTCGGCGCGCAGTTCGGGATCGCCCCCGGCCAGGTAATCGGGCAGGCCGCTGGTGTGCTGGAGCAGCTGACGGACCGTGACGCGGTTCCCGTCGTTGCCGTTGCCCCGAACCACTCCCGGCAGGTAGCGCTCGACGGGCGCGTCCAACTCGACCTTGCCCTCGGCGACCAGTTGCAGCACGACCGTCGCGACGAAAGTCTTCGTGTTGCTGCCGATTCGCACGCGCGCGTCGGCGGGAATCGGGGCGCCCGTCGCGATGTCGCCGACGCCCGCGGTAACGGTGCGGTCGCCCGCGTCGGTGGTGAGCACCGCCTGCGCGCCGGGGAAGCCGCCGCGCACCGTCGCGTCCAGCGCCCGCTGGATCGCCGCGGTGCGGTCGTCGTCGGAGGGCGCGGTGTCGCCGCAGGCCTGGGCGCCGAACAGCGCGACCAGGCAGATGCCCGCCGCGGCCGTGTGGCGTCGAAAAACGGTCATGAGCTGTGCGTTCCTCCCGTACCGGATGCGGCGCGACGGTTGTGCGCCTTACGGTTTCGAGGCTAGGAACGCGGGCGCGCGGTGCCCATGACGTAGGCACCCGGAATCGCGGTGGTGCGCACCGGATCCCCGAGGTAGTGCCAGCACTACCTCGCCGGTCCCGTTGTCACGCTCCGGCAGGCCGCGGCGGCGCGAACCACGCGCAGGGTGGAGAAGGTGGAATCGCCCGAGGGGGCTGGTCTTCGAGCCCTAGGGGTGGCTGTTTCGCGGCTTTTCGCTCCCTACCTTGAGAGAGGTCAACATCAACCTCGCTTTCCAGGAGCAGTGAAATGCGAATCAAGTCCTTCCTCGCCGCGGGCCTTCTTGCCACCGCAGCCGTCGCCGGGGTGTCGACGGCTGCCACGGCCAACGCCGCGCCGACCTACCAGGCCACCGGCTACGGGGCCACCTACATCGGCACCTACGCCACCTTCGAGGCCTGCCGCGCCGACGGCGTCTCGCCCAGCACCGGCGGCTACTACTGGGAGTGCGTCGAGGCCTGGGACGGCTGGGATCTCTACATCTACTACTGACCCGCGAAACCACCCGTAATCGGTGCTCTCGCAGCACCGTGATCGGATCCCCAGGGACGTCCGGCACAGGCCGGGCGTCCCTATCGCGTGCGGGGGCAACGAAAAAGGCGGGAGGTCCGTACGGACCTCCCGCCTTCGTCGTGTGGCTCAGTGGCCGCCCTTCTCCTGCAGACGCTTGAAGGAGGCTTCCACCTCGGCCTCGGCCTCGGCGCGACCGACCCACTCCGAGCCCTTGACGTACTTGCCCGGCTCCAGGTCCTTGTAGCGCTCGAAGAAGTGCTTGATCGCGGCGAGCTCGAACTCCGGCACGTCGGCCAGGTCCTGGATGTGGTCCCAGCGCGGATCGCCCGCGGGCACGCACAGCACCTTGGCGTCGCCGCCCGCCTCGTCCTCCATCTTGTACATCGCGACCGGGCGCGCCTCGACGATCACGCCGGGGAACACCGAGTCGGGCAGCAGAACCAGCGCGTCCAGCGGGTCACCGTCCTCGCCGAGCGAGTTCTCGATGAAGCCGTAGTCGGCCGGGTAGGCCATGGAGGTGTAGAGGAACCGGTCGAGCCGAACACGGCCGGTCTCGTGATCGACCTCGTACTTGTTGCGGGAACCCTTGGGGATCTCGATGGTGACGTCGAACTCCACGCCATCTCCTTCTGTGCTGCATCCGGTGGCTCGAGCGGGCACGACCGCCGACTCGCCAGGTTGTTCGGGGGAACGGTAGCGGAACGAGGATAGTGTGATCGGTGGGGCCGAGGTTCGAAAGGGCATGGGTGCGCCGGTGGTGCGCGGCAGCCGAGTCAGGGAGACGACGGGTACGTGGTTGGTGGGAACAAGAGAAATATCGGTGGCTTGGCCGCGCGGCGACGGCGCAGGATGTGGATCGGATTCGGGGCGACCTTCGGGGTGCTGCTGATCGCGGCCGCCGGTGCGTTGGTCGTCGTCCAGCCGTGGACCCCGGAATTCCGGCACGGTGGGCTGACCATCGCCGCGCCGCCCGCTCCGGTGAAGCCTTTTCCGCGGGTGGCTCCCGCGCCGTCGAACGCGCCCGCGCCGAGCCCGGCCGGTGTCGCCGCGGCGCTCGGGGGCGCGCTGGCGAATCCTGATCTCGGCACGTTCGCCGGTGTCGTCACCGACGCCGACAGCGGGACCACGCTGTGGAGCCAGGACCCGGGCACGCCGATGATTCCGTCGTCCACCGCCAAGATCCTCACCACCGCGGCCGCGCTGCTCGCGCTGCCTGCGGACCAGCGCGTCACCACCAAAGTGGTCGCCGGGGCCGCGCCGAACGAACTGGTGCTGGTCGGCGGCGGCGACCCGACGCTCACCGCGCAGCCCGACGGCAAGGGCTACTACCCGAACGGCCCGCGCCTCGCGGACCTGGTCGCGCAGATCCGGCTGGCCGGCAGCGCGGCGGACACCATCGTGGTCGACACCACCGCCTTCGCCGGGCCGACCATGGCGAAGGGCTGGGAGGACTCCGACATCCCCGGCGGCTCGATCGCGCCGATCGAAGCGGTGATGATCGACGGCGGCCGCCTCGAACCGCTCGTCGAATACTCCCCGCGCACCTCGACCCCCGCACTGGACGCCGGACGCAGGCTGGCCACCGAACTCGGGCTCGACCCGTCTCGGGTGCGCGCGGGCAAGGCGGCGCCGGGCGCGGCCGAGGTGGCCAGCGTGCAGTCCGCGCCGCTGCGCGACCGGCTGCGCGACATGATGGTCTACTCCGACAACGTGCTCGCCGAGACCATCGGCCGGGAGATCGCGGTGGCGACCGGACACGAACCGTCGTTCGGCGGTGCGGTCGCCGCCGTGGCCGCCACACTGGAGAAGGCGGGCTTCGATCTGAACGGGGTGGTGATGCACGACACGAGCGGACTCTCCACCGACGACCGCGTCACCGCGCGTCTGCTGGACAAGATCGTCGCCACCGCCGCCCAGTCCGCCGGTGACGCGCTCACCCGGCCGACCGGCACCAAGGCCCGGCCCGCGGGCGAGAAGCTCGCGGCCACCCTCGCGCCGATGCTGGACGATCTGCCGGTCGCGGGTGCGACGGGCTCGCTGGCCGGCCGCTATGTCACCCAGAACCGCGGCGGCGCCGGATGGGTGCGCGCCAAGACCGGAACTCTCTCGGTGGCCAGCACGTTGGTCGGGTATGTGCTCGACCGGGATGGCCGGGTGCTGACCTTCGCGTTGATGTCGAACGATCGGCCGCCGGAGGTGAGCAGGCCCGCGTTGGACGCCATCGCAGGCACGCTGCGCAACTGTGGATGCTCGTGACGGGTGGTTGACCATGATCGAAGGCGCTGACAAGACACGCGAATCCGCCGTCGCCGATCCGGCATCGGACGGCAAGGCGCGACGTCGCTCCGGCCTGTCCGGCGCCGTCGACTGGCGGTTGGCCGCGCGCACCGGGGCGGCCCTGGTGCCCGCGGGTCCGCGCACCTCGCGGTACTCGGCCGAGCAGGTGGTCACCGAGCTGGCCGAGGCGTCGGTGCGGGCCGAGGGACCGGTTCGCGAGGTGAGCGGACTGCTCGACGACCAGCCCGTGCCCGCGGCGCGCATCGTCGACCGGCCCGGCTGGATCGGCGCGGCCGCCGAATCCATGGCCCTGCTCACCGGAACCGGCGGCGATCCGCATGGCCGCGGCGCCTTCGCGGGGAAGCCCGCGGGCGTGCAGGCCGGCGCGATGCTGGCGTTCCTCTCCACTGCCATCCTCGGCCAGTACGACCCGTTCACCGGGCAGGACGGCACGTTGCTGCTGGTCGCGCCGAACATCATGGCCGTCGAGCGCGCGCTCGGCGTCCCGCCCAGCGACTTCCGGCTCTGGGTGTGCCTGCACGAGGTGACCCACCGGGTGCAGTTCTCCTCCGCGCCCTGGCTGGCCGACTACATGCGCGGCAACGTCGACGTCCTTTCCGAGGTCGGCGACGAACCGCTGACCGACATGCTGACCCGTTTGGTCGACGAGCTGCGCGACCGCCGCCGCGGCACCGCGTCCGACGATCCGGCCACCCGCGGCGTCGTCGGTCTGCTGCGCGCCACCCAGGCGCAACCGCAGCGCGAGGCCCTCGACCGGCTGCTCATGCTGGGCACCCTGCTCGAAGGCCACGCCGACCATGTGATGGACGCCGTCGGCCCCACCGTCATCCCGACGGTCGAGCAGATCCGCGCGGCCTTCGACAAGCGCCGCAAGCGCCCGACCAACCCGGTGCAGCGAATCCTGCGCGCCCTGCTCGGTGTGGACGCGAAGGTCGCGCAATACATCCGCGGCAAGGCGTTCGTCGACCACGTCGTCGGCCGCGTCGGCATGGAGCGCTTCAACGTCGTGTGGTCGAATCCCGAGACGCTGCCCCGGCCGGACGAGATCGACAATCCGGACCGCTGGATCGCCCGCGTACTGGGCTGAGCGGACTACGGCGACCTGTAGCGCGGATCATCGCGGAGCCGCTTTCGGCACGCGGACTATCCACACCGACGCGGCGGCGAAACGCACAGCGCGCGGTGGGCCGACGACTCGGCTCCCTGCGCTGCCGAGCACGGTCGGTGTCGGCGCGCCGAGCGGCGCGCCGGATTCGCGGGTCACCTGATCCGGTCGTGGCATCGGAGGCGGGGGACGTCGGTAGTGTCCTCGGTATGGGCGGTGCGGTGCGAGCGACGCCCGGGCAGCGCGAGGCGGCCACGGGCAGTGGTGCGACTGCGGGCGGCGCTGGTTCGGGTGGGCCGCGGAGGTTGCCGGAGACCGCGGCGGTGCTCGAGGTCAGGCGTGCGGTGCGGGCCTGGGCGGGGGAGTATCTGGCCCAGGGCGCTTCGGTAGCGGTGGGCCTGTCCGGTGGGGCGGACTCGCTGGCTCTGACGGCCGCGGCGGTCGTCGAGATCCGGCACGTCGACGCGCTGGTCGTCGACCATCGCCTGCAAGAAGGCTCGGGGCAGGTGGCGGCGGACGCGGCCGCCGCGGCCCTCGCGCTCGGCTGCCGATCGGCCCGCGTGCTCGCGGTGGACGTCGGCACCGAAGGCGGCTTGGAGGCGGCGGCGCGCACGGCCAGGTACGCGGCGTTGGACGCCGCCCGCCACGGCGCGCCCGTCTTGCTCGGCCACACCCTCGACGATCAGGCCGAGACCGTGCTGCTCGGACTCGCCCGCGGTTCCGGCGGACGCTCGATCCAGGGCATGGCGGCCTACGCCGAACCGTGGGGCAGGCCCCTGCTCGGCGTCCGCCGGGCCACGACCCGCCAGATGTGCGCCGATCTCGGCCGTACCCCGCACGAGGACCCGCACAACCTGTCGCCCGAATTCACCAGGGTCCGGCTGCGCACCGAGGCGTTGCCGCTGCTCGAGGAAGTACTCGGTGGCGGCGTCGCGGCCGCGCTCGCCCGCACCGCCGAGCAACTGCGCGAGGACGGCGCGCTGCTGGACGTGCTTGCCGACGAGTTGCTGGAGGCCGCGAAGGTGCCCGCACCCGCCGCCGACGGTCCCGGCGCCGCCGATGATGAGGCGGCGCTCTCGATCGAGATGCTCGCCACTGCGCCCGCCGCGCTACGCCGCAGGGCGATCCGCTCCTGGCTGCTGCAAAGCGGAGCGAAAGCCCTGACCGACAAGCATTTACGGGCGGTGGACGCGCTGGTCACGGCGTGGCGCGGGCAGGGAGGGGTGGCCGTCGGCGGCGGGTCACCGGACACGAGGTTGGTTGCCGCGCGCGAACATGGCAGGCTGACACTGCGTGGACACGACAGATGTCTGCGCAGTGACTGATGCCGAGCGGGATCGATCGAAACCAGCGGCGCACAGGAAGGGAAACCAACTGACGTGTACGGGGACGACATCGCGTCGGTGCTGATCACCGAGGAACAAATCGCCGCCAAGACGCAGGAGCTCGCCGAGCTGATCGCCAAGCGCTATCCGGCCGACGCGCCGGAAGGCGACCTGCTGCTGGTCGGCGTGCTCAAGGGCGCGATCTTCTTCATGACCGATCTGGCCAAGGCGCTGCCCATCCCGACCCAGATGGAATTCATGGCCGTCTCCTCCTACGGCTCGTCCACCTCCTCCTCGGGCGTGGTGCGGATCATGAAGGACCTGGACAAGGACATCGCGGGCCGCAACGTGCTGATCGTCGAGGACATCATCGACTCCGGCCTGACCCTCTCCTGGCTGAAGCGCAACCTGTCCACCCGCAACCCGGCCTCGCTCGAGGTTGTCACCCTGCTACGCAAGCCGGACGCGCTGCGCACCCACGTCGACGTGGCCCACGTGGGCTTCGACATCCCCAACGAGTTCGTCGTCGGCTACGGCCTCGACTACGCCGAGCGCTACCGCGACCTGCCCTACATCGGCACCCTCGACCCGAAGGTCTACGGCGGGTCCTAGGGCATCGGCCCCGACGACTCAGGGCAGCAACGCGAAAATCGTTGCGGGCGAGCCCGACCCACCCCGATAGAGCGGCCCGCCGACCAGCACCCACGCACCCGTCGCGGGCAGCTCGGCCAGATTCGCCAGGCACTCCAAGCTGATCCGGTGCTCTCGGTAGAGCAGCTTGGACACCGTGTACGAGTCGTCGGTGCCCACATCGGGCCCGAAGGTGTCGATGCCAAGCGCGCCGCGCCTGCCGAGCCGTCCGGTGCGCAACAGCCACTCCACCGTCTCGACCGCGAATCCGGGCTGGCGACCGGCCGATTCGTCGACGCCGATGAAATCCGGGCCGCCCCACTTGGCGTCCCACCCGGTCCACGCGATCACCGCCGCGCCGTCCGGGATGCGGCCGTGCCGCGACTCCCAGCGCCGCAGATCCTCCACGGTGACGGCGTAATCGCGGTCCGCCGCGCACCGCTCGCGCACATCGATCTTCACCACGGGCAACAGCAGATCGGCCAGGTCCAGCTCGTCGGCGGCCAGCCCATCGGCGTGAAAGTGAATCGGCGCGCCCCAATGCGTTCCGGTGTGCTCGCCCTGCTGGATGTACCGCAGGTAGTACCCGTCGTTGGCGACGGTGGCGACGATATCGGTCCGGAACTCCGGGTCGCCGGGGAAGATCGGCGTCGTCGCCGCATCGTGCACATGCGACAGGCTGACCAGCCTGCCGAACGGTGACTTCATCGCGCTCCCGAGTAGGTTAACCCGCCCGTCGCCGTAGCGCGTCCAGATCCTGTTCCATGGCACGGAACATCAGGTAGACCACGACGAAGGCGACGATGCTCGCGATGCACATTATCCGCAGTGTGACGATGATTTTGGCGAGGTCCGGCGGAGGCAACAGGGTCGAACCCGCGACCGCGATGAGCGGAATCGACGCGGCGAGCACCAGATACAGGCCGCTGCGACGGCGCAGTGCGCGCAGCTCGGCCGCCTCGGATGGCTCGATTCCGCCCTGCCCCAAGAACATCGGGTACACGCACCGGACGATGTAGAAGTTCGTCAGCAGGAACGGATACGTCAGTGCCACGACGCCCGAGACGGTGTGCAGGACCACGAAATGCGCGTAGTCGCTCGGGGATACCACGTCGGAGGTGCCGCGCAGCGCGAGCGGATAGACGAGGCCGGAGACCAGCCACAGGGAGAAGATGATCAGCGCCGCCCAGTCACCGAGCCGCACCGCCGAGGCCCGAGCCTTGCGCAGCACGCCCTCGTCGTAACGGACGCCCGCGGCCAATCCGTGCGGCACCGTGATCAGGTACCTGGCCAGGTAGACCAGCGCCACCGTGCCGAAGGCGAAGCCGAAGCCGTTGACGATCACCGAGTAGATCTCGAACTGCCGCTGCGTCTGCTCGGACTGCCTGCTGTGCATGAGCATGTTGTTGTGGTCGATGTTGTAGATCGAGGCCAGGATGTTGGGCACCGCGATGGCCAGACTGATCAGCACCACCCGCCACGGGCGCAGCCGCACCCGCCAGCTGCGCTCCGGCGGGTCGACCAGGTCGCGGGCGCGCGGGTCGAGGCACAGGTCCAGCTGTTCGGCCAGCACCGTGCCGTTCGGCCAGCGCCGCCCCGGATCGGGATCGAGACAGGTCAGCAGGACGCGGCGCAGTGCGGGCGGGCAGTCGGCGGGCAGCGTCGCGAGCGCCGCCGCAGGCACGCCCGCGCGGCGTTCGCGCAGCGCCTCCGCCACGGTCGGCGGATCCTCGGTAAAAGGCCGCGTGCCCGTCAGCAGTTCCCACAGCAGGACGCCGAGCGCGTAGAGATCGCTTCGGGTGTCCGGCGCGGGGGCGTCGGGGTCGAGCGCGGCGGCGAGCTGTTCGGGGGAGCGGTACGCGAGCCAATCACGCAGCGCGGTGGGCGAATCGGGCGGTGTCGAGGTTCCGTCGCCGGGTGCGAAGTCGGCGAGCTTGGGTATGCCCTCGCTGGTGAACAGGACGTTGGCCGGGTCGATGGCGTGGTGGGCGATGCCGTGGCGGTCGGCGTAACCGAGCGCGTCGGCGAGGCGGCGCCCGATCCACGCCACCGTCTCCGGCCAGCTCAGCGTGGCGATCTCGGCGCGCACCAGGGAATCCGCCGGCCGGATCTCGCCTTTCGCCTCGGTCGCGGCGTCCAGCGCGCCGAGCAACAGCGCGCCGCCCGCTCCCTCGCCCGCTGCGCGACGACGCCGCAACAACTCCGCCGCGGTGCCGCCGGGCAGGTACTGCATGTAGACGAGGCTGCCGATCTCGCCACCCGAGGTGAGCACCCGCTCGTCGAAGACGCGGACGATATGGGGGTGATCGAGCTGGACCATCGGCTGCGGATCCGCCCCGCCCGCCACCGCGACCCGTACCGCGACCACCCGCTGCATGGACAGCTGCCTGGCCAGGAACACCCGCCCGTTGCGGCCGCGGCCGAGCTCGGTCCGCAGGTCGAAATCGTCGACCCGCTGGCCGGGTGCGAGTTCGGTGAGGTCGCGATCGACGCGCACCACTCCCGCGTGGCCGTGGTCGCCGGTGAGCCGGTCGCGCACCGCCTCGGCGAGTTCGGGGTACTCGGCGAGGAACTCCTCCAGCGGGAGCGGGCCGCGGCCGCGGCGAGCGAGGAACTCCTCGCAGACCAGATCGACCAGCTCCGGGCTCGCGTCCACCTCGGGAAACTCCGCGCGATAGTCGGCGATGCGCTTCGCGGGTCCGCGGCCGCCCCAGCGGTGCCGCAGATCGATACGGACCAGGTCGGCGAGCACCCCGGCCCGGACAACGGTGCCGTCGGGCACATAGTCCGCCAGGCGCGGCGGGCTGTCCCGGGCGGCGCGCAGGCAGTGCTGCCAAGCGGTGGTGAAGCGGGCGACCGGGTCGGCATGCGTAACGGTCATGGACGCTCCGCGGCCGCGCGCGGCCGGTTGTCGTACCGGTGTGCGCGGCTTTGCGCACCCTGCTGCGGGCCGGTCTCGCCGCTGGCGACGACCCGTTCCAGCGCGCGCAGGTCGGCCTCGAGCGAGCGGAACAGCAGATAGGACCCGACGAAGGCGATGATGGCGCCCGCGCAGAGCACCCGCACCGCCACGATCACCATGGGGATGTCGTCGGGCGGCAGGAAGGTCACGCCCGCCACCGCGAGCAGCGGCACCGAGGCCGCGATCGCGAGGTACAGGTTGCAGCGCCGGTCGAGCCCGCGCAGTCTGCTCGCGTCCTCGGGGCAGATGTCACCGTGCCGCAGGAAGATCGGGTAGATGCAGCGGATCAGGTAGAAGGTCGCCAGGAAGAACGGGTACGACGCCGCGATCGCGCCGCAGACCACCAGCGAGGCCATGAAGTGCACGACGTCGCGCCCGGTGACGTCGCCGGTGGAGAGCTCCATGACGATGGGGAAGGTCAGCGCGGCGAGCACCCACAGCATGAACGGGATGGCCACCGCCCGCTCGCCGAGCAGCAGCGTGTCGGTTCTGGCGCGGTTCAGCGTGTCCGGGTCGTAGCGTTTGCCCCGGCGAAGTCCCCTGGTCACCCGCAGCATGTAGCGCATCGAGTAGATGATCGTGAAGAACCCGATGGGGAAGAACACCGCGTTCACCGCGCTGGTGAGGATCAGGAACGTGCGTTGCGCGTCCTCGGGCATGCGGTCGACGATCAGGTTCTGGTTGTGCTGGATGTTGTAGATCGAGGCCAGCATGTTCGGCACGGCGATGGCCACCACCATCACCGGGAGGATGTAGGGCTGGAGCCGCTCCCGCCAGCTGCCCGGTTTCGGGTCGACCAGGCCGCGCGCTCGTTCGTCCAGGCAGAGATCGAGCTGTTTGGCCAGTGTCGCGCCGTTCGACCAGCGCTCGCTGCGCTCGGGCCGCAGGCAGGTCAGCAGCACCCGGCGCAGCGCGGCCGGGCAGTCCTTCGGTACCCGTGCCAGTGCCGCGGCGTCGACGCCGACGGCGCGCCGCTCCAGCATCGCTTCCAACGTGGTGTCGTCGCCGCGCTGACCCGCGCCCGCGGTGCTGTCGTCGTAGGGCTTCGCGCCGGTGAGCAGCTCCCACAGCACCACGCCGAGCGAGAAGATGTCCGAGCGGGTGTCGAGGTCGGCGGCGGAGCGGATGCGGCCGGGGTGGCAGGCCTCCAGCTGTTCGGGCGACATGTAGGCCAGGGAGCCGCCGAAGTAGGCGACCGGGCTGGTGCCCTCCACGTTGCGGCTGAAGCTGATGTTGAAATCGGCCAGCTTGGGCACGGCCTCGGCGGTGAGCAGCACGTTGGCCGGCTTCACGTCGCGGTGCAGCACGCCGTGCGCGGAGGCGTAGTCCAGCGCCTCGGCCAGCCTGCGGCCCAGCCACGCGACGGTCTCCGGCCAGCTCAGCGCGGCGATCTCGGCGCGCACGCTGGAATCGGTCGGCCGGATCTCGCCCTTCTCCTCCATCGCCGCGTCCACCGCGTCCAGCAGCAGCTGGCCGCTGCGTTCCTCCGGTGGGGTGGCCCGCACCCAGCGCAGCACGCCGAGCAGCGTGCCGCCGGGCAGGAACTGCATGTAGAGCAGGCGCAACCGCCGCGCGGCTCCGCCCACCTCGCCGGCGTCGAGCAGGCGCTGATCGAAGACCCGCACGATGTAGTCGTGATCCAGCTGGGCCAAGGTCTGCGGCTCGGTGCCGTGGTCGGCGGAGATCTTCACCGCGACCAGCCGCTGCATGGACCGCTGCCTGGCCAGGAAGACCCGGGCGAAGGCGCCGCTGCCCAGACCGGTCAGCAGGTCGAAGTCGTCGACGCGCTGACCGATCTCGATGCGGTCCAGCGGGTCGAGGCGACCAGGTCCGGTACCCATCGTTGTGCCGATCGCGGTTTCGGTTCCGCCCAGATCGGCGGCTCTCGTAGCCTCCGCCGTGTGGTTCACCTCCGTACCACGAACGGACGCCGTGGTTCGGTTCAGCCCGGAGGTCTGGTCGGGGCCGTTCGCGGGCACGGTTCCGTCGGACGCGGCGCGGGTGGATTCGTCGGTCGGGGACTGGCGCGTCTCGTCGAGGTCGGCCGAGCTGGTCTCGTCAATCGAGGGCCGGGTGGAGTCGTCGAGGGCCTCGGGCGGGGTTCGGCGGGTGCTCTGATCGACCTCGTCGGCATTCAGCAGACCGCGTAACTCGGCCGCCTGGTTCGGATATTCGCGCAGACATTCCCGCGGGTCGACGCGCTCGCCGCTCTGGCGCCGGACGACGAATTCCTCGTACACCAAACCGGCCGGTATGTTCTCGCGTTCGAGCTCGGGGAATTCGGCGCAGTATTCGGCCAATCGTTTGCGCCGCGGCGCGGGCGGACGCGTTTCCGCGCGGCGCGCTCCGAGCGCTGGCTTGCGCAGCCATCGGTGCCGCATATCCACCCGGATCAGTTCGATCAGCGCCTCACGGCGCAGGGTGCGCGCGTCGGGCAGGAACGCCGTGATCTCCGGTAGGGGTCCGGGGCCCTCATCTGGGGCGATGTTGCTCGCGGCGGCCCACGCCGCGGCGAAGGCCTCGACCGCGACGAGCTCGGATCTGAGCAACTGGCCGCCGGGCTCGGAGTCGGAAGCCGCGTCCGGGCGGGTATTTCTATCGGAGTCGGCACTCATTCTCGGACCTACTAGCTGTGGCGGCGTTCAGGAAATCCGCACTGGTCGGTCGGTGGCTGCACCGGATAAAATCCGCCACACCCGACGTCATCGTCCCCCGAGCAGTATCGGGAATGATAACTTGCGCCACAACAGCGGATCACCCGATTTCGACAACGATGCGACGGGGGCGAATCAGCACATGCACAACAAGGCTACGGCGGTGGCGGAAGGCTTGGCCGCGATCACCGAAACCACGAGTACCGAACCATTGTCCGCCCGGGAGGCACCCATGGGCGAGAGCGAGCGAGGGGGACCGCCCGCCGAGGGGCAAGCGGAGTCGCCGCGTGGTCCCGCGGTGACCATCGCCGCCGGTGTGCGCGAGGGCTCGCTGACACCGACCGAGGTCGTCGACGCGACCATCGAACTCGTCGCCGCCGAGGACGCTACGACCAACGCGTTCAGCGTGGTGCGCGCCAAGCGCGCGGTCGCCGAGGCCATCGCGCTGGAACAGCGGCCGGATCTGGACGCGCTGCCGATGGCGGGTGTGCCGGTGGCGATCAAACACAACATCCCGGTGACCGGCGAGACGGTGCTGTGCGGTTCGGCGGCGACCGACACCGGCCCGGCCACGGCCGACCACCCGGTGGTGCGCAGGCTGCGCGACGCGGGCGCGGTCGTCATCGGGCTCACCACCGTGCCCGAGCTGGGGCTCTGGGCGATGACCGACGACGAGCACCGCGTCACCAGGAACCCGTGGAACGTCAAGCGCAGCGCGGGCGGCTCCTCCGGCGGCGCGGCCGCGGCGGTCGCGGCCGGATTCGTCCCGGTGGCGCACGGCAACGACGGACTCGGCTCGGTGCGCATTCCGGCGGCCGCCTGCGGCGTCTACGGCATCAAACCGGGCAGGCACACCGTGCCCTCGGACGTCGGCCTGGACTCCTGGGGCGGCATGGTGGAGAACGGCGTCCTGGCGACGACCGTCGGCGATGCCGCGCTCGCGCTATCGGTCATGGCCGGCCGCCCGGACCTAGCCGAGCTGGAACCACCGGGCCGACTACGCATCGCGCTGGCCGTCACCCCACCCTCCCGGTTCGTCCGCGTCGACCCGCACTGGGCCGCCGCCGCGCACAAGGCCGCGGCCGTCGCGGCCGCCGCGGGACACCGGGTGGAGACGACAGCGCTGCCGTACGGCAACGCCGTGTTCGCGTTGCTGGTCCGCTGGCTGACGGTGGCGCTGCCCGAGGCCGCCACCCTCGCTCATCCCGAACGTCTGCAACCGCGCACCCGCCGTCATCTGGCGATCGGCCGCTTCGTCCAGCGGCTCGGGCTGGTGCGCGCCGCACAGGTAGACCGGATCGAAGCCCGGTTGCTCGAATTCTTCGAAGACTACGACGTGGTGATCACGCCCACGTTGGCCACTCCGCCTCCGCGGGCGCGGGCCTGGCACCGCAGGGGCTGGCTCGCCAATGTGCTCACCGGCTTCCGCTTCTCCCCGTTCACGCCGATCTGGAATCTGGTCGGCTGGCCCGCCGCCTCCGTGCCGATGGGCACGCATCCCTACTCGGACACCCCCGTCGCCGCCCAGCTGGCCGGTCCGCCCGGCAGCGAGACCACCGTGCTGCGGCTTTCCGCGCAACTCGAACAGCTGCACCCCTGGCGGCGCACCGTGCGCTGACGGTGCGCCGGGAACCGCTCAGCTGGCCAGCGGCTGCTGGGTGGCGAAGCCACCCTCGACGGCGCGGGCCGCGAACTCCAGGATGGTCGGACGGGTGTCGTCGGCCCGCCACGCGACGGCGAGTTCGCACGGTGCGAGTCCCGTCAGCGGTCGCGCGGTGAGACCCGGCCAGCGGTACATCGGCACGTTGTTCTCGGCGAGCAGGCAGACACCGAGGCCGAGGCTCACGGCCTCGAGCTTGTCTTCCGGCGTCGCCGCTTCCGCGCCGATCTTGGGCTGACGGCCGTTGCGCGCGTCGTTGCCGAGCCAGAAGTCGCGCACCGCGCCCGCTTCAGAGGGCAGCGCGATGAACGGCTCGTCGAGCAGGTCGGCGAAGTCGATGCTGTCCTGATCGGCCAGCGGGTGGTTCTCGGGGAGCAGCACCCAGCGCGGCTCGGTGCGCAGGACTTCCCAGCGGTACCGGTTCGGGTCGGGCAGCGGCAGCCAGACCAGGGCCAGGTCGGCCTGCCTGCCCGCGAGACCGCTGGACGGGTCGGTCCAGGAGGCGGCGTGCAGTGCCAAGCGGTGGCCGCTCGCGCTCTCCAGATCGTTGAGCAGCCCGCGCCCGAGCGCGGACTGGATGCCGACGCGCAGCACCTCGCCCGCCTCCTGCAGCGAGACGTTGGTGACCTCCCAGAGCTCCAGGATCTTGCGGGCGCCTTCGAGCAACTCCTTGCCCGCGACGGTCAGCGCGACGCTGCGCTGGTTGCGGTCGAACAGGACCACGTCGAGCTGGCGTTCCAGCTGCCGGATCTGACGCGACAGGGTGGGTTGTGCGATGTGCAGCCGCTGAGCGGCGTTGGTGAAATGCAGTTCCTCAGCGACGGCGACGAAATACCGCAGGTCGCGCAAATGCGGGTCCATAGCCCCTTGCTATCAGAATCAGTCCTCAATTTCCAGCCTTATCAGGCCGGAAAGTTTGGATACGGGCACCGAAACAGTCGGCAGGTTTGTTAGGGACAGCATATTGCCTGACTTGGTCGTCTGCACCATCGGCTCGGCGAATTTCCGGCACCCGCCTCGGCTTTGCTGTCGCCCGTATTCTTTGGTCGATTGACCAGGGCTTATGTTACAGACCCGTGATCTGCGGGCTGGTGGGCGGGTACGAGTCGCAAACCCAGTGATCGAACAGAAACCCTTCGCTGAGCGGCCAGATCTTGTTACGGGCGAAAAGAGTGACTTTGGTCACAAATTGGTTCGGTACCGGCATACGTCGAGTGACGGCAACTGCCACCAGGTGCCAACCGGGGTGCGACATCGGGCACACACGACGAAGGCGCTGTGATCGGCGGCAAACCGCGATCACAGCGCCTTCTGACCCGCCCGGGGGTACCTCAGATGCTTCTGGCGCGCTCCTCGTAGGCCTTGCGCTTCTCCGCGTCGACGTCGTCGAGGAACGCGTGGCTCGCGCCGAGCGCCCGCGCGATACCGTCGCCGATCGCCTGCGGAAGCAGGCCGACGACCTGGGAAACGATTCCGGCCACCGCGGTGACCCTGACCTTCGACCTCGGCGTCTCGATCAGCCCGACGATCGCGTCGGCGATCTCCTCCGGCTCGGCGGGGCGCAGCAGCTTCGGCGCCGTCACGCCGGAGCCCAGTTCGGTGTTGGTCAGCGTCGGCAGCACCGAGGAGAAGCGCACGCCGGAGTCGCGGTACTCCTCGCGCAGGGTGTCGGTGAAGCCGAGCACCGCGTGCTTGCTCGCGTTGTAGGTGGCCAGGCCGGGGATGTGCGTCTCACCGGCGAGCGAGGCGATGTTGATGACGTGCCCGCTGCGGCGCGGCAGCATCCTGGCCAGCGCCAGCTTGGAGCCGAGGATCACGCCGTAGACGTTGATGTCCAGGATCCGGCGGGTGATCTGATCCGGCTCGTCGACCAGCTTGCCGGTCGGCATGATGCCTGCGTTGTTTATCAGCACGTCGATCGGGCCGACGGTGCGCTCGACCTCGTCGAGGAAGGACTCGAACGAGGTCGCGTCGGTGACGTCGAGCTTGCCGTACAGCTCGAAGTCGCGCGCGGATCCGGACTCCTTGACGGTGGTCTCGTCGACGTCGCCGATCGCGATCTTGGCGCCGAGCGCATGCAACGCGGTGGCGGTGGCCAGGCCGATGCCGCGGGCGCCGCCGGTGATGACGACGACTTTGCCTCGGATCTTCGCCGGGTCGGTCACTTGTTGTCTCCCTTGAGTTTCAGCAATGCGGGGATGTCGATGCGGCGCAGCCCGCGCGCGCCCGCGGCGCGCATGGCGCCGAGCGCGGTGAGCAGCTTGGCGTTCTGGTACGGGTACCAGAACAGTTCCTTCTGCAGGGTCGGCACGATCGGCTTGGTGATCGCCTGCTGGCGGCAGTACTTGCGCACGCCGTTGGCGCCGCCCCAGCGCGCGCCGACACCGGAGAGACCCCAGCCGCCCATCGGCAGGGCGTAGCTGAACAGGTTGGCGAAGACGTCGTTGATGTTGACCGCGCCCGCGTTCAACTGGCGGGCGATGCGCTCGCCGCGGTCCTTGTCGCCGGTCCACACCGAGGCAGAAAGACCGTAGACGGAGTCGTTGGCCAGCCGGATCGCCTCGGCCTCGTCGGCCACCTTCATCACCGGCAGCGTCGGGCCGAAGGTCTCCTCGGCGACGCACGACATGCTGTGATCCACGTCGACGAGCACCGTCGGCTCGAAGAACGTGCCCTGACCGGTACGCTTGCCGCCGGTGAGCACCTTGGCGCCCGCCGCGACCGCCTCCTCGACGTGGCGCTGCACGATGTCGACCTGGTTCTCGTTGGCCAGCGCGCCCACGTCGTGCTTCAGCTCGCGGCCGTCGATGCCCTGGCGCAGCGCCTTGACGTTGGCGGTGAGCTTGGCGACGAACTCGTCGTAGACCGGCGCCTCGACGTACACGCGCTCCACCGAGATGCAGACCTGGCCCGCGTTGAACATGCCACCGAAGGCGATGCCGTGCGCGGCGCGATCGATGTCGGCGTCGGCGAGCACGATGGCCGGATCCTTGCCGCCGAGCTCGAGGCTGTACGGAATCATCCGCTCGACGCAGGCCGCCGCGATCTTGCGGCCGGTGGCGGTGGACCCGGTGAACTGGATGTAATCGGCATTGCCGACCACCGCCGCGCCGGTCTCGCTCGCACCGGTGACCACCTCGAACACCGGCGGCGCGCCGATCTCGCGCCAGCCCCGCGCCAGTTCGAGCGCGGACAACGGGGTCACCTCGGACGGCTTGAGAACCACCGCCGCCCCCGCGGCCAGCGCCGGGATCACATCCATCACCGGCATGGCCAGCGGGAAGTTCCACGGGGTGATCACGCCGACCACCGGGTACGGGCGGTAGGCGGTGGTGAGCTTCTTGACCCGCGCCAGCGGGCTGTGCGGCGACGGGTGGTCGTCGGCGAGGAACTTGGCCGCGCGGCGGGCGTAGTAGCCGATCAGGTCGGCCCCGAAGGACGGATCGATCAGGGCGTCGGCGCGCGGCTTGGAGGTCTCCGACTGGAGCACGTCGGCGAGGTGCTCGGTGTTGTCGATCAGCCAGTCCTGCAGTTTCAGCAGCCATTCCTTGCGGCCGTCGGGGCCGATGGCCTCCCACTCCGGCTGGTAGAGCCGCAGTTCGCGCACCGTGGCCGCGACCTCGTCGGCGCTCTGCGCGGGCACCGTGCCGACGATCTGGCCGGTGCCGGGATTGCGCACCTCGATGACGGTCGGCGCGTCTTTCTTGGCGGCCGGTTTGCGCGCGGACGCCTTCTTCGCCGCGCTCGGCGCGGACTCGGTGTTGGTCACTGCTGTTCTCCCACTGCCTCGTGCGCGCCGCGGTGCTCGCTGCCGAGCCGCACCGGCGCTGTGAATCAGCTCACTGAACTATGATCGTGACACAATGGCGGGGGAGTTTCTTGGCCCATTTTGTCAAGTGGATCGGGTCTGATTGTGTCGAAAGTACAAAGCGGCGCGGCCGAATCGGCGGGCCGCATCGGGCCGAACAGCGCGGTGGTGCGCGACTGGCTGGCCGACTACGTCTTCGAGACGATGCGCACCGAGACGCTGGAGCAGGTGGTGGACCGGCTCGACAACGCGATCGTCGCGCGTGTCCCCGAGCTGGCCGATCGCGACATGAGCCGCGACCTCGCCGCCAGCACGCGCGCCCACGCCAGGACCATGCTGAGCGGATTGACCAGCGACACCTTCGAATTGGCGATCCCCGAGGAAGCGCACGCCTTCGCGCGCACCATCGCGCGGCGCGGCTTCGATCTGCGCCTGCTGCTTCGCACCTACCACGTGGGCATGGAGGCGGTGCTCGACTACATGACCGACGCCGTCGAGCAGCGCGACGTGCCGCAGGAGATCGAGCGCGCCGTCATGTTGCGGCTGTTCGACCGGTCGACCAAGTGGGTCAGCATGTCGGTGGAACTCCTCACCGACACCTATATGGAGGAGCGCGAGCGAGTGCTGCGCGCGGCGCTGAACCGCCGCACCGAGACGGTGCACGCGCTGCTGGCCGGCGAGGAGATGGACGGCGACCAGGCCTCGATCCGGCTCGGCTACCGGCTCGCGCAGCAGCACCTCGCCTTCGTCCTGTGGACCGACGCGTCCGAACCCGGCGGCGACGGCGAGTCGACCGGGCTGCTCGACCGCGCGGCCGGGCGGGTGGCCGCGGAACTCGGCGGCGCCCGGCTGCTCACCGTGCCGTCCGGAGCCAGCGGTATGTGGGCGTGGATCGGCCTCGAGGACGCGGCGCACGCCGCCGACCTCGCCGCGCCGGGCCGGCTCGAGCGGCTGCTCGCCGCGCACGTCGATGCCCCGGTGCGGGTCGCTTTCGGAGTGCCCGCGGCGCGGGCGGGCGGCTTCCGCGCGAGCCACCGCGAGGCGGTCGCGGCCCGGCACGTCGCCGAGCTCGCACCCGGCAATGGTTCGCGCGTCACCGCCTATCGCGACGTCGAGATCGCCTACCTCGCCGGAACCGACGAGACGGCGATGCGCGGCCTGATCCGCCGCGAACTGCGCGAGCTGGCAGGCGCCGACGCGAACGCCGTCCGTTTACGCCGGACCTTGCACGCCTACCTGGCCAATCACCGCAGCCCGGAGGCCACGGCGAAGCTGCTCGGCGTGCACAAGAACACCGTCCGCTACCGGATCCAGCGGATCGAGGAACTGCTCGGCCATCCGATCGAGCAGCGCAGTCTGCCGCTGGAGGTGGCGCTCGCCTGCGTCGACGCCTACGGGGTCTGAATTCGCTCAGTCCACCTCGGCCCGCCGCACCGGCGGTTCGGTGGACGGCGAGATCGTGGTGTCCGGCAGCTCGGCGAGCAGGGTCGTCGTCGCCGCCGCGATGGTCGCCACGGCCTTGTCGACGGCCGCTTTGGTCGTGCTGCTGAGGCCGGACACGCCACCGACCTTGCGCACGTACTGCAGTGCGGCAGCATAGATTTCCTGCTCGGTAGCGGCAGGCTCCAGGCCACGCAGGACGGTGATGCTCTTACACATGCGTGCACATTAGCTCTCCACCCGCCGATGCGGCAGGCCAAGGAACGAGGGACCTGAAAATCGGCCGTGAACTCGTGGACGTGTCGGCGATAAGCACGGTCGCCGGACGCCGCATGGTGAACAATCGGAGACATGCCTGCCCGCGGTATACCAACGTTGACGACCTTCCCCTACGAAGAGCTCGACAAGCGGGAGGAGGACCACTGGTCCGGGGCCGCGATATCCGACGACGAGCTGCGCGCTCTGGCGCTCGGCGGCTTCTACTCGGCCCGTTGGGACGCGTTCCACGACGCCCTGCTGCTCGGACCCGAGCGTGAGCATCCGCTCGGCGACCGCAAGGAGCTGGCCATCGACACCCTGACCGGAGCGTGGGGCATCACCGACGGCACCGAGGCGCAGGCCTCGATGGAGCAGTTGCTGGACGGCATGCACGCCCCCCTCTACGCGATGGTGCACCCGCTCGTCATGGCCTCGATCAACGCCAGCGAGCGCGACCGCTTCGGCGAGCGCGCCGACCGGCACCGCGCGTTCCTGCGCCAGGTCGGCGCGTTCCGCGGTATGGACAACCCGGAGGCGCTGGTCCGCGACTACGACATCTGGTCGCAGGCCATCAAGATCGGCTTCACCGAGCATCTGGCCCGTCCGCTGCCGAGCGACATCCACGCCTGGGATCTGGCCCGCGTCGTCGCGGTCGCCAGGATGGCGTTCACGGCCGGTTACCTGGAAGCCGACGTTGCCTGGGGTTATCTGATGCGGGCGCTGCCGCTGGCCCAGCGCAAATACCGCAACTGGCGCCAATTCGGCGACGCCTACCTCACCGGCTGGACCTACTGGCAGGCCTGCGAAGACCTCGCCGAACTCAAGAACGGCGGCGTCGACCGTCGCATGGAACTACTCCGCCTCTGGACCCGCCCCACCAGCCCGTGGCGCCGCATCGCGCTGAACGACAAGGGCCCGGATCAGGGCTGATCGATCCGTCCCGGCGCAGCGGCGTCCGGGCCCCGCCGCGCGATTCGTGGCTGCTGCGTGTGGCGTTTCCTGCGCTGCGCCAGGGTGCTGCCTCCGCGCGAGGATACCGACTGCCGAGCCTGCTACCGCTGCTCACGGTGTGCTCCCGCCGCGCCAGTTCCTTGCCGCTGCATGGGGTCGCTGTTCACAGGCTTCTGCCGTTGCGCGAGCCGGCCGCCGCGCGACGTCAAGGAGTCGCGACGGAATCCGGTAGCGAGCGCAGGATCCCGCGCCCGTAGCGCTGGAACTGGCCGTCGTCGACCATGCCGAGCGAATGCCGCTCGACGAGCAGCTCCCACTCCGAATACAGCTGCGCCACACCGGGATCCGCGGGTCCGGCGGCACCGTCCGCGGAATCGCGGCGGACCGCGAAGTTCACCGCGCAGGCGACCCGCTCGGTGTCGGCGCGATCGGTGCCGGTGAAACGCAGGGTGATGTTGCCGTCGTGCACGTCAACGCTGGTCTCGCCGCGCGCGCCGATCTCGCCGGGCGCGGTCGGCGCGCCCTCGGTGGACCTGGCCCACAGCACCGCGGGGATCGGCAGCTCGTGCGCGTACCGCTCGCCGGGGCCGATCGAGATGAACAGCAGCCGTCCGGTGGTGACGGCGAGCAGGCCGGGGCCGTTGCCCGCGGGCGGGTGCGCCACGGTGACTGCGGTCTCCAGGACGTACTCGTCGGCCGTCACGTAACGATGCAGTGCGGCTATCGCCGGCTTGGCCTCGCGGCGCGGCGCCATCCTGCGCACCGCGCGCTCCACGTCCGCGCGCGTCGGACCGGCCTTCGTCCAGGTCGGCGCGGGCGGGTTCAGATCGGGTGCGGCGACGTCGATGCGCTGGGCGGCCATGATCTGATCGTTGATCCGCTCCACGATCTCGCTCGCGGCGGGCACGTCGTGCTCGGCGATGAGCACCGGAAGCGGGGTCCGGTCGGCGGGCACGCCGGTGAGCACCGGGGTGGGATAGCGCAGGTAGATCTCGATGACGACGGCGTCGTCCGCGCGCCTGTTGAGCCGAACTTTGAGCAGATCGGTGACCGGCACATCGAGGACGCGCTCGCCCTCGCTGCCCGGCCGCAGGACGATCAGCCGTCCGCGACCGTGGCGCACAATCGCTGTGGGTGTCCGTAGCTCGACTATGTCCATACCCCCTGCGCTCTTGTCGGACGGGCGGCGGTCGTGGCTCTTCGCGTTCGTGCGAGCCACCGCCTCCGTGCCGATCGCTCGCGCGCCGCTCGCGTCTGGTTCGCGGCGCTGCCGTGGGCCTTCAGTGGTACGCGAGCCACCGCATCGTTGCCCGTCGCTCGCGCTGCTGCCGTGTTCAGTTGTGTGCCGTCACCGGATACCCAGAGCCGTCGCATGGACGCCCGTCGCCGGTGCCGCGATGTCATGTGTCGTCGCTCACGATAGGCCGAACATGCCATGATTGTGACCACTCGAGGTAAACCGGAGCGAGGAATCGGGAACCACCGTCGTCCTCCGACCGTTTACCTGTCGAACTGCACCAACTGCCGAACTGCGCGATGTATCGAGTAGACCGTACGCGGTAACGTGGCTTGTCCGCATCCGAACCCTCCCGGAATCGGGTAGGACCGGGCGGAATGCATCACGACGCGCCCGACGTTTCGCTAGGCAGAACCCGGAGACACCGGAAAGGACTGGCCGCCCGGCCTACGCTCTATGAACCGCAAGACAGTGTTCCGCACCCTGGCCATAGTCTCGGGCATCCTGCTCGTGATCTATGCGTTCAGCTATTTCGGCAATGACACGCGCGGCTGGAAGAGCGTCGACACCTCGGTGGCGTTGAGCCAGCTGAACGACAAGGGCAACGTCAAGAACGTCCAGATCGACGACCGCGAGCAGCAGCTGCGGATCGAGCTGAACAACGGTAACGACGCGACCGACGGCCAGAACAAGATCATCGCGAAGTTCCCGGGCGGCAGCGAGACCTCGGCGCAGATCTTCGACGCCGTGCAGAAGTCGGGCGCCCCGTACAACACCGTGGTCAAGCAGGAGAGCTGGTTCACCCAGATCCTGCTGTTCGTGCTGCCGATGGTGATCCTGCTCGGCCTGTTCATCTTCGTGATGGCCCGGATGCAGGGCGGTGGTCGCGGCGGCATGATGGGCTTCGGTAAATCGAAGGCCAAGCAGCTGTCCAAGGATATGCCCAAGACCACGTTCGCCGACGTCGCGGGCGCCGACGAGGCCGTCGAAGAGCTCTACGAGATCAAGGACTTCCTGCAGAACCCGGTGCGTTACCAGACGCTCGGCGCGAAGATCCCCAAGGGCGTTCTGCTCTACGGTCCGCCCGGCACCGGTAAGACGCTGCTGGCGCGTGCCGTCGCCGGCGAGGCGGGTGTGCCCTTCTTCACCATCTCCGGCTCGGACTTCGTCGAGATGTTCGTCGGTGTCGGCGCCTCCCGCGTGCGCGACCTGTTCGAGCAGGCCAAGCAGAACAGCCCGTGCATCATCTTCGTCGACGAGATCGACGCGGTCGGCCGCCAGCGCGGCGCGGGCCTCGGCGGTGGTCACGACGAGCGCGAGCAGACGCTGAACCAGCTGCTCGTCGAGATGGACGGCTTCGGCGACCGCACCGGCATCATCCTGATCGCCGCCACCAACCGTCCCGACATCCTGGACCCCGCGCTGCTGCGTCCCGGCCGCTTCGACCGGCAGATCCCGGTCGGCAACCCCGACCTGGCGGGCCGCCGCGCGATCCTGCGGGTGCACTCGCAGGGCAAGCCGATCTCGACCGAGGCCGATCTGGACGGTCTGGCCAAGCGGACCGTCGGCATGTCCGGCGCGGATCTGGCGAACGTCATCAACGAGGCCGCGCTGCTCACCGCGCGCGAGAACGGCGCGGTCATCACGGGCGAGGCGCTGGAGGAGTCGGTCGATCGCGTGATCGGCGGCCCGCGCCGCAAGAGCCGCGTCATCAGCGAGCACGAGAAGAAGATCACCGCCTACCACGAGGGCGGCCACACCCTCGCGGCCTGGGCGATGCCCGACATCGAGCCGGTCTACAAGGTCACCATCCTGGCCCGCGGTCGCACCGGCGGCCACGCCATGACGGTGCCCGAGGACGACAAGGGCCTGATGACCCGCTCGGAGATGATCGCCCGCCTGGTCATGGCGATGGGCGGCCGCGCGGCCGAGGAGCTGGTGTTCCACGAGCCGACCACGGGCGCGTCCTCCGATATCGACCAGGCCACCAAGATCGCTCGCGCGATGGTCACCGAGTACGGCATGAGCGCGCGCCTCGGCGCGGTCCGCTACGGCCAGGAGCAGGGCGACCCGTTCCTCGGCCGGTCCATGGGCATGGGCTCGGACTACTCGCACGAGGTCGCCCGCGAGATCGACGAGGAGGTG
Source organism: Nocardia bhagyanarayanae (assembly GCF_006716565.1). Taxonomy (NCBI): domain Bacteria; kingdom Bacillati; phylum Actinomycetota; class Actinomycetes; order Mycobacteriales; family Nocardiaceae; genus Nocardia; species Nocardia bhagyanarayanae. Next base: position 960,363 of record NZ_VFPG01000001.1, on the reverse strand, counting down.
CGCAACCTCATCGAGGCCGCGCACACCGAGGCGTGGGCGATTCTGAACGAGTACCGGGACGTGCTCGACGTGCTGGCCACCGCGCTGCTGGAGCGCGAGACCCTGCATCGCAAGGATCTCGAGGAGCTGCTGGCCGCGGTGGAGAAGCGCCCGAGGATCACCGCGTTCAACGACTTCGGCGAGCGCGTCCCCTCGGACAAGCCGCCGGTGAAGACGCCGGGCGAGCTGGCCGCCGAGCGCGGCGAGTCCTGGCCGCCGGAGCCGGTGCCGCCTTCGCTGGCCGCCGCCAAGCGAGAGGCCGTGCCCGCCAACGGTTATCCGCAGCAGGGTGACCGTCAGCCCGAGCCGCAGTACGGCTACCCGAGCCAGCCCGCGGCCGGTGGCTATCCGAGTCCGCACGCGCCCACCCAGGCGTACCCGCGCCAAGGGGGCACACACGGCTCGCGTCCGGACTACGGCGCCCCGGCCGGTTGGTCGGCGCCGGGCTGGCCGCCGCGGGAGGAACCGCAGCAGCCCGCCGGGCAGCCGAGCTACGGCGGCGGCTGGGGTGGCCAGGGCGAGGCCAGGCACGGCTACCAGCCGTGGAGCAGCCCGCAGCCGGGCGGTTCCGGCCACGAGCACGGCGGCTACGACAACGGCGGCTACGAGGAGCCGGGTCGTCCGAGCCAGCGCGGCGAGGGCGAGAACCACGAGTGGGATGGACCGAACGGACGGCGCTGAGCGGGCGCCGATTACGCTCGACCATCGGGGTGCCGAGTGATTGCCGGCGCCTGAGATTTTGGAGGTGTCCTCGATTGTCGGCCAATCATCATGCCGTCGGCTCGGCGCTCAACGGTCGCGACGAGGTCGAGCGCAACGGTTCCATGCCTGCGTCGACCCGGCCTGAACTGGTCGCACTGGAGACGGGGCGGCCGTTCGACCAGGACAGGGCCGAAGCCGCGGTCCGGGAATTGCTGATCGCGATCGGCGAGGACCCGGACCGCCCCGGCCTGATCGAGACGCCCGCCCGCGTGGCCCGCGCCTACCGGGAAACCTTCGCCGGGCTCTACCAGGAGCCGGACGCGGTGCTGAACACCACGTTCGACGAGGGACACCAGGAACTCGTACTGGTGCGCGACATCCCGATGTACTCCACCTGCGAACACCATCTGGTGTCCTTCCACGGCGTCGCCCATGTCGGGTACATCCCCGGCGAGCACGGCCGGGTCACCGGGTTGTCCAAGCTCGCCAGACTGGTCGACCTCTACGCCAAGCGCCCGCAGGTGCAGGAGCGCCTGACCAGCCAGATCGTCGACGCCGTCATGCGCAAGCTGGAGCCGCGCGGCGCGATCGTCGTGGTGGAGGCCGAGCACCTGTGCATGGCGATGCGCGGCATCCGCAAGCCGGGCGCGAGCACCACCACCTCGGCCGTCCGTGGCCTGTTGCAGACCAACGCCGCCTCGCGCGCCGAGGCACTCGAACTGATCCTGCGCCGGTGAGGGAGGACGCGGTGCCCGGTCGCACGAACGTCGTCGCGCGCGGCGGCCGCCGCTGCGTGGTGATGGGCGTCGTGAACGTCACCAGCGATTCGTTCTCCGACGGCGGCCGCTACCTCGATCCAGACCTGGCCATCGAGCACGGCGTCGAGCTGTACCGGGCCGGCGCCGACATCATCGACGTCGGCGGCGAGTCGACCAGGCCCGGCGCGGACCGCGTCGATCCGGAGACCGAGGCGGCCAGGGTCGCGCCGGTCATCCGCGGGCTGGTCGCCGCGGGCGTGCCGACCAGCGTGGACACCATGCGGGCGAGCGTCGCCGAGGCCGCGCTGGGCGCCGGTGTGTCGGTGATCAACGACGTCTCCGGCGGGCGCGCCGATCCCGATATGGTGAAAGTCGTTGCCGCGGCCGAAGTTCCGTGGATCCTCATGCACTGGCGCGCGGGCGCCGACTACCGGCACACCGGTCCGGCCGACCACTACGACGATGTCGTCGCCGAGGTGCGCGCCGAGTTGAACGCTCAGGTCGAGCTCGCCGTCGCCGCGGGCGTCGACCCGTCCCGGCTGATCCTGGATCCGGGGCTCGGCTTCGCCAAGAACGCCGACCACAACTGGGCGCTGCTCGGCGCGCTGCCCGACTTCGTCGCCGACGGCCTTCCGGTACTGATCGGCGCCTCGCGCAAACGCTTCCTCGGCGCCCTGCTCGCCGACGCCGACGGTCCGCGGCCGCCGGACGGCAGGGAGGTCGCCACCGCCACGGTCTCGGCACTGGCCGCCATGCACGGCGCCTGGGGAGTTCGCGTGCACGACGTGCGCGCCTCCCTGGACGCGATCGCCGTCACCGACGCCTGGCAGCGCGCCGCCCGGCCGATTTCGCGAGGAGCGCAGGAATGAACTCGTCCACGGCGCCGGTGACCCACGAGGGCCGACCGGGGGAGTACCGCGGCCTGCCATCCGGTCCCGACCGGATCGAACTACGCGGGCTGCGCGCCTTCGGGAACCACGGCGTCTTCGAGCACGAGCGCCGCGACGGACAGGAGTTCGTCGTCGACCTCACGGTGTGGGTGGATTTCGCGGCGGCCGCGGCCTCCGACGACCTGGCCGCCACGGTGGACTACGGCGCGCTCGCCGAGCGCGCGGTGCGGATCGTGCAGGGCCCGCCGCGCAATCTGATCGAGACGGTGGTCTCTGAGATCGCCGACGACGTGATGACCGATCCGCGCATTCGCGCTGTGGAAGTGGTGGTGCACAAGCCGTCCGCCCCGATTCCGCACACCTTCGCCGATGTCCGCGTGGTGACCGCACGCGTGCGCGAGGGCGCCGAATGAGCCGCGCCGTCCTGTCGATCGGCTCGAACATGGGGGACCGCCTGGCACACCTGCGCAGCGTTGTGGACGGGCTGGCACAGCGGGTCGTCGCGGTGTCGGCGGTGTACTCGACCGCGCCGTGGGGCGGCGTCGATCAGGACGATTTCCTCAATGCCGTTGTGCTGGCGGACGATCCGGAGCTGGATTGTCTCGGCTGGTTGCGCACGGGCCAGGAATTCGAGCGGGCCGCGCATCGGGTCCGCGAAGTGCGCTGGGGCGCACGAACTCTCGACGTGGACGTGGTGTGGTGCGCCGAACCCGGTCCGTCGGGGCCGGTGCCGTGCGTCAGCGCCGATCCGGAACTGACGCTGCCGCACCCGCAGGCGCACAACCGGGCCTTCGTGCTGATCCCGTGGCTGGACGTGGAACCCGAGGCGCGACTGTCCGTCGCGGGGGACGACCGGCCGATCCGGGAATGGCTCGCCGCGCTCGACGCCGACGAGCGGGCCGGTGTGCACCGGACCGAGCTGTCGCTGCACCGGACCGCGGGGGGAGCGGCATCGTGAAGCTCAAACCGACCCGGGTGCTCGACCTGGGAGCCAACGTGCTGATCGCGGCGGTCGTCGCGTGGATCGCCACCAGGGTCGCCTACGCGAATTTCCCGCCGATCTCGGTCTACGCGGGCGCCTCGCTGTATCCGGTGGCCGCCATCGAGGTGGTGCTCGCCTTCGTCATCCGCGCCAGGGTCAGCGACCACCAGATCGGGGACGGCAGGCACCAGCTGCATCCGATCACCGCCGCGCGCGCCGTCGCGCTGGCGAAGGCCTCGTTGCAAGTGGGTTCGATCGCCGCCGGCATCTGGCTCGGCTTCCTGTGCTGGGTCTTCCCGCAGCGCGGCACCCTGCGGGCGGCCGCCGCCGATTCGCCGGGCGCGGTCGTCGGCATGTTCGCGGGGATCGCCCTGGTCGCCGCCGCGCTGTGGCTCGAGTATTGCTGCCGGGCTCCCGACGAGCCGCCGGACGAATCAGCAACTACATAGCAAATCTTCTGAATGGAAGCACCAGGCCGATTTCTGGGCGTACCGCGCCAACCCCGCTACCCTGGCGTGCATGGTTTCACCCTCCCGTAGCAGCACTTCCCGTCCACGGCGGGATCAGGCGGGAAAATTGTTCGTCGGCGCTCTGATTCTGCTCGGTCTGATTGCCAGTGTTTTCCTGGTCTTCAGCAACAGCCTGCAGTTCATCAGGATCGGTCTGATCGCCGCGCTGTGGGCCGCCGCGATCGGCGCGCTCGCCGCGACCAAGTACCGCAAAGACGCCGATGTGGACAAGGCGAAGGTGCGTGACCTGCAGACGGTCTACGAACTTCAGCTCGAGCGGGAGATCACCGCGCGCCGCGAATACGAGCTCGGCGTCGAGGCGAGGGTGCGCGAGGAAGTCGGCGCCGACGCCGCGGAACTGGCCGCGCTGCGCGCCGAGCTGACGGTGTTGCGGCAGAGTCTGCAGCGCCTCTTCGACGGCGATCTGCCGATGGATCGGCCCGCGCTGCGCGCCGACGCCACCCGGATCCAGGAGTTGCCGAGCGCGTACGGCGATCCGGCGAACGATAGCTCCGCGAATGCCGACGGGTGGGTCGGTCCGCTGGGACAGCAACCGCGCAGCGCGGTCACCCCGGTCTTCGTTCCGGACCATCCCGAACCCCCTGTCTTCGCGAGCCCGTTCGACGAGCCGGTCACCGCGGAGACCGCGGTCGTCTCGCCCGACGACTACCCCGGCGAGGACTACGACGACTACGCGGACGCCGAGTACGCGAAAGACTTGGCCGCCGACGACTATCCCACCGACCCGCCGAGCGCCCCCGCGGGCTGGTCGGACGCCTTCACCGATCCGGCCGAACGCGAAAAGCCGCAAGCCGGGCCGTCCGTCCCGTTCCGCCTTCCACCGCTGGAGGAAGACGCTGCCCCGCATCCGACCATCTCACCCGTTTCGACTCCGCACCCCACGCCGACGGTCGGCACCGCCAGCTCCCGCCGTCGCCGCCGCGTCGACCCCGACACCGACTCCGGCAACGCCTCCCGCCGCCTCTCGGTCGCGGAGATCATGGCGAACCTCCAGTCCGAGCAAAACGGCCACGGCTGACACTGTTCGTTAAATCACGCCCGGGGGCCATGGCATCGGCAAACTTCGGGCCGATATCCTCGACCTCGTAACGTCTGGTACCCGCGGTGCGGGACTGGAACGACATCGAGAGGACAGTGTTGACCTCGAGAAGCGTGACTTCTGACAACGCGGCTTCGGGCTTCGACCCTGCGCCCGCACGCCTGACGGTGGGAATCGTCTCGGCGGGACGCGTGGGTTCCGCGCTCGGCGCCGCGCTCGAGCGGGCCGGACACATCGTGTTCGGCGTCGCCGCCATTTCCGACGCCTCCAAGCACCGGGCTCGGCTTCGGCTGCCCGATTCCGAGATCCTGCCGATCGAGGAGGTCGCGGCGCGCAGCGAGTTGTTGCTGCTCGCGGTGCCCGACAGCGAGCTGGCCGGGCTGGTGCGCGGCCTGGCGAGCTCGGGCGCGGTCCGGCCGGGCACCATCGTGGTGCACACGTCGGGCGCCAACGGCGTCGGCGTGCTCGCGCCGCTGGCCGAGATCGGCGCGCTGCCATTGGCCATCCACCCCGCGATGACCTTCACCGGCCACGACGAGGACGTCAGCAGGCTGGGCAACGCCTGCTTCGGCATCACCGCCGCCGACGACATCGGCTACGCGATCGCGCAGTCCCTGGTGATCGAGATGGGTGGCGAACCGGTGCGGGTCTCCGAGGAGAACCGCGCGCTCTACCACGCGGCGCTCGCACACGGCAGCAACCATCTGGTGACCGTGGTTCTCGACGCGGTGGAGGCGTTGCGCGAGGCGCTGTCCGGTCCGGGTCTGCTCGGTCAGCAGATCGTGGACGACCAGCCCAACGGGCTCGCCGAGCGACTGCTCGCCCCGCTCGCGTCGGCCGCGCTGGACAACGCGCTGCGCCGCGGTCAGTCCGCGCTGACCGGCCCCGTCGCTCGCGGCGACGCGGAGGCCGTCGCGGCGCATCTCGCGGCGCTCGAGGCCACCGACGAGCGGCTCGCCGCCGGATACCGCGCCATGTCGCTGCGCACCGCCGAGCGCGCCAAGACCAACCCCGCCCTGATCGAGCTCCTGGAAGGACGCCGTTGATGGATCCGAAATTGCGCGGCGCCTACAAGCCGGGCGAACTCACTGTGCACCACGATCCCAACGTGGTCGCCGCCGTGGCGAAGGCCTTGCGCGGCGTCGGCCGCACCATCGGCCTGGTGCCGACCATGGGCGCGCTGCACGAGGGCCACCTGGAGATCGTGCGCCGCGCGAAGCGGACCAACCAGGTCGTGATCGTCTCGATCTTCGTCAACCCGTTGCAGTTCGGCGCGAACGAGGACCTGGACAAGTACCCGCGCACGTTGGACGCCGACGTGGAACTGCTGCGCGCCGAGGGCGTCGACCTGGTGTTCGCCCCCAGCGTCTCCGACATGTATCCCGACGGCCCGCGCACCACGGTGCATCCCGGCCCGATCGGCGCCGAGTTGGAGGGCGCGAGCCGTCCGACGCATTTCGCGGGCATGCTCACGGTGGTGGCCAAGCTGCTCCAGATCGCCCGTCCCAGCGAGGCGTTCTTCGGCGAGAAGGACTACCAGCAGCTCACGCTGATCCGGCAGATGGTGCGCGACCTGAACTTCGACGTGAAGATCGTCGCGGTGCCGACCGTGCGCGAGCAGGACGGTCTCGCCCTCTCCTCGCGCAACCGCTACCTGGATCCGGCGCAGCGCGAGGCCGCGCTCGCCCTCTCCGCGGCGCTGTCGGCGGGCAGGCACGCGGGCGGCCTCGGCGCCGACGGCGTGGTCGCCGCCGCCCGCGCCGTGCTCGATGCCGCGACCGGCGTCGACGTCGACTACCTCGAACTGCGCTCCTCGACCCTCGGACCGGCCCCGGCCTCCGGCAACGCCCGGTTGCTCGTTGCCGCGAAGGTCGGCGCCACCCGGCTCATCGACAACATCGCCGTCACCCTCGGCGCCCCGATCGACGGCCACCCGAATCTCGAATCCCAGCCGGCACCGGCAGCTTTCTAGAAAGGCGACGACGAAGATGTTGCGCACCATGATGAAGTCCAAGATCCACCGTGCCACCGTCACCCATGCCGACCTGCACTACGTCGGCTCCGTGACGGTGGACCAGGATCTGCTGGACGCGGCCGATCTGCTCGAGGGCGAGCAGGTCTGCATCGTCGACATCGACAACGGCGCCCGCCTGGAGACCTACGTGATCGCTGGTGAGCGCGGTTCCGGCGTCATCGGCATCAACGGCGCCGCCGCGCACCTGGTGCATCCCGGCGACCTGGTCATCCTGATCGCCTACGGGATGATGAACGAGCAGGAGATCGCCGACTACGACCCCAAGGTCGTCTTCGTCGACGAGCGCAACCGCCCGATCGAACTCGGCTCCGATCCGGCGCACGCTCCCGAGGGTTCCGGCCTGACCTCCCCGCGCTCGCTCACCTTCGCCTGACGGCCCCAATTCGAAAGTCGGGTGAGCAATGCTGCTGACCATCGACGTCCGCAACACCAGCATCGAGCTCGGCCTGTTCTCCGGCAGCGGCTCGCACGCGAAACTGGTGCGGCACTGGCGGATGCACACCAATCCGCTGCTGACCGCCGACGAGTTCGCCATGCAGGTGCGCGGGCTCGTCGGGGCCCAGCTGGACGAGGTGATGGGCGTCGCGGCCCTGTCCACGGTGCCGCCGGTGCTGCACGAGCTGCGCGCCATGCTGGAGCGGTACTGGTCGCACGTGCCGCACGTGGTGGTGGAACCCGGTGTGCGGACCGGGATTCCGCTGCTCGTCGACAATCCGAAGGAGATCGGCGCGGACCGGATCGTGAACGCGCTGGCCGCCCAGCAGCGCTTCGGCTCGGCCGCGATCGTCGTCGACTTCGGCACGGCGACCACCGTGGATCTGGTCTCGTCCAAGGGCGAGTTTCTCGGCGGCGTCATCGCGCCGGGCGTGGCCATCTCCAGTGAGGCGCTCATCGAGCGAGCGGCGCTGCGCCGCGTCGAGCTCGCGCGCCCGCGCTCGGTGGTCGGCAAGAACACCGTCGAGGCCATCCAGTCCGGCGCGGTGTTCGGTTTCGCCGGGCTGGTGGACGGTCTGATCGACCGCATCCGCGACGAGTTCGACGCGTTCGCGGGCGACGACGTCGCCGTGGTCGCCACCGGCATCAGCGCGCCGCTGATCGTGCCGGAGTCGGAGACCATCGACCATCACGAGCCGCACCTGACCCTGACCGGCCTGCGCCTGGTCTACGAACGCAACCAGCAGCGCCGCAAATCCTGACCGCGCGCCCGGGGTGGGGCGTGTATCACCCCGGGTGGGTCTGTTCTTCCGGCGAAGGGCGCTGCTAGACTCGCCGACGTGTCTTACCGCGTGAGCACCCAGGAGTGTTGTCGAGGCTGATTCCGGCCTCGACCGATCGAGGCCGACCACGAGTCCCTCGACCGATCCCCACCTCCTGGAGTTTCGCTCATGCGTTCCTCTGTTCTTTCCCTTTCTTCCGCACGTGACAGCCTGTCGGCCAGGCCGCCGGTGGACCGTGCCGTCGCGCCCGCGCTCCCGACGAGGCTGCGTCCCGCCGATCTGCTGCGGCTGACCGACGAGGGCGCCGAGGACGTGCTCGCGGGCCGCTACGACCACCTGCTTCCCGCCGGCGGCGTCTGGCCCGCCGAGGAACGCTGGGCGACCCGGCTGCTCTCCGACGACGAGGTCGATGTCTGGCTGATCAGCTGGACGCCGGGCAAGTCCACCGAGTTGCACGACCACGCCGGATCGCTCGGCGCGCTCACCGTGCTCAGCGGGGCGCTCTCGGAATTCCGTTGGAACGGCACGGAATTGCGCAGGCGCACGCTGACCGCGGGCGATCAGGCTTCCTTCCCCATCGGCTGGGTGCACGACGTGATGCGCGCACCGGCCGCCGCCGAATCCGCGGGCCCGCTCGATCCGACGTTGAGCGTGCACGCCTATTCCCCGCCGCTGACCGCCATGTCCTACTACGAGGTGACCGGCCACGGCACCCTGCGGCGTACCCGAACCGTTCTCACCGACCAGCCCGAAGGTGATATGTGATGGCCCCCTTGACCATCGATCAGATGCTCGACAACGCGCGCGAGCAACTCGACCGGATCTACGCGTTCGAATTGCCCGCCGCGCTCGCCAGGGGCGCCATTCTGGTGGACATCCGTCCGCAGGCGCAGCGCGATCGGGAGGGCACGCTGCCGGGCGCCCTGGTGATCGAGCGGAATGTGCTCGAATGGCGGCTCGACCCGACCAGTTCGGCGCGTTTGGCGCTGGCCGCCGATCACGACGTGGAATGGATCGTCGTCTGCTCCGAGGGCTACACCTCCAGCCTGGCCGCCGCCTCGCTGCAACAACTCGGGCTGCACCGGGCCACCGATCTGATCGGGGGTTACCAGGCGCTCAAGGCGGCGGGGCTGCTCACCATCGCGAGCCGGGCGCCGCACTTCGCCCGCGAGGTCACCGCGCTCGCCTCGTTGTAATTCGGCACGAGATCCTTCTATCTCGAAATAGTCCGTAGCGCAGTCGGTTTCGGTATTCTCAGATGGCCTTTCGCGCCGAAGGCCGTCCGCTGAAACGCGGGCGGGGTTTCACCGCCCCCGGCAGGTGTTCTTGTGCGGAGACGGCGCACGAGCAGGCCCCTGCCATTTCCGTTGGCAGGTACTCACCCGGAGAACCGCACCACGAGCAGGTACACCTGTCCGCGTGGAAACCGATGCCGATTCGTTACTATCGGGCGGAGCCCGGGCGGCCCGCAAAAGGATTTCCGGTGCACGCTAGGGTTGTCGGATGTGAGCACCCCGAACACGCCCTCGTCCGGTCGCTCCGCGGGTTCGGTTCCTGCGGCGCAATCCCGCCGACCCGCCCCGGAAGTCGACGACGTCCCGGAGCAGATGCGGATTCGCCGGGAGAAGCGTGAGCGACTGCTCGCGCAGGGCGGCGAGGCGTATCCCGTCGTGGTGCCGCGCACGCACTCGCTTGCCGAAATTCGGGCCGCCTTTCCGGATCTGCCCGCCGATACCCAGACCGGGCAACAGGCCGGCGTCGTCGGCCGCGTCATATTCCTGCGCAATACCGGCAAGCTGTGTTTCGCCACGCTCCAGGAGGGCGACGGCACCAAGCTGCAGGCGATGATCAGCCTCAACGGCGTCGGAGCCGACGCGCTCGCGGCCTGGAAGGCCGATGTGGACCTCGGTGACTTCGTTTTCGTGCACGGTGAGGTCATCGCCTCCCGCACCGGGGAATTGAGCGTCATGGCCGATTCCTGGTCCATGTCGGCCAAGGCCTTGCGGCCGCTGCCGGTGGCGCACAAGGAGATGAACGAGGAGTCCAGGGTCCGGCAGCGCTATGTCGACCTGATCGTGCGTCCCGAGGCCAGGGAAATGGCCCGAACCAGGGTCGCGGTGGTGCGCGCGCTGCGCGCCGCGCTGGAGCGCCGCGGTTTCCTCGAGGTGGAGACGCCGATGCTGCAAACGCTGCACGGCGGCGCGGCGGCCCGGCCGTTCGTCACCCGTTCCAATGCCCTCGATATGGACCTCTACCTGCGCATCGCGCCGGAACTGTTCCTCAAGCGGTGCGTGGTCGGCGGTTTGGAGAAGGTCTTCGAGATCAACCGGAACTTCCGCAACGAAGGCGCCGACTCGACCCATTCGCCCGAGTTCGCAATGTTGGAAACGTATGAGGCCTATGGCACCTACGACGACTCCGCGAAGATGATCCGGGAATTGGTGCAGGAAGTCGCGCAAGAGGCTTTCGGCACCCAGGTGGTGACCCTCGCGGACGGTACCGAATACGATCTTCGGGGCGAGTGGGCGACCGTCGAGATGTACCCTTCGCTGTCCGATGCGCTGGGTGTCCGAGTCACCCCGGAAACGTCTGTCGAGGAATTGCTGACACTCGCCGATCGGGTCGGACTGGAAATTCCGGAGGGCAAGGGCTACGGCCACGGCAAACTGGTCGAAGAACTGTGGGAGCACGAGTACGGCGACAAGCTCTATGCGCCGACATTCGTGCGAGACTTCCCGATCGAGACCTCACCGCTCACTCGGCAGCATCGCAGCAAGCCCGGAGTTACCGAGAAGTGGGATCTGTATGTCCGCGGCTTCGAGTTGGCCACCGGCTATTCGGAGTTGGTGGATCCGGTGATCCAGCGCGAGCGTTTCGTGGACCAGGCTCGGCTCGCCGCGCAGGGCGACGACGAGGCAATGGCGCTGGACGAGGACTTCCTTGCCGCCATGGAGCACGGCATGCCGCCGACAACTGGAACCGGTATGGGAATCGATCGGTTGTTGATGGCGCTCACGGGATTGGGAATCCGCGAAACGATACTGTTCCCAATTGTGCGTCCGGTCACTCAGCGAGGTGTGAGCGAGCGGCGCGCAGGCGACGCCGAAGCGTAACCAGCCAGCAGTCGGCGAACATCGCAAATCAAACAGAGCCGGGTGCGTTTCGATTGCCGAAGTCTCGTCTTGGAATTTTCTGAATTCGAGGTATTCTTGCCTCGGGTAATCGGCCTAGTATGCGGGTCGCACGATTTCGAGAGGACGTTCATCTCATGGCAAAGAAGGTCACCGTTAGCCTGATCGACGATGTCGACGGTGAGTCCATCGCGGACGAGACCATCGAGTTTGCGATCGACGGTGTGTCGTACGAGATCGACCTGTCGTCGGCAAATGCCGCGAAGCTGCGTGACGGGCTGGAACAGTGGGTTTCCAGTGCGCGCCGGGTCAGCGGACGTCGCCGCGTGAAGGCCGCCGCCGGTACCGCCGCCACCCCGAAGAGCCGGGTCTCCATCGACCGGGAACAAAGTGCGGCAATTCGCGAGTGGGCGCGCCGGAATGGCCACAAGGTCTCCGCCCGCGGCCGTATCTCCGCCGACATCACCGACGCGTACAACAAGGCCGCGAAGGGCTAGTCCTTTTTCCACCGCTGCCGCCTGGGCGAATCGTGCGACGCCCGGGCGGCAGTAGCATTTGTGCATCGACCGGCCTGGCACGATCTTGCTCGTGGTACCCCGAAGCGGCACCATGGAAACTGTGCGAAGGTCGTCACTGGCGGTATGGAGAGATGAGGTATCGGCGCAGTGACTGGATTCGTCGGATCATTGTTGCGATTCACCGATGACTCGGGCCGCCAGCAGGAGCTGATGCTGAGCCCGGATCAGCAGCGAGTCACGATCGGCCGTTCGCCCCATGCCGATCTCGCGTTGCGCTGGGACGCGGAGGTCTCGCGCGTGCACGCGGCCGTCGAATATCTGGGCGCGCACTGGACGATCGTCGACGACGGGCTTTCCCGCAACGGCACTTTCGTCAACGGCGAGCGACTGGTCGGCAGGCGCCGCCTGATGGCGGGCGACAAGATCCGGGTCGGCACCTCGCTGGTGTCCTTCCACGATTTCGGCTCGGTCGCCGACGACGCCACCCGCACCTCCACCGGCTCGATTCCCACCCTGCGTTCGCTCACCGAGACCCAGCGCGCGGTCCTCGTCGCGCTGTGCCGGCCGTACAAGAACGGCACCGGCTTCGCGACCCCGGCCTCCAACCAGCAGATCGCCGAGGAGTTGTTCCTCAGCGTCGACGCCATCAAGACCCACCTGCGCGCGCTGTTCGCCAAATTCGGCGTGGAGAGCCTGCCGCAGAACCAGAAGCGGGTGCGCCTCGCGGCCCTTGCCTTGCAGAGCGGCATCATCTCCGACCGGGATCTCTGAATCCCCGAGCACCGCTGAACCGCGCGTGGACGCCCGCTTAAGCGGGCGAGCGTCTCGACCATGGAAGCGCGGGCCCGTTCGCGATTGACTTGTCCTCGTCGCCGGACCGAAACGATTCGGACCCGGACTGTGAGGCAGGAGAAACCGAATGTTCGCGCTGAGAATCGCCGCGCTGGTGGCGGCCGTGCTGGCGACCGGGCTGACCGCCGGGGTGTTCTACGCCTACGCCATCTCGGTGATGCCCGCGCTGAACCGCAGCGACGATCGGACCATCGTCGACGTGATGCAGAAGATCAACGTGGTCATCGTCAATCCCTGGTTCATGATCGCCTTCCTCGGCACCGTCGCGTTCGGCATCCTCGCCGCGGTGCTGCACCTGGGCCGGGAGCACCGCGCGACCCTGGTCTGGATCGCGATCGCCCTGGCGCTCAACGTGATCGCGTTCGCGGTGACCGCAGGTTTCAACGTCCCGCTCAACGATCAGCTGGCCGCCGCGGGCGACCCGGCGCAGATCGCCGATATGGCGGCGGTCCGCGCGAACTACGAGGCCGCGTGGGTGCGCTACAACGTGATCCGCGCGGTGGTGCACACCCTGGCCTTCCTGGTGCTCTGTGGCGCGCTGTTCGCGGCGGGCGTCCAGCAGGGCAAGGCCGAAGCCGCGGGTTCCGCCCAGGGTGTGACGGCCTACGCCGCGCCCGCCGGACTGGGTGCGCCGCACGCGGCAGCACACACCCGCTGACCTGATCGTCGGCAGTAGAACGGGTTACACAAAGTTACCCACCGGTATCGGCACTATCTGGGACACGTCCTCGGTAGCTTCTTCTGGAACAAGTTTCAGAATTGGAGGCTCCATGCGACGTGTCCCAGTTCCGTTCGCGGTGGCCTTCGTGCTCGCCGCGCTGTGGATCGGCGCGGCGGGTTCGGCACACGCGCAGCGCTATCCGGTCGTCTACAACTTCTTCTCCGGCATCCCGGCCGAGCTGACCGATCCGGGCGGCTCCCTGCCGGGAGCCAACGACTGGTCCTGCCGCCCGAGCGCCGAGCATCCGAACCCGGTGGTCCTCGCGCACGGCACCGGCGGTGGCGCACAGACCAATTGGGGCGTCTACGTGCCGCTGCTCGCCAACGAGGGCTACTGCGTCTACGCGCTGACCTACGGCGCGCACGCGCTGCCGTGGCCGCTGTCCGCCATCGGCGGCATGCGGCCGATGGAGCAGAGCGGGCTGGAGTTCGCCGCCTTCGTCGATCGCGTGCTCGCCGCGACCGGCGCCGCGAAAGTGGACGTCATCGGGCACTCGCAGGGCAATTTCATCGGCAATTACTACGTCAAGCGCCTCGGCGGCGCGGACAAGGTGGACAAGCTCGTCGGGCTCGCGCCGCCCTGGCTCGGCACCAACGCGGCGGGCCTCGGCGACGCCGCCGCCTTCGCCGCCCGCCTCGGCGCGGGCGCGGCCTTCGACACGGCGGTGGGCGCCTCGCTGTGCCACGCCTGCCGCCAAATCATCGCGGGCTCGCCTTTCCTGTCGGCGCTCAACGCCGACGGCGTCTACCACCCCGACGTCGCCTACACGAATATCGCCACCCGGCTCGACGAGGCCGTGATCCCGTACACCGCGGGCCTGGTGCCCGGCCCGAACGTCACCAATGTCGTGGTTCAGGACGGGTGCGCGCAGGACTACTCCGAGCACGCGGGCATCGCGGGCAGCCCGAGGGCGGCGGGATTCGTCCTGAACGCACTGGACCCGGCCCATCCGCGGCCGGTACCGTGCCAGTTCGTCGCGCCGTTCACGGGCTGACCGCGGCAGTGGCGGCCGCCCGGCCGCGGAATCATTCGAAAATCGGGGCTTGCCGGGAACACGGCGAGCGGTTCGGTCGTTTGCACTGGCAGGGGCGTCAACGGGGCGACGATGGCCCGTGGATCGCGGCGAGATCGCCGGATCAGAGGGTGTTCGCTGTCGGCAAAACCGCATCGGAAACGAAACCCGAAACGCTCACGTTATGAGTGAATGACCGTGCTGTCGCTGGTCCCCAATAGGGTGGACTGGAGGCGGCCCGGACCCCCGCCAACTAGAGTGGAGGCGGGGGCCGCAACCCCCGGGCTTCATGGCAGGCTGACGACCGAAGGTTGACCACAGCACTGAAGCGTCGGACGCCTATGAAGGTCTGAGCAGGAGAGTGAGGGAGCGATGTTCGAGAGGTTCACCGACCGCGCGAGGCGTGTCGTTGTCCTGGCCCAGGAAGAGGCCCGGATGCTCAACCACAACTACATCGGCACCGAGCACATCCTGCTTGGCCTCATCCACGAGGGCGAGGGGGTCGCGGCGAAGTCGTTGGAGTCCCTTGGCATTTCGCTGGAGGGTGTGCGCAGCCAGGTGGAGGAGATCATCGGCCAGGGTCAGCAGGCCCCGTCCGGCCACATCCCGTTCACCCCGCGCGCCAAGAAGGTGCTGGAGCTGAGCCTGCGCGAGGCGCTGCAGCTCGGCCACAACTACATCGGCACCGAGCACATCCTGCTCGGCCTCATTCGCGAGGGCGAGGGCGTTGCGGCGCAGGTGCTTGTCAAGCTCGGCGCAGACCTCAACCGGGTCCGCCAGCAGGTCATCCAGCTGCTGTCCGGGTACCAGGGCAAGGAGCCGGTGGAGTCCGGCGCCCGCGGCGAGGCCGGGACCCCGTCCACCTCGCTGGTGCTCGACCAGTTCGGTCGCAACCTGACCCAGGCGGCGCTCGAGGGCAAGCTCGACCCGGTCATCGGCCGCTCGAAGGAGATCGAGCGGGTCATGCAGGTGCTCAGCCGCCGCACCAAGAACAACCCGGTGCTGATCGGCGAGCCCGGCGTCGGTAAGACCGCCGTCGTCGAGGGTCTCGCGCAGGCCATCGTCAACGGCGAGGTCCCCGAGACGCTGAAGGACAAGCAGCTCTACACCCTCGACCTCGGTTCGCTGGTCGCGGGCAGCCGCTACCGCGGTGACTTCGAAGAGCGCCTGAAGAAGGTGCTCAAGGAGATCAACACCCGCGGCGACATCATCCTGTTCATCGACGAGCTGCACACGCTGGTCGGTGCGGGCGCGGCCGAGGGCGCCATCGACGCGGCCTCGATCCTGAAGCCGAAGCTGGCCCGCGGTGAGCTGCAGACCATCGGCGCGACCACCCTCGACGAGTACCGCAAGTACATCGAGAAGGACGCCGCCCTGGAGCGCCGCTTCCAGCCGGTCCAGGTGGGCGAGCCGACCGTCGAGCACACCATCAACATCCTCAAGGGTCTGCGCGATCGCTACGAGGCGCACCACCGGGTGTCCATCACCGACGGCGCGCTGGTCGCGGCCGCGACGCTGGCCGACCGCTACATCAACGACCGGTTCCTGCCGGACAAGGCGATCGACCTGATCGACGAGGCGGGCGCGCGCATGCGCATCCGTCGCATGACGGCTCCGCCGGACCTGCGCGAGTTCGACGACAAGATCGCCGACGCGCGCCGGGAGAAGGAGTCCGCGATCGACGCGCAGGACTTCGAGAAGGCCGCGCGTCTGCGCGACAAGGAGAAGCAGCTCGTCGCCAAGCGCGCCGAGCGGGAGAAGCAGTGGCGGTCCGGTGACCTGGACGTCGTGGCCGAGGTCGACGACGAGCAGATCGCGGAGGTGCTGGCCAACTGGACCGGTATCCCGGTGTTCAAGCTCACCGAGGAGGAGACCACCCGTCTGCTCCGCATGGAGGACGAGCTGCACAAGCGGATCATCGGCCAGGAGGACGCCGTCAAGGCCGTCTCCAAGGCGATCCGCCGCACCCGTGCCGGCCTGAAGGACCCGAAGCGTCCGTCCGGCTCGTTCATCTTCGCCGGTCCGTCCGGCGTCGGTAAGACCGAGCTGTCCAAGGCGCTGGCGAACTTCCTGTTCGGCGACGACGACGCGCTCATCCAGATCGACATGGGCGAGTTCCACGACCGCTTCACCGCGTCGCGGCTCTTCGGTGCCCCTCCGGGCTACGTCGGCTACGAGGAGGGCGGCCAGCTCACCGAGAAGGTGCGCCGCAAGCCGTTCTCGGTCGTGCTGTTCGACGAGATCGAGAAGGCCCACCAGGAGATCTACAACACCCTGTTGCAGGTCCTCGAGGACGGCCGCCTGACCGACGGCCAGGGCCGGACCGTGGACTTCAAGAACACGGTGCTGATCTTCACCTCGAACCTCGGCACCTCGGACATCTCGAAGGCCGTCGGTCTGGGCTTCTCGCAGTCCAACAACGAGGGCTCGAACTACGAGCGGATGAAGCTCAAGGTCAACGACGAGCTGAAGAAGCACTTCCGGCCCGAGTTCCTCAACCGCATCGATGACGTGATCGTCTTCCACCAGCTCACCAACGCGCAGATCGTCGAGATGGTGGACCTGATGATCGGCCGCGTCGCCACGCAGCTGAAGAACAAGGACATGGCGATCGAGCTCACCGAGAACGCCAAGAACCTGCTCGCCAAGCGTGGCTTCGACCCCGTGCTCGGTGCCCGGCCGCTGCGCCGCACCATCCAGCGCGAGATCGAGGACCAGCTGTCGGAGAAGATCCTCTTCGGCGAGATCGGCCCCGGCCAGACCATCGCCGTGGATGTCGAGGGCTGGGACGGCGAGGGCTCCGGCGAGGACGCCAAGTTCACCTTCACCGGCAAGGCGAAGCTGACCAAGACGCCTATCGAGGAGAAGCCCGAGGTCGTGCTGACCGGCGCGGGCGAGGGCTCCACCACGGAGGCCGCGTCCGGCGAGTAAGCCGCAACGAAAAGGCCCGCCCCCAACGGATCACCGTTGGGGGCGGGCCTCTTTCGCTTGACTTCCGGGCGGGGCGGGTTCCGGTTGCCTCGGGCTCTGCCCTATTCGGCGGCCATGATTACCGAGGATCCGTGGACGGCGGCACGAAGCGACGCATGACCGGTGTGAAGGCCTGTGCGAGTTCGTCCGGGACGACCAGTTCATCGATTCCGTACTTCTCCCTCCGGGTTTCCAGCAGGTCGGCGGCCGCTGCCGGGGTCTCGGGCAGCAGTGCCGCGGCGTTCGCGGCGCGCAGTCCCTCGGCGGTGAGGCCCATGTGCTTCCCGAGCCAGAACGGCAGGCGGTCGCCGATGCCGACGAGTTGGTGGGTGAAGCGGATGTCGCGGTCGGTGTGGTCGCGTACGACGCGCACCATGTCGGCCCAATCGGCTTCGGTGGCGGCGGGTTGGGCCGCGAGCAGGATGCGGTCGGCGATCTCGGCCGCCGCGGCGAGCATGCGGGGGCCGCTCGCCGCCACGACGATCTCCGGTGCGGGTTCGACGGCCGCACGGACCGCGGCGACAGCCTCGCGCAGCTGCTCGCGGCGCTGTCGCGCCGAACCCCAAGGCATGCCGAGTCTTGCGGCCTCGCCGGCGGCATCCGGGCGGCCGATGCCGATGCCGAGCTCGAAGCGTCCGCCGGACAGCAGTTGCAGGGCCGCTACATCCCGTGCGAGTGCGGCGCTGTGTCGCAGCGGGGCGGCGAGCACATTGGGCCGCAGCCGCACCGTGCCCGTGACCGCCGCGGCCGCCGCCAGCATCGGCAGCGGCGATGGGGTGTACATGGTGTCGGGCAGCAGAACGGTTCGGTAGCCCTCGTTTTCGGCCGCCCGCACCGACTCGGCCCACTGCGCGCCCGAGCGGGGCGTGACGATCATGCCGAACTTCATCGCGTCGTCTCCCTCACCGGCGGGTTTCGCGGAGGACGGCCAGGCGCTCGCGGTATTGCGCCTCGGTGATCTCGCCGCGTGCGAAACCGTCGCGCAGGGCGTCGATGCCGGTATGGCGGCGGAAGCGATTGCGGGACAAGAGAATTACGGCGACGAAGGTGAGCCAGAAGAGTAGCGGGAACAGCCAGAAGAACGGCCACGGGTGCCAGTCGCCGTCGTGGTGGTCCGCCAGCAGGGACAGTGTTTCGGGTTGCGTGAAAAGAGTCATGCTCCGAGCGTGCGCGTTGTGACCGTACCGAGACATCGGTCGTGCGGCCCTGGTCCCGATACGCCTACCGACGTATTGGGTTCGGTCGGCAACCAGCATGAACTGGCAATTTGCCGAAAGACGCCGGTCGTGAGTTGCGGAACAATTGCCGCCGCGTGGCTCGCGAACGGTCGAGTTCAGTGCCAACCGGGGCGGACCAGGCCGGATTCGTAGGCGAGGACGACGAGCTGGGTGCGGTCGCGGGCGTCGAGTTTGGTGAGAATGCGGCTGACGTGGGTGCGGGCGGTGGCCGGGCTCATGTAGAGGCGTTCGCCGATTTCGGCGTTGGTGAGGCCCTCGGCCACGAGCGTCATCACCTCCCGCTCGCGGTCGGTGAGTTCGTTCAGCGCGGCGGGCGGCGGCTGTTTGGCGTGCGCGGCGAATTCGGCGATCAGGCGGCGGGTGACGCCGGGGGAGAGCAGAGCGTCACCGGCGGCCACCACGCGGACAGCGCGCACCAGGTCGGCCGGTTCGGTGTGTTTGACGAGGAAGCCGGTCGCGCCGGAGCGCATCGCCTCGAAGACGTATTCGTCCAGCTCGAAAGTGGTCAGCACGACCACGCGGACCTCGGCCAGCTTGGGGTCCTCCGCGATCATCCTGGTCGCGCACAGCCCGTCGAGCACGGGCATGCGGATGTCCATCAGCACGACGTCCGGCCGCAGCGTGCGAGTCATCCGCACGGCCTGCTCACCGTTCTCGGCCTCGCCGACCACCTCGACGCCGTCCTGCGCGTTCAGCAGCGCGACGAACCCACCGCGCACCAACGCCTGATCGTCGGCGACCAACACCCGAATGCTCTGGGCCTCCCCGCGCTCGTCCATCAGGGCCCCGCGGTGCTCGAGTCGCCGGACGATGCGGGCGCGGAGTCCCGGACCGCCGGGTCCCTGTCGGGCGGGGACACGCTGCCGTTGCGGACGGTGCGATCACCGGTTGCGGAGACCACGTTGCCGGTGTCCGACGCGCTGCCGCCGTGCGGGCTCCGGTTGGCTGTAGCGGTGTCGGAGCCGCCGGAAGACGCTGCCGCCGAGTGCGCGCTCGGGTTGCCTGGCGCGGTACCGAAGTCGTCGAGAGATGCGGACGCGGAGCTTTCCCGTCTGTCAGTGGCGTCCGGGCCGCCGGTGGGGGTCGACGCGCTGCCGTTGCGGTCCGTGCGGTCGTCGGCCGCGGCGTCCGAGCTGTCGGTGGACGCGGAACCGGAGCCGTTGAGCGCGTCCGGCTCGGCGCAGACCCCCTCCGCTACGCCGTTGCCGTTCTTCGCCGCGGATTCGGCCGGCCGGACCGCCGGGCGTTGCCGCACCGGAACGATCTCGCTGGGTAGCCGGGCCGCGACGCGGAACCCACCGCTCGGACGCGGGCCCGCGGTCAGCGCTCCCCCCAGCGCGTGCGCCCGCTCGCGCATCCCGATGATGCCGTTGCCGCCGGAACCAGAGCGGACGGCGGGCGCGGTGGGGCGGGCGTTGTCGATCGTGAGGTCGACGGAGCCGGTCGCGTAGCGGACGGTGACCGTGGCGCTCGCGCCCGGCGCGTGGCGCACGACGTTGGTCAGGGATTCCTGGATGATCCGGGCCGCGGCCGCGTCGATCACGCTGGGCAACTTCTGCGGCTCGCCGATGATTCGGGTCTCGACGGTCAGCCCCGCCTCGCGTGGCCGCCGAAGCAGCGTGTCCAGGTCGGCGATGCTCGGCGCGGGCGCGCGCGGCGCCTCCTGCTTCTTCGGCGGCTCGGCTGGGCGCGGTTCGAAGCGCGGCTCCCGTGCGACGGTGCGCGGCTCCTCCGGCTGCTTGCCCGGCTCCGCCGAACCGGATGCCCGCCGCTGGTTCGGCGCGGCCCGGCGCAGACCACGGCGGCCGCGCGCGGGACGGGACGGCTCGGTCGAATCACGCTGCACCGGTGCGGTTTCGGGGTCCGCGAGGGTCGCGCCCATGCGGATGGTCTGGAGCAGGGTATGCACCTCGGCCAGCGATTCCTTGCTCGCCGCCTTGATCGCGGCGAGCGCCGTCCTCGCCTGCTGCGGCCGCTTGTCGAACAGCTCCAGCGCCACCGACGACTGCACGTTGATCAGCGAAAGACTGTGGGCGAGCACGTCGTGCAGCTCCCTGGCGATGGCAAGCCGCTCCTCGGTCGCCCGGCGTTCCCGCTGCGCCTGCTCGTCGCGGCGGGCGGCTTCCGCGCGCTGCTTGCGGGCCTCCATCGCCGCTTGGCGCTGGCGCAACCCTTCGGCCGCGCCGATGAGCACGGCCAACCACGCCATCAGCCCGAAGATCTGCCAGCCGTTCACCGGCTCACCGAGCATCGCGGGCAGCGGCCACACGAAGAGCAGGTAGCCGATCGGCACGAGCGGGTATGTCCACCAACGGGATCCGATCGTCCCCGCGGTGAGGAAGGCGATCACCAGCGAAAGGAAGATCGGACCGTATCCGTAGCCGAGCGCCAGGTAGATTCCGCACGCGGCGAGCGCGATCACCAGCACCGGCAGCGGCTGGACGCGCCGGAAAGCCAGCGCCACCGGTCCCGCAAGCAGCAGCAGGTAGCCGAGCACATCCAGCGACTGCGTGCCGGTCTGGTGCAGATTGGCGCCGCGACCCCCGGCCACCTGGACTACCGCGACGATGAACGCGAGGCCCCAGTCCCATACGACCGAGCCACGATTCGCTATGCCTGGCGCACTCACCCTTGCAGCCTAAGGCGTACCTTCGCCTTCGCTCCGGCCATGCGCGGGTTTTCGACGGACTTCGTCCGGCTGCGCCCCCCGATGCCGACCGCCGATCGGCGTCCGTCACCGCACGTATTGGGCGCCTACGTTCGGGGTTCGTTGGGCTGGGCGGGCCGGACAGAGTCGCGATACGTACGCGGGACATCGCCGCGCGACGGATGTGCCGCCCCAGTTCGGCGGTGGATTCTCGGCTCATGACGAATTCCATCGTGGTCACCTCGGGGCTGACCAAACGCTACGGAGCGCACACGGCCGTCGACGACGTCGGCATGCGTGTGGACGCCGGGGAGATCTACGGATTCCTCGGTCCGAACGGCGCGGGCAAGACCACCACGCTGCGCATGCTCGCCGGGCTCATCCGGCCGAGTGAAGGTGCCGCGACGGTGCTCGGCGGCATGCCCGGTGATCCGGCGGTACTGCGCCGGATCGGCGCGCTGATCGAGAGCCCCGGCTTCTACCCCTACCTCTCCGGGCGCGACAACCTGCGGGTTCTCGCGAAATATCGCGGGCTGGGTCGCGCGGAAGTGGCGGAAGCGCTGGATCGGGTCGGCCTGGCCGATCGTGCCGACGACAAGTTCCGTACCTACTCGCTCGGCATGAAGCAGCGCCTCGGCGTCGGCGCGGCGCTGCTCGGCCGCCCCGATCTGCTGATCCTGGACGAGCCGACAAACGGTCTCGATCCGGCGGGCATGGCCGAAGTGCGGGAGCTGATCACCGAATTGGCCGCCGACGGGCACACCGTGCTGCTGTCCAGTCACCTGCTGAGCGAGGTACAGGAGATCTGCGACCGGGTCGGGGTGATCTCCGGCGGCAGGCTGATCGCCGAATCCACGGTGGCCGAATTGCGCGGCGCCGCTTCGCTGTTGCTGCGGGCGGAACCCATGGACGTCGCCATCGCCGCGGTGCGGGATGTGCTGGGCGGTTCCGAAGTGGTGCTGGGCGGTGGCGGAGCAGTGCTGCGCACGGACGTGGGCATCCGCATCGAGGCGCATCCGCGGATCGCGCCCGTGATCGCCCGCGCCGTGGTCGAGGCCGGAGCCGACCTGCTCGAGCTGCGCATCGACGAGAAGTCCCTGGAAGAAGTGTTCTTCGAGATCACCGAAGGAGCGATGCGATGACCGACCTGTTGGCGAGCACTCGCGCGGAACTGCTGCGGCTGCGCGGGTGGCCCGCGTTCTGGATCGTGCTCGGGACGTGGATTCTGTTGAATCTCACCTTCTCCTACCTGTTCAACTACCTTGCCTACACCTCGGGCGAGCAGAGCGCGATGTCCGACGGACTGCCGAAAGAAGTTCTGCTGCAACAGATGCTGCCTGCTGCGGTGCCGGAGGTGTTCACCCAGGGGATGGCGATGTTCGGCGGCGCGCTCATGCTGATCCTCGGCGCGCTCGCCGTCGGCAGTGGATACGGCTGGGGCACCTGGAAAACCGTGCTCACCCAGGGTCCTTCGCGGACAGCGGCGATCGGCGGCGTGCTGCTCGGCCTCGCGCTGGTCGTCGTCGCACTGGTCTGCGCGGCGTTCGCGGTGGACACCGGGGTGGCCGCGCTGATCGCAAGCACCGAGTCGCAATCCCTCGCGCTGCCGAGCACGGCTCGGGTCTTCGACGGACTGCTCACCGGCACAGCCATTCTCGGCATGTGGACGCTAGCGGGCGCGCTGATCGGCGCACTCGCTCGCGGCCCGGCGCTCGCCGTGGGCCTCGGTCTGGTCTGGGTACTGGTGGTGGAGAACCTGCTACGCGCGACGGCCGCGATCTTCGCCCCGATCGAAGCGTTCACCAACCGCCTACCCGGAACCGCCGCGGGTTCCCTCGCTGGCGTTATGCGCACGGTGGACGGCCCGGCCACACCCGGCGTCCTCGACCTCCTCTCGCGCACCGAATCCCTTGTCCTGCTGGGCATTTACACGGCCGTCTTCGCCGCGACCACCCTCGCCCTCATCCACCGCCGCGACCTCGTCTGACCGCACGCGGTCTTTCGGACGCCTCGCAGCCCGCCCAAGATCTGCGAGGCGTGTGGCGGCAGCGCCGGTACCTATTCGGGACTGGCGAGGACGGCGTGGGCGATGCGGGCCAACCCTCGGGCGATCGCGGACGGGTCGAGTCCGCGTTCGCGTTGCGCGGTGTAGACCTCCGCGGCCAAGGGCGCGAGCAGTGAATCGACCAGCGCGTCCGGATCGCGGATGTCCGCCGCGACCAGCAACGCACGCACATGGGCGTACCAGAACCCGTACGCCCCGGTCGTGAAGCGGGCGCCGCCGGTCTCCGCGCCCAAGGCCAGGTGGGCGTGGCTGTCGAGGAGCTCGACCATCGCCTCGTAGAAGGCGGCCAGGCGGTCGGCGGGGGCCGCGCCGGGGCCGAGGGGTGGTTCGCCGTGCAGCAGGCGCTCCTGGAGGGCGCGTTCGTGCTCGTCGAGGAGTGCGACGGCGATCGAATTCGTGTCCGGGTAGCGGCGGTACAGCGTGCCGCGGCCGACGCCCGCGGCCTTGGCGATGTCGTCCATGGTGACCGCGCGCGGATCGCGGCCTGCGAAGAGTTCCGCCGCGGCCGCGAGGACCTTGGCGCGGTTGCGTGCCGCGTCCGCGCGTTCGCTCGGTGGTTGGTCGAGCGGTGCGCCTGTGAGCAGATCCGAGTGGGCGTCCATGACAGCGACTCTAGCGGAGTTCGGAACAACTGGACATAGTGTCCGTTTGACTGTTAGCGTTGAACCGGACAATGTGTCCGCTTGATCGAAGGATTTGGATGATGAGCACCTTGTTGCACCTCGACGCGAGCGCGCGTCGGCGTTCCATCAGCCGGGAACTGAGCGCGGAGTTCGCCGCCGCTTGGCGTGCGGAGCACCCGGACGGCGGCTACCTGTACCGGGATCTGGCCGAACGGCCCGTGCCGTTCGTGAGCGAGCCGTGGACCGAGCTGTGCGATGCGGTCCTGGCGCGCGGCGGTTTCGACCCGGGCGAGCTCGACGAACTGGCGACGACTCCGGCGCAGGCCGCGGCGCTCGCGGTGCTGCGTCCACTGTTGGACGAGGTGCTCGCCGCCGACGTGATCCTGATCGGCACCCCGATGTACAACTACTCGATTCCCGCGGTGCTGAAGGCCTGGCTGGACCAGATCACCTTCCCGCGAATGTCGTTGGGGCACCGTCGTTTCGTGGTCACGTCCGCGCGCGGCGGCAGCTATTCGCCCGGTGCGCCCAAGGCGGCCTTCGACTACCAGGAGCGCTACCTGCGCGACTTCTTCGCCGGCCACTTCGCCGTCACCGACACGGTCTTCCTGCACGCCGAACTGGCCAACTCACGCCAGGACCCGGCACTGGCCGACCGCCGAGCCGAACACGACGACGCCTACGCCAAGGCCATCGAAACCGCCCGCTCCCTCGCGGCGCAGTACTGAAATGAACTGGCTCGTATTGGGTCTCGCGGGCCTCGTCGAGATCGTCTGGTCACAGAGCATCAAACCGACCGAGAACTTCACCCGCCCGCTACCCACGCTCGTGTGCTTCGTGCTGGGCAGCCTCGCCGTATACCTGCTGTCCAGGGCCATGCAGACGCTGCCCGTCGGCACCGCCTACGCCGTGTTCACCGGAATCGGCGCGGTGGGCGCGATCGGCCTCGGCATCGTGGTGCACCGGGATCCGTTCAGCGCGGGGCGATTGCTCGCGCTCGCACTGATTCTCGGCGGCATCGTGCTCGCCCGGGTGACCAATCCCGAGTGACGACCGGTCACCTCGGGGCAAATGCTGTGGGGGCTCTGGGCACGCGGGTATGGTCCGGTGATGGTCGACCAGTCAGTTCGTCTCCCGGATCTGTCCGCACGGCCCCACGACCTCACCGTGGAGCGGGTGATGAAAGCACCGCCCAGCTTGCTCTACGCCGCATGGACACAGGGGTTCGACATCTGGTTCGCCGCCCCGGATTCGGTGCGGATGAGGCCCGCGGTGAACGAGCCGTTCTTCTTCGAGACCGAGTTCGAGGGCAAGCGCAATCCGCACTACGGCCGGTTCCTGCGGCTGGAGCCGGAGCGCCTCGTCGAACTCACCTGGGTCACCGGCGAGGGCGGCACCGAGGGCGCCGAGACAGTGGTGAGCGTGCAGTTCGTCAAGCAGCCGCGCGGCATCCGGCTTCGTCTGCGCCACGCGGGGTTCGCGAGCGAGGCGGCCAGAGACCGGCACCGCGCGGCGTGGCCGCAGGTGCTCGAGCAACTCGACGTGAAGCTCGGCGCGGCGGGCTGACGGCTCGCCCGCGGAAGCGGTGCGCACGATTCGGCTGTGCGGGTAGGTTCTAGCCTGCACGAGTTCGGCTCACTTCGTGAAAGGACAATGATGCCAACACGTACCGCGCGCACCGCTTGGACCGGAGGTCTGCAGGACGGCTCCGGACAGGTCGAGCTGACCAGTTCGGGCGTCGGCAAGTACGACGTGTCGTTCCCGAAGCGTTCCGCGGAGGAAGCCGACGGCACCACCAGCCCCGAGGAACTGATCGCGGCCGCGCACTCCTCCTGCTACGCCATGGCGCTCTCGGCGCAGATCGGCAACGCGGGCGCCACCCCCGAGAGCCTGGACGTCACCGCCGACGTCACCCTCGGCCCGGACCCGGCGGGCGGCTTCCGCATCACCGGCATCAAGCTGACCGTCCGCGGCCGGGTCTCCGGCATGGACGCCGACGGCTTCCTCGCCGCCGCCGAGGCGGCCAAGGCGGGCTGCCCGGTCTCCAAGGCGCTGGCCGGTGTCGACACCATCAGCCTGGACGCCGCGCTGGCGTGACCGCTTGATTCTTCGCACCCCTCGCGCCGAGCGGGGAGTGCGGGGAGTCATACGGTCGCGCGGCGGGCGAAGTACGCGCGGGCGTCTGGCGCGTACATGGCGGGGATAGCCACGAGCACGGCGAGCACGTGGGTCGCGCGCAGAACGCCGAGGATGAGCGAGCTCGGGGTGACGGACACCGCCTCGCCCGAGAGCAGCGCCGTCACCGGTTCGGCGAGCAGCGAGGCGAGACCGAGCACACCGATGCCGAGCGCGAGCACGAGCCGCGCGACGCGGTCCCCGCGCGCCATTCGCACTACGACGGCCAATACGGCCAGGTAGATCGCGAAGCGCACGGCCAAGCCGACGGCGAGCCCTGGCAGGTCGGCGTCGGACCGTTCGAGCGTCATCGCCGTGCGCGCCAGCGCCTCGCCGACACCGGCGAGCAACGCGACGACGAAGGCCGTCACCGCGAGCGTCACGGAACGCGGCGAACCGAAAGCCGGAGCGGAACGAGAAGGGGCAGTGCCGGTCATGAGAACGACACTGCCCCTGGTTTTCTCGACGCGGATCACCCCGCGGTAGCGACCTCGCTCCGTACCCGGGTGCTACGTCCCGCGAACTCGGTGAGCGCCGCGAAACCGAGGCCGAGGGCCGCCCACAGCGTGGCGGAGACGGCGAGCGACGCGACACGGAACTGCCACAGCAGGCTCGGCGGGAAGTCGGCGGACACCTCGTCGACGCCGGGCAGCAGGACGTACCCCAGCGTGGTGATCAGCGCGAACGCCGCGACGCCCGCGATCAGCCGAACGGTGTCCAGCTGCCCGCGCAGCAGCTTGTACACGTACACCCCCGCGCCGACGGCCGCGAGACCGAGCAGCACCGAGGCCACCCACAGCAGGGTGCGATCGTTGATGGTCTCCGGATCGCCCACCGCGGGTGGGTTCGCCGGGTACTTGAAGAACGGCACCGCGACGATCGCGGCCCAGCCTGCGACACCGAGCCCGATCGCCAGTTTCGGACCGGACAATGCGGTGTGGCGCCGCGCGAAGTGCGCGACCGAGGCGAAGATGGCGCCGAAGGCCAGACCGCTGAGGCCGAGGGCGAGGAACTGACCGAATTTCTGTCCGGTCCTGCTGACCAGCGCTTCCTCTTCGTCGCCGTGGGAGTGACCTTCGTCGCCGTGGGAGTGGCCCGCGGTGGGTTCTCCCGGCGCGTGGTGCGACCCTTCGGTGGCCGCGTTGGCCTCTTCGATGGCGATCGCCGCGTCGACCTTCGGTTCGCCGACGAAATAGCCCACCGTGGCGGCCAGCAGACCGGCGATCAAACCGGCGAGCAGGCCGCGCAACAGCAGGGTTTTCAATGTTCCGGCCAGGGGAGCCGGAGTCGACGGAGTGGGTGGGTTCAGTGGCACGGAACACCCAGCAGATGCCGTCCGTCATGCATCAGCTCGTGCATGAACATCCCGCTGCGCGAGATGGCGCCCTGATCGAAGCCGACCAGGTACAGCGTGAGCAGTGCGAGAAGAACGACACCTACCGTGACGAGCACGGTCGCCAGGGAATCGGTTGTCCGGCTCGGTGAATGCGCGATGGCCATTCGAGTCCTCCTAGGGATACGTCCCGGCCGGATCTCGTCCGGCAGGGCGCTTTCGCGTCCCGTGAGATAAGTGGTGCGACGGTGCCGGTGTCTGGCTTTCCGGCACCGCGCCGCCCCGGCCGCACGGCCGGAACCGGACCCGATGCATGGAACACAGTGGCGCGACCGCTCCGGAATCACACCGGAATTACCGCATCACCCTCGCTTGGTCACCTCGAACTGTGACACCACGGCGCGCCCGTCGTCAACACGGTCGAAGCCTGTTGACCACGGTGTGGGCGAGTCGTTACCCGCCGGACTCAGGACGCGGGCTTGGCCGCGACGTCCAGCACGACCTCGAATTCGAGCAGCGACGCGCCGGTCGAAACCGGCTTCTTGTCGCCGCTGCCCGCGTGGGCGGCACGGGCCGGACCGTCCCGCCAAGCGGCGAAGGACTCCTCGGAATCCCACTGGGTCACCACGAAGTAGCGGTTCTCGCCCGCGACCGGACGCAGCAGCTGGAAGCCGAGGAAGCCGGGCGAGTTCTCCACCGCGTGCGCGCGGTGCGCGAACCGCTTCTCCAGCTCGGGTCCGGCGCCTTCGGGGACCTCGATCGCGTTGATCTTCACGACAGCCATGGACTCGACAATACGTCGCCCGCGCGCGGGCGAGCGCGCGCCCGGACGAGCCGGGAGGCACAATCGACCCGATGTGGTACGACGAAGGCGGAGCAGGCGTGCCGATCCTGCTGCTGCACGGCTTGATGGGCAGCGCGCGCACCTGGGGCGACCAGCTGGACTGGCTGCGGGCGCACGGGCACGTCTACACCTACGACGCCGCGGGCCACGGCCGCCCGGCGCCGCCCGAATTGACCACCGAGGCCTTCGTCGCGGATCTCGCCGAAGCCACCGCGCACCTCACCGAGCCGATGGTCGTGATCGGCCACTCCATGGGAGCGCTGCACGGCTGGGTCTTCGCCGCGCACTATCCGGAGCGGGTGCGCGCGCTGGTGGTGGAGGACATCGCCCCCGACTTCACCGGACGCACCGCCGCGGACTGGGCCGCCATGATCGAGGCGTGGCCGCAGCCGTTTCCGGACGCCGACTCGGTGCTCGAGTACTTCGGCCCGGTCGCGGGTCGCTACTTTCTGAACTCCTTCGAGCACGGCCCGGACGGCTATCGGCTGCACGGCTCGGTCACGACCTTCCGCGACATCTCCGAGGAGTGGGGCACCCGCCATTTCTGGGAGCAGTGGCGGGCGGTGCGCGTCCCGGTGCTGCTCATCGAGGGCGAGCACACCATCACCCCGGCCGGGCAGATGCGCGAAATGGCCGAGAGCAACGCGAACGCGGAGTACGTGCTGATTCCGGACGCGGGGCATCTGGTGCACGACGATCAGCCCGAGCGCTATCGCGCCGAAGTGGAGCGATTTCTGCACCGGATCCTCGCCTGATACCGCGTCCAGAACGGTCCGCGCGGGTAACCGACCGAAGGCCGCCTTCATCCGGCCAGATCGACTGGACGTGACCTTCATTCGCCCGACCTGCGTGCCCGCTCAACCGACCGCGGGTGACCTTCATCGCGGTGGGTCGGCTGACGGTGATCTTTGGTCGGTCAGCGATCACCCTCGCCGGCGAGGGCGAACAATCCATCGGCCGTCTGCTCGATCAGCCCGTCGACCAGCAGCGAGTCGAGTGCCCTGTCGCGCTGGCCCGGATCGCGGGTCCATGCCAGGTCCAGGCGAACCCGCTCGACCGGCCCGGTCGCGGCGCGCAACACGTCGAGCAGGCGGCCGCGGGCCTGGCGGTCGGTGCCCTCGTACTTCTGCGTGCGGCGCACCACTTCCGACACCGGGCGACCCGCGGTCACCCAGGCGCAGGCGGGCAGTGGACAGCGCGCACAGTCGGGCGTGCGCGCGGTGCAGACCGTCGCGCCGAGTTCCATCAGCGCGGCGGAAAACCTTGCCGCGCGGTCGATTTTCGCGGGCAGCAGCGCCTCGGTCTCGGCGAGATCGCGCGCGGCCGGGTTGCCCGCTTCGGCGCGACCGTGCACGGCGCGCGCGACGACCCGGCGCACGTTGGTGTCCACCACCGGCACGCGCTGGCCGTAGGCGAAGCAGGCGACCGCACGCGCGGTGTAAGCGCCGATGCCGGGCAGCCCGAGCAGCACGTCCACGTCGGCGGGGACCTCGTCGCCGTGTTCCTCGGCGAGCACCCGCGCGCACTCGTGCAGCCGTAGCGCGCGCCGCGGATAGCCGAGCTTGCCCCACGCGCGCAGCACCTCGGCCTGGGAGGACGCGGCCATCGCCGAGGGCACCGGCCAGCGCGCCACCCACTCCAGCCAGATCGGCTCGACCCGCACGACGGGGGTCTGCTGGAGCATGATCTCGCTCATCAGGATCTGCCACGCGGTCACGCCGGGGCGTCGCCACGGCAGGTCGCGGGCGGTCTCGGCGTACCAGTCCAGCAACACGTCGGCGTCGATGCCGCGATCGCCGATCTGTTGCGGGGTCGGCGTGATCCGACCTGTGCCGCTGAGCATTACCCTCACCGTCTCCGCCGCCCGGCGGCCAGTCGATATTTGCCGACCCGTAACGCAACCGACTCGCCGGTAGCGAATGCCTTGTGCACAATGGTCGGTATGTCTGATTCAAACCCGATCAGCGCCTGGAAATCCCTCCGCGAGGGCAACGAGCGTTTCGTCAACGGCACGCTTTTGCATCCTAGTCAGGGTGCCGCCGACCGGGCGAAGCTCGTCGGCGGTCAGCATCCTTCGGCCATCGTCTTCGGGTGCGGCGACTCGCGCGTGGCGGCGGAATTGATCTTCGATCAAGGCCTCGGCGACATGTTCGTAGTGCGCACCGCGGGCCACGTGGTCGACAGCTCGGTGCTCGGTTCGATCGAGTACGGCGTGCACGTGTTGAGCGTTCCGCTGATCGTGGTGCTCGGACACGACAGCTGCGGCGCGGTGAAGGCGACCATCGACGCGCTCGACGGCGGTGAGGTACCCGGTGGGTTCATCCGCAGCGTCGTCGAAAAGGTGACGCCCTCCATCCTGATCGGCCGCCGCGAGGGTCTCTCCGGCGTGGACGAGATGGAGGCCAGGCATGTCGTGGAGACCAGCAGGCTGCTGATGCAGCGGTCGATGATCATTTCCCAGCGGGTCGCGACCGGCGAGCTGGCCATTGCCAGCGTGACGTACAAACTGGCCGAAGGCCAGGTCAAGCTGCACCGTGTCGTCGGCAACATCGGTGAGGTCGTCTGACCCGTTCTCGGAGCGGAGTTTCCCCAGCGTGCCGGGTGCACAGCACCCGGCACTGCGGCGTCGTCCAGTCCGACACGCCGAGGTCCTGAGACACCGCGCCCGGTGCTGCCCGTAAGTTTGAATCGTGCTGGAACCGACTGGACCGCTGCCTCCGGAGATCTACTGGCGACGTCGCGTTTTCGCCATCGGAATCCTGGTCGTGGCGCTCGCGCTGGTGATTTGGCTGGTGGTGATGGTCGTGCGCGGTGGCGGCTCACCCGGTGACGCCAAGGTGGCCGCGTCGAGTTCGACTTCGTCGGTGAAGAAGTCGGGTGACGCGCCGAAGTCCTCCATCAGCGCGGACGCGCCCAAACCTTCGGTGACCCCGGCGGCCAGTCCGGCTCCCGTGGCGGCCGGGCAGTGCCCCGATCAGTCGCTCGCGGTGAAGGTGACCGTCGAGCAACCCACCTACAAGGCGGGCGAGCAGCCGGTTTTCGGCATCGTGATCACCAACATCTCCTCGGTGACCTGCTCCCGCGACGTCGGTTCCGGGTTGCAGCAGATCTCGGTCTACACCCTCGACGGCACCCGGAAACTGTGGTCGAGCACCGACTGCTATCCGGACGGTCAGCCCGACGTGCGCAATCTGAATCGCGGTGAACAGGCAGCTTTCCAGGTCACCTGGTCGGGCTCGACATCCCAGCCGAACTGCGCCGGTGAGCGGGTTCCGGTGCCGCCGGGCGCGTATTCGGTTGTCGCGCAACTCGGTTCGGTGCGTAGCGCGGCCGAGCCGTTCAACATCGCCTGAGCCGCTTCATCGTTCCCGCTCGAACGGGTTGTCCGCGCCCGCTTCCGCGAGGCGGGTCAGCCCGTCGCGGATCTGCCGCGCTCTCGGCACTCCGATGCCGTCGACGGCCTGCAGATCGCTCGTTGTCGCGACCAGCAGTCCCTGGAGCGAGCCGAACGAGTCGACCAGCGATTCGATGTGGGTGAAGCGCAGCCTGGGTATCCGGGTGAGCACCCGGTAGCCCCGCGGGCGCATCGGCAGGTCCAGCGCCTCGATGGTGCCCGGATAACCGAGCGGCGCAGCCAGATTGGTGAGATCGAGCAGTTCGCCGTCGCTGAGCGAGTCCAGCCCGGCCATCGCCCGCTCCACCTCTGACACATACACATGTCCGTGGCCGGCACACGAGCATGCCGTGTTCTCCCGTTGCGGGGTACTCGTACGGAGATCCACACCATGAGGAGGCACACCTGCCCCCGTCATCGCGCGCTCCAGCTCTGACACATACACATGTCCGTGGTCGGCACACGAGCAAGCCGTGTTCTCCCGTTGCGGGGTACTCGTGCGGAGAACCGCATCATGAGCAGGCACACCTGCCCCTGCCGGCTCGCAGGCGAGGTAGTCACGGATGAGCAGCTCGCGCAGCCAGGCGCTGTCGCCGACCAGATCCTCCAGTTGCAGCGCGAGCTGGCGACCGTCGGCGCCGAGTTCCAGCACGCTCTGCTCGATCTCCTTGGCAAGACGCCGGACGAGTTCCAGGCGCTGGGCCGCCGACAGCGCGTCGCGCAGGGTGACGACGTCCTCGAGCTCGCTCTCCGACAGCTGCTCGCACACCTGATCCAGCCGCGCCTTGTAGCGCTCCAACGTGCCGAGCGCCTGGTTCGCCCTGGCCAGGATGGTGGCCGACGGTTCGACCAGGTGGCGGACCTCGTCGATGTAGAGCGTCACCGTGCGCATCGACTTGCTCACCGCGATCACCGGGTAGCCGGTCTGGGCGGCGGTCCGCTCGGCGGCCCGGTGCCTGGTGCCGGATTCGGCGCTCGGCAGGTTCGGATCGGGCACCAGGTGCACGTTGGCGCGCAGGATGCGGGAGCCGTCGGTGGAGAGCACGACCGCGCCGTCCATCTTCGACAGCTCGCGCAGCCGGGTAGGCGCGAACTCGACGTCCAGCTCGAATCCGCCGTCGCAGATTCGCTCGACATCCGCGTCGTAGCCGAGCACGATCAGGCCGCCGGTGCGACCCCGCTGGATGCGTTCCAGTCCGTCCCGCAGCGGCGTGCCGGGAGCCAGCCGGGTGACGATCTCGGGCAGCCGGTTCCGCGCGGTCGTCGTCGGGACCGGAGGACATGGCGCGACGGGAGCCGGTCTGCCGAGCAGATACGCCGCCCACCGCCCCGGTATCACTCGGCCGCCTCGTTCCGCGCCGCCCGCCGCGCGCGCAGGCCGCTGATCCGCAGCGCGGAACCGACGTCGGTCACCTCGTGAATCTTCATGCCCCCGCCCTTCACTCGATCCAGCCCCGGCGGCACCAGCGCGGTGGTGAAGCCGAGCCGCTGTGCTTCGGCCAGCCTACGTGCCACGCCGGTCACCTTCCGCACCTCGCCCGCCAGGCCGACCTCGCCGAGTATCACCCAGCCGGGCGGGAGCGCGGTGTCGGATTCGGCGCTGGCGATGGCGAGCGCGATGGCGAGGTCCGCCGCGGGCTCGACGAGCCGCATGCCGCCGACCGTCGCCGCGTAGACGTCGTGCTTGCCGAGGAAGACCCGGCCGCGGCTCTGCAACACCGCGAGCACCATGGCGACCCGGTTGTAGTCGAGCCCGCTGACGGCGCGGCGCGGCGCGGGGATCTCGGTCTTCACCGTCAGGCCCTGCACCTCGCCGACCAGCGGCCGCTTGCCGTCCATCGCGACGGTGACCGCCGTGCCGGGCACCGAATCGGTGCGGTGGTGCAGGAACAGCCCGGACGGGTCGTCGACGCCCGCGATGCCTTCCTCGTGCAGCTCGAAACAGCCCACCTCGTCGGCGCTGCCGAACCGGTTCTTGATGCCGCGCACCATGCGCAGCGTGGAGTTCTTGTCGCCCTCGAACTGCAGCACCACGTCCACCAGGTGTTCGAGGGTGCGCGGGCCCGCCACGTTGCCGTCCTTGGTGACGTGGCCGACCAGCAGCACGGCGATCCCGCTCGCCTTGGCGAGCGAGGTGAGCGCCGCCGTCACCGCGCGCACCTGGGTGACGCCGCCGATCACGCCGTCCACGTCCGGCGCGAGCATGGTCTGCACCGAGTCGACGACGAGCAGCGTCGGCCGCACTTGCTCGACATGCCCGAGCACGATCGACAGATCCGACTCCGCCGCCAGGTACACCCGCTCGTGCACCGCGCCGGTGCGATCCGCGCGCAGCCGGACCTGACCCGCGGACTCCTCCGCGGTCACGTAGAGCGCCTTCTCGTCGCGCTGCTTGGCCCACCGGTGCGCGACCTCGAGCAGCAGCGTCGACTTGCCGACGCCGGGCTCGCCGGAGAGCAGCACGACCGAGCCCGCGACGACCCCGCCGCCGAGCACCCGGTCCAGCTCGCCGACACCGGTCGGCCTGGCCTTGGTGACCTGCGAATCGATCGTGGAGATCGGGGCCGCCGCGGTGCTCGGCAGCATCGCGCGCCTACCCGGCGCGGCGGCCGACGCGGCCGAGACGGCTACCTCGTCGACCGTGCCCCACGCCCCGCAGTCCGGGCACTTGCCCACCCACTTCGCGACCTCGTGCGAGCAGGCGGAGCACCGGAAGATCGGCTTGTTCTTTGCCACACGCGCACCTTACGTACCGGTCCCGACAGAACCCCGGATAGGGAAAAGGCTGCCGCACCGTGTGCGACAGCCTTCGTTCTCAGTCCGCGACGGACGCGCTCAGTGGCCGCCGCCGTGGCCGCCGCCGGCGGCCGGGCCCGACTTGTCGGACTCGTGGCGCTCGGCCTCGGTGCCCGCGTCGACCGGCACCTGGACCTGCACGGTGCCGTTCTCCTTGAAGTTGAACGAGACGGTGTAGGTCAGGCCGGGGGTGATGTCCTTGGAAAGGCCGGTGATCTCGATGGTGGCCGGCTTGGCCTCGGGGTCGGCGGCCTGCTGCTTGGTCGGCTGCGAGCCGTGGCTGTCCGAGCCGTGGTCGTCGCCGTGCGAGCCGGCCGAGCCCTGGCCGCCCTTCTCGGTGGCCGCCGCGACGATGGTCTGCTGCGGCGCGAGCTTCACCGACGACGCGCCGGACGGCGGGGTGATCTTCACCTGGCCGAGGTCGGTGGTGACGCTGGTCAGCTCGTCGGTGACGGTCTCGCTGTTGTTCACGATGGACAGCGCGATCAGCGCCTTGCCGCCCTGCGCATTGGTGTAGCCCTCGGACGGGTACACGATGTGCACGTTGCGCAGCGAGATGTCCTCGACCTCGGCGTTGTTGCCGTTGATGGCCGGGGCCTGGTTCGCGGTCTGGGAGACCTGCCCCGCGCTGCAGCCGGACAGCGCGAGCGCGGCGCCCGCGGCGAGTGCGGCAACAGTCACCATGAGACGTGGCTTCCGCGCCCCCGACGAGGCGGTCACAGCATTCAGGGCAGTCACGGGTTGTCCTCCATGTCGACCGGGATCACTCCGCTACGGAGAGTAGTAACTAGGCAGCGTAGTAGTCGACACCGGGGACCCGTCGGTCGGCCCGGGGTGTCCGCCCCGCGACACCGCCGTCGGTCGGCATCCGTTGCATAACGGTTCGGTGGCCCGGCGGTGCGGTTGCGGGCCGAGTGCCGGGGCGCCTCGCGGGACAGGGGCGAGTCGGCGCCGGTGGATAACTCGTTCTGGCACAACGTAATGCACACCGCGCGGGTTCTGTCAACCCCCACGGTCCGCTCGTTGTGGCCCTGACCTGCACAGTTGATCGCGCCGTTACCGAGTCGCATGTTAAACTGTGAACATCGAAAGGGGCACGGGACACATGATTTTTAAGGTCGGAGACACCGTCGTTTACCCCCACCACGGAGCGGCGCTGATCGAAGCAATCGAGACTCGCACCATCAAGGGTGAGCAAAAAGAGTATCTGGTCCTGAAGGTCGCCCAAGGCGATCTGACCGTTCGCGTACCCGCGGAAAACGCCGAATACGTCGGCGTGCGCGACGTCGTGGGCCAGGAGGGTCTCGACCGGGTCTTTCAGGTGTTGCGCGCGCCGCACACCGAGGAGCCGACCAACTGGTCTCGCCGCTACAAGGCCAACCTCGAGAAGCTCGCCTCCGGCGATGTGAACAA
Organism: Nocardia bhagyanarayanae; assembly: GCF_006716565.1. Lineage (NCBI taxonomy): Bacteria > Bacillati > Actinomycetota > Actinomycetes > Mycobacteriales > Nocardiaceae > Nocardia > Nocardia bhagyanarayanae. The sequence goes on along the minus strand of NZ_VFPG01000001.1, from coordinate 924,439 downwards.
GGTGGCCGAGGTCGTCCGCGACCTGTGGCGTCGGGAGCAGGATCGTGGGCTGTCCGCCGGTGAGAAGCGCATGCTGGCCAAGGCTCGCCAGATCCTGGTCGGTGAACTCGCGCTCGCCGAGGGTACCGACGACGGCAAGGCCGAGACGCTGCTCGACGAGGTCCTCGCAGCGGCTTCCTGACCGTGAACAACTCTGACAGCGACAGTCCTGTCGTTGCCTTGGTTCCTGCCGCCGGTCGCGGCGTTCGTTTGGGTGAGAACATGCCCAAGGCGTTCGTCGCGGTCGGCGGCACACCCATGGTCCGGCTGGCCGTGGACGGCCTGCTGGCCTCCGGGGCGGTCGACCGCATCATCGTGATGGTCCCCGTCGAACTGGTCGAGAGCGCAGTCGCCCTGCTGCCGCCCTCGGACGCCGTGCGCGTGGTCGTCGGCGGCGCCGAACGCACCGATTCGGTGCGCGCGGGTATCGCCGCCGCGCCGGACGCGGGCTATTACCTGGTGCACGACGCCGCCCGCGCGCTCACCCCGCCCGCGTTGATCGCCCGGGTCGCGGCCGAGTTGCGGGCGGGTCATCGCGCGGTGGTGCCCGCCCTCCCGGTTGTCGACACCGTCAAGACCGTCGACCCGCACGGCGTGGTGACCGGCACCCCCGACCGCGCGGCCCTACGCGCGATCCAGACACCGCAAGGTTTCGCGGCCGATCTCCTGCGCGCCGCCTACGAGACGAACGTGCTCGCCACCGACGACGCCGGACTCGTCGAACGGCTTGGCGCCGAGGTCCACACCATTCCGGGCGACCCGATGGCCTTCAAGATCACCACTCCGCTGGACCTGATGCTCGCCGAGACGGTGTGCAACGCGGCGCGGAGCGTGTGAGAACGTCGTGACCATGCGAGTTGGTATCGGCAGCGACGTGCACCCCATCGAACCCGGTCGCCCGTGCTGGATGGCTGGTCTGCTGTTCGACGGTGACGACGGCTGCTCCGGCCACTCCGACGGTGACGTGGCCGCGCACGCGCTGTGCGACGCGTTGCTCTCGGCGGCGGGGCTCGGCGATGTCGGCGCGGTGTTCGGCACCGGCCGCCCCGAGTGGAAGGACGTCTCGGGCGCCGCGATGCTGACCGAGGTCCGCAGGTTGCTCGACGAGGCGGGATTCGACATCGTCAACGCCGCGGTGCAGGTCATCGGCAATCGGCCCAAGATCGGACCGCGCCGCGCGGAGGCGCAGAAGGTGCTCGGCGAGCTGCTCGGCGCGCCGGTCTCGGTGTCGGGAACCACCACCGACGGACTCGGTCTCACCGGTCGCGGGGAAGGCGTCGCGTCGATCGCCACAGCGTTGCTACAAGCCCGCGTATAACACCGCAGCGGCCCGCGGTCGAGCCGAGGCGAGAACGCCCTGCTCCGACCGGCCGGGCGAACCTCAGAGTCAGCGCCGGTCGTGTGTGAGCCTGGACGGAAGTCCCTCGACGGCGCCGACTAGGATCGACTGCCGTGACACTGCGCCTCTTTGACACCGAACGCCGAACCATGCGCGATTTCGCGCCGCTGGTTCCCGGCCGCGCTTCGGTGTACCTCTGTGGCGCCACCGTCCAGGGGGAACCCCATATCGGTCACGTCCGCAGCGGCGTCGCGTTCGACGTGCTGCGCCGCTGGTTGCAGGCACACGACTACGACGTGTACTTCATCCGCAACGTCACCGACATCGACGACAAGATTCTGAACAAGGCCGCCGAGGCGGGCCGCCCGTGGTGGGAGTGGGCGGCCACCTACGAGCGCGCCTTCGACCGCGCCTACGAAGCGCTCGGCGTGCAGCCGCCTTCCGCCGAGCCGCGGGCCACCGGCCACATCACCCAGATGGTCGACCTGATGCGGCGGCTCATCGACCGCGGGCACGCCTACGCCTCCGAGGGCAACGTCTACTTCGACGTGCAGAGCTACCCGGACTACGGAAAGCTGTCCGGCCACAAGCTCGACGACGTGCACCAGGGCGAGAGCGCGGGCGAGGGCAAGCGCGATCCGCGCGATTTCACGCTGTGGAAGGCGGCCAAGCCGGGCGAGCCGAGCTGGCCGTCGCCGTGGGGCCCCGGCCGCCCCGGCTGGCACCTGGAGTGCTCCGCGATGGCCGAGTTCTATCTGGGCGCGGAATTCGACATCCACTGCGGCGGTATGGATCTGGTTTTCCCGCACCACGAGAACGAGATCGCCCAGTCCAAGGCCTCCGGTGCCGGCTTCGCGCAGTACTGGCTGCACAACGGCTGGGTGACCATGGGCGGCGAGAAGATGTCCAAGTCGCTCGGCAACGTGCTCTCGGTGCCCAATGTGCTGAAAAAGGTTCGCGCCGTGGAACTTCGGTTCTATCTCGGCAGCGCGCACTACGGCTCGATGCTGGAGTACTCGGACAAGGCGCTGTACGACGCCGCGGCCTCCTACCAGCGGATCGAGGCGTTCATCCACCGGGTCGCCGAGCGGGCCGGTGAGATCCCGGTCGGCAAGTGGACCGACGCGTTCGCCGAGGCGATGGACGACAACCTGGCCGTGCCACGGGCACTCGCCGAGGTGCACCGCGTGGTGCACGAGGGCAACAAGGCGCTGGAATCGGGCGCGGTCGACACCGCGCGCGAGCTGGCCGGACAGGTGCGGGCCATGCTGAACATTCTCGGCGTCTGCCCGTACGACCCGAAGTGGTACGCGCCGGAGGACACCTCCGCGGCGCAAGAGGCGCTCGACGTGCTGGTGCGCGCCGAACTCGACCGTCGCCAGCAGGCCCGCGCCGACAAAGATTGGGGCACCGCCGACGCCGTGCGCGACCGTCTGGTCGCCGCGGGCATCGAGGTGACCGACACCGCCCAAGGACCCGAGTGGTCGCTGGGCGCCGCGCGCGGAAAGGCGAACTGATGGCAGGGAATTCGCAGCGCCGCGGCGCGGTGCGCAAGACGGGTAGCAAGAAGGGCGCGGTCGTCGGTTCCGGCGGCAAGCGCAGGCGCGGGCTCGAGGGGCGCGGCGCGACGCCGCCCGCCGAGATGCGGACCAAGCACCCCGCGGCCAAGCGTGCCGCGGCCAAGGCCAAGGCGGAGGCGAAGGGCCGCCCGACCGGTCGCGCCGCAGGTGGCCGTCCGGCGGGCCGCAAGACCGAGGACGGTCCCGAGTTGGTGCTCGGCCGCAATCCCGTCGTCGAGTGTCTGCGCGCGGGCGTCCCGGCCACGGCGCTGTATGTCGCGGTCGGCACCGAGAACGACGAACGGCTCACCGAGAGCGTGCAGACCGCGGCCGACGCCGGCATCTCCATCCTCGAGGTGCCGCGCACCGATCTGGACCGGATGAGCAACAACGGTCTGCACCAGGGCCTCGCGTTGCAGGTGCCGCCGTACCGCTACGCCCACCCGGACGATCTGCTCGACCGGCTGCGCAGCACGGCCGAACCCGCGCTCCTCGTCGCGTTGGACAACATCTCCGATCCGCGCAACCTCGGCGCGGTGATCCGCTCCGTCGCGGCGTTCGGCGGCCACGGCGTGCTCATCCCGCAGCGGCGCAGCGCGAGCGTCACCGCCGTCGCGTGGCGGACCAGCGCGGGCGCCGCGGCCCGGCTTCCCGTCGCGCGCGCCACGAATCTGACTCGCACGCTGAAGGATTGGGCCAACCAAGGCATCCAGATCGTCGGCCTGGACATGGGCGGCGACACCACGCTCGACGAGTTCGACGGCACCGCACCGACGGTGATCGTGGTCGGTTCGGAAGGCAAGGGTCTTTCGCGCCTGGTCCGGGAGAACTGCGACAGCATCCTCAGCATCCCGATGGCCGGTCCGGTGGAGTCGCTGAACGCGTCGGTCGCGGCGGGCGTGGTGCTCGCCGAGATCGCGCGGCAGCGCAGGGCCTGACGGCCGCCGGGCCGAATGCCCCTGAGCGCCAACCGTTTCGGTGACGGTGCAGGTGAACGGCGTTTCCGGCCGGACACGAAACGCCCCGAGTCACGCGCGATCCGCAAAATACGCGGAGTTCCCCGGTAGCCCCGTAGAATTCGGCTGGTGGTGATACCCAACCAGCCCATCGGTGCGACGGTCGAGCATCCGAATGCCACGGCCGTATTGTTTCTCGGCGCGGCGAGCATCTTCTGCTGCGGGGCGCTCGGCCCGGTGGCGTGGGCGTTGGGCAAGCGCGCCCTCGACCAGATCGAGGACTCCGGCGGCGCACTCGGCGGCCGAGCGCAGGTACTGGTCGGCTACGTCCTCGGCGTCATCGGAACCGTCCTCATGGTTCTGATGGCGATCCTGTTTCTGCTCATCGTGCTGGGCGGCAACGCGTAAGAGGTCGCGATTCAGTCGAGCACCGGCCGGTCGGCGTCGGCCTTGCTGTCCCACGCGGGCCATTCGGAGCTGATGCTGCCGGTCCAGTTCGGTTGCCTGCGGTCGCGGAAAGCCGCCATCGCCTCGCCGCCGTCGACGCTCTTGGCGACGTGGGCGTTGAGTTCGGTCTCCAACCGACCGACCATGGCCGGGCTCATGCCGAGGCCCTCCCATAGCAGCCGCTTGGACAGTGCGACCGGCAGCGGCGCCGAACCGTTGGCCAGATCGTGCGCCACCGACAGCGCGGTCGGCAGCACTTCGCCGCCGGCCAGGCAGGCGTTGGCCAAGCCCATCGCCTTGGCTTCGTCACCGTCGAAGGTGCGGCCGGTGAGCATGATGTCGGCCGCGTTGGCCATGCCGACCAGCCGCGGCAGCGTCCAGTGCGCGTAGCCGTCGGCGAGCACGCCGCGGCGCACCTGGGTCAGTCCGTAGACCGCGTCGCGCGCCATGTACCGCAGGTCGCACTGCAGGGCGAGCGCCAGCCCGATGCCGACCGCGTGCCCGTTGACCGCGGCGATCACCGGTTTGCGCACCCGCCACGGCGCGGGCTCGATGGTGGCGCTGACCTCGCCGACCCGGTTGGACAGATCCGCGCCCGCGCAGAACGCGGGCGGCGTCCCGGTGATCACCACCGCGCGGATGGCGTCCTCGCTGTCGCAGCGCTGCAGCGCTGCGCCGAGCTCGGCGGCCATCGCCGGGGTGAACGCGTTCTGCTGGGCGGGCCGGTTGAGCGTGAGCACGGCGATGCCCGCGGAGACATCGACGAGCAGTTCCGAACTCATGCCACAGGATCGTAGTGGCTCAGCGCAGAATCTTGCGTCCGATGGCGTACTTGTGGACCTCGGTGGGGCCGTCGTACAGCCGGAAGGCGCGCATGTCGCGGAAGATCATCTCGACCACCGTCTCGTCGCTGATGCCGATGCCGCCGAGCACCTGCACGCAGCGGTCGGCGACCTTGAACAGCTCCTCGGAGACGTAGGACTTCGCGATCGAGCTCTCGTGCCGCGCCTTCTCGCCCTGGTCCATCAGCCAGCAGGCGTGCCAGATGGTCAGACGGCACTGGTGCAGCGCGATCTCGTTGTCGGCCAGCATGAACGACACGCCCTCGTGTTCGCCGATCGGCTTGCCGAACGCGGTGCGGGTCTTGGCGTGCTGCACCGCGATGCTCTGGGCCCGTTCGGCCGCGCCGAGCCAGCGCATGCAGTGCGTGAGCCGGGCCGGGGCCAGCCGCAGCTGGGCGTAGCGCAGCGCCTGTCCGGCCTCCCCGAGCAGCGCCGACTTGGGCAGTACCAGGTTGTCGAAGCGGACGACACCGTGTCCGGCGACGTAGTTGCGGTCCATCGTGTTCATGGTGCGCTCGATGACGATGCCCGGCTGGTCGCCGTCGGTCAGGAACAGCGTCGGTCCCTCGGGCAGGTGCGGATTGGCGGCGAGGCGGGCCATGATGATCCAGGTCTTGGCGCCGTTGGCGCCGGTGATCAACCATTTGCGACCGTTGACGGTGAAGTTCTCGCCGTCGAAGACGGCCTCGGTGGCCAGCTGCGCCGGGTCGGAGCCCGCGCCGTCGGGTTCGGTCATCGCGAAGACCGAGCGCTGGTGTCCGTTGATCACCGGCATCAGGTAGCGGTCGGTCTGCTCCTGGTTCGCGACCTTGGACAGCAGGAACATGTTGCCCTCGTCGGGCGCGGCGCAGTTCATCGCGATCGGGCCGAGGGTGGACCACCCCGCTGCCTCGTAGATGACGGCCTGCTCGACGTGGCTGAGCCCGCGCCCGCCGAGCGCCTCGGGCGCCTGGACTGTCAGCAGTTTCTCGGCGCGCGCGAGTTCCACCAGCTCCTGGCGCAACTCGTCGGTCGGACCGTGCGCGGTCAGGCGCGGGTCGCGCTCGAACGGAACGATCTTGTCGATGACGAACTGGCGGACGCGGTCGCGTTCGGCGGCGAGTTCGGCGGGAATCGAGAAGTCGATCATCGTTGGTCACCATTCGTTCGGAGGCGTGTGGGTCCGAGCATACGAAACCTGACACGACAGACTGAAGGCGGCCGCCATCAATGCGGGCTCGCCCGGCCGGATTTCGCCTCTACCTGCATTGACAGGCACTGTCAGTGCGCTGTGAACGGCCTGTCAGCCGGGCCGGACATCTTCGGTTCATCGAGAGCGCGGGCCACACCGGCCCACGCGAGACCGAGGATCCGGAGAACCGCCATGCTGACCGCCGCCGCTATCGCCCAACTGCTGATCGCCCTCGCCTTCGTGAGTATCCCGCTGGTCCGCCACCGCTACGGCGCCGCCGCGAAGGCCGCCGCCGAGGCGGAACTGAACCGCCAGGGCGTACGGCCCGGCGTGTTGGCCGAGCACGGCATGCGGTTCGACGCGGGCGGCCACGAGACTTGGGCTCCCTTGTTCTTCGCGCTGATCATGACCGCGCTGGCCGCCTTGAACCTCGCGGGCAACCCGTGGGGCGAGACGCTCACCTGGATCGGCCAGGCGCTGATCCTTCTGGTCAATGTCGTCATCCTGTACAGCAACCTGACCGCCGCGAAGGGCGTCGAGGCCGCCTTCGCCAAGACCGGCGATCCCGAGCTCGCCCGCATCGACGTGCGTCGCTTCCTCTCCGCCGCCGAGGGCGCGTTCCCGCGCTGGGTGATGCCGTGGTTGCAGAACGCCCGCCACGCGATCGTGTTCGGCGGCTCGATCCTGGTCGTCGTCGCGTTGGTCGCCGCCTGAGGTTGTAGGCAGGATCCTCGGCCTGTACCAGCCCCCGCGCGTCCACGACCCTTCTGACAGGCTGAACCGGTGCGTGTTGCTCTACTCGGCCCGGTCGCCGCTTTCACCGACGACGGTGCCTCTCTGGACCTCGGCGGTGTACGGCTTCGAATGCTGCTGGCCAGGCTCGCATTGGAGGCCGGTCGCCCCGTCTCCGTAGACGCGCTCATCGACGGACTGTGGGGCGAGCACCCACCTGCCGAGGCCGCGGGGGCGCTGCAAGCTCTGGTCTCCCGTCTGCGCAAGGTGATACGCGGCGCGGGCACCCTCGAACTCGGCCCCGGCGGCTACCGGCTCTCGGTGCGCCCCGAAGACGTGGACGCGCACCGCTTCGAGACCGCTGCCGCCGAGGGCCGCCGCGAACTGGCCGCGGGCAAGGTCGAGGCGGCGGCGGCCGCACTCGCCGACGCCCTCGCGCTGTGGCGGGGGCCCGCGCTCGCCGACGTACGGGACGCCCCGTTCGCCGACCTCTCGGTCGCCCGGCTGGAGGAACTGAAAGCCGCTGTCGCCGAGGACAATTACGACGCCGCGCTCCAGCTCGGCAGGTACGCCGAGGTGCTCGCCGACCTGGAGACCGCCGCCGCCGAACGCCCGCTGGCCGAGCGGCTGGCCGGTCTGCGAATGCGGGCTCTGTCCGCCGCCGGTCGCCAATCCGACGCGCTCGCCGTCTACGAACAGATCCGCGAGCGCCTGGGCGACGAACTCGGCGTCGACCCCTCCGCCGAACTGCGCGACATCCACTTGGCCCTGCTGCGCGGTGAACTGGATCGTCCCGCCCCACGTCCGGAGCCGTCGGCGAGCCGAATTCCGCTGCCGCGCACCAACTTCGTCGGACGGGACCGCGAGCTGTCCCGCGTTTCGGAGCTGCTCGCCGCGGGCCGTCTGGTCACGCTGGTCGGTCCGGGTGGCGCGGGCAAGACCCGACTGGCGGTCGAGACCGTCACCCGGCACCGGGCTTACGAGCGCGGCCGAGCGTGGTTGGTGCCGCTGGCCGGCGTGGGCACCGCGGAACAGCTGACCGACACCGTGGTCGGTGCGCTGGCCTCCTGGGATATGCGGGTCTCCGACAACCGGCAGCCGCTCACCGGCGCCGACCGCATCGCCGAGCTGCTCGATGTCGGCCCCGCCGTGCTCGTGCTCGACAACTGCGAGCACCTGATCGAAGCCGCTGCCGAACTAGCCGACTGCCTCCTCGAAAGACTGCCGCAGCTGCGGATCCTCGCGACCAGCAGGGAGCCGCTCGCCATCGCGGGCGAGACCCTGTACCAGCTCGGGCCGCTCGAATTGCCCGGCGAGACAGCAGAACCCGCCGATGCCACCGATGCCCCGGCAGTACGGCTCTTCCTGGATCGCGCGGTCGCGGCACGACCCGACTTCGTCCTGGACACCGAGACCGTCGGACCGGTCGTCGACATCTGCCGACAGCTCGACGGCCTGCCGCTCGCACTCGAATTGGCCGCCGCCAAGCTGCGTTCGATGAGCGTCGAGCAGATCGCGCGCAGACTCGACGATCGCTTCCGACTGCTGACCTCCGGCAGCCGCACCGCACTACCGCGCCAGCGCACGCTGCTCGCCCTGGTGGCGTGGAGCTGGGACCTGCTCACCGAGCCGGAAAGGCTACTGGCCCGCAGGCTTTCGCTGTTCCCCGGCGGCGCGACACTCGACGCGCTGGAAGCGATCTGCTCCGACGCGACACTGCCCGCCGCGGACGTGCTGTACGTGGCCGACGCGCTGGTGGAGAAGTCCGTCCTCACCGTCTCGGGCGAGCGCTACCGCATGCTCGCGACCATTCGCGCCTACGCGGCCGACCGGCTGACGGAGACCGGCGACGATCTCGCCGACCGCTTCGCCGAGTACTACCTGGCGCTGGCCGAAGACAACGAACCACTGCTGCGCACGCGAGAACAGTTGCGCGCCATCGGTGTCTTCGACGCCGAACACGAAAACCTGGTAACCGTATTGCGATCGACACTCGACGCGGGCGACGCCGTGCACGCCGCGCGCTTCGTCGGCGCGCTGTTCTGGTACTGGGGCATCCGCGGCATGAGCACCCAGTTCGACACCTTCCTCGCCGCCGTGCTTCGCCTCGACGAGGCCCTGCCCGTCCGCGAACGGTCCGCGCTGCGTCTCGTGCAGTTGCTCGCGGGCGCGCCGATCACGGAAGACATTCCGGTGCGGACACTCATCGAGGACTGCGTGGCCGCCGACGGACTCGACTTCCACCCCGCGCTGCTCCTGTGGACTCCGCTGCTTGCCGCATTGGTGGGCGCCGACGACCTCGGCGACCACGCGCTCGACCGGGCGCTGACGAACCAGGACCCCTGGGTGCGGGCCAGCGCGCACTGGGCGCGGGACTACGTGCTGACGGAGCGGGGCGACCGGGCCGCGGGCGCCGAGGCACGCGCGGCGGCGTTGCGCGGGTTCGAGGAGGTCGGTGACCGGTGGGGTCTCGGCATGGCGCTGCTCGCCCTCGGGCGCGACCACTCGCTGCGCGGCGAACACGACCGCGCCATCGCCGTATTCGAGCGCGGCGTCGCGGTCAGCAGCGAGCTGGGCGGCCAGGACGACCTGTTCCACTGCCGCGCCCGGCTCACCGTCGAACGTATGCGCGCGGGCGATCTCGTCGGCGCGCTCCGCGACATCGAGGCCATGCGACGGCAGGCCACCGCACGCGGCCACCGCCGCAGCGCCGCGGAAACCCTCTTCGAACTCGCCGAATGGCACCGCCGCGCGGGCGACGTGGCCGCCGCCGATCACACCATCGACGAACTCGCCGCGATCGCGGACCGCCTCGGCCTCCCGGAAACCATGGCCGCCGGTCTGATCGCCGCCGCCCGCCTGAGCAACCGTCTCGCCGAAGGCGACTCGGCCGGGGCGCGCGCCCACCTCCCGCAGGCCGCCGCGGGCCTGTTCGCCCTGGCCGACGCGACGAACACCGCCCACGTCGCCGAACTCCTCGCCGAATTGCACTTCCTCGAAGAGGCCCCCGAGTCGGCCGCCGAAGCACTCGGCCTCAGCGAAGCCCTACGCGGCGACTTCGACGCGGGCGAGCCCCGCCTCACCGAATTGGTGAACGCCCTCACCGACCACCTGGGCCAGGAAACCTACAAAGCCGCCTACCACCGCACCGCCACCTTGCCCCGAGCCGAAGCCCTAGCCCGCCTCCGCACGGCCGTAGGCCTCGCCGACGATTGACCGGCGCCCGAGCCGCGACGAGGCGGTCGACACGTCCCGGGGCTCAGAAGCGCCGCACGAGTCGCGGATGCCCGGGACCGGTCAGATCCTCGAGAACCGCGGGCCGCCCCGCCATTGCCATGAGCAGCGCCTCACCGGTGCCGCGAACTTCCGGCCCGGCGCCGTAAGTCCAGTCGATGTCGGTGGCGACCAGCCGCAATCCACGCACCCGCCACGCGCCCCGAATCAGCGGTGCGTAGCGGACGAAGTCGAGCGCCGCGCGTAGTCGAAGCGGCGGGATCGTTCGCGTCAGTCTCAACGGCCGTCGAATGTCCTGCTGATGAATCATCGCTTCGGCGAGAGCGACCCGTCCGCCGAACCAGGCGGTCGATCCGGCTGGTTGCCGCCGAGTGCGCATCAGCTCGACCAACTGCTCCGGGCTCGCATCGTTGTACCTCGCGATGTCGGCCGCGTTGATCCGAGCCAACGACCAGCCGCGGACGCGGCGGGCGGCGAACCGCATCGGCGTCAACTCGCCGTAGCCGATGACGTGCGCCGCCACGTCGCGCACCCGCCACTGCGAACAGAGGCTCGGCGCCTCCCACTGGTCGTCGGAGAGGCTCGCCAACAGGTCTGCCAGCGCTGCCCGCCGAAACGCGATGTCGGCAGGCTGTATACGACGTGCTGTGCGCGATCGGTGGTCGCGCCAGTTCAGCGGACGCGCGCCAGTTGGCGTCGCCGGTTGCCGACCACCCGGCACACCACATAGATCACGAAGGAGATCGCCGTGACGAAGGTGGACACCGGTACTCCGGGAGCCAGGGACAGCAGGATCCCGCCCACCGCCGCGAGTTCGGCGAAGACGATCGCCAGCACCGTGGCGCGGGCCGGGTTGGCGGTGAGCTGAGCCGCCGCCGCGGCCGGGGTGATGAGCAGGGCGAGGACCAGCAGTGCGCCGACGATCTGAACACCGAACGCCGCCGTGATGCCGAGCAGCACGGCGAAGATCACCGCGAGTGCGCGCACCGGAACGCCGCGCGCGACCGCGACCTCAGGATCCGAGCTGGCGAACAGCAGCGGCCGGTAGATCACCGCGAGCACGGCGAGCACCAACACGGTGCAGGTGATGAGCAGGGCGAGTCCGCTGTAGCCGACGCTGACCACCTGGCCGGTCAGCAGCGAGAACTTGGAACCGGCGCGCTCCGGCCCGAGCCAGAGGAAGAGCACGGAGAGCCCGAGGCCGAACGAGAGCACCACCGCGATCACCGAATCGCGTTCTCGCGCGCGGGTTCCGAGCACGCCGAAGAGCACGGCGGCCACCACCGACCCGATGATCGCCCCGAGCCCGACACCGATTCCGGCGAGCAGCGCGGCGGCCGCGCCGGTCAGCGAGAGTTCGCTGGTGCCGTGCACCGCGAACGACATCTGCCTGCTGATGATCAGCGGCCCGATCGCCCCGGCGAGCAGACCGAGCAGGGCGGCGGCGAGCACCGCCTGCTGCACGAAGTCGTAGGAGAGCAGATCGGCCGTGGTGGACAGGTCGAACATCTTGGCGAACACGTCGGCGAGCTTGTCGTTCACGCGCGGACTCCGCTCGTGTCCGGCTCGGCGTGGCAGTGCTGCGCCCCAGCCGCGCCGAGCGCGTCCATGGTGTCACCGGTGCCGACCACCACCAGCCGTCCGCGCACGCGCAGCACGTCGACCTCGGTCTGGTACAGCTCGGAGAGCACCTCGGAGGTCATCACCTCGTCGGGCGCACCGATCCGGAACTTGCCGTCCACCAGGTACAGCACCCGATCCACCAGGGGCAGAATCGGATTGATCTCGTGGGTCACGAAGAGGACCGCGGTGTCGTGGTCGCGCCTGCGCCGGTCGATCAGCTCGGCGACCAGCCGCTGGTTGGCCAGGTCCAGGCTCAGCAGCGGTTCGTCGCAGAGCAGCACCTTCGGATCGCCGACCAGCGCTTGGGCCACCCGCAGCCGCTGCTGTTCGCCGCCGGACATGGATTCCAGCGGCGCGTGCGCGAACTCCTCCGCGCCGACGGCCGCGATAGCGGCGGCCACCTTCCGGTTGCGTTCGGCCCGCCCGCGCAGCCCGAGGCCCCACCGGTGCCCGTCCACGCCGAGACCGACCAGGTCGACACCACGCAGCTGCACGCCCGCGTCGATCGTCTTCTGTTGCGGCACATAGCCGATGTCGGGATTGCCGGCGCGCGCGGGCGAACCGGCGACGAACGCCCGCCCGGACCCCAGCGTGAGCTGGCCGAGCAGCACCTTCAACAGCGAGGTCTTGCCGGAGCCGTTGGGCCCGAGCACGGCGATGAACTCGCCGGGCGCCACGTCGAGGTCGAGGCCCTGCCAGAGGGTGCGGTCGCCGAACGAGAGCCGGGCGTCGTCGAGCCGAACGGCGGCCGCGCCGTCGGTGTCCGCGCGCCGCCGCACCGGTGCGATGTGTTCGGTGCGCGGGGCTCTCTCGCTCGTGACCATCTCGACCAACTGCTCTTCGATCAGCCCAGCGCCTTGGCGAGCGCTTCGGTGTTCTTGGTCTGCCACTGGATGTAATCCATTCCCTCGGGCAGGGTTTCGGTCACCTCGACGACGGCGACGCCGTTGGTTTCGGCGAGGCCGCGCAGGTCTCGGGTGATCTTGTCCTGGGTCTGCACGTTGTAGACGAGAGCGCGAACCTGCTTGCCGGTCAGCAGATCCCGGGTCTCGGCGACGGCCGCGGGCGCGGGATCGGTCTCCTGCTCGATCGCTTCCTGGAACTCGTGCGGGGTGCGGTCTTCCGCGCCCGCGGCGCGCAGCAGGTAGTGCGCGAGCGGTTCGGTCTGCAGCACGGGCGCTTTCGGGTGCGCGGCGGCGATCGCGCCGGTGGCCGAGGTGATCCCGGCCAGCTGCGTCTTGAAGGTCGCGGCGCGGGCGGTGTAGTCCGCGGCGTGCGCCGAGTCGATCTCGCCGAGCGCGGCGGCGATCTGGTCGGCGACCGCGCCGACGGTGCGCACGTCGTACCAGACGTGCTCGTTCTCGTCGGCCTTGTCGGGCCGGGACTCGAAGGCGTCGACCGTGCGCTTGTCCTTGCCGGAGACGGCCTTCTCGATGAACTCGTCGTAGCCGCCGCCGTTGTAGACGACCAGGTCGGCGTCGCTGATCTTCGCCGATTCCACCGCGGAGGTCTCGTGCGAGTGCGGGTCGGCGGCCGGATCGGTGATGATCGAGGTCACGGTGGCGTCCGATCCCGCGACGGCGGCGGCGATATTGCCCCACACGTTGGTGGAGGCGACCACCTCGGGCTTGTCCGAGGTGTCGGAGCCGCCGCCACAGGCGGTCAGCAGGAGAGCCATTCCCGCGGCGGCACCGGCGAACTTCAGGGCAATGCGACTACTCACGCGGGAAAACTCCTGGCAATGCGATCAGAGCACCGCGAGTGCTCCAAATCATAATGGAAACCGTTACCGTTTTACTTTATCAGCAACCCGCAACTCGACCACCGCCCGGCCGCCGCCACACCGCTGCCGAATCCGGCCCGGACACGCGAAGGCCCGCGAACCGCTCGGTCCGCGGGCCTCGAAGGCCGGTCAGCGACCGCTCAGACGAGCACCTCCACGGGCTGGCTCAGCAGCTGCGCGCAGCGCAGCAGACCGAGGTGGCTGTAGGCCTGCGGGTGGTTGCCAAGCGACCGCTCGGCCACCGGGTCGTATTCCTCGCTGAGCAGACCGGTCGGCCCGGCGACGTCCACCAGCTGAGCGAACAGCGCCTCGGCGTCCGAACGCTTGCCGATCAGCAGGTACGCCTCGACCAGCCAGGCCGCGCACAGGTGGAACCCGCCCTCGCCGCCGGGCAGGCCGTCGTCGTGGTGGTACCGGTACACGGTCGAACCGCTGCGCAGCTCGGCCTCGGTGGCCACCACCGTCGCGGCGAAGCGCGGGTCGGAGGGGTCGATCAGTCCGCTCAGGCCGATGTGCAGGGTGGCCGCGTCCAGGTCGGTGCCGTCGTAGGCCGCCGTGAAGGACTGGACCTCGTCGTTCCAGCCCTTGGTCTTGACCTCCTCGGCGATGGTCTCGCGCAGTTCGAGCCATTCCGGGTCGATCTCACGGTCGAACTTCTGCGCCAGCGTCAGCGCCCGGTCGACGGTCAGCCAGCCCATCACCTTCGAGTACACGTGGTGGCGCGGGTTGCCGCGGATCTCCCAGATGCCGTGGTCCGGTTCGGTCCAGCGCCGCTGCACCGCGGAGACCATGGCGTGCACCAGCTCCCAGTCGGCGTCCGGCAGCGCACGGGCCGGATCGGTGACGCCCTTGCGCTCGCGTGCGTGCGCGAGCGTCGCGATCAGGTCGACGATCGGGCCGAAGACGTCCAGCTGAACCTGCATGTTCGCCGCGTTGCCGACGCGCACCGGCCGCGAACCGGCGTAGCCGGGCAGCTGGTCGATGACGGCCTCGGGCGGCAGCGTCTCGCCGTAGATCGTGTACAGCGGGTGCAGCCGCTCCGGACCGGGCAGGGTCTCCAGCACCCGATGCACCCAGCCGAGGAACTCGTCGGCCTCGGTGAGCGAACCCAGGTTGACCAGCGCCTGCGCGGTGAGCGCCGCGTCGCGCAGCCAGCAGTAGCGGTAGTCCCAGTTGCGCACGCCGCCGATGTCCTCGGGCAGCGAGGTGGTCGCCGCGGCGAGGATCGAGCCGGACGGCGCGTGCACGAGCCCGCGCAGGGTCAGCGCCGAGCGCTTCATCAGGTCGGGCTTCAGCGGCGGCAGCTCCAGCGCGCTCGACCACTCCGACCAGTACCGCTGCGCCTCCCTGCGGCGCTCCGGCTCGCCGGTCATGGCGGGCGCGAGATCCTGTGTGCCGCAGCGAAGTTCCAGCACGATCGGACCGGTCGACGGATCAACCACCGCGCGCGCCACATCGTGCGTGCCGTCGCTCTCGATCGTCCAGCGGACACCGGGGGAGCGCAGCACCATCGGGTCGTTCGTGCCGAGCACCCGCAGACCCGACGGCTCGGATTCGAGCGTCACCGGCACCTGGCCGAACTCCGGTCGCGGCGCGAACGTGACGACCGCCTTGGCGATACCGGTGATCACCCGGGTCAGATCGGTACGGTTGGGCGCCACGTCGTGCGGCAGGTAGTCGACGACTTGCAAACTGGCCCAACGGGTCTCGACGGTCATGGTGCCGTCCACGTAGCGCTGCGAGAGCGGCAGCCCCGGCCGCTCCGGCGCGATCGTGAAGTGGCCTGCCTGCGGCCCGCCGAGCAGGTGCGCGAACACCGCAGCCGAATCCGGCTCCGGGTGGCAGAACCAGGTGACCGTGGCGTCGGGGGTGAGCAGCGCCACCGAGCGCGGGCTGGCCAGCATGGTCAGTCGCTCGATGCGCGGCGCGCTCGCGCCCGCCAGCCAGGTGCGCCGCTCCTCCAGCAGGAAGGCCAGCGCGCAGGCGACCTGTTCGGTGGTGTCCACCCGGTACTTGGCCAGGCTGTCGCCCTCGCCGACCTTGATGCCGACATCCGGGCCGGAGAGCACGCGGAAGGCCTTCTCGTCGGTGACGTCGTCGCCGAAGAACACCGCCGCCGTCGCGCCCTCCTGATGACGGATGGTGTCCAGCGCGGTGCCCTTGTCGGTCGCCACGACGGCCAGCTCGATGACGGCCTTGCCCTCGGTGACCTGAACGCCGACCCAGCAGGCGGGCCCCTGGCGCACCGAGGTCAGCGCCCGTCGCCCGATCTCGGGGCTGGCGTTACGCACGTGCAGGGCGACGCTCGCCGGTTTGATCTCGACGGCCACGCCGGGATTGCCCGCGGCGATGTGCGTCAGCGCGGTCTGTACTTCTTGCAGTAGCTGCTTGGCGTCGTTGTCGATCGCGTGCACGAAGCCGACGTCGAACTCCGAGCCGTGGCTACCGATCAGTTGCACCTCGACCGGAAGCCGGGAGAGTGCCGCGAGGTCGCGCAGCGCGCGGCCGGAGATGACGGCCGCCGTGGTTCCGGTGAGACCGGCGAGGGCGCGTAGCGCGCTCACCGATTCTCGGTGCGGATACGCCTTAGCCGGGTCGGAGACGATCGGGGCCAAAGTCCCGTCGTAGTCCGACGCGACCAAGAGTCTCGGCTCGCGCGCGACCGTCGACAAAGCTCGTCGAAGTTCCTGTGGCAGATCCTGTGCGCTCACGCATCCAACCTAGTGATCGGAGGAGTTGTTTCAGGGGCGGGCAAAACAATACTGTGTTGAATTCATCGCACCGCAGCGCGCCGGTATGCGTGCGCACGATTGCAACCCGGTTATCGGGATTTGCCCAGTTAACGCACAGGTAACCAGCAAGTAACTTTCCGCGGACGCGAGCGAAGTCGGGTCGCGCGGCGATCGCGAGAATCGGCACGCCAGTACCGATTCGCTCCGGCGGGCAAGCCGGATGCGAGTCGCTTTGGCGGACAGGGCGGTTCGCGGTCTGCTCCGCGTGCAGTGGCAAGCGCGGCATAACACCACGGTAGCCCGGTCGCGGGCGGTGTGCCCGTCGACCGGGCTCGCCGATCCGAATCAGTTGGCGCGGTAATCGCCTCCGGCTATTTCGCCGCTTGATCTCCGAGCAGGAGATCCACAGTCAGTTCGAGACGATCTGTGACATCCGTCGCGGAAGCCCGTCGAGTGAGCCACGCCACCAGATTGGAAAGCCACACGTCGCTGATGACGCGGGCAATGGCGAGTTGCCGTTCGGTCGGTTCTCCGTCGTTCATGGCGCGGGCGAAAACCCGGTCCATCACCTTGCCGACTCGGTCCACCTCGGCGGCGGCCGAGGCGTCGGCGAACATGAACGCGCGCGTCATGGCCTCGGTGAGCAGCGGGTCGCGCTGCATCATCCTGGTGATCTGGGTGAGCAGCAGGTGCATGCGCTCGCGCGGCGTCGTACCGGCAAGCGGCTTGCGTTTGCCTTCGATCTGCTCGAATTCCCTGGCCAGCGCCGAGACCAGCAGGTGCACCTTGGACGGGAAGTACCGGTAGAGAGTGCCGACGGCCACGTCCGCGCGCTCCGCGACGGCGCGCATCTGCACCGCGTCGTATCCGCCCTTGGAGGCGAGCGCCAGCGTCGCGTCCAGGATGCGCTTGCGCCGCTCGCGCTGCGCGGCCGAGCTCAGATCGTCCTCGCTGAGCGTTGTCACGGTCGCTGGGCGGGCAGCGCTCGTGTCGGCGGGCTGCGATCGGGAGGGGCTGGCCATCGAAAAGGGTCCTTTCCTCGAACGTCGTACGGCGGCCTGGCGCGCGGTGCTCACCGATGCGGATTGGCCGTCTCTTGACTTCCGCCCGGCCAGGATATTAGAACATGTTCTAGGTGTGGGAGTCACGCCGGAAAGGCGGGTTGGAGTGTGACCATCGCCACCACTGACGAGCATAAAGCCGTTCAGGAGTCGATGCGGGGTTGGGCAGGATCGGTCCGGCCGATTGCAACAATGCGAGCCGAGCCGGTCGGCTTCTGGCACGCGTACTGGCCCGCGCTGGCCGAACTCGGGATCTTCCGTGTCGCGGTGGCCGAGGAGGCGGGTGGCGACGGCGGGTCGGTCGCCGATCTCGCCGTCCTGCTGGAGCAGGCGGCGCACGATCTGGTGGGCGGCCCGGTGCTCAGCACCGCCCTCGCCAACCTGGTCACCGCGGGCGCTCTTGCCGATGACCTCCCGTGCGGTGTCGCGCTCGACGTCGTTGTCGGTCCGGATGTTTCATCCGAGACGGGTGTGAGCGTACCCGCCGCCGACGCGGACGTGTTGCTCACCGGTGTCTGGGACCTCGTGCTCGGGGCCGCTTCCGGCACCGCCGTGCTACTTCCCGTGACCACCCCGGACGGACAGCGCTGGTGCCTTGTTCCGCCGGACGCCGCGGGTCTGCGCGTCGAGGAGCTGACCTCGGCCGACCCGAGCACCCCGCTGGCCCGTGTGCACTGCACCGATGTCGCGGTGCCGGCCGAGCGGGTGTTCACCGCGGCGCACCGCGTCGAAGACCTGCTCGTGGCGCTCGTGGCCGCCGAGCTCGCCGGTCTCGCGGGCTGGTGTCTGGAGACCGCGGTCGAATACGCCAAGGTGCGTGAGCAATTCGGCCGCAAGATCGGTTCCTTCCAGGCGGTCAAGCACATCTGCGCGTGGATGCTGTGCCGCACGGAGCTGATCCGCTCGGTCGCGCTGGACGCCGCCGCCGCCGTCGACGAGGGCGGCGCCGAGCTGCCGATCGCGGCCGCCATCGCCGCGGCCATCTCGCTGGACGCCGCGGTCGAGACCGCCAAGGACTGCATCCAGGTGCTCGGCGGCATCGGCTTCACCTGGGAGCACGACGCCCACTTCTACCTGCGCCGGGCGACGGCGCTGCGCCAGCTGCTCGGCGGCTCGGCGCGCTGGCGGGCCAGGGTCACCGAACTGACTCGCGACGGAATGCGCCGGACCACCGGCGCCGACCGGGTCTTCGCCGCCGAGGGCGTCGACGTGGACGGCGCGGCAGGCAACGACCTGGCCGCCGAGGTGGCCGCGATCGCCGCCCTGCCCGCGGACCGGCAGCGCGACGCCCTGGTGGACGCGGGCTTGGCGATGCCGCACTGGCCCGCGCCCTATGGCCGCGGCGCCGACCCCATGACCGGGCTGGTGATCTCCGAGGAGTTGCGCCGCGCGGGCGTGACCGCACCCGACCTTGCTATCGGCGGGTGGGCGATCCCGACCCTGTTGCAGCACGGCACCCCCGAGCAGATCGACCGGTTCGCCTGGCCGACACTGCGCGGCGAGGTGGTGTGGTGCCAGCTGTTCAGCGAGCCCGGCGCGGGTTCCGATCTCGCCGCGTTGCGCACCACCGCGAAACGGGTCGAGGGCGGCTGGGTGCTCAACGGCCAGAAGGTCTGGACTTCGCTGGGCGACAAGGCGAACTGGGGCATCTGCCTGGCGCGCACCGACGCCGACGCGCCCAAGCACCGCGGCATCTCCTACTTCCTCGTCGACATGCGCAGCAAGGGCCTGGAGGTCCGCCCGCTGGTGCAGATCACCGGCGAGGCGCGGTTCAGCGAGGTGTTCCTCGACGACGTCTTCGTCCCCGACGACTGTCTGGTCGGCGCGCTGAACAACGGCTGGAAGATCGCCCGCTCCACGCTGTCCACCGAACGAGTTGCCATGGGCGGCAATGGAATAGGGCCGGTGCTCGAGGAGCTGATCGCCAAGCTGCCCGCCACCGGCCCAGGTGCGGAGCTGCGCAACGACCGGCTCGGCGGCTTCGTCGCCGAGGCCATCGCCGGGCTGCTGCTCGAACAGCGGGCCGCGGTCGCGATGCTGGCGGGCGCCGACCCCGCCGCGCAGAGCAGCGTGCGCAAGCTGGTCGGCGTGCGGCACCGCCAGGCGGTCGCGGAATTCGCCGTCGAGGCGGCGGGACCGAACGGTGCGCAGGATTCGGACGAGGTGACCGAATTCCTGCTCACCCGCTGTCTTTCCATCGCGGGAGGCACCGAGCAGATCCTGCTCACCGTGGCGGGTGAGCGGATTCTCGGACTGCCGCGCGACGCGGACAGCTGACGAAACTCGACTGGGAGAACAGCGTGGACTTCACCAGGGACGAGCGCCAGGACGCCGTCGCCGAAGTAGTAGTGAGCTTGCTGGAGCGCGAATCCGCGCGGGATATGGAGCTGTGGCCGACCCTCGTCGAGTCGGGACTGCTCGCGGTCGCGCTACCGGAGCGATTCGGCGGCGACGGCATGGGCCTGCCGGAGGTCTCGGTGCTGCTAACCGAGCTGGCCACCGACGCGGTCGCCGTGCCCGCCTTGCCGACATTGGGTTTCGGCCTGCTCGCGCTGCTACCTGTACTGCCCGACGAGCAGGCCGAGGCCGTCTATCCCGAGCTCGCCAAGGGCGCGGTGCTCACCGCGGCGCTCAGCGAGCCCGGCGCGCCTTTCGCCGCGACGCCCAAGACGACCGCGGTCGCCGAAGGGGCTGTCGTGCGCATCAGCGGGCACAAGGTCGCGGTGCCCTACGCCGAGCAGGCGCGCTGGCTGCTGATCCCGACCGATTCCGGTATCGCGCTCGTGGCGGGCGATACCGCGGGCCTGACCATCACGCCGTCGCCGACCTCGGGCGGCCTGCCCGAAGGCAGCGTCCTGTTGGACAACGTGGAGATCCCCGCCGAGCAGTTGCTTCCCGGCGATCTCGCGCGGTTGCACCGGCTGGCGGTCGCGAGCATCGGCTCGGTCGCCGACGGACTGCTGAAGGGCGCGCTGGTGCTCACCGCCGAACACCTGCGGGTGCGGCGGCAGTTCGGCAGGCCGCTCGCCGAATTCCAGGCGGTGGCGCAGCAGATCGCCGACCTGTATGTGGTGTCGCGCACCCTGCACGCCGCGGCCGTCTCGGCGAACTGGGCGCTCGCGCTGTCCGACGCCGATTCCGCGCACCTGGAGCGCGTCGACGACGACCTCGACGTCCTCGCCTATACCGTGGCCTCCGAGCTGCCCGCCGCCATGCAGAAGTGCCACCACCTGCACGGAGGTCTCGGCGTCGACGTGACCCATCCGATGCACCGCTACTACTCCCAGGCCAAGGACATCGCCCGCTGGCTCGGCGGCGCGTCGTTCCGCCTGGATCGTCTAGGAGCAAGATGTTCATCGATCTGACCGCCGAGCAGCGCGCGCTGCGCGACGAACTCCGCGCCTACTTCGCCGATCTCGTCACTCCCGAAGAGGAGGCCGAGATGGCGGTGAACCGGCACGGCGACGCCTACCGCGCCGTCGTGCGGCGCATGGGCCGCGACGGCTGGCTCGGAGTCGGCTGGCCGAAGGAATACGGCGGGCAGGGTTTCGGGCCCGTCGAACAGCAGATCTTCTTCAACGAGGCGGTGCGCGCCGATGTGCCGCTGCCGCTGGTGACGCTGCTGACCGTCGGCCCGACCTTGCAGTCCTACGGCACCGACGCGCAGAAGAAGAAGTTCCTGCCCGGAATCCTTTCCGGTGACATCCATTTCGCGATCGGCTACTCCGAGCCGGAAGCGGGCACCGACCTGGCCGCGCTGCGTACCAGCGCGGTCCGCGACGCCTCCGGCGACTGGATCGTCAACGGGCAGAAGATCTTCACCACCGGCGCGCACGAGGCCGACTACGTCTGGCTGGCCTGTCGCACCGGCACCGCGGAATCGCGCCATCGCGGCATCACGATCCTGATCGTGGACACCAAGGATCCCGGCTACTCGTGGACGCCGATCATCACCTGCGACGGCGCCCACCACACGAACGCCACCTATTTCGACAACGTCCGGGTCCCCGCCGACATGCTGGTCGGCGAGGAGAACCGGGGCTGGCGGCTGATCACCACCCAGCTCAATCACGAGCGGGTCAGCCTCGGTCCGTCCGGCAAGATCGAGCAGCTCTACGATCGGGTGCGCGACTGGGCGCGTCCGCGCGGGCTGCTCGTCGAACCCGACGTGCAGCGCTCCCTGGGCCGCATGCACGCCATGGTCCGGCTCAACGAATTGCTGAACTGGCAGGTCGCTGGGACGGTCGACGGCGACCAGTCGCAGGTCATCGCCGACGCCTCGGCCACCAAAGTGTTCTCCACCGAATCACTTCAGGAAGCGGGCCGCCTGGCCGAGGAGATCGTCGGGCGCCACGGCGATCCGGCCGAGCGCGCCACCGCCGAACTGCTCACCTGGCTGGACCGGCGCACCAAACAGAACCTCGTGGTGACCTTCGGCGGCGGCGTGAACGAGATCATGCGCGAGCTCGTCGCCACCGCCGGATTGAACCTGCCGCGAGTACCCCGATAGAAGAAGGAGCCGCGTCGTGCCGGACACGTCAACGCCGGAAGCGATCGTCGCCGCCGCCGAGAAGATCATCGCGGCGGGCGAGTGCGCGCCGCGCCTCGCGCGCGACCCGGTGAACCAGCCGATGATCAACAACTGGGTCGAGGCCATCGGCGACACCAACCCGATCTACGTCGACGAGGCCGCCGCCCGCGCCGCGGGCCACCCGGGCATCGTCGCACCGCCCGCCATGGCGCAGGTGTGGACCATGTTCGGGCTCAACGGTGTTCGCCCGGCCGACGACCCGATGGGCGCCACCACCGAACTGCTCGACGAGGCGGGCTTCACCTCGGTGGTCGGCACCAACTGCGAGCAGATCTACCACCGCTACCTGGTGCCCGGTGAACAGGTGAGCGTCACCAGCCGGCTGGAGAGCATCACCGGACCCAAGCGCACCGGGCTCGGCGACGGCTGGTTCGTCACCTTCCGCACTTCGTGGCGAGTCGGCGACGAGCTCGTCACCGAAATGCTGTTCCGCATCCTGAAGTTCGCGCCCGGCACGGCCGCCGCCCCGGCGAAGCCCGCGGGGGAGCGGGTCAAGCCGCTGGTCTCGTGGGACACCGAATTCTTCTGGGAGGGCGCGAAACTCGGCGAACTGCGGATCCAGAAGCTGCCGGACGGCACGCTGCGGCATCCGCCGATCCCCGCCCTGTGGAAGGACAAATCCGAGCAGACCGACTACGTGGTCGCCTCGGGGCGCGGCACGGTGTTCAGCTACGTCGTGCATCACGCGCCGAAAGTGCCTGGACGGCAACTGCCGTTCGTGGTCGCGCTTGTCGAATTGGAGGAGGGCGTGCGCATGCTCGGTGAACTGCGCGGCATCGACCCGGCCGAGGTCGAGATCGGCCTGCCGGTGCGGGTGGAGTTCGAGAAGCTCGACGACGAGGCCGTGCTGCCGTATTGGATGGTGAACAAATGAGGGCCACCGCGGAACCCACTTCCGTGCAGGTCGGCGCGACGCTGCCGGAACTGGTCGTGCACGCCGACCCGACCTTCGTGATCAGCACGGCGCTCGCCACCCGCGATTTCCAGGACGTGCACCACGACAGGGACAAGGCCGTCGCGCGCGGATCGAAGGACATCTTCGTCAACATCCTCACCGACACCGGCCTGGTGCAGCGCTTCGTCACCGACTGGTCGGGCCCGCGCGCCATCGTGAAGTCGATCGCGCTGCGCCTCGGGGTGCCGCTGTACGCGGGCGACACCTTGACCCTCACCGGCACCGTGAGCGCGGTCGACGGCGACGACATCCACATCGACGTCGTCGGGCGCGACAGCCTCGGCGACCACATCACGGCGAAGGTCGTCATGGCGCTGCGGGGTAACAATGACTGAGCACGAACTGTCGGGACGCGCGGCCATCGTCGGCATCGGCGCCACCGATTTCTCCAAGGACTCCGGCCGCAGCGAGTTGCGCTTGGCGGCCGAGGCGGTGACGGCCGCGCTCGCCGACGCGGGCCTCACGCCCGCCGACGTGGACGGCCTGACCACCTTCACCATGGACACCAACACCCAGGCCGCGGTCGCAAGGGCGACGGGGATACCGCAGCTGAAGTTCTTCAGCCACATCGGTTACGGCGGCGGCGCGGCCTGCGCGACCGTGCAGCAGGCCGCCATGGCGGTGGCCACCGGCATCGCCGACGTGGTGGTCGCCTATCGTGCGTTCAACGAGCGTTCGGTGTCGCGGTTCGGTCAGTTCTCCACGGCGCTGGCCACCGCGCCGACCTCCTCGGGCATCGACGCGGGCTGGTCCTATCCGCATGGGCTGGGCACGCCCGCCGCGCAGGTCGCCATGGTGGCTCGCCGCTACATGCACGTCTACGGCGCGACCAGCGAGGATTTCGGCCGGGTCGCCGTGGCCGACCGCAAGCACGCCGCGGTGAACCCGGACGCCTTCTTCTACGGCAAGCCGATCACCCTGGAGGACCACCAGAACTCGCGCTGGATCGCCGAGCCGCTGCACCTGCTCGACTGCTGCCAGGAGTCCGACGGCGGCGTCGCCATCGTGGTGACCAGCGTCGAGCGGGCCCGCGACCTGCCGCAGCGGCCCGCGGTGATCGTCGGCGCCGCGCAGGGTTCCGGCGCGGACCAGTACGTGATGACCAGCTACTACCGCGACGCCATGACCGGTCTGCCGGAAATGGGCCTCGTCGGCGAACAGCTCTGGGCGCAAAGCGGTTTGGGGCCGCAGGACATGCAGGCCGCGATCCTCTACGACCACTTCACCCCGTTCGTGCTCATGCAGCTCGAGGAACTCGGGTTCTGCGGTCGCGGCGAGGCCAAGGATTTCATCAAGGATGGCGCGATCGAGCTCGGCGGCAGGCTGCCGCTCAACACGCACGGCGGCCAGCTCGGCGAGGCGTACATCCACGGCATGAACGGCATCGCCGAAGCGGTGCGCCAGATTCGCGGCACCTCCGTCAACCAGGTCGACTCGCTGCGCAACGTTCTGGTCACCGCGGGCACCGGCGTGCCGACCTCCGGTCTGGTGCTCAGCGCCAACTGATTTCGCGCGGCGATCGGGTTCGCGCCCGCGCACGGTATCGAGCGCCGGTCGCCCCGCGTAGGTTGGAGCGGCAATGTCGCCGCGACGGGAGGAGTCTCATGGCCGACCGGCACCTTGTGGATGTCCACATCATGCTCGTCCGTGGCGGCGAGGTGCTGTTGAGCAGGCGGCGCAGCGACGACGAATTCGATGGTCGCTGGCACCTGCCCGCGGGCAAGCTGGAAGCGGGCGAGTCGGCCACGGCGGGCGCGGCCCGCGAGGCGATGGAGGAGATCGGCGTGGTCGTCGATCCCGCCGACCTGCGCCACATTCACACCGCGCACGTCGTCGGTTCTGGGCGCGAAGCTCGCCTCGGGCTGTTCTTCGAGGCCGTGCACTGGTCCGGCGAACCCGTCAATCGCGAGCCCGACAAGTGCTACGAGCTGGCCTGGTTCGCCTTGACGGCATTGCCGGGTGATGTCATCGAGTACCCGGCCGCGGGTATCCGCGCCTACTTCACCGGCGCCACCTACTCCCAACGCGGCTGGTCCGTCTAGTTCCACCGGTTTCGGTACGCGCGCCGGTGCTCTGTGCACGGCGTCGCCGCGGCGGGTCAGTGGCGAAGGTAGGCCGTCAGCAGGGTGGTCAGCTGCGTGATGCTGGCCGGGGTGCCCGCGGGCAGAGCGCTGCGGTTGCCCGCGAAGCGGTCGAAGACCGCGCCCTCCAGGACGGCGACGAAGTCGGCGGCGGCGGTGTCCGGGTCGGGGAAGCCGGTGGCGCGGAACAGTTCTCGGGCGCGTTCCGTCGAGAAGAGACTGTTGGCAAGGCGACCGTGCAACTCCGGGTCGCCGATGAGGTCGACGATCAGTGCGTGCCGGGCGATCAGGTGGTCGCGGCGTTCGAGGAGCAGCCGGTCCAGCCAGACCGCGATGCCGTGTGCGATGGATGGCAGGCCGGCCGTCTCGGGCGCCTCGAACCGCGCCGCGCCGAAATCGCTTCGGGAACGGTCGGCTATCCGGTCGGCGATCGCCTCGATCAGGGCGCGTTTGGTGCGGAAGTAATAGGAGGACGATCCGGGCGGCAGTTCCAGCTCGGTGTCCAGCGCTCGGTGCGTCAGCGCGCGCAGGCCACGCCGGGCGATCAGTTCGATTGCCGCGTCGACGATCCGGGTGCGCCGGTCGGTTGTGGACATCGTCACCTTCTCTGGTCGCATGCGGCCTCGTGCTCTACAACTGTAGAGGACTCTACAGCTGTAGAGACAGGAGGTGGGATGACGATCGAACTCGACCAGGATCAGCGCGCGGCGGCCGACCGGCTGGCTCGTCTGGTGGATCGGCGCGGCCGCCCGGTCAAGGGTGCGCGCGGCGTCTACCTGCACGGCCGACCCGGCCGCGGCAAGACCATGCTGATGGACCGCTTCCTCGCCACCGTCGACGCCGAGCGCGCGAAGCGCTACCACTTCCACTGGTTCTTCGCCGAATTGCACAGGGCAGCCCACGAAACCGGTTCGATCGACACCGCCATCGAGCGTCTGCTCGGTGCCGCGCGCTTGGTCTGCTTCGACGAGTTCCACGTGCACGACATCGGCGACGCCATGCTGGTCGCCCGCATGCTGGAGGCGCTCTTCGCCCGGCGCATCTCGTTCGTGCTCACCTCGAACTACCCGCCCGAGCGGCTGCTGCCGAATCCGCTGTTCCACGACCGGTTCGTGCCGACCATCGCGCGCATCGTCGAGCATTCGGACGTGGTCTCGGTGGACGGCCCCACCGACTACCGCACACTGCGCAAGCGTGACGCCGCAAGGGGTTTCGCCGCCGGACGCTACCTGATCGGCTGCGTGCCGAGCGAGAGCGAAGCGGAGACGCTCGCCGAACCCGCCCTCCGCCGTGCCTCCGCAGCCGATCCGATGACGGTCCCCGTCGGCACCGCTCGCGTGGTCGCGGCGCTCACGATCCCGATCGGCGATCGCACACTCCGAGCCCGCGCGGTCGAAGGCGACGCGATCACTCTCGACTTCACCGCGCTGTGCGGCACCCCCACCTCGGCCGCCGACTACGTGGACCTGGCCCGGCGCTTCCGGCGCTGGACGATCCGGGACGTCCCTCGGTTGCGCGAGGTGCCGCCGGACTGGGCGATGCGTCTGGTGAATCTCGTCGACGTGCTCTACGACGCGGACCTGGAACTGACGTTCTGCGCCGCGGCGCCCCTGCCGGAACTGGTCGACGGGGTGGTCGGCGTTCCGGACATTTCACGCACCGCCAGCCGTCTCTGTGAGATCTCACAAGCGGTGAGCGCCGCGGCTGGGTAGCCGCACTTTTCCCGCTCTACCTGCGGCGACTCGCCGATGAACCCGGTTAAAAAGGACATGATCCGAAGTATTCGATTCGCTCCCGAGCGGACCGTTCGGCATGTAACTATGTGGCTGATTCGAGCAGTTCCGAGGTTTGGTGGTAAACGCTGGTGGTCCGGGCGCGAGCGGCGATATCGCGCGTGATCGTGCTGATCACGCTGCTGGCCGTTGCCGCCATCGCGTTGCGCGGGCACATTCCCGGCGTGGTCGAGACCGCTGATCGTCGCTCGGGCCCCTCCGCGCTCGCCTTGGCGCTGATGCCGGTGTTGCTCACGGTCTCGGTGGTGATCCTGATCGCGGGAGTGATCGCCAGCCAGCACCGGCTGCCGCTCGCCATGCCCGAAGTCGATCGTGCGGAGGAACGCCCCCAATGGCGACTCGGCCGGGTCGGTCTGCTGGTGCTCGCGGCGCTGGCCGGGCTCGCGCTGGTCTTGGCCGCCGCCTCCGCCGTGTTCTTCGTCGGCGTCGGAAGGGAAGTGCAGCCGTCCGAGCCGACACCCGCCACCGGCGAGGGCGCGCCGCCCGAACACCTCCCCACCACGCCGCCGCCCCAGCCCGGCGGAGCCGAGAGCCTGACCGGAACCAGTTTGGTTCTGACGATCGTCGGCGCGGGCGTCCTGGTCGGTGTCGCGCTGGTCGGTCTGGTGGTGGTCGCCGCGACGGCCCGCCGCAAGCCGGTCGCCGCGCCGCCATTGGAGACACCCGCGCCGCCGACCGCCGTCGACTCGCTCGCCAGGGCCGCCGAAATGGGTCTTGCCGCGATGAACGCGCCTGGCCAGGAGCCGCGCGACGCCATCATCGCCTGCTATGTCGCCATGGAGCGCGGTCTGGCCGTCGACCGCGCGGCCGCACCGCTGGCCTCCGACACCCCGATGGAAGTGCTGGCCCGCGCTTTCGAGCGCGGCGCGCTGCACGACGCGTCCGCCCGCGAGCTGGTCGCGCTCTTCGAGGAGGCCAGGTTCAGCCCGCACTCGATGCTCGAGTGGCAGCGCATGCGCGCCGAACAACTGCTGCGCATCGTGCTCGCCGACCTGCAAGGAGAGGTGGTGGTGGCCGGATGAACAGGGCCGGGATCGCGGCCGCCGCGATCGTCGCGGTGGTGGTGCTGGAACTGGTCGCGTTCGGCAAGGCGCGCGGTGCGATGCTGCTGCTCGCCGCCGTCCCGGTCGCCCTCGCGCTGTTCCAGTTGATCCTGACGTTGCGCGAGCGCGGGAACGCGGAAGGCGACGACCGCGCCGACGACATCGAGAACGGCCCGCTGGAAATGCTGAACCGCTGGCAGGCGCGGGCGCAGATGCTGGCCGACCGCGCCGACGGCAGCAGGGCCGACTGGGATCGGCACCTGCGGCCATTGCTCGCCAAGGAATTCGAGTTGTCCACGGGCATGCGGGTAGCCAAGAACCGCAGGGCGACCGAAGCGGCCGGGATTCTGCAGTTCGGACCGGAACTGTGGCGCTGGGTGGATCCGGCGAACTCGGCACTGCGCGATCAGACGACGCGCGCACCGGGTCGGGCGGCACTGGACGAGATCCTGCGCCGCCTGCAGAGAATGTGAAATGGGTTGACGAGTGCGAGTAGACAAATGACGATGCCACTGGACGTGACCGTCCAGCGAACCGAGGCGGTGCTGCGGGAGCTGGGCCGCGTCGTCGTGGGCAAGCGCGACGAACTACAGCTGATCATGATCGCCGTGCTGTCCGGTGGGCACGTCCTCATCGAGGACCTGCCCGGACTCGGCAAGACGCTGATCGCCAGATCCTTCGCCGCCGCGCTCGGCCTGGACTTCACCCGGGTGCAGTTCACCCCCGATCTGCTGCCCGCCGACCTGCTCGGCTCCACCATCTACGACATGAACTCGGGCCGGTTCAACTTCCGGCGCGGCCCGGTCTTCACCAACGTGCTGCTGGCCGACGAGGTGAACCGCACCCCGCCGAAGACCCAGGCCGCGCTGCTGGAGGCGATGGCGGAGGGACAGGTCAGCATCGACGGCGAGACCTTCCCGCTGCCGCAGCCGTTCATCGTGCTCGCCACCGACAACCCCATCGAATACGAGGGCACCTACCCGCTGCCCGAGGCGCAGCTGGACCGCTTCGCCATCCAGCTGCGGCTCGGCTACCTCTCCGAGCACGACGAGACCCAGATGATCCGCAGACGCCTCGAGCGTGGCGCGACGCCGCCGCAGGTCGGTCAGGTGGTCGACGCCAACGGGCTGCTGGAGATGCGGCAGTCGGTCGAGTACGTCACGGTGCATCCCGACGTGGTGGGTTACGTCGTCGCACTGGCGGGGGCGACCCGCGGCCACCCGCAGGTCGAGGTCGGCGCGAGTCCGCGCGCCGAACTGGATCTGGTGCAGATGTCGCGCGCCCGCGCGCTGCTGCTCGGCCGGGACTACGTCATCCCGGAAGACGTGAAGGCGCTGGCGATTCCAGCCATGGCGCACCGGATCACGCTGCGCCCGGAGATGTGGGTGCGCCGGATTCGCGGCGAGGACGTTATCGCCGAACTGCTGCGCCGCCTTCCGGTCCCGCGCGCCACCGTGACATGACCCGCTCCAGGCACCGCGACGCGAGCGCCACCGTCGAGGCCGAATTGCGGTGGCGCCCAGCGCCGCTGGTGTACATGCTGGCCTGCTGCGCGGCGGTGGCGCTGGTGGTCGCGGTCGTCGCCGCGCGGTGGCAGCTGGTGGTATTCGCCGCGCCGCTGCTCGGCGTGCTCGCGACCGCGCCGTGGCAGCAGTCGCGGACCAGGATCCAGGTCGACGGCGGCGGCACGCTGCGCTGCTTCGAGACCGAGGAGGTGGTGCTCACCGTCGCCGCCTTCGTGGAGGCGGGGCACGCGCTGCTGCGCCTGAAACCGCAGACGGTGCAAGGACTCGGGGTCGAGATCGAGGAGGCGAGCGACTCCGGGGCGGCGCCCGCCGGGCTGCGGCTGGCTCTCTCGGCCGGGCGCTGGGGTCGCTACCCGGTGTCGGTGCGGGTGTCCGCGCTCAGCCCGGCGGGGCTCGCCGTCGCGACGGCGATACTGCCCGCGGGCCAGTTGTTCGTCTACCCGGTGACCGATCCGCAGCGAATGCGCCTGCCGCGCACCGAACTTCCGGAACGGCTCGGCACCCATCTGACCCGCAGACACGGTCCGGGCGTGGAATACGCCGACATCCGCGCCTACGCGCCGGGTGACCAGCTGCGGATCGTGAACTGGCCGGTCAGCGCCCGGCGCGGGCGGCTCTACGTCACCGAGCGGCTGACCAACCGGTCCGCCGACGTCGTCGTGCTCGTCGACACCTCGCAGCAGGCGCCGGGCCCCGCGACCGATTCGCTCGAGCTGTCGGTGCGCGGCGCGGCCCAGGTCGTGCAGTCGACATTGCAGGCGGGCGACCGGACCGCGGTCGTCTGCCTCGGCCAGGGCCCGCGCTGGTTGCGGCCCGACATCGGGCGGCGCCAGTTCTACCGGATCGTCGACACGGTGCTCGATGTGGGCGACGAGCACATCCCCACCACCGGCACACTGGCGCCGCACGCCGCGGTGCCGCTCGGCGCGATCGTGGTGGCCTTCTCCACGCTGCTCGACACCCAGTTCGCGCTCGCGCTGATCGATCTGCGCAAGCGCGGGCACGTCGTGGTGGTGGTGGACGTGTTGCGCGGCACGCCGTTCCGGGACGGACTCGATCAGACGCTCGCGCGTATGTGGCAGCTGGAACGCGCCTCCATGTATCGCGACATGAGCACCGTCGGCGTCGACATCGTGCCGTGGGCGCAGGACGCCAGGCTCGACGAGATCATGCGCCTGCTGCCCGAACATCGCAGGACAGTGCGGGTGCGCCGATGACCAGATTCCTGGCCGTGCTCGCCGGTGTCCTGCTCGTGACGTCGGTTCTGCTGATGTCGCCGCTCGCGGCCCTTCCCGCGCTGATCCTGACGGCGGCGGGCTGGTGGTTCCGTCCCGCCGCGGTCGCCGCCGTGCTCGTCGCGATCGGCGTGCTCGCCTGGGCCGACACCGGTGTGCTCGCCGCGGCCGCGACGGGTTTGGTGGCCACGACCTATCTGCTGAACACCGCGACCGTGACTGCGCCGATCGGCGTCGTGCCGACCACGCTGCCCTCGGTCGTCGGCGCGATGGGATTCGCGGCCTGCGCGGTGGGCGCGGCGCTGCTGCCGCTGCGTCTGGCCTGGGCTCCCGCGGTCGCGCCGGTCGTGGTGATCGTGTTGTACGCCTTGGTGATTCAAGGACTCGGCCCGCGCCGCAGCCGACCGGAGGCAATGGTCGGCCCGCCGTCCGGTTAGCCGGGCAGACGTCGGGTCGTCAGCAACTCTGCTCGCGCCGCGATCGACCGCGCCCGGTGCGACCAAAGGTCACCATCAGTCGGCCCACCGCACTGAAGGTCACCCTCGGTCGGGTTACCGCGCCGACATCTGGACGCGGTCTAGCTGAACTTCAGGCTGACATCCGCGAGCACCGGAGCGTCCTCGCGCTCGACCACGGTCGCGGCGATGACGAGTTCACCGTCGGTGCGCCAGATCCGGGTCCGGATGGTCTCGCCCGGGTAGAGCACACCCGCGAAGCGCGCGCGGAAACCGGTGACGCGGCTCGCGTCGGCGTCCAGGGCGGTGTCGGTCGCCGTCTTGCAGACGATTCCGTACGTGCACAGGCCGTGCAGGATCGGGTTGGGGAACCCTGCGGCGCGGGCGAATTCGGGGTCGGAGTGCAGCGGGTTGCGGTCGCCGAGCATCCGGTACAGCAGCGCCTGCTGCGGCAGGGTGCGTGTCGTGACGTCGAAATCCGGTGCGCGATCGGGCAGTTCCGACTTGGTGCTCGGGCCTCGCTCGCCGCCGAAGCCGCCTTCACCCTTGGCGAAGATGGACGAGCGGGTGGTCCACAGCGGCGCGCCGTCGGAGCCGGTGATGGTGTGCTCCTGCACGACCACCGCGGCCGAGCCCTTGTCCCAGAGCTCGCTGATCCGCCCGGTGCTCGTCGCCTTGCCCGCGGCGGGGATCGGGCGGTGCACCTCCACCTCCTGGTGTCCGTGCACCACCTTCGCCAGGTCGATGTCGATACCCGGGAAGCTCACCTTGGGCGGCTCGGTCTCGTGCAGAGTCTGCGCGACGGTCGCGAAGCTCGGCAGCACCTGCGGCTCCCGGTCGTCGAGGTAGCGCAGCTCGGCGGCGTCGGTCCACCGCGCGCCGGCGCCGAGCCCGAGCTGATAGAGCTGCACATCCGACGGCGTCCACGCGAACTCCCGGCTCGGCAGTTCCGCGCCGAGCGCGATCTTCGGGTCGATGGGCATCAGTTCTCCTTGTGCATGGTTGTGGACGGATTCGTTCGCCCCGGCCCACGATTCGATCCTGCGGGTAGGCGCGCCCCGCCTGCAACGCCGTATCCACTCGCCGGGACAGCGGCTCCGCCGTAAGCCCGGCCGCCGGGAGGCGGAGCTGCGCTGAGCCCCTGGGCGCGCCCGGTGCGTGGCCCGGTGTCGCGGTCGGACCGGCGGGGGTCGGTCGCCCGCGTCAGTTCGGCCGGCACGGTGCGGGCTTCGCCCCGGCGAGCGGGCTGGGCACTCGGTCAGGCCTCGGAGGTCGCCGCCGCCGTGGCCTGCTCCTGCTTGCGCTTGGCGATGTCGAGGACGGCGAGGTAGCCGAAGGTGATCGCGGGTCCGATGGTCGCGCCGGGTCCGGCGTAGGTGTGGCCCATGACCGGCGTCGAGCAGTTGCCCGAGGCGTAGAGGCCCTCGATGGTGCTGCCGTCTTCGCGCAGCACCCGGCCCGCCGAGTCGGCGACGAGACCGCCCTTGGTGCCGAGATCGCCGGGCACGATCTTGGCCGCGTAGAACGGGCCCTGCACCAGGCCGGCGAGGCAGGGGTTCGGCTTCACCGTGGGGTCGCCGTAGTAGCGGTCGTAGTGGCTGTTGCCGCGGCCGAAGTCCTCGTCGGTACCGGTCTCGGCGAACTTGTTGAACCGCTCGACGGTCGCGGCCAGATTCTCCGCCGGCACGCCGATCGCGGACGCCAGCTCTTCCAGGCTGTCGGCCTTGACGATGTTGTCGTTTTCCATCCAGCGGGACGGAAAGCGCAGACCAGGCTGCAATCCGGCGAAGATGTAGCGGTTGCGATAGCGCTGGTCGAACACCAGCCAGGCCGGGATGTTCTCGCCCGGCCCCTCGCCCTGCCCGTATTCGCCGCCGTACATGGTGTGCCCAGCCTCGACGTAAGGAGCCGACTCATTACCGAATCGCTTGCCGTCGCGGTTGACGATGATGCAGCCGGGCAGATTGCGCTCGGCGAGGGCGAACCACGGGCGGCCACCCTTGAAGACGGTCGGCCCCCACCAGGCGTCTTCCATGAAGTCGATCGCGCCGCCCGCCTCGATGCCCGCGCGGATGCCGTCGCCGGTGTTGGCCGCCGCGCCCGTCGTCCACTCGGTGGTGATGGGCTGGCGCTGGTACTTCGCGCGCATCTCCGCGTTGTGCTCGAAACCGCCGCTGCCGAGCACGACGCCGTGGCGCGCGGTGAACACGACTGGCTTGCCGTCCACCAGCGCCCGCACGCCCGTGACCACGCCGTTCTCCACGACGAGTTCCGTCATCGGCGTGTTCAGCAGCACCGGCACGTTCGCGTCCATGAGCCCCTTGCGCATGGCGGCGATGATGGCCTGACCCATGCCCACGATGTGCTTGCCGGTGAACTTCGCCCAGTAGGTGCGCGCGCCGACGCGCATGGCGCGCATCATGCCCTTGGGGTGGCGGCGGATGAGGTTGAGGCGGACGAAATCCGCCTGCATGACGACCACGTTCAGCGGCGCCTTGGCGTACGGAGGTTCCAGCTTGTCCTTCTCCGCGCCCAGGACTTTGAGGTTGAACGGCTTGGGCTCGCAGGAGCGTCCCTCGCCGAGACCGCCGGGCGCCTCCGGGTAGTAGTCCGAGTACCCGGGCACCCACTTCATCTTCAGCGGTGTGTGGTCCAGCACGAAGTCGAAGGCCTCGGCGCCGCGGTCGATGTAGGTGTCGATCCGGTCCTTGGGCACCACGTCGCCGACGATGCTGTGCAGGTAGGTGCGCGCGTCTTCCCGGTCGTCGGGGCGACCCGACGCACGCAGCGCCTTGTTGCCGGGAATCCACACGCCGCCACCGGAGCGCGCGGTCGACCCGCCGTAGTGCGCGGCCTTTTCGATGATGACCGCGCTGAGGCCGTGGTGGGCCGCGGTGAGGGCGGCGGTCATGCCCGCGGCGCCGCTGCCGACCACCACCACGTCGTAGCTGTGTGGCTCGAGAACCGGATCTGTCATGTAGAACACGTTATAGAATGGACGCGCCATTGGTCTATGTTGTGTGGCAGAAGACTTGCTCGGCGTTCCATTTGTCGAGGAAACTTGTTTCAGTTTCGGACCGGAGTGAACTACATGGGCCTCGAATGGGACCTGACCGCTGACGTGGTCGTCGTCGGATACGGCGCCGCGGGCGCGTCCGCCGCCTTGGAAGCGACGGAGGCGGGCGCGCAGGTAGTGGTGCTGGAGCGGTTCAACGGAGGCGGCGCGTCGGCGCTGTCCGGCGGCATCATCTACGCAGGTGGCGGCACGTCGGTGCAGCGCGAGGCGGGGGTGGCCGATACGCCGGAGCAGATGCTCGCCTATCTCGAACGCGAGGTCGGCACGGCCGTCACACCGGCGACGTTGCGCCGTTTCGTGGACGAGAGCCCGGCCATGATCGAGTGGCTGAAGGGGCACGGCGTGCCGTTCGAGGCCTCGCTCTGCCCGTACAAGACCTCGTATCCGAACGACAGCTACTACCTGTACTACTCCGGCAGCGAGGTCTCCGGCTACGGCCGCGAGGTCGCCGAGCCCGCGCAGCGCGGCCACCGCGTCAAGGGCAAGGGCACCTCGGGCAAGCAGCTCACCGGCCCGCTCGCCGCCTCCGCCGCGCGTCGCGGAGTACGCGTCGAAACCTTGACCACCGCAACGCGATTGATCACCGACGACAACGGCGTGGTGATCGGTGTCGAATGCCGGTCGCTGCGCGACGCCCCCGGCCGGGTCCGGGACCGCTACAGCCGCATGGCCAACGTCGCGGCCAAGCCGGGCATCTACTATCCGCCGCTGCGCAAGTCGCTCGAGAAGCGCCTCGACCTGCTCGATCGCCGTTACGGCACGACGATCCGGGTGCGGGCCAGGCGCGGCGTCGTGGTCAGCGCGGGCGGCTTCATCGCCAATCGCGCCATGCTCGCGGAGTACGGTCCGCAGTACCGCGCCGGTCTCGCGCTCGGCACCACCGGCGACGACGGCAGCGGCATCCTGCTGGCGCGGCAGGCCGGCGCGGCCACCGACCGCATGGGCAACGTCTCGGCCTGGCGATTCATCCTGCCGCCCAGCGCTTTCACCGGCTCGCTGCTGGTCGACGCGCGCGGCCGCCGGGTGATCGACGAGACCCGCTACGGCGCCGCGGTCGGCAACAAGCTGATCAACGAGCACGAAGGCAAGGGCTGGCTGCTCGCCGACGCGCG
The DNA here is from genome assembly GCF_006716565.1 of Nocardia bhagyanarayanae. Taxonomy (NCBI): domain Bacteria; kingdom Bacillati; phylum Actinomycetota; class Actinomycetes; order Mycobacteriales; family Nocardiaceae; genus Nocardia; species Nocardia bhagyanarayanae. Next base: position 889,054 of record NZ_VFPG01000001.1, on the reverse strand, counting down.
GCTGATGCGCACCGCGATCGAGCAGATCCGCACCCAGGCGACCTGGTTCCAGCGTGGCCAGTTCGAGGTGATGCGCCGCAACGCGGTGCGCGGCGCGACGCTGGAAGCCGTCGCGGCGAAGGCCGGTATCGATCCGGCCGGGCTGCGCGCGACCGTCGACGCGCACAACGGCGCCATCGCCAACGGCACGCCCGACCCGGTCGGCAAACCCGTCGAATTCACCGAACCCGTGCGCAGCGGCCCGTACTGGTTGTTGGATGTGGGGATCAAGCCGAGCCTCACCAACCCGTGCCCGATGCTCACCCTCGGCGGCGTTGTCGTCGACGAGCACACCGGCGCGGTGAAAACCACCGGGGGCGACGACATTCCGGGCTTGTTCGCCGCGGGACGGACCGCCGTCGGCATCTGCTCGGATTCCTACGTCAGCGGTCTTTCGCTGGCCGACTGCGTCTTCTCCGGTCGCCGCGCGGGACGGTCCGCGGCGGGCCAACAGGCCGTCCTCGAAAAAGCAACAGTGGAAGGAAATTAGCGTGCTGTCCGACGCGGTACGAACCGAACTCGCCGACGAACTCGCGCGGGCCGAGAACGATCGGGTCGCCATCGACCCGCTGGTCGCGCGATACCCCGACATCGACGTGGTCGACGCCTACGAGATCCAGCTGATCAACATCCGCCGCCGCCTCGACAGCGGCGCGCGGGTGGTCGGCCACAAGGTCGGCCTCTCGTCCAAGGCCATGCAGCAGATGATGGGCGTGGACGAGCCCGACTACGGGCACCTGCTCGCGGAAATGCAAGTGTTCGAAGACGTTCCGGTCGAGGCGGGCCGCTACCTCTTCCCGCGCGTCGAGGTCGAGGTCGGTTTCGTGCTCGGCGCCGACCTGCCCGGCGCGGACTGCACCGAGGAGGATGTGCTCGCCGCGACCGTCGCCTACGCGCCCGCCATCGAGCTGATCGATTCCAGGATCAAGGACTGGAACATCGGCCTGTGCGACACCATCTCGGACAACGCGTCGTCGGCCGGTTACGTGCTCGGACCGGAGCGGGTCGCGCCGAAGGACATCGACATCAAGTCGATCGACGCGGTGCTCACCCGCAACGACGAGGTGGTCGCCGAGGGGCGCAGCGACGCGGTGCTCGGTGATCCGGTCATCGCCGTGGCCTGGTTGGCGCGCAAGGTCGCCTCGTTCGGTGTGCGGCTGAAGAAGGGCGACATCGTGCTGCCCGGCTCCTGCACCCGCGCCATCGACGCCCGTCCTGGCGACAAGTTCCACGCCGAGTTCGCCGGACTCGGTTCCGTCCGTCTGCAATTCATCTAGGAGGCCTGTCGTGTCCAACGGGACCGTCACCGCCGCGATCGTCGGGTCCGGCAACATCAGCACCGATCTGCTCTACAAGCTGCTGCGCTCGGATGTCATCGAGCCGCGCTGGATGATCGGCATCGATCCGGAGAGCGAGGGCCTGAAGCGCGCCCGCGGGCTCGGGCTGGAGACCTCGCACGAGGGCGTCGACTGGTTGCTCGGGCAGTCCGAGCTGCCGGACCTGGTCTTCGAGGCCACCTCGGCCTACGTGCACCGCGCCGCCGCGCCGAAGTACGCCGAGGCGGGCATCCGCGCGGTGGACCTCACCCCGGCAGCGGTGGGTCCGGCCGTGGTGCCGCCGGTGAACCTCGGCGCCAACCTGGACGCGCCGAACGTCAACATGATCACCTGCGGCGGCCAGGCCACCATCCCGATCGTCGCGGCGGTGTCGCGCGTCGTGCCGGTGCCGTACGCCGAGATCGTCGCCTCGGTGTCGTCGGTGTCCGCCGGTCCGGGCACCCGCGCCAACATCGACGAGTTCACCAAGACCACCAGTCGCGGCGTGGAGACCATCGGCGGCGCCGAGCGCGGCAAGGCGATCATCATCCTGAACCCGGCCGAGCCGCCGATGATCATGCGCGACACCATCTTCTGCGCCATCCCGGAGGACGCCGACACCGACGCGATCGCCGACTCCGTCCACCGGATGGTCGCCGACATCCAGCAGTACGTGCCCGGCTATCGCCTGCTCAACGAACCGCAGTTCGACGAGCCGTCGGTGGTTTCCGGCGGCCTGGCGAAGGTCTCGGTCTTCGTCGAGGTCGAGGGCGCGGGCGACTTCCTGCCCCCGTACGCGGGCAACCTCGACATCATGACCGCCGCGGCCACCAAGGTCGGCGAGGTCATGGCACAGCAGATCAGCTCGACCCGGGTGTAAGGAGCGTTACCCATGGCTTACTCAGCAGAACTCGACATCCGCGTCACCGACACCTCGCTGCGCGACGGCTCGCACCACAAGCGCCACCAGTTCACCGCCACCGAGGTGCGTGACATCGTCGCCGCGCTCGACGGCGCGGGCGTTCCGGTCATCGAGGTGACCCACGGTGACGGGCTCGGCGGTTCCTCGTTCAACTACGGGTTCTCCAAAACCCCCGAGCAGGAACTGGTTACGATCGCCGCCCAGACGGCCAAGCAGGCCAAGATCGCGGTGCTCATGCTGCCGGGCGTCGGCGTCAAGGAAGACATCAAGGTCTCGCAGGACAACGGCGCGTCCATCTGCCGCATCGCCACCCACTGCACCGAGGCCGACGTCTCCATCCAGCACTTCGGCCTGGCCCGCGAACTCGGGCTGGAAACCGTCGGCTTCCTGATGATGTCGCACACCCAGCCGCCGGAGGTGCTGGCCAAGCAGGCGCGCATCATGGCCGACGCCGGGTGCCAGTGCGTGTACATCGTCGACTCGGCGGGAGCCCTTGTCCTGGAACAGGTTTCCGATCGTGTCGCGGCGGTGGTCGCGGAGCTCGGCAACGACGCGCAGGTCGGTTTCCACGGTCACGAGAACCTCGATCTCGCGGTGGCCAACTCCATCTACGCCATTCGCGCCGGTGCCACCCAGATCGACGGCAGCGCACGGCGTTTCGGTGCGGGCGCGGGTAATACGCCGGTCGAGGCGCTAGTCGGCGTCTGCGACAAGCTGGGCATCAAGACCGGCATCGATTTCTTCGCCATCGCCGACGCCGCGGAGGACGTCGTCCGCCCGGCCATGCCGCAGGAATGCCTGCTGGACCGCCAGGCCCTGATGATGGGCTACGCGGGCGTGTACTCGAGCTTCCTCAAGCACGCCGAGCGCCAGGCCGAACGCTACGGCGTTTCCGCCGCCGAGATGCTTGTCCGCGCAGGCAAGCGCAAGCTCGTGGGCGGTCAAGAGGACCAGCTCATCGACATCGCGCTGGAATTGCAGCGGGAGCAGGCCGCGGTTTCCGCCTGAGCTGTGCGATCCGGCCCGCGCGGGTGGTCCCGCGGGCCGGATCGCCGGTCGGCGAATTCGACTGGGGTCCTTGGTAGTCGGACGTCAGGGCAGGCGGGCGTCTCCTAGTATTGGGCGGAGACAATGTCCGGCGAGTCGGGGGTGCGAACGTGTCCGATAGCTCGAACGTGATAGATCCGTCCAAGCCGAGCATCGCTCGGGTCTACGACTACCTGCTCGGCGGTAAGGACTACTACCCGGTCGATCAGGAGATCGGCGACCACTTCAAGATCAATCTTCCCGGTTCGGTGGTCATCGCGACCTCCAACCGCGAGGTGCTGGTCCGCGCCGTCGGCGAGCTCGCCAAGGCGGGCCTGCGGCAGTTCATCGACCTGGGCAGCGGTCTGCCGACCGCCGACAACGTGCACCAGGTCGCGCAGCGGCACGCACCGGACGCCAAAGTCGTCTACATCGACAACGATCCGATCGTCCTCGCGCACGGGCGCGCGCTGCTGGAGGCCGACGATCGGACGGTCGTCATCCAGGCCGACGTCCGCGACGCGAAGGGAATTCGCGAGCATCCCGACGTCATCCGGCTGATCGATTTCGAGCAGCCGGTCGCCGTCGTTTTCAGCGCCATCCTGCACCACCTCAACGACGACGAGAACCCGGCGGACATCGTTCGTTTCTGGACCGACCAGATCCCCTCCGGCAGCGCGGTCTTCATCTCGCACTTCCGGTCCGGGCACAACGCGGAAACCGAAGCGGTGGAGCAGAAGTTGCAGTCCACCTTCGGCCGCGGCCGGTGGCGCACCGACGAGGAGATCGCGGAACTCTTCGGTGATCTCGAGATCTTGGAACCCGGTATCGTCCCCGTCACGCAGTGGCGGCCCGAGCCCGTCACCGGACCGACCGCCGTTCGCGAGCTCACCGTCTGGGAGCAGCTGATCGTCGCCGGTCTGGCCCGGAAGCCCTGATACCACCATCCCTTCGGCCGGCGGCCCGCCGACCGCGACCTAGGACGAACAATGAAGCGAAACCTGAACTGCCCCTGCGGTGAGTCCATCGTCGGCGCCGACGAGGACGATCTCGTCGCCAAGACCCAGGCGCACCTCGCGGAGAAGCACCCCGGACACGAGTACTCGCGCGACGAGATCCTCTTCATCGCTTTCTGATCCGGAGCGCTTCTCGAGCAGCCCGCAAGCCGCCGCGGCCATGGTGTGTCCATGGATTCGGTCAGGCGCCGCGGGCGTTCCTGTCCGCCTGCTCGACCGGCGGCTCGGCGGTGCGCCGGGCCCGTTTGCCGCGGGCGATTTCCGTGGCGAGGGCATCGAGGGGCTGGGCGAACTGGTGCAGCGGTTCGGTCAACGCGGTCAGCCAGGCGCGGGCCGCGTCCAGACCGGCGGCGTCGAGCGCGTACAGGCGACGTGTGCCCTCGGCGCGCACGCTCACCAACCCGGCGTCGCGCAGCACCTTGAGATGCTGGGAGACGCCGGGCTGGGAGATGGCGGCGCGCTGTTGCACGGCCGCGACGAGCGCGCCCGCGGGCTGCTCCTCGACCGCGACCAGCTCGAGGATGTAGCGGCGGATCGGATCGCCGAGCGCCTCGAAGATCCTCGCCGGAGAAGCGACCATCAGGACCCGGCGCCGTCCTCGGGCTCGGTGGTGTAGAAGGTCACCGTCTGGTCCGCGGCCGTGATCGCCGCGGTCGGGTCGTCGCCGTCGGCGACCGCCGCGTCCGCCCACCCGTTGGCGGCCCGCCTGATGAATTCCACACCCTCGGGAGTGGTGTGGAAAGTCAGCACCTCGGCCGGATCCAGCGCCGCCGAAGACTCCACGTGCAGGCCAAGTCCCAGCAGCGCGAGATCCCAGCCGACACCCACGGCCCCCGGGCCGTACTGCTCCCAGAACTCGGGATCGACCGGCGCTTCGTGCTCGAGCTCGAGCACCGTCCCGTCCTCGCTCGCGGTCAACGTCACCGCCAGCCACGAAACCTGCGGCCCCATCTCCCACGTCACCGCGAACCGCCGCGGCGCCTCGCATTCCTCGATCACCCCGCTCGCGTTCCCCTCGAGCTGGTACTTCCCGCCCAGCTCCAGATTCCCGCTCACCGGCAGGAACCACCGCGGAATCCGCTCCCCATTCGTCAACGCGTCCCACAGATCCGCCTGATCCGTCGGATAACTCCGCCGCGCCACCGCGATCCGCGTAACCTCCCCACCCCGCTCCCCGGTCCGAACCTCCCGAACCACCAGCCCGGCGATCCCCGCGGGATCCGTCAACAAGGGCATACCAACCTCCTTCGATAAGTTTGTACTTATATTAACCCACGCACGACCCCCTGACCACGAATCCAACCGGACCGCACGCCGACGCCCGGCTCGCATCGGTCGAACCGGGCGTCGGCCCCTGTGCTTCTACAGCATGCGGTCGGGGATGGCGGTGATGAGGCCGCCGTCGACGAGGAGGTCTTGGCCGTTGATGTAGGAGGCTTCGTGGGAGGCGAGGAAGGCTACGGCGTCGGCGATGTCCTCTGGGGTGCCGAGGCGGCCGGCGGCGACGGCGGTGATGGCGGCGGCTTTGGCTTCGGGGGAGACGTTGTCGCGGTAGGAGGGGGTCTCGATGTAGCCGGGGCTGACGGAGTTGACGCGGATCTTCCTCGGGGCCAGTTCGGCGGCGAGGGTGCGGGTGAGGTTGTGCACGGCGGCCTTGGTGGCGGAGTAGAGGGAGGCGCCGGGGACGCCGCGGTGCAGGGCCCAGGAGGCGTTGACGACGATGGCCGCCTCGTCGGCGAGCAAGGGGAGGGTCTTCTGGACGGTGAAGAAGACGCCCTTGAAGTTGATGCCGACGACGCGGTCGAACTCGTCCTCGGTGATGTCGGTGGTCGGCTGGAAGGCGGCGATGCCCGCGTTGGCGAAGAGCACGTCGAGGCGACCGTGGCGCTCGCGGATCGTGTCCGTCAGCGCGTCGATGTCGCCGAGTTCCGCTACGTCACTGCGGATTCCGAGAAGCCGTTCGCCGCCGCCCAGTTCTTCGACGGCCGCGTCCAGGCGGGTCTTGTCGCGGCCGGTGACGATCACCCGCGCGCCCTCGTCGAGCAGGCGACGGGCGGCCGCGAGTCCGATCCCGCTGGTGCCGCCCGTGACCAGGGCGATCTTGTCGTCGAAACGAGAGTTATTGGCGTGCACGGGCGAAACCTCCGAGGAATCGGGTTGCTGGTACGAACCCTTACGAACAGCCGGCCGCCCGCCGCGATTCCGCCGACTGCGGCTACGCGGGCTGCCGCTGCCAGCCGCGCTCGAAGATGCGCATCAGCGCCGGGTACACCAGCGTGTACCGGAAGGGCGCGATCGCGGCCATGTACACCTTGCCGAACAGCCCGTTCGGCTTGACGAGCACGGCCATCTGCCCCCGGTAACCGGAACCGTCGGGCACCCAACCGATGTGCATCACGGTGTGGACGGTGCGGTTGGCCATCTCGGCGGCCCATTCGTTCTCGGTGAGATACACCGAGGTGAACGGGAAGTTCTCGGTGTCGGGTCCACGCGGCCCGGCGCGCAGATCGTCGGGCAGCCGCTCGCGCAGCGAGGTGACGCGCGCGCCGACGCCGGAGTCGGGGCCGTCCCAGCCGAGCAGCGCGCCCAGTTTCCAGCGAATGTCGAACAGGACCCGGAATGCCAGCGGTTGCGGGGTGTCGTCGCCGGTCGTGATGAGCCGGACCAGCCGCGGGAGATCGTCGGGACCGCCCGGCGTCGGCAGCGCCCACACGTCGTACAGCTCGAACTCGGGGGCGATCTCGTGGATGCGCCACGGTCGCTCGGTGTGCTCGGTGTCGGGGATCTTCCCTTCGTGCCTCGCTGTCGGGACAGGATAGGGAGTCGTCATATCGGCCTCCTCCGTTGGACGCGCAGCATCAATTACCTTGCGCGGCAGGTAATCTCATCTATACGTAGCCGTATATTATCGATCGTAGACCGCCGCGCCCCCGGTGTCGACACCCTCGGCGATACTGGTGGCATGGTCGCCGTCACACGCACACCCCGCAGCCGGTGGGTCGAGCAGGGACTCGCCGCCCTGGCGGCGGGCGGCCCCGACGCCGTGCGCGTCGAGAGCATCGCCGCCGCGCTCGGCGTCACCAAGGGCGGGTTCTACGGGCACTTCGCCGACCGCAACGCCCTGCTGGAGGAAATGCTCGACACCTGGGAGCGGGAGAGCACCCGCGCGGTGGTCGAGCGGGTCGAACAGGAGGGCGGCGACGCCCGCACCAAGATCCAGCGCGCCGGCCTGCTCACCTTCTCCGACGACCGCCTCCGGCCGATCGACCTGGCCGTGCGCGACTGGGCGCGCCGCGACGAGGCGGTCGCCGAGCGCCTGCGCCGGGTGGACAACGAACGCATGGCGTATCTCCGCGAACTGTTCGGCACCTACTGCTCCGACCCCGACGAGATCGAGGCCCGCAGCATGCTCGCCTTCAGCCTCGCGGTCGGCAAACACCTGCTCGCCGCCGACCACGGCCCCCGCAGTCGCCGCGAAGTAGTCGCCTTGGCCTCGGCGTTCCTCCTCGAACGGTGACGCGCGGATCAGCTTGCGCCGCGGTCGAGTTCTTCGACCATCTGCCGCAGTCGCGCGGCGCGTTCGCTCTCGCTGCGTGCCTTCATCAACCGCAGGAACAGCGCGTACTGCCCGGTGCGGCCGAGCTGATCGAACCGCCCGCGCGCTCGCGGGTTCCGGTCCAGCGCCGCGCTCAGATCGTCGGGGATGGTCGCGGTGCGCTGCCGTTCGTAGGCGGCGGACCAGCGGCCGTCCGCTCGCGCCGCGCGAACGGCGGCCAAGCCGGGTTCGCGCATCCGGCCCGCGACGGTCAACGCCGCCACCTTGTCGACATTGACCTGCGACCACGGGCTTTTCGGGCGACGCGGCGAGTAGCGCTGTAGGTAGTGGTCGGCATCGAGCGCGCGGCGGTGGCTGTCGATCCAGCCGTAGCAGAGCGCGCCGTCGAGCGCCTCGCCGATGGTGATAGTGGCGCTCGCCGCGTTCTTCTTGGCGATCCTCAGCCAGACGCCGCTCGACCGGCCGTGGTTGGCGGCCAGCCAGGACTCCCACTCGGCGGGGTCGCTGAGGTCGAGGATCTCGGTGCCGTCGAGCTGGTTCATGGTGGTCTCCGAGGTGCTGGGATGGTTTCTCCCTCTGATCCTCCGCGCATAAGTGCTCACCAATTGAGCAGTTTTGTAATCCGACTCGCAAGTCGCGGCACTTGTGGTGTGCGACCAGGAGGGAGTATCAGTTACTCATGGGTAACATTCTTGTCGCCGGAGGAACCGGGGCGCTGGGCAGGCACATCGTCGCGCTGCTTCGCCGGGAGGGGCATGCGGTGCGAGTTCTCTCGCGCCGGCCGGGCGCGGGCACGCACGTGGGCGATCTGCGGACCGGTGAGGGTGTCGCGGAGGCGGTGGACGGCGTGGACGCCATCGTGCACGCGGCCTCGGACTTCCGTAAGTTCGGCGGGCCCGACATCGAGCAGACCCGCAATCTGCTCGCGGCCGCCACGGACGTCGGCCACCTGCTGTACGTCTCGATCGTCGGCATCGACCGCATCCCGTTCCGGTACTACCGCAACAAGCTCGCCTGCGAACAGCTCATAACGGAAAGCTCTGTGCCGCATACGATTCTGCGCGCGACCCAGTTCCACGAGCTGATCGCGTCGGTCCTGTACGGCGTGGAACGGCTCCCGATCGCGCCGCTGCCCACCGACTTCCGGTTCCAGCCGGTCGCCGCGACGGACGTGGCGGCACGTGCCGCCGAACTGATCCAGGGCCCGCCACTCGGCCGCGCCCCCGATTTCGGTGGCCCCGAGGTGCTGACGCTGGGCGAACTCGCCGACACATGGCGCACGATCAGGTCCCGACCGCGCAGGGTTGTCCGCGTACCCGCGCCGGGCGAGGTGGCGCGGGCGTTCCGCGAGGGCCGGAACACCTGCCCCGACCACACCGACGGCACCCAGAAGTGGGCGCAGTTCGTCAGCGCCGACCAGGGGAACGCCTACTTCTGACGCTGCCGCAGCGCATGCGGAGGTACGCGTAGCAGGCGCTGCCGGACGCAGTCCGTCTTCAGTCCGCGCACGGCCGGAGCGCATGCGGAGGTACGCATAGCAGGCGCTGCCGGACGCAGTCCGTCCTCAGTCCGCGCATGGCCGGAGCGAAGGCGGAGGTACGCCTACAACCAGGTATCCAGCGTCGTCGTCGTGAGGAAGTGGTCGAGGTCCGCCCGCCACGGCGCGGGCACCGTCTTCTCCGGCTCGATGGCGGTGTACTGACCGCGGTAGAACAGCAGGGGCCTGCCGGAGTCCGTGGACTCCGACAGGACCTGCACGCGGCCGATCACGATGTAGTGATCGCCGCCGTCGACGACGCTGTCCACCGTGCACTGGATCGTGGCCAGCGCGTCGTCCAAAACCGGGAGCTCCAGTTCCGAAGTGTGCCAGGAGGTTCCGGCGAACTTGTCGGGTTCGCGGGAGCCGAAGCGGGCGCACAGCTGCTGTTGTTCCTCGGCGAGGATGTTGACGCAGAAGCGTCCGGTCTTCTCGATCGCCGCCCAGGAGCGCGACGCCTTGGTGGGGCAGAACAGCACCAGCGGCGGATCGAGGGACAGGGCGGCGAACGATTGACAGGCGAAGCCGATCGGCGCCGCGTCGTCGCCGAAGGCGGTGATGACGGTGATGCCGGTACAGAACTGCCCCAACACATTTCGGAATTGGCGCGGATCGATCACCGGGTGGCCGTCGGCGGTCGGTTTCGTCTCCATCACAGGCTCGCTCACCCCGTCGGTCATTGCTGGCGCTGGCCCACCGTGAAGTCGTGGCCCCACAGGCTCACGGCGGTGGACTCCCTGGCGATCCAGTCGTGGTCGTCGACTTCCAGACCCTCGCAGCCGAATTCGACATCGAAGCCGCCGGGCGTCTTCATGTAGAACGACAGCATCTTGTCGTTGACGTGCCTGCCGAGGGTGGCCGACATCTTGACCTTCTTGCGCAGCGCGCGATCCAGGCACAGGCCGACGTCGTCCGCGTTCTCCACCTCGAGCATGAGGTGGACGATGCCGCTGGGAGTCGGCATCGGCAGGAAGGCCAGCGAGTGGTGGCGCGGATTGCAGCCGAAGAACCGCAGCCAGGCGGGTTCGCCGTCGGCGGGACGGCCGACCATCTGCGGTGGCAGCCGCATCGAGTCGCGCAGACGGAAGCCGAGCACGTCGCGGTAGAACTCCAGCGCGGCCTTGTCGTCGGAGGTGCTGAGCACCACGTGGCCGAGACCCTGCTCCTCGGTGACGAACCGGTGCCCGTACGGGCTGACCACCCGCCGGTGCTCCAGCGCGACGCCGTGGAACGCCTCGAGCACGTTGCCGGACGGGTCCTCGAAGCTGATCAGCTCGTAGACGCGCCGATCGGCCTTCTCCGCCGCGCTGCCCTCCTTGTAGGGCACGCCCGCGGCTTCCAACCGATTCCGGATGTCTTGCAGCTCTTCGGCGTTGGCCGTCTCCCAGCCGGAGACCTGCAACCGGTCCTTCTCACCGGGGACGATGACCAGCCGGGCCGGGAATTCGTCCATCCGCAGGTAGAGCGCGTCCGGGATGCTGCCCTTGCCCTCAATCATGCCCAGCACCTTGAGGCCGTATTCGCGCCAGGCCGCCATATCGGTGGCCTCGATGCGCAGATAGCCGAGCGATCGAATGCCCATGTCTACTTCTCCTTGCCGGAGCCGGACAGGAAGTCCGTTGCCAGCCGGTTGAATTCGTGGAACTTCTCCAGCTGCGCCCAGTGGCCGCAGCCGCCGAACACGTGCAGTTGCACCCGCGGGATCATCTTGGTCGCGATGATGGCGCCGTCGAGCGGGTTGACCCGGTCCTCCCGGCCCCAGATCAGCAGCACCGGCTGGCGCAGCTTGTAGGCGTCGCGCCAGAGCATGCCGAGCTCGAAATCGGGTCCGGAGAACGATTTGCCCATGGCGCGAGTCGCGGCCAGCGCCTCGGGGGTCTTGGCCGATTCGAAGCGTTCGTCGATCAGTTCCTCGGTGATCAGCTTCTGGTCGAAGACCATGATCCGCAGGAACGCCTCGAGGTTCGCCCTTGTCGGCTCGAAGTTGAAGCGGGAGAGCAGCTTCACGCCCTCGGTCGGGTCCGGCGCGAAGGCGTTGAGGCTCAGCCCGCCCGGGCCCATCAGCACGAGCTTGCCCGCCCGGTCCGGGTAGTCGAGAGCGAACCGGACCGCCGCGCCGCCGCCGAGCGAATTACCGAGAATGTGCACCCGGTCGGTGATCTGCAGGTGGTCGAGCAGATCCTTCAGCGCCGACGCCGAGTGCGCGAAGTACTGCGGATGCTCGACCGGCTTGTCCGACTTGCCGAAACCCGGCTGATCCACCGCGAGCACATGGAAATTCTGCGCCAGCACGGGGATGTTTCGTGCGAAATTCGACCAGGACGACGCGCCGGGGCCGCCGCCGTGCAGCAGCACGATCGTCGGCCCGTTGCCGCTGCCCGCCTCGTGGTAGTGCAGCCGCAGGTCCGGCCGCACCTGCGCGTAGCGCGAGGTCGATTCGTAGGTGAGTTCCACCGTCGAGGTCATCACACCATCCCGTCGGTCACCGGAAGGCCGAACTCGTGGGTGCCGTACATGACGTACGCGCGCTCGGGATCGTTGGCCGCGTGCACCCGGCCCGCGTGCGCGTCGCGCCAGAAGCGTTGCAGCGGAGTGCCGTTGGCGAGCGCGGTCGCGCCCGAGGCTTCGAAGAGCTTGTCGATGGAGGAGATCGCCCGTCCGGTCGCGCGCACCTGGTCGCGGCGGGCGCGGACCCGCAGGTCGAACGGAATCTCCTTGCCCGCCACCAGCAGCGCGTATTCGTCGGCGACGTTGCCGGAGAGCTGACGCCACGCCGCGTCGATGTCGCTGGATGCCTCGGCCACACGGACCTTGGTGAACGGGTCGTCCTTGGCCTTCTCGCCCGCGAAGGCCGCGCGCACCCGCTTGCCCTGGTGCTCGACGTGCGCGGCGTAGGCGCCGTAGGCCATGCCGACGATCGGCGCGGAGATGGTGGTGGGATGGATGGTGCCCCACGGCATCTTGTAGACCGGGTCCGGGTTCTGCTCCAGGCCGGGCGACTTCAGCTCGCTCATGGCGCGGAAGCTCAGGAACCGGTGCTTGGGCACGAAGACGTCTTCCACCACAACGGTGTTGGAGCCGGTGCCGCGCAGGCCGACCACGTTCCACACGTCGTCGATGCGGTAGTCGGTGCGTGGGATGAGGAAGCTGCCGAAGTCCACCGGCTTGCCGTCCTTGATGACCGGACCACCGAGCACCGCCCAGGTGGCGTGGTCGGAGCCGGAGGACCAGGCCCACGCGCCCTTGACGATGTAGCCGCCGTCCACCACGGTGCCCGCGCCCATCGGAGCGTACGAGGAGGAGATACGTACCTCGGTGTCCTCGCCCCACACGTCGACCTGCGCCTGCTGGTCGAACAGCGCGAGGTGCCAGTTGTGCACGCCGACGATGCCCGCCACCCAGCCGGTGGAACCGCACGCGCTGGCCAGCTTGCGGACGGTGTCGTAGAAGACGACCGGGTCGGCGGCGTATCCACCCCACTGCTTGGGCTGTAGCAGTCGGAAGAAGCCGGTCTCTTGGAGCGCCTTGATCGATTCGTCGGGGATGCGCCGCAGGTCCTCGGCCTCCTGCGCGCGCTCACGCAGTGTCGGCAACAGCGCTTCGACCCGCTCGGTCACTTCTTGCGTCATCTCGGGACCTGCTCCTGCCTGGTCGGATTGGTAACCGGTACTCATTTGTCTCTGAGACTAGAACAGGTTCTTATTTCTGTCGAGAACCGGCGTTCATCGCAGGTCGCAGATGGACATGCGCAGGAAGTGACCCGAATCGCTGGCATGGAGCACGACATTTTTGTAACGTGTTCTAGTACAGAAGGAGGAGGAAACGCGATGGCAGTTACCCCCAAAGGGAGCGGTGGCAAGGTCAGGGAGCTGGATGTCGGCTCGGTGCCTACCCGCTATGCGCGGGGATGGCATTGCCTCGGCCTGGCCAAGACGTTCCGGGACGGTAAGCCGCACGCGGTGAACGTGTTCGGTACCAAGCTGGTGGTCTGGGTCGACAGCGCGGGCGAACTGCGGGTGCTCGACGCCTACTGCAGGCACATGGGCGGCGACCTGAGCATGGGCGAGGTCAAGGGCGACGACATCGCCTGCCCGTTCCACGACTGGCGCTGGTCCGGCGTCAACGGCAAGTGCAGCTCCATTCCTTACGCGCGGCGCGTTCCGCCGCTCGCGCGCACCAGGAAGTGGACCACGCTGGAGCGCAACGGTCAGCTGTTCGTCTGGCACGACCACGAGGGCAACGAGCCGCCGCCGGAGATCACCATCCCGCACATCGAGGGCCCCTACACCGACGCGGACGGCAACCCGACCGACCAGCTCGACAGCGGCTGGACGGACTGGACGTGGAACTCGATGCTCATCGAGGGCGCGAACTGCCGCGAGATCATCGACAACGTGGTCGACATGGCCCACTTCTTCTACATCCACTTCGCCTTCCCGACGTACTTCAAGAACGTCTTCGAGGGGCACATCGCCACCCAGTTCCTGGAGACCAAGGGCAGGCCCGACATCGGCATGGCCTCCAAGTACGGCGGCGACACCTTGCTGAAGTCCGAGGCCTCGTACTTCGGCCCCTCGTACATGATCAACCCGCTGATCAACATCTACAGCGGTTACGAGGTCAAGAGCGTCCTGATCAACTGCCACTACCCGGTGACGCAGGACTCGTTCGTGCTGCAGTGGGGCATCTCGCTGGAGAAGCCGAAGGGCGTCGACGGCGAGATGGCCGACAAGCTGGCCGAGAAGATGACCGAGGGCATCAGCGTCGGCTTCCTGCAGGACGTCGAGATCTGGAAGCACAAGTCCAAGGTCGAGAACCCGCTGCTGTGCGAAGAGGACGGCCCGGTCTACCAGCTGCGCCGCTGGTACGACCAGTTCTACGTGGACGTCGCCGACGTCACCGAGAAGATGACCCAGCGCTTCGAGTTCGAGGTGGACACCACCAAGGCGAACGAGGCGTGGGAGGCCGAGGTCGCGGAGAACCTGCGTCGCAAGCACGAGGCCGAGGCGGCCGAGCAGGCGACGAAGGAAGCCGAGGCAGGCGTCTGATGGCCGCCACCTGGGCCAAGGCGCCGGACTTCGCCGATCAGCCCGCGCGGCGGGCGGCGGTGCAGGCCCAGACCGTGGTCGACAAGCAGCGCTATCTGGAGGAGGGCCTGACGCCGTTGCGGTGTCAGGCCTGCCGGAGCGAGGTGCTGGTGCGCAAATCCAGCTCGCACCAGACCTCGGTGCAGTGGACCGAGCCGCCCGAAACGCACTGCCCGGTCTTCGCCGAGCTCGCCGCGTCGGGCGGTCGCCCCGGTCGTCCCGAGACCTGTCCGCAGTTGGAGAAGACCATCAAGTGGGCGGTCGACGAGGGCGTGATCGAGGTTCCGAAGTAAGTTCCGCTCGCATTCGCTCGGCCCGGGCGTTGGACTGCGGGGCTTCGGGACGACGGGCGGCAGCTCAGTCGAGCCGGAAGTCCGCGAAGTCGAAGCCCGGGGCGACGATGCAGCTCACCAGGACGTACTCGTTGCCGAGCGGCCGCGCGGCCTGGCTGACACCGCCGGGGACCACGGCCTGCAACAGCTGACCGCGCTCGACATCGGGCCCGAGGACGATCTCCTCGCCGCCGATGTCGAGCGCGAGCGGTCCGCCGCGGTGCCAGAGCCACAGCTCGTCCGACCGCACCGTGTGCGGGGCCGAGCGCTCACCCGGCATCAGCAGAAAGTGGATCGCCGTCGCCGCCGCGCGCGTCCCCGGATAGCCCTCGGGCGTGAATTCCACAGGGCTGCGCCAAGTTTGGCGATACCACCCGCCCTCGGGATGCGGTTGCAGATCCAGGGCGATGGCGAGTGCGGGCCGGTCGTCGGTCATGACCCGACTCTATGCCCCGTCGCCGTGGGGCTTCAGGATTCCTCGATGCGCCAGGTGATGCCGAAGCGTGCGAGAGCGTCGAGGAATTCGGCGGGCTCGAACGCTTCGGCCGGAGCCAGCGCGCCCGGCTTCGCGGCGCCTGCGGCCAGTCTGGTCGCGATCTCGACGGCGAGCAGGGCGGAATCGCGGTAGGAGTCGACGCCATCGACCACGCCGCGCACCACTTTGCCGCCGCCGTGCGCGTCCACGATCACTTCGTAGCGCAGGTCCGAACTCGGCTCGTCCGGGATCTGCTCGATGAGTTCCTCGGTGAAAGAGCCGAGCGTACCGAGAATTTCGGCGGCGAGGACGCCCTCCACCGACGCGACCTCGGTGTGCCGTGGGACCGTGAGCACGGGCGGCTGCGGGAACTTGCCGACGGCCGTGGGCGCGGTGTCTCCCGGGAAGGTCATCTCCGGATGCCGCGCGGGACCGGTGCGCAGCTCACCGTCCGCGAAATGCCAACCGCCGCTGCTGAACCAGTCGAGGCTGGCGAACACCGTCTTGGCGCTGCCTTTCGAGCCGTTGCCCCCGCTCTTGCTCAGGTGGCTGATGACGATCTCGGCCGGGCCGCTCACCCGGCGCGCGACGAGATTGGCGAGCAGGTCGCCCGCGATGTTGTTGTCGGTGATACCGGAAATAACTGTGACACCGGCTGTTTCGGCCGCGGTGGCGTAATCGTCGAAGACCTTCTTCAGGAACAGCTGTTCGCCGGAGATGTCGGTGTAGTGCGCGCCCGCGGCGATGGCGGCCGCGAGGACCGGTTCGCCGTTGCGCACGTAGGCGGAGAGGCTGCTGATCACCACGTCGGCGCCGGTGAACGCGGCGACAAGGGCGGCGTGGTCGCTGAGGTCGGCGACGCGGATCTCGGCGTCGGTCAGGCCCGCGGCTTCGGCGGCGGCGCGCATGCGATCGGCGTTGCGGCCCACCAGGATCGGGGTGTGGCCGCGGCGGTGGAGTTCGGCGAGCAGGTAGCCGCCGGTGTGGCCGGTGGCGCCGTAGACGGCGATGGTGGGGGAGGTTGTCCGCTGTGTCATAGGTATGAACTTATGAGTCCACTGCGAGCAAATGAATGGCTGAAATGCTCGCATTCATGTCTTGAACGCTCACTAGTTGAGCGTATGGTTGCTGTCGTGGACATACTCAGCGAGACCATAGCGGCCATTCGCACCGGCAATCCGGCGTCCGGCTTGTTCATCAGGCACGCGCCGTGGGGTCGCCGCTATCCGGTCGTGCCCGGAGCGGGGTTCCACGTCGTGCTGCGCGGATCTTGCTGGGTCGTTCCGCCGGAAGGTGAGCCGATCGCGCTCGGAGTCGGCGATGTGCTTTTCATGCCGCGCGGCGCCGATCACGACCTGGTCGACAACCTCGAGAGCGCGGTGACCGAAACCGCCCGGCCCGGTGAGCCGCGGGAGATCGTCGGGCCCGGGGTGCGCACCGAACTACTCTGCGGCGCATACGAACTGGGTCGAGCGCGCTCCCACCCGCTGCTCGACGAACTGCCGGAGTTCATCCACCTGCCCGCCCGCCCCGGCCGTCATCCCGCGCTGCGCGGTGCGGTGGATCTGCTTGCCGCCGAGATCGCCGAACCGAGCCAGGGCAGCGACGCCGCGGTGCCCGCGCTGCTGGAGACCATGCTGCTGTTCATCCTGCGCGCCTGGTTCGACGAACAGGCCGACGCCCACCCCACCGGCTGGGCCGGCGCGTTCGCCGACCCCGCCGTCGCCGCCGCCCTGCGCGCCGTCCACGAAGACCCGGCTCGTGCCTGGACCGTCCCCGACCTCAGCGACATCGCCGGCGTCTCCCGCGCCACCCTGGCCCGCCGCTTCACCGCCACCGTCGGCGAACCCCCGCTCTCCTACGTCACCCGCTGGCGCCTCCTCACCGCCGCCCGCCTTCTCCGCGACACCGACGCCCCCCTGCACACCATCGCCCGAAAAGTCGGCTACACCTCCGAATTCGCCTTCGCCAAGGCCTTCAAACGCGAATACGGCCAGGCCCCAGGCCACTACCGCCGCAACCCAACCCAGCCCGCGGTGATCGCGGTGTGAATTTCCTCGACGAGCCGCACGCCACCGGTGGTGACGTTCGACGCGCCTGCGACTTGTTCGGGCTCGGCATCGCCGGCGCGACGTCTAGGTAACGTCGGAAACCGGGCCTTCGAGATCGAAGATCGGGATTCTCCGTTCATCACCCAGACGCGAGACCGATAAGAGCCACTCACCGTATGGGAAGTCGCTGAAGATTTTTAGGATTCGTCCTTCGCGGGTTACCACGTACAAGTCCCGTGCGAATCGAACGCCTTGGAGACCGACGTCGACCACTTCATCGCCTATGAGATCTTCCAGGCCGTAGTGTGACGATCCCTCCCTCGCAAGACCCGGTGAAACGATGATCTCGGCGCCTTCGGTCACCCGCCAGCTCGTATTGATGCGCAGTCGCCAACGATCCCCCTGAAGGCAAATACCATCAGTATCTGCTTCAACGGCGGTGATACCGAGCGGAAGAAACCGTCGGATCTCCTCCAGCACCGACTCCATCACGGCTCCACTTTGTCGGCGATATGTTCGGGACGGATGCCGAGTCCGATGAATCGTCCGGTGGCGCGGCGCAGAATCGGTAGTGCTCGGAACACTCGGAAGATCGGGGGCACATGGGCTGTGGTGTCGTCGCCGAGACTCTTGGGGTAGAGGTCGCGAAGGATGGCCAGCTGGAACAGTTGGGTGAGTTTCACCGGTAGCTCGCGGCGAGCTTGGACGCCGGCGAGATCGTCGTCGGACAGGCTGTGGCCCAGTAGTTTCGGGCCGAGGATGTTCGCGGTCGCGACCGCGTCCTGGATGGCCAGGTTGATTCCGACCCCGCCTGCTGGGGACATGGCGTGTGCCGCGTCGCCGATGCACAGCAGGCCGGGGCGGTGCCAGGTGTCGAGTCGGTCGACCCGGACGGTGAGTTGATGGACATCGTCCCAGGTGCCGAGTTCGTCTACCCGGTCCGCCAACGCGGGCGCGAGTGCGCTGATTCGGTGCCGCAACTCGCCGATTCCGAGCGCCCGGAGTTCGGGGTAGGTATTCGTGGGAATGGTGTAGGCGATCTGCCAGTAGTCGCCCCGGTCGATGGCGACCAATGCTCCTTTGCCGCCTTGGAAGAATTCCACGTGATCGGTGGCTCTGCGGGACAACCGGAACCACAGCACGTCCATGGGCGGTGAACCCGCGACGGCGCGCAGGCCCGCTCGGTCGCGCAGGCGCGAGTGCCGGCCATCCGCGGCGACGACGAGGTCGGCGCGGATCTCGATGATCTCGGTCTCCGTGTTCGCCCGGACGCCGACGACGCGACCCTCGTCGATGAGCAGATCGCTGGCTTCGGTGCGCCGCAACAGTGTGAAACCGGGGAAGCCCGCGGCCTTGGTCGCCAGGAAGTCGAGGAACTCCCACTGCGGCATGAAGGCGATGTAGGGACTGCGAACCGGCAGTTTCCGGAAGTCGGCGAACGTCACCGGAGTGCCGCCGACCGCGACGGTGACCCGGTCCATCTTGGTGTGCGGAAGCCGGTGGAACTCCTCGAGCCAGCCCAGTTCGTGGATGAGTTCCTGCGTCGAGGGGTGGATCGTGTCGCCGCGGAAATCCCGGAGGAAGTCGGCGTGCTTCTCCAGCACCGCGACCTCGACCCCTTGCCGAGCGAGCAGGGTGCCGAGCATCAACCCGGCAGGTCCGCCGCCGACGACACAGCACTGCACGCGCAATTCACGAACCTGCATTGTCTTCGTTCCCTTCCGTGGGCGTATCGGCATCGGATCGAACAAGCCCGTGCAGCACGAGGCCGGCCAGTTCTTCGACGTCGATGACGAGGCCGGAGCTGTGCGCGACGGCAAGAGGTGCGAACAGAGCGGTGGCGATCGTGCGCGGATCGTGTGCGCGCAATTCGCCGGCCTCGACTCGTGAACGCAGATATTCCGCCAGCGCCGACTGTCCCTCGGTGAGGAACTCCGCGAACGCGGTCCGCACCGGCTGATGTGAACGACCGGCGGCGAGGAACAGTGCGACCAGCTTGGCGTTATCGGCGAGCAGGGTGTCGAACTTCCGCATCACCTGCGGAACGACCTCGACCGCCGAACGCCCTCCCGCCTGCGCCAGCGATTCGCGCAACTGCTGCGAGAAACCCCGTTCTCGCAGCAAGGCGATCACCAGATCCTGCTTGCTCGCGAAGTAGTGATACAGCAGGCCCGGTGTCACCTCCGCCGCGGCCGCGATGTCCTTGACCGAGGTCCCATCGATTCCTTTCGCGGCGAACGCGTCCAATGCCGCGTCCAGCAACCGCTCGCGTCGCCATTCGGCCTGCTCTCGCCTGCTGCCCATGTGACCCACCTGATTGACTAAACGTTCATTCAATGAAAGAGGCTACACCTGCCGGGCGGTGATCTGCCTGTGGCGCGAATCACAGCGGCGGATCGTCACGTTCTTCGGGGCTGCCTTGTCCCATAGCCGACCCCAACGAACGAGCCCCGCAGGGAGCACGCGATGAGCACCAACAACACCCACGAGATCGTTGTCCTCGGCGCCGGCTACACCGGCCTGATCGCCACGGCTCGGCTGGCCCGCTACACCCGCAAGCTGAACACCCGCATCACCCTGGTGAACCCCTCGCCGCGCTTCGTCGAGCGGCTGCGGATGCACCAGGTCGCCGCGGGTCAGGAACTGACCGACTTCCAGATCCCGGAGCTGCTCGCGGGCACCGGGGTGGAATTCCACCGGGCCGCCGCCACGGCGATCGATACCGCCGCCCGCGCCGTCACCCTCGACGACGGCGCGGTCCTGCACTACGACCGGCTGGTCTACGCACTCGGCAGCACCACCGACACGAGCACCGTTCCGGGCGCGGCGGAACACGCCTGGACACTGAACGATCCCCTTCTGGCGCACCACTTCTCGCGGCGGCTGCCCGAGATCGCCGCCGCGGGCGGCACGGTCACCGTCTGCGGTGGCGGGCTCACCGGGATCGAGGCAGCCGCCGAAATCGCCGAGGCGCATCCAGGTCTGACCGTCGAGCTCGTCAGCGCCGCCGAACCCGGCTCCATGATGGGCGAGAAGGCTCGCGCCTATCTGAACCGTGTCCTGGACCGGCTCGGTGTTGTGCGCACGGTCGGGGTGAAGGTCACCAAGGTGCTGCCCGACGCCGTGCGGTTGGACACCGGCGAACTCGTCGCCTCGGACCTGATCCTGTGGACCACCGGCGTGCGCGTATCGCCGCTCGCCGCCCAGGCCGGAATCGCCACCGACGCAAAGGGTCTCATCATCACCGACCCCACCCTGCGCTCGGTGTCGCACCCGGAGATCCACGCCATCGGCGACGCCGCCCTGGTGCGGCAGGCCTGGGGACAGCTGCACGGCACCTGCCAGAGCGGCGTCGTCACCGCCGACTACACCGCCGCGGTCATCGCCCGGCTGGTGCGCGGAAAGACCGTGAAGCCCTTGCGATTCGGCTACTTCCACCAGCCGGTGAGCCTGGGCCGCAAGGACGCGGTCATCCAGTTCACCAACGCCGACGACACCCCGAATCGGTGGTACCTGAAGGGCAAAGCCGCGGTCGTCTACAAGGAGCAGGTCAGCGGCACCCCGCCGGTGGCCGCCAAACTGAGCCGCTACGTGAAACTTCCGGTGCAGCTGTCGAAGGGCGGACGCGCCACCCGTAAGACCGCATGACGATCCGAAGTCCTGGGCCGAGGAACCACTGGGTTCCTCGGCCCGCTGGACGTCCGGGCTGAACCGTCTCAGCTCCGCCCGCGCCACCCGCTCCCGCTGCGAAGCGGTTGATGCGGCGCGTCGAAATGCCTGCGACGAAGGGGTTCAGGCCGACACGACGCGAACGGGAACGCTGCCCGCGCCGAACCGGTGATGGCGGTGGCGATCTCCCCGATGTCGGCAGGGGTCAGCTCGAAGGCTCCCGCGCCGATCCAGCCGTCCACCTGGGCAGCCTTGCGCGCGCCCACGATCGCCCCGGAGACGCCGGGCCAAGCGAGCGCTCAGGCGATAGCCACCTCGGCCACGGTGCGCTCATGGCGTTGCGCGATCGGCCGCAGTGCCTCGGCGGGCCGCAGATTGGCGGTCGGGTCGGTCGTGAAGTAGTGGTGGGCCCTTGCACCGATCCTCGGTGGGCAGACCGGCCACACGCTCAGCGGACGAACTTTCCGGCGAGCAGGCCGGATTGCAGTGGCGAGTACACGATCACACCGGTCTCATGCGCGCCCAGGCGAACTCAGCGGCGGACGACCGGTTGGTCGCCGAGAACGGCACCAGCGGGGTGGCGTTGGGCGACACGGCGCCGAAGCCGCCGCCGGCCTACTCCAGCGATTCGCCGGTGTCGGGATAGTGCATCTGATACAGGCGATGTGGTCGGCCCTCAGCCACCGCAGGGAGTCCTCGACCTCGCGGCGCACGGACCCCAGCCCGAGGACTGCCTCAAAATGCGAGTGCTTTCTCGGCGGGAGATCCCTCCACCGCGCTGTGGACGACCAGGAAAAGGTCGGGATGGTGTGGCAGCCGGGGCGTTTCGTAGGTCGATTCGATCTCGCCGACCAGCGGATGCCGGTATCGGTGGCTACCGTGCGCCGGGGCCATGATGTCGTGCTCGGCCCAGATCTCGCGGCACTCTTGGCTTGCGGCCGACAGTTCCTCGATCAGTACAGCTTGGGCAGTAGCAGGGGCAGACGGGCGCGCCGTGTCCGGCGCTGCCGTCTGTGGGAGGTCAGGCCGAATTCCTCCGGGCGGAGCCTGGCGCGCCGCGATCGGAGGAACTCGTCCAGTTCGGTATGCCGATCGAAGATCACGCGGTGGTCACGGTGGTCTTCGGAGCCCCGGTGATGCGGCGGCGGCGCGACGGGAGCATCGACGTCGGATGCGAGATGCTCCAGGCCGCGGACTTGCAGATCAGTTCCTTGAGGCGTGCGGCCGCTGTGCCGGTGAGGGCGGACGGCTTGGGCTGATCGTCGGGGGTGACCCACTGCACGATGGCGTCGCGGCGGCCGAGGCTGATGCACTGACCGGTGTAGCCGATCGAGTTGCGGGGGACCTCGCGGCCGGTGAGACGTGCGGCGATGGCGTCGGCCGCCTGGTAGGCCGTCGGGACTCCCGAGGCGCAGGACATGCGCAGCGGATCGCCGCTCGCCCCGGGCGCGAATGCGGCGTCGCCGATGGCGTATACGTCGGGGTGCGAGACCGACCGCATCGTGTCGTCGACGACGATCTGCCCGGTCTCGGAAACCCGCAGGGTCGTGGCCGCGGCGAGGGGATGCACGGCGAAACCGGCCGTCCACACCGTGACCTGGGCCGGGATCGTGCGGCCGTCGGCGGTGCGCGCGCCGGTCGCCTGAACGCCCGCGATGTCGGTGTGCTCGTGCACGGTGATGCCGAGCCGGTCGAAGGCCTTGCGCAGGTGCCGCTGGGCCTTCTCGCTCAGCCAGTCGCCGAGGACGCCGCGGGCCGCGAGTGCGACCTCGAGGTCCGGGCGGGCTTCGGCGATCTCGGTGACCGCTTCGATGCCGGTGAGGCCACCGCCGACGACCAGCACGGACGCGCCGGCGGCGAGCTCGGCCAGGCGGTCCCGCAGCCGCTGCGCGGACTGCTTGCCCGCCAGGTCGTAGGCGTGCTCGGCCACGCCGGGAACGCCGAAGTCGTTGACGGCGCTGCCGAGGGCGTAGACGAGGGTGTCGTAGGCGATCTCGCTCGGGCCGTCGGCGTCGACGACATCGACGATCTTGCGTTCGGCGTCGACGGCGGTCACCCGCGCCAGCCGAACTCGCACGCCCGTGCCGGCGAAAACGTCGGTCAGCAGGCGGCGCTTCAGGTCCTGACCGGTCGCCAGCTGATGCATCCTGACCCGCTCGACGAACTCCGGATCGGCGTTGACGAGGGTGATCTCGGTGTCGGCGGGGTGCAGTCGCTTGGCAAGGCGACCGGCGGCGTGGCTCCGGCGTATCCGGCCCCGAGAACGACGATGCGGTGGGTCATGATCTCACTCCTGTCTGGGTGGTGTTCGCTACCTGAACCGGACAGCGGCCCGAACCCTGACAGAAGTGAGATGTGATCTAGCTCACCAATTCTCGACGAGGGGTTCCCCGTGCTCGGAGGCGACCCAGTGGCGTGTGGCGCGTTCGAGCTTGGCCGGGTTGCCCTGGGTGTGAATGGCCGCGATCCCCTCGGTGGTCACCTCGAGGGCGATCACGCCGACGACCCGATCGCCGACCACGATCACCACCGCGGGCACGCCATTGACCAGCGCGGCGAACATGTCGGCACGACCGCCGATCATCGCCCACTTGTCGGCGGAGGGTTCGAAAAGGCGGCGCAGGAATCGCGCGACCCGCAGTGCGCCCGTGATCGGCTCCGGCAGCGACACGACAACGCCGCCGCCATCGCCGACGCTGATGGTGTCGTCGGTCAGCAGCCGTACCAGCGAGTCGGTGTTGCCGCTCAGTGCCGCGGCGAGGAACTCCTCGACGATCTTGCGGGCGGCGGCCTCGTCGACCGCAACGCGAGTCCGGTCGGTGGCCACATGTTGCTTGGCCCGTCGGTAGATCTGCTGACAGTTCGACTCGGACAGGTCGAGTACCTCGGCGATCTCGCCGTGCGAGTACCCGAACGCCTCGCGCAGCACGTACACCACGCGTTCCTTGGCCGACAGTCGCTCCATCAGCGTGAGCATCGCGATCGAGACCGATTCCCGCTGCTCGACGGTGTCGGCAGGCCCGAGCATGCGGTCCGAGGCGAAGACCGGTTCGGGTAGCCACTGGCCCACGTAGGTCTCCCGCTTCGCCCGCGCGGAGGTGAGCCGGTTGAGGCAGATGTTGGTGAGCACCTTCGTCAGCCACGCGTCCGGCGTCTCGACGAATTCGCGGTCGGCGACCTGCCAGCGCAGAAACGTATCCTGCACCGCGTCCTCGGCGTCGCTCGCCGAACCCAGCAGGCGGTACGCGATCGCTTCCAAACGCGCCCTGGCATTTTCGAAAACCTCGACCTCGTGCGTACCGACCAGCATGGACCGAAGTCAACCACGTCGCCGAGTTCAGCTGAAGGGGGAGCGGGGGCGTTCTTCGAGGACGCCGTCGATCCAGACGTCCACCTTCTCGTTGTAGAAGCAGGCCAGGCCCGCGATCTTCTGGCTCTCGGGGAGCGGCGTGCGGTAGATCCAGGCGATGTCGGGGTATTCCTTGTCGCCGATGCGGACGGTCCAGTAGTCGGCGGTGCCCTTGTAGGGGCAGCGGGAGTGGGTGTCGGAGGGCTGCAGGAGGTCCAAGCGCACGTCGGTGAGAGGGAGGTAATAGCGTGCGGGAAGGCCGGTTTCGAAGAGGATGCGCGGGCTGTGGGAGTCCGCGACGACGACGCCGCCGATCTCGACCCGGATGTGCCGGGAGCTGGCGAGGATGTCGACGCGCGAATACGGGTCGCGCGGGTGGACGTACACCGGCTCGTCCTCCTCGAACCACTCGCCCATGGCGTCCCAGTCCAGCCGGACCAGCTCGTTCAGTTCCGGTAGCGGGGAATCGTGGTAGCGCAGCGCACCGCCCGGCGCGGTGACGCCGTCGACGATCACGTCGTAGATCGTGGCCTCGCCACGGCTGGGGGAGTGGGTGGTCTCGCCGTTCGGCTCGAGTTTGGCGTGCACGTCGGCGACGGGAATGTAGTAGGTCGGGTAGTAGGGGATCTCCCATACCAGCACCGGGCGGTCCGTATCGGCCACCAGGTGCCCGCCGAGATAAGCCCGGACTCGCTTCTGGCTGGTCGCGACCTTGACGCGGCCTCGCTGCTCTTCGGTCATACCTCTCGACGGTACGCCGAACGGGTGACATGTTCCGCAGGCCGAACGGGCCCCGCCGCAGGGGCCCGTTCGACGCCGAAATCTCAGTCGCCGACGGTGATCGCCTGCGCCTCTTCGATCGAGTGCGGCGCGGGATCGTGCTCGTCGATGTGGGCGAGCGCGGCGCGTCCGACGACGAGCACCAGCACGGCGGCCGCGGTGCACGCGGCGCCCACCCAGAACGGCAGCGCGATGCTGTGCTCGCCGAGCTTGCCCGCCAACCACGGCGCGGCGGCGCCGCCCGCGAACCGAACGAAGCTGTAGGCGGCCGACGCGGTGGAACGCTCCACCGGCGCGGAGATCATCACGGCCTCGGTGATGAGGGTGTTGTTCACGCCGAGGAACAGGCCGGCGAGCACCGTGCCGACGATCAACACCGTCTTGTTCTCCGCGAACAGCGCCATCACCGCCAGGTCCGCGGCGAACAACCCGAGCGCGAGACCCATCATCGGCAGCGTCCCGAACCGGCGCTGCAAACCGGGCGCCAGCAAGACCGAAGCGAGCGCGAGCAGAATGCCCCAGCCGCAGAAGATGAACCCGATCGCGTAAGTGCCCATGTCCAGCGGGAACGGCGTGTAGGCGAGCAGGGTGAAGAAGCCGAAGTTGTAGAGCAGCGCGGTGATGCTGACGGTGAGCAGCCCGCGGTGGCGCAGCGCCTGGAACGGCGCGGCCAGCGAGGTGCGGTGCTCGGGCTTGGGGCCCTCGGGCAGCAGCACGACGATGCAGACGAACGCGATCGCCATCAGCACCGAGACGCCGAAGAACGGTCCGCGCCAACTGATTCCGCCCAGTACGCCGCCGACCAGCGGGCCGGTCGCGATGCCGATGCCGAGCGCCGCCTCGTACAGGATGATGGCGCGCGCGACGCCGCCGCTCGCCGCGCCGACGATGGTGGCCAGCGCGGTCGCGATGAACAGCGCGTTGCCAAGACCCCAGCCCGCGCGGAAGCCGACGATCTCCCCGACGGTGCCGGACATGCCCGCCAGCGTCGCGAAGACCACGATGATGGCCAAGCCCGCGAGCAACGTCTTCTTCGCGCCGAAGCGGCTGGACACGACGCCCGTTATCAGCATCGCAATGCCCGTCACCAGCATGTAGCTGGTGAACAGCAGCGAGACCTGCGACGGCGAGGCGTGCAGTTGCTCGCCGATCGGCTTGAGGATCGGGTCGACCAGGCCGATGCCCATGAAGGCGATGACGCTGGCGAAGGCGACCGCCCAGACCGCTTTCGGCTGTCTGGTCGATGCCGGCGCTCCGGTGCCGGCGCGGGTGATTACGGTGCTCATCGGTGTTCCCTCGACGGATCGTGCTGGGGAGCGGCCTTTTTCAGCGCTTCCAGCAGTTCGTTCAGATCGGTTTCCATTCGCGCGAGTCGTTCGACGTCGAAATCGGCGAGCCGAGAGGCCATGGCCGTGCCGTAAGCGGCACGGGCTCGGGCCAGTCGCTCGCGTCCGGCCGGGGTGAGGTCGACGACGACCGCCCTCGAGTCCTCGGGGTCCTTGGTCCTCGTCGCGAATCCGTCCTCGACGAGCCTGCCGAGCAGCGCCGTTGCCGCCGGTTGGGAGCATCGATCGATCCTGGCGAATTCGCTGACCCGCACCGCGCCGTGCTCGTCGAGGACGGCAAGGGCCCGCAGCGCGGCTCGCGGCAGATCGTCGTCGCCGATCACCCCGGCCAGCCGGGTCAGCCTGCCCGCGGTGACGAGGAGATCGACCACGATGTCGGCTGTCGTCTCGGGAGCATGCTGCACCCAAATATTATTACATAAGCTAACTATCTATTTTCCGTGAGATAGCCCACCGCCCTCGGCGTGCCTCGGCCGAGCTGCGCACCGCGACCGGCAGGGCAGCGTTGCGGCATGGCCGAGAGAACCGCACCAGAGCTACCTGGCAACACGAAGGCCCCGGCGAGTCGAGGACTCACCGGGGCCTTGGGGGTCGGATGCGCTAGGTGTGCGCCAGCGGCCGGTGCGGCGTGCCGAAGAGCTGGGCGTCGCCGTGCGCGCGCTTGAAGAACAGGTGCGCGTCGTGCTCCCAGGTGATGGCGATGCCGCCGTGCAGTTGCACGGTCTCGGACACGATCTCGGTGAGCGCCTCGGAGCACTGCGTCCGCGCGACCCACACGTCCTCGGCGGCCGACGGCAGCCCCTCGGCGACCGCGGTGGTGGCGGCGTACGACGCCGACTTGGCCGCCTCGAGCAGCACGTACATATCGGCCATCCGGTGCTTGAGCGCCTGGAAACTGCCGATCGCGCGCCCGAACTGCACCCGGGACTTGGTGTACTCGACCGTCATCTCGAGGCACTGCTCGGCCGCCCCGACCTGTTCGGCGGCCACCGCGGCCCACGCGATCTCCCGCAGCCTCGTCGCGACAGCGAGCGGATCGCCGGTGCCGAGCTTGCGCGCGGCGATGCCCTCGAAGCCGATCTCGGTGAGCTTGCGCGTCGGGTCCATGGTCGCGACCGGACGCCGGGTGATCCCGGCGGCGCCCGCCTCGACCTCGAACAACCCGCTCGCGGTGACCACGATCAACGTATCGGCATGCGCGCCGTCGAGCACGTAATGTGCTGTGCCGGTGAGCTTCTCGCCGTCATCGCGGACTCCGGGCACGTCCCAGCCGGTCTCGCTCGCCCAGCACACCGCGAGCGTCGTCGTACCTTCCGCGACGCCGGGCAGCAGCCGCGCGCAGGCGTCCTCGTCGCCGGAGAGCAGCACGGCCTGCGCGCCGAGCACGGCCGAACCGAGCATCGGCACACCCGCCAAGGTGCGGCCCAATTCGGTTACCACCAGCAGGGATTCGACCAACGAGGCGCCGAACCCGCCGTACTCCTCTGGCACGGCGAGCGCCGCGACACCGATCTGCTCGCAGAGCAGCCGCCACAGCTTCGGGTCGTAGCCGAGTTCGGTGTCCATCGCGGCGCGCACGGCGTCGCGGCCCGCGTGTTTGGCGAGCAGCGCGCGCACCGAGGCGGCGAATTCCTCGTGTTCCCTCATGCGGTGCCCCTGATCGCTCGGTCCCGGACCGCCTCGTCGCGCAGGGCGCGGGCAATCCTGGCGCGGTGCAGGTCCGGCGTGCCCCACGCGGCGCGCAGCGCGGTGACCTTGGTCAGCCACAGCGACAGGTCGTACTCGGCGGTGTAGCCGATCGCGCCGTGCACCTGCAAGGCGGCCCGCGCGGCGGTGTGCGCGGCGTCGCCGCAGGCCAGCACCGCGGCCGACACGTCGCGGCTGCGGGTCGGCTCGCCCATGGTGAGCGCGGCGCGGTAGAGCAGCGGCTCGGCCAGATCGAGCGCGATCAGCACGTCGGCGAGTTTCTGCTTCACGGCCTGGAATTCACCGATCGGCTTGCCGAACTGCTTGCGCTGCTTCGCGTATTCGGTTGCGGCGTGCAGCAGGGCACGACCGGCGCCGAGCAGCTGGGCGGCGGCGGCCAGCGCACCGGTGTCGAACGCCAGCGCGCCCGCCTCCAGCACCCGGTCGTCGTTGGCGACCAGCTCGGCGGCCGTCACCGCGAACAGCTTCCGTGCGGGGTCCACCGAGCGGATCGCCGCGCCGCGCTCGCCGAGGAACACCTGCGCGCCGTCGACGAGCAGCGTCACGTCGGCGACGTCGGCGTCCAGCGCGACCGGATCTACGCCGGGGGTGGCGAAGGCGACCGTGCCCAGCGCGGTGCCCTCGGCGAGCCCGGGCAGCCAGCGCTCGGCCGCCGCGGAATCCGAGAGGGATTGCAGCAGAACGGGAATCGCGGCGGCGGTCTCGACCAGCGGTCCAGGGGCCGCGGACCGGCCGATCTCGACGAACGCGACGACGAGATCGATCGGATCCGCGCCGACACCGCCGTGCGCCTCGTCGACCGCGAGGCCGAGCACACCCGAACCGGCGAGCTGCTGAATCAGCGCGCGACCCGGCCGCGAGTCACCGCTCGCCCAGGCGCGCACCGCGGTCGGCGTGCGTCCGGCGTCCAGCAGTTTGCGCACGCTGGCCGCGAAATCGATCTGTTCCGGACTGAGCGCGAATCTCATCGGCTACTCCCTCTCGGCAGGCCGAGAATTCGCTCGGCGATGATGTTGCGCTGGATCTCGTTGGTACCGGCGTAGATCGGGCCGGACAGCGAGAACAGGTAGCCGTCGGTCCACGGCCCGGACCGTTCGCCGGTCGCGCCGAGCACGTCCAGCGCGGTCTCGTGCATGGCGATGTCGAGCTCGGACCAGAACACCTTGGTGATCGAGGATTCCGCGCCGAGCTTGCCGCCCTCGTTCAACCGGGTGACGGTGCCGAAGGTGTGCAGGCGGTAGGCCTCGCTGCCGATCCACGCGTCGACAACGGCGTCGCGCTGGGCGGTGTTGGTGCGGTCGCCGCTGTCCAGCCACAGGTCGACCAGTCGTCGGGCGGTGGCGCTGAACCGGCCGGGGCTGCGCAGCGAGAGACCGCGCTCGTTGCTCGAGGTGCTCATGGCGACCCGCCAGCCCTCGCCCGGCGCGCCGATCACGTCGCGGTCCGGCACGAAGACGTCGTCGAGGAAGATCTCGGCGAAACCGGGCTCACCGTCCAGCTGCGGGATCGGCCGCACCGAGACGCCGTCGGCGGTGAGCGGGAACATCACATAGGTGAGTCCCTTGTGCCGCTCCGCCTCCGGATCGCTGCGGAAAAGGCCGAAGGCCCAGTCCGCGAAGGCCGCTCGCGAACTCCACGTCTTCTGACCGCTGAGCAGCCAGCCGCCCTCGGTGCGCCGCGCCGTCGACCGGATGCCCGCCAGGTCGCTGCCCGCCTCGGGCTCCGACCAGGCCTGCGCCCAGATGTCGTCGCCGCGCGCCATGCGCGGCATGATGCGGTCGAGCTGCTCGGGGGTGCCGTGCTCGAACAACGTCGGCGCGAGCAGGAAGATGCCGTTCTGGCTGACCCGCCCCGGCGCGCCCGCGGCGTAGTACTCCTGCTCGAACAGCACCCATTCCAGCAGCGAGGCGTCGCGCCCGCCGTACTCCTTCGGCCAGGAGACCACCGACAGCCGCGCGTCGGCCAGTTTGCGCTCCCAGTCGCGGTGCGCCTCGAACCCGGCCTTCGTGTCCATCGAAGGCAGCGGTGTCGAGGGTTTCTCGGCGGCCAGGAATTCGCGGACCTCCCGCTGGAATTCCTGTGTCGCCTGGTCCAGATCCAGATCCACTACGTCGTCCCGTTCTGTTCGGCCGTGCTCGCGCTGGCCTTCATCGTCTTGGCGTTCATGCCGCCCAGTGAGTCCGCGCCGACCTCGGCGTTGTGCGCGTGCGCGAAGTGGTGCAGCCCGAAGACCGAATCCATGCCGGTGCGCATGCCCATCAGGTCCTCGGCCTGGTTGACGGCCTTCTTGGTGAGCGCGAGACCGAAACGCGGCATGGCGGCGATCTTCTCGGCCAGCGCCATGGTCTCGGCCTCCAGTTCGGCGCGCGGGACCACCCGGTTGACCATGCCCCATTCCTTGGCCTGCGCCGCGCCGAAGCGGTCGCCGGTGAACAGGAACTCCTTGGCCGCGCGCGGTCCCATCACCCACGGGTGCGCGAAGTACTCCACACCCGGAATGCCCATGCGCACCACGGGATCGGAGAAGAACGCGTCCTCGGAGGCGACGATCAGATCACAGACCCAGGCCAGCATCAGCCCGCCCGCGATGCAGGCGCCCTGCACCATGGCGATGGTCGGCTTGGGCATCTCCCGCCAGCGGCGGCACATGCCCAGGTAGACCTCGGACTCCCTGGCGAAGCGCTGGTCGCCGCCCTGCTTGTCGACGTGGTCCCACCACAGCGTCGCCTTGTTCTCGTAGCGCACGTGGTGGTCGCGACCCGGAGTGCCGATGTCGTGCCCGGCGCTGAAGTGTTTGCCGTTGCCCGCCAACACGATCACGCCGACCTCGTCGTCCTCGACGGCTCGTTGGAAGGCGGCGTCGAGCGCGTAGGTCATCACCGAGTTCTGCGCGTTGCGGTAGTCGGGCCGGTTCATCGTGACGATGGCGACCCGCCCGCGCCGCTCGTAGGTGACGACCTCGCCTTCGTCCGGCACCGAGCCGTTCTCCGGTTGGTCTGGCATTACGACTTCTCCTCACGTAGTTGACGCTTGAGCACTTTCCCGGCGGCGCTGTAGGGCAGCTCGTCGCGGAATTCGACGAAGCGCGGCACCTTGAAATTCGCCAGCACGGTGGTGGCGTGGGCGAGCACCTGGTCCTCGGTCAGCGCCGAGCCGGGCTTGCGCACCACGTAGGCCTTGCCGACCTCGCCCATCCTGGTGTCGGGCACGCCGACCACCGCCGACTCGGCCACGCCGTCGAGCCGGGCCAGCGCCTGCTCGATCTCGGCCGGATAGACGTTGAAGCCGCCGGAGATGTACATGTCTTTGAGCCGGTCGGTGATCCGGAGATAGCCGCGCTCGTCGAGCGTGCCGATGTCGCCGGTGTGCAGCCAGCCGTCCGCGTCGATGGTCTCGGCGGTGCTCTTCGGATCGTCCAGGTAGCCGAGCATGACGTTGGGGCCGCGCAGCAGCACCTCGCCCGCGTCGCTGAGCTTCAGCTCGAAGTCGGCGATCGGCCTGCCGCAGGTGGTCGCGATGGTCTCGGCGTCGTCGTCGGGGCGGCACATGGTGCCGAACCCGGCGGCTTCGGAAAGGCCGTAAGCCGTGAGGACGACGGCGAATTCGAGCTCCGACCGCATCCGCTCGACGAGCACGACCGGCACCGTCGCCCCGCCGGTGGCCGCCACCCGCAGGGTGCTCAGGTCGTAGGAGTCGCGGTCCGGGAAGTCCAGGATCGTCTGGTAGATCGTCGGCGGGCCGGGCAGCACGGTGATCTTCTCCTGGCCGACCAGCCGCATCGTCTGCGGCACGTCGAAGGTGGCCTGCGGGATGATCGTCGCGCCGGTGACAAGGCACGCGAGGATGCCCGCCTTGTAACCGAAGTTGTGGAAGAACGGGCTGACGATGAGGTAGCGGTCGTCGCTGTTCAGCGTTGCGCACTCGGCCCATGCCCGCACCACCGACAGCGCCTGCCGGTGCGCGACCAGCGTGCCCTTGCTGCGACCTGTGGTGCCGGAGGTGAACAGGATGTCGGAGATGTCCTCGGCGTCCACGGCGGCGGCGCGCTTCTCGGCGTCCTCGACCGGGATGGTCTCGGCGATCACCGGGAGATCCGACCAGTTCAGCACGGCTTCGTCGCCGCTCGTCACCTCCCCGCCGGGCTCGACGGGGATCACGACGATGGTGGGAATGGCCAATTCCGGTGCGGCTGCACGCAGTTCCGCGAGGCGGTCGCGGCCGAGGAAGGTCCCCGCGATGAACAGCGCCTTCGCGTCGACCCTGGACAGCACGTCCGCGGCCTCGTCGGCGACGTAGCGGGTGTTCAGCGGCACCATGGCCGCGCCGGCGTAGTGCGCGGCCAGCGCGGCGACCACCCAGTGATAAGTGTTCGGCGCCCACATGGCCACCCGGTCGCCGGACTGCACGCCGCGCGCGATCAGCGCGCGCGCCGTCTCCTGGACCGCGCCGAGTAGCTGGGTCCAGTCCAGACGGACGTCGCCGTCGGCCAGTGCCGGGGCGGCGCCGAAGGTCCGCGCGGCATCGTGCAGGGCCATTGGTGTCGTTTGTGCAGGGGTTGTCACGGGTGTTCCTCACCGTTCACGCGAGTACTTATGCATGCACTCTACAAAGCAAGTGCTTGGTAGGTTATCCTACCGGCGTGGTTGCGATCCAGACCTCAGATTCCGACACTGCCGCGCAGGACGCGCGGTTTTCCGCCGAAGTGCGGGAATGGCTGGCCGAGAATCTCAACGGAGAATTCCGCGAACTGCGCGGACTAGGCGGTCCCGGCCGCGAACACGAGGCGTTCGACGAACGCCTGGCCTGGGACCGGCACTTGGCCGCGTCCGGGTGGACCTGCCTCGGCTGGCCCAAGGAGTACGGCGGTCGCGAGGCCACCGTGCGCCAGCAGGTGATCTTCCACGAGGAGTACGCCAAGGCCAACGCGCCCGCGCGGGTCTCACACGTGGGTGAGGAGCTGCTCGGCCCGACCGTGCTCGCCTTCGGTACCCAGGCGCAGAAGGACCGGTTCCTGCCCGGCATCCGCAATGTGACCGAGCTGTGGTGCCAGGGCTACTCGGAACCGGGCGCGGGTTCGGACCTCGCGGCGATCAGCACGGCCGCGCACCTCGACGGGGACGAATGGTCCATCAACGGCCAGAAGATCTGGACCTCGCTGGCCCACGTGGCCGACTGGTGCTTCGTCGTCGCCCGCACCGAGAAGGGCTCGTCCCGCCACAAGGGCCTGTCCTACCTGCTGGTTCCCATGAAGCAGCCGGGCATCGAGGTGCGTCCGATCATCCAGCTCACCGGGACGTCGGAGTTCAACGAAGTCTTCTTCGACAACGCCCGCACCGCCGCCGACCTGGTCGTGGGCGCGCCCGGCGACGGCTGGCGCATCGCGATGGGCACGCTGACCTTCGAACGCGGCATCTCCACCCTCGGCCAGCAGATCCGCTTCGCGCGCGAGCTGGCCGACATCGAAGCGCTGGCCCGCCGCATCGGCGCGGCCGACGACCCGCTCATCGCGGACCGGATCGACCGGGCCTGGGTGGGTCTGCGAGTGTTGCGCGCGCACGCGCTGCGCACCATGGAGGGCACCGGCGTCGACGACGGCGGGCAGGCGTCGGTGGCGAAACTGCTCTGGGCCAATTGGCACCGCGGCCTCGGGGAGCTGGCCATGGCCGTGCTCGGCGCGCGCGGCCTGGTGGCCGACGAGGACGACGATCTCAACGAATGGCAGCGGCTGTATCTGTTCACCCGCGCCGACACCATCTACGGAGGTTCGAACGAAGTGCAGCGCAACATCATCTCCGAGCGCGTGCTCGGTCTGCCGCGCGAGGCTCGGCCGTGACCGCGCGGCCCCTTTCGGTCGCCCCCGAGCCCGTCGCCGGGCACGGCCTGCTGACCGGACGCGTCGCCGTCGTCACCGCGGCCGCCGGGACCGGGATCGGCTCGGCCACCGCGCGCAGGCTGCTCGCCGAGGGCGCCGACGTGGTCGTCTCCGACTGGCACGCGCGCCGGCTCGCCGAGACCGAGGTCGAGCTGAAGGGCGAATTCCCGGATCGCAGGGTCGCCGCGATCGCCTGCGACGTGCAGAGCACCGAGCAGGTGGACGCGCTGGTCCGCGATGCCGCCGAAGCGCTCGGCCGCATCGACATCATGGTGAACAACGCGGGCCTCGGCGGTGAGACGCCGGTCGTCGACATGACCGACGAGCAGTGGGACCGCGTCCTGGACATCACGCTCAACGGCACGTTCCGCTGCACCCGCGCCGCGCTGTCCTACTTCCGTTCGGCCGGGCACGGCGGCGTCATCGTGAACAACGCCAGCGTCCTCGGCTGGCGCGCGCAGTACGGTCAGGCGCACTACGCGGCCGCCAAGGCGGGTGTGATGGCGCTGACCAGGTGCAGCGCGATCGAGGCCGCCGAACTCGGCGTGCGGATCAACGCCGTCGCGCCGAGCATCGCCAGGCACGCCTTCCTCGACAAGGTCAGCTCGACGGAACTGCTGGATCAGCTTTCCGAACGGGAGGCCTTCGGCCGCGCGGCCGAGCCGTGGGAGGTCGCCGCGACCATCGCGATGCTGGCCAGCGATTACACCAGCTACCTCACCGGCGAGGTGGTTTCCGTGAGCAGTCAGCGGGCCTGAGGCGCCCGATTGAGATCGCCTTCGGGCGTCCGCTTCCGTACCAGGAAATGGGCGCCCGATCAGGTGAAAAAGGGTGGCGCGCTGGGGGCCGGGGTGTGCCATGCTGGGGATGGACGGATCCCGCAATTTCGTAAGGGGCGTTGGCTATGGGCCTGGATCGCCCACCTGCCCGCGAACAACTGGAACTCGACGTCGTGCGCGAGGTCGTGCTGGCCAGACGTCGGCTCGACAGCATGGTTCTAGCCGCCTTGACACTCGGCGCCGAACTGATGAACCACGAATCCACGCGGGCGACAGCGCGCCGCGCCGCCCAGATTCTCGAGTTGTACGCGGTCGACGAGAACGAAGTCGAGCGCGATCCGAGGGCCGCGTTGCGCGCCGACATGATGCGCGACAACGCCCGCGCCCGGCGGATCGGATTGAAATCTCCCGCCGGCGTTCCTTCCGAGCAGGATCGGCGGCGACAGCGCCAGACCGCCCTGTTGCGCGAGGTCCGCGCCGACCTGATCGAGGTGCTGCGCCGCTGCCGCAAGCACCACTACGACCGCGGCGCCGTCGCCGACGAGATCGCCCAGGGTCTGTGCGCCGCCACCGACAAGCTGGTTGTCGGCGCCGACATGGACGCCTACCACGCTTGGCAGCGCGGCATGGTCCTGAAACTCATCGAAGAACCCGTCCCATACGGCCCGCCCCGGGTCATGGCGACCGTCGACGCGGGCCCCGGCCGCGGACCACTCACCGTCGAATGGGACACCCCCGAAAGAAGATTGGCCCTCGTCGCCCGCATGGCCCGCGCCGGAGTCTCCCCGGTCATCATCTGCGACCGCCTCCTCGCCGACCTCTCCGTCTCCTCCCCGATCCGCTACTCCCTGCGCTAGTTTCACTCCAGAGTCGCGGTCGGTGGTTCCCGCTGTCGGTGACGCCACCGGCTGTGCAGCACGAGCCGGGCGTTCGACAAGGTGCCCTCCCTCACCGACATCGCTACCAAACTCGCCGCTATCGTCGTCATGAAGGTGTATCTCGATGCCGATGACGCCGAGGACATCAACTCGGGAAGTCCGAGTGGAGCCTTCACAAATGCCTCGCTGACGACCAAGGTCAACAAGATCGCGAGTTACTACGGAGTCCCCGCAGAGGAAGTGAGGCAAGCAATTCACAAAATCAAGGCGCAAGGTGGTTGGCGCGGGGATGGTGCCAACAAGAATCCGGATGTTGTCGTGGACTTGGACACAGGCGAGGTGTATGTGAAGCTTCCTGGCGGTGAAGTGTCCGAGGACAGCCTCGGGAACATTCTCGATGAGTTGGATGAATAACGTGACGCAGAATACCCGATCGGAGATCAAAGAGTACGAAGACAGATGGGTCCTGCAGCCCATGCGCGGAGGCCATATCGTTCATACGATCTGGCATACCGAACAGGTCGAGTTCGAGACGGATACTTCATTCCGAATCGTTGTCGGGTACCGAGCTGAGATGGCGCACGGGTCTATCGCTGAGGACGCCCCCGCTCGTCACCCGATCAATCATTGGATGAGGAGCGAAGTCGAGCGGATGGTGTCCGCACCGATTCTCTCCCCGGTCCTCTTCAAATCTGGAGGCATGAGACTCGCCTTCGGTAATGGATGGAAACTCTTCGTTTCCGACCGGCACCCCGAGGTGTCGGCCGCCGTATTCTTCGGTGACTCCCCGATATGGAATCGCTCTGGCTTGGTCGGCCACGCAGATTTCTCCGTCGTTGCAGTCGACCCGTGGACCGGACAACGGATCGATGCTCCACCGTGGCCACCGCGCCCCCGAGATATCGATATCGACAACAACTCGGACGACATCAACGGCTGAGCAATCCCGTCTGCACCCGGAGTGCCAGGACACGGCTGATTCGATCCGACAGGCCGATGCGGCCGAGCGTGTCCTCAGGGGTAGAGCACGCGTGGGTGGAGCGGGCGGCGGACAGGTGCGCGCAATGAAAACCGCGCCGGGCGAACAGCATTCGCCCGGCGCGGATCGTGTTTTGCCTCTTACAACCGCTCGATGATGGTGGCGTTGGCAGTGCCGCCGCCTTCGCAGATGGTGAGCAGGCCGTAGCGTCCGTTGCGGCGCTCGAGCTCGTTGAGCAGGGTGGCGAAGAGCTTGGCTCCGGTGGCGCCGAGGGGGTGGCCGAGGGCGATGGCGCCGCCGTTGACGTTGACCTTCTCCGGGTCGGCGCCGGTCTCCTTCAGCCAGGCGAGCACCACGGGGGCGAACGCCTCGTTGATCTCGACCACGTCGATGTCGTCGATGGTGAGGCCGGTCTTCTCCAGCGCCCACTTGGTGGCCGGGATCGGGGCGGTGAGCATGAAGATCGGGTCGGCGCCGCGGGCGCTGACGTGGTGGATGCGGGCGCGCGGCTTCAGGCCGTACTCCTGCACCGCCCATTCCGAGGCGAGCAGAGTGGCGCTCGCGCCGTCGGAGATCTGGCTGGCGACGGCGGCGGTCAGCGGGCTGCCCTCGGCGAGCGCGGGCAGCGAGGCCATCTTCTCCAGCGAGGTCTCGCGCGGACCCTGGTCGATCCAGAAGTCGCCGACCGGGACGATCTCGTTGTCGAACTTGCCTTCCTTGATGGCCTGGCGGGCGCGCTCGTGGCTGCGCAGCGCCCACTGCTCCATG
Organism: Nocardia bhagyanarayanae; assembly: GCF_006716565.1. Classification (NCBI taxonomy): domain Bacteria; kingdom Bacillati; phylum Actinomycetota; class Actinomycetes; order Mycobacteriales; family Nocardiaceae; genus Nocardia; species Nocardia bhagyanarayanae. Next base: position 851,570 of record NZ_VFPG01000001.1, on the reverse strand, counting down.
TCCTGGCGGCTGATGCCCCACTTCTCGGCGATGAGCTGCGCGCCGCGGAACTGCGAGACCTCGTCGGTGCCGTAGCGGTGGTCCCAGCCCTGCGCGCCGACGAACGGCGACTCGAAGCCGTACTCCTTGCCCGCGAGCATGGCGGCCGAGATCGGGATGGCGCTCATGTTCTGCACGCCGCCCGCGACGATCACCTCGGCGGTGCCGCTCATGATGGCTTGCGCGCCGAAGTTGATGGCCTGCTGGGAAGATCCGCACTGCCGGTCGACGGTGACGCCGGGGACTTCCTCCGGGTAACCCGCGGCCAGCCACATGGTGCGGCCGATGTTGCCCGCCTGCGGACCGACATTGTCTACACAGCCGACGATCACGTCGTCGACGTTGATCGGGTCGACCGGGTTGCGGTCGAGCAGACCTCGCAGCGCGGCCGCACCCAGATCGGCCGGGTGCACACCGGCGAGCGCGCCGCCGCGCTTGCCGACCGGGGTGCGCACCGCGTCGATCACATAGGCGTCCCGCAGCGGGGTGTACGGGCGGCGGGCGGAAGGTGCAGACATGAAGACTCCTAGTCGGTGTGCCGCGAGACGGTGAGACCGTCGAGCACGATGGTGAGGTACTGCTTGGCGAGGTTTTGGACGGTGATGGGTCCGCCCGGCTGGTACCAGCGCACGGCGACCCACACGGTGTCGCGCAGGAAGCGGTAGGCGAGTTCGACGTCGAGCTCGGGGCGGAAGCTGCCGTCCTTGACACCGTTGGTCAGCACCTGGTGCCACAGTTCGCGGAACTCGCGGTTGTATTCCTCGATGTAGGCGAACCGCTCGGCATCGCGCAGCCGCTTGGCCTCGGCCTGGTAGATCGCGACCGCCGCGTGGAAGCGGTCGAACGACTCGTAGGACGCGGTCACCAAGGCTTCCAAGGTGTCTCGCGAGCTGAGGCCGGAGCCGACGATCTCGCGGTAGCGGCCGAACAGGTCGTCCAGGAAGCCGCGCAGAATCTCGTCCACCATCGACTCCTTGGAATCGAAGTGGTGATAGAGGCTGCCCGATAAGATTCCGGCCGCGTCGGCGATATCGCGCACCGTGGTCGCGCGCAAGCCGCGCTCGGCGAACAGTTCGGCCGCCAGCGCGAGCAGTTCGTTGCGCCGTGCTGATTTCGAGGCGTCTGGTGCGGTCACGAGGGCCATAATACAACCAAGCGTTTGCTTGGTGCTAGGTGCATTGTCGGTGCGGTCCTGCGTGCAGGGCGCCGCCACGTACGCGGCCTTGGGCAACCCGCCAGATCTCATGCGTGACGCTTTCTCGCACGGCGGACGCCGCCGCCGACGCGCTGGAGCGCGGCCTCGTCGAGGTGGTCCTCTGGGAATGGTTGATCTCCTCGGCAAGTTCGGCGGTCAACGTCGAGGCCAACTGCCAAGCTGGTCGGGGCACGACTCGGAGACCTCCCGACTCCGGGCAACAGCATTCAACGCTGGCGGGCTCGCGCCTGCTTGGTGAATTCAGTGATCCCCTCGGGGCGGTGAGAGTGGGTCGCACCAGCCGAGGTGGGGGTTGACGATGAACGGACCCTGCCAGTTCTTCGTAACCGGATCCGGTTGGCGATCGACCCGCCGTATTCGTCGGTGCGCTGATTGGTGTTGTCGGACAGGAACTGGTGCCGCAGAAAACCGTTCGCGCTGTGCACTTCGACGCCGTCGAATCCCGCCACGATGGCGTTGCGGGCCGCTGCGGCGGCAGGTCCGGATTTCGTCGACCGAGCGCCGCTGCACGATCCACAATGTGGAGCAAGACGCCCCGTCATCGAAGGGCTACGCGAGGGGAGCACCTGCCAGGCCGACCGGTCTCGACGGTGTGAGGCGGGTAAATCGACGGTAGTCATATGGTGGCGTTTCTAGATCGAACAGCAACCATATGACTACCGTCGAAACCATTTCTCTATCGACGGGAGAGAAATGGTGGTCAGGGGGTTGACAGGCTGCCCGGGGCCGAGGGGGCCGAGCAGCCTTGTCGGCGGTGATCGGGAATCAGTGAGCAGCCGTCTGACCGGTCAGCGCCGAGATCTCTTCGATCCGCGCGACCGCGTCGGTGACCACCCGCTCGATCAACTCCTTGCAGGTCGGCAGATCCTCGATGATTCCGGTGACCTGCCCCGCGGCCAGCACACCCGCCTGGGTGTTGCCCTCGACGAGCCCGGCGCGCAACAACATCGGGGTGTTGGCGGCCATGACGACCTGGGACCAGCTCAGGTCCTTGGCCTTTCGCATGGCGAGCCCGTCGCGAACCATGGTCGACCACTTCATGCCGGTCATGCTCTTGAACCGCGCCGCGTTCGACACCGCGGCGGCGAATCCGCGCCAACGGCCCGAATTCTCCAGCTTCTGCACCAGCTCGGTGTTCAGCACGCGGTGCGGCATGCCGTCGACCTTCAGTGAGACCACGGTGTCCTGCAACTGCCTGCGCAGGTACTCCTGCTTCACCGCGTCGGGCACCGAGCTCTCCTGGGTCAGCAGGAAGCGGGTGCCCATCGCGACGCCCGCCGCGCCGTACGCGAGGGCGGCGGCCAGGCCGCGTCCGTCGAAGAAGCCACCCGCAGCGACGACCGGGATGTCGACCGCGTCGAGCACCGAGGGCAGCAGCAGGGTGGTCGCCACCGGACCGGTGTGCCCGCCGCCCTCGCCGCCCTGCACGATGACGGCGTCGGCGCCCCAGGAGGCCACCTTCACCGCGTGCTTGGCCGCGCCGATCGACGGAATCACCACGACGCCCGCGTCTTTCAGCTTCGCGATGAGATCCTGCTTCGGCGCGAGCGCGAACGACGCGACCTTCACCTTCTCCCGGATCAGCAGGTCGATGCGCTCGTTGGCGTCGCTGGCGTCGGCGCGGATGTTCACGCCGAACGGCTTGTCGGTCTGCGCCTTGGTCTTCGCGACCGCCGCTTCCAGCTCCTCGAAGGTCATGGTCGCCGAGGCGAGAATGCCGAGCCCGCCGGCGTTGGCGGTGGCCGAGACCAGGCTCGGGCCCGCCACCCAGCCCATGCCGGTCTGCACGACGGGATGCTCGATGCCGACCAGCTCGGTCAGCGGGGTGCGCAGGCGGGTCATGCCGTGTCCTTTCTCGCATGCCCGAGGGGCCCTACGTGGTTACGCAAGCTGCCTCCTCCGGGCCCTGACTCGGTCATGCGGCTACCTCCTTGTCGCGAATACCCTTGGGATCCAGCACAGTTCGGATGATCCGCAGCTCTTCCTCGGTCGGGAGCCGCGTCTCACCCGCCTCGCCGAGCCCGGCGATCTCGAACGCGGTGTTCTCCGCGACCTCGTCGGCGCCGACGCCCGGGTGCAGCGAGAGCGCCCGCATCGTGTGGTCGGGCCCGCCGAAATCGAAGACGCCCAGATTGCTCACGACCCGGTGCAGGTGGTGGAAGCGGAAAGCCGGGTTCGCCGGGTCGACCTTGTCGTAGCCGATGCCGGAGACGATGTCGACCTGCTCGCAGAACACCCGCCTGTTGTGCTTGGGCACCCAGTAGCTGGTGGCGTGGTTGATGGTGTTGCCCGGCGCGCCACGGACACCGAACATCTGCCTGGTCGGCCGTTGCAGCGGGCCGAAGGCGGACAGGTTCTGGTTGCCGTACTTGTCGATCTGGTTGGCGCCCATGACCACGTGCCGCCGTCCGGAGGCGACGACGTCGAACACCTTGGAGAACGGAATCCAGCCCTCGATAGGGGCTTTCGCGCCGAGCGCGGGAGTCTCGGCCAGGTACAGCGCCTCGCCGTCGGAGAGCAGCAGATCCGGTTCGAAGGTGAGGCGGGCCAGGCGCGCGCCGATCGTGGTGACCGGCGACATCGGGCTCGCCATGATCTCGCCCGCGCCGCGGAAGATCTCCGCGCAGGCGACGACGCAGACTTCGGCGCGGGTGCTGGTGGTGGTCTCGGTCATCGAATCAGCCCTCCTGCGTGGCGAAAGCGCGGACGGCCGCCTGGTATTCGTCTTCGGAGACGTCCAGGTACGTGGCCTTGAACTCGGCCCACGACTCGGGCGTCTTGGCGGCGTCCACGTAGTGGCGCTGGAATTTCTCGTCCCGGCCGTAGCTGCCGGAGAAGGTGAAGTGCGCGCCACCCGGGGCCTCGACGACACCGTCCACCATCATGCGGTTGAGGATGATCGCCTGCTGCGGAACGGCTTTCACCAGTTCCTCGGTCTCGACCAGCCGATCCACCGACAGGTAGCGGCGCTCGGCCGACAGGCAGTACAGATCGTCGAAGTAGGGGTCGACGCCGGTGTAGGCGGCATTGCCGTGCTTGTCGCCGAGATCCAGATGCACCAGTGCCGCATCGAGATTCAGCGCGGGCATCGCCACGAGCGTTTCGGTGCGGCCGTCGGCGGCGGGGTAGGGGGACTCGACGGTCTTCAGCTCGCCCTCCCAGAAATCCATGACCGCGGAGCCGAGCCCAGCGCGAATCGGCAGGAACGGCAGCCGCGCCGCCGCCGCCTGCAAGCCGCACTTGACCATGCCCTCGTCCATCTCGCGGACCGTGATCGCGCCCTCGGTGCGCGCCTTCGCGAACCACGGATCGTAGAACGGCGCCGAATCCAGCGACACGAAGCCGTAGTAGGCCTTGCGCACCTTGCCCGCCGAGCACAGCAGACCCAGATCGGGCCCGCCGTAGCCGACCACCGTCAGATCGGTGAGATCCGAGCGCAGGATGGCTCGCACCAAGGCCATCGGCTTTCGCCGGGAACCCCAGCCGCCGATGCCGATGGTCATTCCGCTGCGCAGCTCGCCGACCACGTCGTCGAGCGACATTCGCTTGTCCCGCATGTGTTCTCCTGTATCCGGTGGGCGGGCTACTTGTCGGCCTTGCGCGCCGCGAGGTCGTCTTCGAACCTGGCGCGGATCTCGTCGGCGACGCCCGCGAGGTTCAGCTCGAAGGTGAAACCCTGCTCGTAGCGGTAGCTGCGGTGCACGTCCTGCACGTCGATGCCGTTGAGCGCGCGCTTGGCGGCCCGGATCACCCGGCCGTCCTTCGCCGCGATGTTCTTGGCGACTTCCATTGCGGCGGCGTCGAGTTCGGCGCGCGGCACCACCTGGTACACCGAGCCGTAGTGCTGGAGCTGCTGGGCGGTGATGGTGCTCGCGGTGTAGAACAGCGCGCGCATCAGGTGCTGGGGGACCAGCCGGGAGAGGTGGGTGGCCGCGCCGAGCGCGCCGCGGTCCACTTCGGGCAGGCCGAAGGTGGCGTCGTCGGAGGCGACGACGACATCGGCGTTGCCGACCAGGCCGATGCCGCCGCCGAGGCAGAAGCCCTGCACCACCGCGATGACCGGCACCGGGCAGTCGTACACCGCCGCGAACGCCTCGAAGCAGCCGTGGTTGGCGTCGATCAGCGCCTGATGGCCCGGTTTGCTCTGGATCTCCTTGATGTCGACGCCCGCGTTGAAGCCGCGGTTCTCCGCCCGCAGCACCACGACCTTGGTCTCGGGGTCGCGCCCCGCTGCGCGCACGGCGTCGGCGATGGCGAACCAGCCGTCGGTCGGGATGGCGTTGACCGGCGGGTAGTCGACCGTGACCACGGTGATGCCGGTTGATTCGGAGTGACGGTTGATCCCCATCGCATGTCCTTCGTTTCTGAGCTCGTGGTGCGTGCCGAAGTATGTCGGCATTGGCAAAGCAAGCAGTTGCTTGGTAGGTTAGCACGGTGGGACTCGAAATCGATCTGACCGATCGCGTCGTTCTGGTCACCGGCGGCGTGCGCGGCGTCGGCGCCGGCATCAGCAAGACGTTTCTGGCCGCCGGCGCGACCGTCGTCGCCTGCGCGCGGCGTCCGGCCGACGCCCCGGTCGCGTACGACGGCCGTGAGATCGAATACCTGCCCTGCGACGTCCGCGACGGCGACGCGGTCCAAGGCATGATCGATTCCGTGCTCGCCCGCCACGGTCGGCTGGACACGCTGGTGAACAACGCGGGCGGCGCACCCTTCGCGCTCGCCGCCGAGGCGAGCAAGAACTTCCACGCCAAGATCGTCGAGCTGAACCTGCTCGCGCCGCTGCTGGTTTCGCAGGCCGCGAATGCGGTGATGCAGAAGCAGGCCGACGGCGGATCGATCGTGATGATCTCCAGCGTCAGCGGCCACCGGCCCTCGCCTGGCACCGCGGCCTACGGCGCGGCCAAGGCGGGCATCGACAATCTGACGCAGTCGCTCGCCGTCGAGTGGGCACCGAAGGTCCGGGTGAACTCGCTGGTGGTCGGCCTGGTCGAGACCGAACTGAGCGAGATGCACTACGGCGATCGCGACGGCGTCGACGCCGTCGCCGCGACGGTTCCGCTCGGCCGGATGGCGCGACCCGAGGACATCGGCCGCGCGGCCGCCTTCCTCGCCTCGCCCCTGGCCGCCTACGTCAGCGGCGCGTCGCTGCCGGTGCACGGCGGTGGCGAGCGCCCCGCCTTCCTCGCCGCGTCCACCGCGGCGCACGACCAGCAGCGGGCCTGATACCGAACGCCAACGAAAGAGGACAACAGGTAATGAGCGAGCAGATCTGCGCCGGGCGCACCGTCATCGTCACCGGAGCGGGCCGCGGCATCGGCCGGGCGCACGCGCTGGCCTTCGCGGCCGCGGGCGCGCGCGTGGTGGTCAACGACCTCGGCTCGGCCCTCGACGGCGCGGCCACCGCCGAGACCCCGGCCCAGCAGGTGGTCGGCGAGATCGAGGCGATGGGCGGGCAGGCCGTGGCCAACGGCGACGATGTCGCGGACTGGGAGGGCGCGCGCAACCTCATCCGCCAGGCCGTCGACACCTTCGGCGGCTTGGACGTGCTCGTCAACAACGCCGGTTTCGTGCGCGACCGAATGCTCGTCAACCTGAGCGAGGACGAGTGGGACGCGGTCGTGCGCGTCCACCTCAAGGGCCATTTCGCCACCATGCGCCACGCCATCGAGTACTGGCGCGGTGAGAGCAAGGCGGGCCGCCCGGTCGACGCCCGCATCATCAACACCAGCTCCGGCGCGGGTCTCCAGGGCAGCGTCGGCCAGGGCAACTACGGCGCCGCGAAGGCGGGCATCGCCGGTCTGACCCTCACCGCGGCCGCCGAGTTCGCCCGCTACGGCGTGACCGTCAACGCGATCGCGCCCGCCGCCCGCACCAGGATGACCGAGACCGTGTTCGCCGAGACCATGGCCAAGCCGGAGGACGGGTTCGACGCCATGGCGCCGGAGAACATCTCGCCGCTGGTGGTCTGGCTCGGCAGCCCGCAGTCCGCCGGGGTCACCGGCCGCATGTTCGAGGTGGAGGGCGGCAAGGTCGCGCTCGCCGACGGCTGGCGGCACGGCGTCGCGGTGGATCGGGGCGCGCGCTGGGAACCCGCGGAGTTGGGGCCGGTCGTTGCCGACCTCATCGCGAAAGCTGTTCCGCCGGAGCCGGTTTACGGGGCGTGAGGTGTAGATCCGCCTTCGCTCCGTAGTACTGGAGCTGAGGGCGGACTGCATTGGTCGGTGTCGCCGGGCATACCTACGCTTTGCTTCGGCCGTGCGCCCGCTGAAGGCGACTGCGCCCGTCCGTATCCGCCAGACGTGCCTCCGCCTTGGCTCCGGCCGACGACGGGCCGAGGACGGACTGCGTTCGCCCGTATCTGCCGGGCGTACCTGCTCCTTCGGCCGGGCGATCGACGGAGTTGTGCCTGCGATTTCGGTTGGGCGTCCCTCCCGGTTGCTTCCGGCCATGCGCGGCTACCGATGACCTGCGTCCGTCAGGGGGCGTTCCCTGCCCGCGCTCCAGCCCTGCGCGGCCGGGGGCGCATCTCCGCCTTGATCTCTGACGGACCACGTGCTGTGAAGGCCTTCGTGCAGGTGCGTTTGCTAGGCGGCCCTGCGCGTCCTCCAGTGAAGTTCGGGCTAACCCGAGTGATTCGAGCCGCGCGTCGCTCGGGATGTCGCCCAGCGCGCCCAACCTTTTACTGCGAGGTTCGGAACGGGGGTTTACTATTGGCACCCGTCGTCGAAAAGTCCCGGATGAGGTGTTGCGACCGGGCATAGATCTGCGCTGTACGAAGAGGGGAAGGCTGGCGCATGGCCGTTGGTCGCACTGTCCGTGCGTTGGCTCTAGCCGGAGCGGTGACCGGTTTCGCGCTACTCGGCTCCGTCGCCGCCGTCGCGCAACCGGGTGGCATACCGCTCGAGGAACCGGCACAACCGAGCATTCCCGCCCCGGGCCCTGGATTGCCCCTCGTCCCCATGACCCCCGAACCCGCCGCCGCGGAAATCGGTTCGTCCGGTACCGGTTCGGTCGGTGCCGCAGGTTCCGCTGGACTGGGTTCCGCCGGCGCCGCGGGTTCCGCAGGCCTCGGCTCGGCTGGCGCCGCGGGTTCCGCCGGGCTCGGTTCGGCGGGCGCGGCCGGTTCGGCCGGGCTCGGCGCTGTGCTCGGTACCGGGTCTGCGGGATTGGGTGCGCTGCTGGGTACCGGGTCTGCCGGTTTGGGTGCGTTGCTCGGCACCGGTTCGGCCGGAGTGGGTGCGTTGCTCGGAACCGGTTCGGCCGCTGTGGGTTCCGCGGCCGTGGGTTCCGCTGGCGTTGGCTCGGCCGGAGTCGGTTCCGCCGCAGTCGGTTCGGCGGGTGTCGGTTCGGCGGGCGTTGGTTCCGCCGCCGTCGGTTCCGCAGGTGTCGGCTCTGCGGGCGTTGGTTCCGCGGGTCTCGGCTCCGCCGCCGTCGGTTCGGCCGCGGTAGGTTCCGCGTCGCCCCTGTTGCTCCTGCTGATCCCGCTCCCGGCCCCGCCCACGATTCCCGCCGTGCCCCTTGTCATTCCGCCCGTGCCGGTGCCGAACATCCAGGCTCCGCAACTCGCGCCGGTCCTCGTCGCCGAGCCGCACGCTCCCGAGGCGGTCCCCGAACAGGCGCCCCCACCACCGCCTCCCGCGCCGCAGGCGCCCGCCAAACCGGACCACGACGTGCGCCCGACGAGCGCCGACGACGGACTGCCCGAACCGGACATGCTCTCGGTCGTCGGCGGCCTCATCGCGCTCGCGCTCGCCGGAACCGGTTCCGGCGCGGTGAGTTTCCAGAGCGCCTCCGCCGCGCAGGCCAGGGTGGACGCCGCCCGCGCCCAGTTCTTCGGCCCGAGGTCGTGAGGGAGCAGCGATGAGTGAGAGCAGGACCCAGAGCAGCTCCCGGTCCTATCGGCGGGTGGCGGCCGCGGTCGACGCGGTGTGCGCCGTGGCCGCCGACTTCGACGCGACCACCCTGGACGAAGTGGTCGCCGCGGTCGCCGCGGAACGCAAGCGGGAAATCGAGATCGCCAGCGCGCAACTGGGTCCCGGCGTATGCGGACAGCGCAGGTTCTATCCCGATCGCGACGTCATCGTGCTGGCGACCGCGCTGCCAAGCCGAGATCACACGCTGGCACACGAACTCGGCCACATCGTCTTCGATCACGAGGGCGCGCCCGCGCCCGAGGTGACGCTGGAGGCCAGCGACGACCTGATCGCCTACATGCTGAGCCAGCGGGCCCATCAGCAGATCGTCGACGACGGCGCCGACGAACTCGCCGAGTGGGAGGCCGAGACCTTCGCCGCCATGCTGATGACCCGGCTGCGCGTCTTCAACAGCCGAGGCGCAGGCGTCTCGGTCCTACGATTCGATGAGGCACTCGGATGACGCTCTGGTTGACGGCCATGCTGGTGTGGGTCGCCGCGGGCGCGCGCGTGGGGCGCGTGCTGGTGAAGCCCGCGACGACGGCGCGGGTGGCGATCGTCGTCGCGGTGGCCGCGGTCGCGCTCGGCGCGACGGTCGCGGTGCCCGAGATCGCCCTCGCCATAGACGATCTGCGCCCGCACGGCCTGCGCTCGGGACTGCTGTCCGATGGCGTCGTGGTGTCGGCCTGGCTCGCGTTCGTCACCGCGACCTCGGTGGTGGCCGCCGCGGCGTGGCCGGTGGTCTCCCGGCGCAACCTGCGCCAGATCGCGATGGTGATCTACGCGGCGGGCGCCACCGCCGTGGCCCTCGCGCTTGCCTTGTCGTACACGTTCGGCTGGGGCCTCGTGGTGCTCGGCGCGATCTTCGTCGTCGTGACCGGTCTGCGGAACCTGGACTGGACCACACTCGGCCGCGGCATCGCCATCTACACCGCGGGCACCGCGCTGGTCGGCGTGCTCGCGGCCCTTCATGTTCAGCGCGCGCTTGCCGACGAACCGCGCGCGCCCGCGGGTGAACCGACGTGGGGCTGGCCCGCGTGGGAAATCGCCGCTCTCCTAGTCGCTTTCGGCGCCGTGTGGATCGTGGTGGAGCTGTGGGTGCGAGCGAGGGTGCTACTGCGCCGGATTCGGCCGCTGCACCGCCTGATGGTGGGCCGGTTCCCAGAAGTGGTGGCGCACGAGCAGACCGGAACCTCCACGCAGCTGCGGGCTTCGGACCAGGTCGCCCAGATCATGGACGCGCTCTACCTGCAATCGGGCGGCGGTGTCGAGCTGGTCGCCGCGGGAGCGCCGCCTGCCGCCGTGGCCGACCGCGCTGATCGGGTGGCGCATTGGGCGCGAAATCCCTTGGGCGACATAGTGATCGACGCGCGCTGGATCGCTCCGCCGGAAGGCGTCAGTCCGCGCGGCTGGGTGCAGGCGATCGCTCGCGCCTACCAATCCACAACGGGCGCGCACGCGGAGCGCTCCGCCTCCCGATGACCCGACCCGCTCACAGCGCTGACGGCCGGGCGGTGATGGTATCCGTCACCGTGACGACAGCGAGGCATACCTGAAGTTGGACCGGTGTCCATGGAGGGAATGGGAATGCCCCTGGAAATAGGGGCGACCGAAAAGAGACAGAACTGTCTCGGCTCCGATGACGTTGTGTGACACGCGTTTGCGCAATGGCGATCACGTCCGCCGCAGTATCGATCGGCGATGCACTTTCAAACGTTCTTGCGCAGCGCGGATTGCGAATCGTTGCGAACGCAATCCGCGGAACTACGGAATGCGACTACGCCGCCGAATTGACTTCGGCGGAAAGGTCTGCGCCGTCGACGGTCTCGGCCCGGTCACGGACTGGCTCGCGCACAACGCAGCACAGTGCGACCGATGGCCGCACTGTGCTGCGCTGTGGGAGAACCCTATTCGGTTCCATCCGGAGGAATTTCGGGCAAGCCCTCGCTGGCCCGAAGCTTCTCCGCCATGGAGGTGAGGAGGTTCTGCGATTCTTCGGACAGATCGAACGCCCTACTCGACAGCCGACGCAGTCCGTAGCCCTGCAGCTGGGACAGCAGCTCTAGATCGTGATCGATCTTGGCGGCATAGATGTCGTTGAAGAAGTAGTCCGGCTTGACCTTGAAGAACTTGGCCAGTGCAGCCACCGTTTCGTCCGACGGGTTGGTCCGCTGGCCCGACCGCAACTGCGAGAGATACGGTTTCGAGATCGGATGCCCGGAGGCCGTCAGCGCAGCCGCAACCTCCGCGTTGGTGTGCGGCTTGCGCCCCGGGGGATGCACGGTTTCGAACAGCTTGTTCAGCCGCGCCGCGAAATCAGCCATTGTGAGCCGCCCAATTCCCTTCGCTGTACTAACAGTCGTTATCTCGGATACGTATCATTGATATTAGCGGCTCAGTAACTGAAAACCTACGCCTGATTCAGGATTTCCTTGAAGCTTCTAGGTGCGCCGTCGGCGAAGTCACTGAGACGGTTGCGTTTGCGGGTCGCGCCAACGTCTCTAGTCCAAGGGCGGTACGACCCGGTTCTGGCCCGTCGCGGGGTTCTTCCCGGACGAGGCAATGATAGCGAAAAGATAGCTGACATCTCATCTAGTCGGCTGTACTGGCCATTGTGTGGCGTACGACACGTTTTGCGGGCTTTGGGATGAACGTTCAACCAACGGGTGCGAAAATGGTTGAAGTTGCTACAACCTCTCGATGATCGTACCTGTCGCCAGTGCGCCACCGGCACACATGAGCACCATCGCGGTACTACCCCCGGTGCGTTCCAGTTCGTGCAAAGCCGTTGTGATGAGCCGGGATCCGGTGGACCCGACGGGATGGCCGATCGCAATGGCGCCGCCGTTGACATTTACCCGGTCCATGTCCGGCTGATGTACAGAAGCCCAGGAAAGTGCGACCGAAGCGAATGCCTCATTGATCTCGAAAAGGTCGATGTCACCGATATTCATCCCGGAGCGCTCGAGCAGGCGGGTGCAGGCCTGCACCGGACCGTCCAAGTGGAACTCCGGCTCGGCGCCGACGAGCGCCTGCGTCACGATCCGCGCCCGCGGCCGCAATCCCGCTCGCTGCGCGGCCTTTTCGTCCATCAGGAGAACGGCGGCCGCGCCGTCGGAGATCTGCGACGAACTGCCCGCCGTGTGAACGCCGCCTTCCAGCACGGGCTTCAGCTTGGCGAGACCCTCCACCGTCGTCTCGCGCAGACCCTGGTCTCGCGTGACGTCCAGCTTCTCGCCGGTGAGGTTCCCTTCCTTGTCCACCACGGGCGCGGTGATCGGCAGCACCTCGCGGTCGAAGCGTCCCTCGGCCCACGCCTGCGCGGCCAGCCGCTGCGAGCGCGCGCCGAACGCGTCCACATCGTCGCGAGTGATGCCGCGCCGCTTGGCAATACGCTCCGCGGCCTCGAACTGGTTGGGCAGGTCGATATTCCATGACGCGGGCCTGCGCGGGCCCGCGTGCTCGCCGACATTGGCGCCCAACGGAACTCGGCTCATGGCCTCGACGCCGCATGCCATGCCGATGTCGATCGCGCCGGCGGCGATGAGGCCGGCGACCAGGTGATTGGCCTGCTGGGCCGAACCGCACTGCGCGTCGATCGTGGTCGCGCCCGTCTGCCACGGCAGTCCGGCGTGCAGCCACGCGACCCGGGTGACGTTGTTGGACTGCTCGCCCGCCTGGGTGACGCAGCCGCCGATCACCTGTTCCACCTGGGCCGGGTCCAGGTGGGCGCGCTCGAGCAGTCCGCGCTGGGTCAGGCCGAGGAGTTCGGCGGCGTGCAGACCGGAAAGCCAGCCGCCGCGCTTGCCGATTGGGGTGCGAGCGGCCTCGACGATGACGGGTGTGCCCATCTTTGAACCTTCCACTAGGGGACAGAACTGAAACGTGTGCCAGCCGGATCGGCCACGCTTATTTACTAGTCCTTCCGGCTGTGCTGCAATTGATTGTAGAACGTGTTTCAGTTTGTCGAAGGAGACATCTGGTGGTTGAGACTCGGAATGCCCGCCCGAATCTGCCGGAAGGGTTCGACGTCACGGACCCGGACATCTACGCCGAGCGAATTCCGGTCGAAGAGTTCGCCGAGCTGCGCAGGACCGCGCCGATCTGGTGGAACCCGCAGTCGCCCGAGACCGGTGGCTTCCAAGACGACGGCTTCTGGGTCGTGAGCAAGCACGCCGACATCAAGGAGGTCTCGCGGCGCAGCGATGTGTTCTCCAGCTTCCAGAACACCGCGATCCCGCGCTTCAACGACGACATCACCCGCGAGCAGATCGAGCTCCAGCGCATCGTCCTGCTCAACATGGACGCGCCCGAGCACACCAAGCTCCGCAAGATCATCTCGCGCGGCTTCACCCCGCGCGCCATCAACGGCCTGCGCGCCGAGCTCTCGGCGCGGGCCGAGGACATCGTGAAGAGGGCGGCCGCGTCGGGGGCGGGCGACTTCGTCACCCAGGTCGCGTGCGAGCTGCCGCTGCAGGCGATCGCCGAGCTGATCGGTGTGCCGCAGGAAGACCGGATGAAGGTGTTCGCCTGGTCGAACCAGATGACGGGCTACGACGACCCGGACAACGACGCCGACCCGGTGGCCGCCTCCGCCGAGGTCCTCGGCTACGCCTATCAAATGGCCGTCGCGCGCAAAGCGTGTCCCGCCGACGACATCGTCACCACGCTGATCGAGGCAGACATCGACGGCGACAAGCTCAGCGAGGAGGAGTTCGGCTTCTTCGTCATCCTGTTGGCCGTCGCGGGCAACGAGACCACCCGCAACGCGATCACCCAGGGCATGATGGCCTTCCTGGACCACCCCGATCAGTGGGAGCTGTTCAAGAAGGAGCGCCCGGCGACCGCCGCCGACGAGATCATCCGGTGGGCCAGCCCGATCACCTCCTTCCAGCGCACCGCCCTGGAGGACACCGAACTCGGCGGCGTGCAGATCAAGAAGGGCCAGCGGCTGGTGATGCTGTACCGTTCGGCCAACTTCGACGAGGACGTCTTCGAGAACCCGCTGAAGTTCGACATCACCCGCCAGGACAATCAGCACCTGTCCTTCGGCGGCACCGGCGCGCACTTCTGCATCGGCGCGAACCTGGCCCGCCTGGAGATCGACCTGATCTTCAACGCCATCGCCGACCATCTGCCCGACATCACCAAGCTCGGCGATCCGAAGCGGCTGCGCTCCGGCTGGCTGAACGGGATCAAGGAATTCCAGGTCGACTACAAGACGGGCGGCTGCCCCGTCGCGCACTGACGGACGAGAAAGGCCCTCGAACCGGGTACCCAGCCGGTTCGAGGGCCTTTTGTGTGCTGCCCGAGAGTGGAGCGGGCAGCAGGTCTCAGTCGACGCGCCGGGTGGTCTTCACGGCCCGGTCGACCTCCCAGAACGCGCGCAGAGCGGCGATCTTGCCCGCGTCGTCGACCTTGTAGGTGAACACGCCCTCGGCGTCGATCTCGTGCCCGCCGATGCGGGTGCGGATGGTGCCGGTGAAGGCCACCTCCTTGCCGCAGGCGAAGGAATCGTCGAAAAGGAACTCGATCGATTCGGTCTGCGCGATCGCCTTGTCCCAGAACGCCGCGATGGCGTCGCGCCCGCGATGCCCCTTGCCCTCCGGATCGAAACCCGAAGGGCCGATGGGGTCTTCGACGATGCCGTCGGTCGCGAAGAGATCCAGCCACGCGTCCTTGTCCCGTGCCCGTACGGCGGCTTGGGACGCGAGTCCGGCGAGGCGGGCGGGGTGCTCCGTCGTAGTGGTCATTCCGGCTTCTCCGAACCCACAACCCACATCGAGAAGTATTGCGACCCACCGCCGTACGCGTGACCCATGGCCTTGCGCGCGCCGTCGACCTGGTAGTCGCCCGCCCGTTCCATCACCTGCTTGGCGGCTTCCGCGAACCGGATGAGCCCGGACGCGCCGATCGGATTGGAGGAGAGCACGCCGCCCGACGGGTTGACCGGGATGCGTCCGCCGATCTCGGTCTCGCCCTTCTCGGTGAGTTTCCAGCCGTCACCCGGGGCCGCGAAGCCGAGGTTCTCCAGCCACATCGGCTCGAACCAAGAGAACGGCACGTAGATCTCGGCCGCGTCGATCTCCTCGAGCGGATCGGTGATGCCCGCCGCCTTCCAGAGCGCGGCGGCCGCGTCCCGGCCCGCCTGCGGGTTGACCTGGTCGCGCCCGGCGTAGGTGGTCGGCTCGGTGCGCATCGCAGTGCCGTGCACCCAGGCGACCTTCTTGCCTTCGGCCTCGACCGCCGCGGCCGCCTCCGCGTCGCCGATGACGATCGCGCAGGCGCCGTCCGAGGACGGGCAGGTCTCGTCGAAGCGGATCGGATCCCACAGCATCTGCGAGGCGAGGACCGATTCCAGCGTGATGTCGGCCTGCTGGAGGTGGGCCAGCGGGTTCTTGGCGCCGTTGCGCCGGTCCTTCACCGCGACCATCGCGCCGATGTGGGTCGGCGCGTTCGACCTGCGGATGTAGGAACGTACGTGCGGCGCGAAATAGCCGCCCGCGCCCGCGCCGACCGGCATGGTGAACGGCACCGGAATCGACAACGCCCACATGGCATTCGACTCCGACTGCTTCTCCCACGCCACCGCGAGCACCCGCTTGTGCACGCCCGCCTGCACCAGGTTGGCGGCCACCACACCGGTGGAACCGCCGACCGAGCCGGCGGTGTGCACGCGCAGCAGCGGCTTCCCGGTCGCGCCGAGCGCGTCGGCCATGTGCAGTTCGGGCATCATGACGCCTTCGAACAGGTCCGGCGCCTTGCCGACCACGACCGCGTCGATATCGGCGATGGTGAGCCCGGCATCGGCGAGTGCGCGATCGATTGCCTCGCGGCACATGCCCGCCATCGACACGTCGGTTCGTTTCGTCACGTGATGGGTCTGTCCGGTGCCGAGCACCGCGGCCGGGACACTCATGCGTGCGCCTCCAAAACGGTCACAAGATTCTGCTGTAGCGCGGGGCCGCTGGTGGCGTGGGCGAGCGCGCGGTTGGCGTTGCCGGCCATGATGGCTTCGGCCGCGAAGCCGATGCGCTCCAGTCCCGCCGCGAACATCGGGTTGGCGGCCAGCGCACCGCCCGACGGATTCACCGTGGTCTCCGGCTTCAATCCGATTGCCTCGGTGAGGATCAGCTGCTGGTGGCTGAACTGCGCGTGCAGTTCGGCGATATCGAAGCCGCTCAGGTCGCCGCCGGTAACCGCCTGCGCGGCAGCCGAAGTCGAGGGGGAGACGGTGAGGTCGCGGGCGCCGAGCACGGGGGTGTCGATGCGGTGAGCCATGCCGGTGATCCAGGCGGGGCGCTCACACAGTTCGCGGGCGCGGTCGCCGACCGCGAGCACGATGGCGGCCGCGCCGTCGGTGATCGGCGCGCAGTCGTGCGCGCGCAGTGGATCGGCCACATACGGTGTGGCGAGCAGGCTTTCGACGTCACCGGAACCGCCCGCCGCGACCGCGGCCATGTCGCGCTCGGTCCAGCGGCCCGCGTCCAGACCGGCCCGAGCCTGGAGGCCCGCGATGGACAGCGCGTCCGGCCACAGGGGAGCGACGAGGTACGGGTCGAGCTGCATGGTGAGCACCTGGCGCAGCGTGCCCGCCGAGGACTTGCCGAAGCCGTAGACCAGCGCGGTGCGGGCCTGCCCGGACTTCAGTTTCACGAACGCCTCGTACAGCGCCCACGCGGCGTCCATCTCGACGTGCGACTCGTTGATCGGGGGCACGGCGCCGATGGCGTCCACCGCCGAGATGAACGAGAAGGCGCGTCCGGCAAGGTAATCGGAGGAGCCCGAGCACCAGAAGTCGATGTCGGACTTGGTGATGCCGAGGTCGGCGTAGAGCTGCTGGAAGCAGGGCACCAGCATCTCGACACCGTTGGTGGTGCCGAAGGTCTCCGGCACGTGCGGCGCGTGGGCGAAGCCCACGACCGCGATGTCGGTGGCGTTGTCAGTCAACGTAAGCGCCTCTCACAGGTGGTGCTTGTAGGTCTCGTAGTCGGCGTCCGGCTCGCCGCTCGGCTCGAAGTGGTCGACGTTCTCCAGACCGTGACCCCACTCCTCGCGCGGCTTCCACACCGCCTTCACGCGCATGCCCATCCGTACTTCGCTTGCGTCACAACCGAGTACGAGGTGCAGGACCGGGATGTCGGCGCCGTCCAGCAGCACGTAGGCCGCGACGTACGGCGGTTTGATGCGCTGCCCGAGGAACGGGACGTTCACGATGCAGAAGGTGGTGATCGTGCCGTGATCGGACAGCTCGATGAAGTCGTCGGTCGGCCTACCGTCGGTCGGGTTGGCCCCGCGCGGTGGGAAGTACACCTTGCCCTGGGCGTCGGTGCGCGCGCCGATCAACTTGCCTTCGGCGAGTCCGCGCAGGTAGACGGTTTCCTGCGGGGAAGCGGTGTGCTTGTAGGACAGGTCGACCGGCGTCACGATCATCGTGACCGGCTCGCCGCTCTCGGCGGCGGGCTCGGCGGCGGACTGCTCGCCCGGCTCGAAGCAGACGATGTCCTTGATGGTGCCCTCGGTCTGCTCGGCCCACCGCGCGCGCACCCGCATGCCGGTCCGAATCTGGTCCGGCGCGGCGACATCGACGGCGTGCAGCATGCTGGTGTCCGCGCCGTCCAGCTGGATCAGCGCCCAGGCGAAGGGCCGGTCGAAGGGCTGGCCGGGGAGCGGCTCGTGCACCCAGGTCCAGGAGGCGACCACGCCGGTGTCGGCGACGTCGACGAAATCCGTCAGCGGCAGGCTGGTGACCGGGTCGTATTCGGGCGGCGGCACCAGGACCCGGCCGTCCGTCCCGCGCACGCCGACCACCTTGCGGCTCCGCAGACCGGTCAGGAATCGGCCGATGGTCGGTCCCACCGACCGTGTGTAGTCGAATCGCGCCCGCAGTGGGGCGCTCAGCACATCGGGTGCCGTGCTGGTGTCCAATTCCGACCCTCTCTCAGCTGTTCATCACCCGCCGCTGTTCCGGCGGCCGTCGTCGCGCCGCGCGCCAGGGCGGGTTCGTCCCGCCCAGCTCGCGGCGGTGCTCATCCCGTCGGGCCCCCACCCGTGAATACGCCGGACGCGGTATTCCCCTTGGTCACGCTATCGAGTAGAACAGGTTCTTATTCTGGTGGCAAGGGACGTGGCTCGGAAAGGGACGATCATGAAGTTCGGATTGCAACTCGGATATTGGATGGCGCAGCCGCCGCAGAACGCCGGGGAGTTGGTCGTCGCGGCCGAGAAAGCGGGCTTCGACGCCGTGTTCGCCGCGGAGTCGTGGGGCTCGGACGCCTTCGGTCCGCTCACCTGGTGGGGTTCGTCCACCGAGCGGGTGCGGCTCGGCACCTCGGTGGTGCAGATGTCGGCGCGCACGCCCGCCGCGACCGCGATGCACGCGCTGACCCTCGACCACCTCAGCGGCGGTCGGGCGATCCTCGGGCTCGGGGTTTCCGGTCCGCAGGTGGTGGAGGGGTGGTACGGGCAGCCGTTCGCCAAACCCTTGCAGCGCACCCGCGAGTACGTCGGCATCATCCGCCGCGTCCTCGCGCGGGAGGCGCCGGTGACCAGCGACGGCCCGCACTACCCGCTGCCGTACACCGGGCCGGGTTCGATCGGGCTCGGTAAGCCGCTCAAGCCGATCGTGCACCCGCTACGTGCGGATTTGCCGATCTGGCTCGGCGCGGAGGGCCCGAAGAACGTGGCGCTCACCGCCGAGATCGCCGACGGCTGGCTGGCGATCTACTACGCGCCGCGCCTGGCGAACATGTACAACGACTGGCTCGACGAGGGATTTGCCAGGGCGGGCGCTCGCCGGTCGCGCGAGGACTTCGAGATCGCGGCGAGCTGCCAGGTGGTGATCACCGACGACCCCGCCGCAGAGTTGGAGCGGATGCGCTGGATCATGGCGCTCTACATCGGCGGCATGGGCGCGCCGGAGCTGAATTTCCACGCGCAGGTCTATCGCCGGATGGGCTACGACCGCGAGGTCGACGAGATCGGCAGGCTGTTCCAGGCGGGCAAGAAGGCCGAGGCGGCGGCCGTCGTCCCGGACGAGCTGATCCTGGACACCGCCATCATCGGCGACGAGGAGCATGTGCGTAAGCAATTGAAGGTCTGGGAGGCCGCAGGCGTCACCATGATGCTGGTGTCGGTTCCGGACGTGGCGCAATTGCACCGGCTCGCACCCCTTGTCGATCAGTAGAACGCGTTCTAGATTCAATGGGGTGACGGCGCAGGAGTCAGTGCAAATTCTCGGTCTGTGGAACATCGCGAACGCCGAACCCGATCGGATCGCCATGGTCGATCCCTCGGGCCGGGAGGTGACCTATCGTGAACTGGCCACGCTCGCCAACCGCTACGCCAACGGGCTGCGCGCCCTCGGCCTGCGGACCGGCGACGTGCTGGTGAGCATGGTGCACAACTGCGTCGAGGCGGTCGCCGCCTACTTCGCGGCCTACCAGTCCGGCCTGTACATCGTTGCGGTGAACTGGCACCTCACCGGTCCCGAGGTGGCCTACATCCTCCAGGACAGCGAGGCCAAGGCGTTCATCGCGAGCGACCGGTTCGCCGCCGCGGCCAAGGCGGCCGCCGACGAGGCCGGTTTGCCTGCGTCCGCGCGCTTTTCGGTCGGCGAGATCGACGGCTTCAAGTCGGTGGCCTGGCTCGGGGCGGCCGACACCGGTCGTCCGTCCGAGCGCAGCACCGGCGCGCCGATGCTCTACACCTCGGGAACCACGGGGCGGCCCAAGGGAGTTCGCCGTCCGCTCACCGGCGCCGACCCCGACGCCATCCCGCCGCACACCACCGCCTTCTTCGGCTTGTTCGAGCTGGCGCCCTACGACGATCACGTGCACATTTGCGGTTCACCGCTGTACCACACCGCGGTGCTGAACTTCGCGACCATCTCGATCCAGTTGGGGCACACCCTCGTTCTCATGGACAAGTGGGAACCCGAGGAGATGCTGCGCCTGATCGACAAGTACCGGGTCACCCACAGCCACATGGTGCCCACTCAGTTCCACCGGTTGCTCGCGCTGCCCGCGGAAGTGCGCGCGAAGTACGACGTCACCTCGCTGCGCAGCATGGTGCACGGCGCGGCGCCGTGCCCGCGGGAGACCAAGCGCCAGATGCTCGAGTGGTGGGGACCGACGGTCACCGAGTACTACGCCGCGACCGAGGGCGGCGGCACGGTGATCAACGGCGCCGACTGGCTGCGCAAGCCCGGCTCGGTCGGCAAGGCGTGGCCGTGGTCGGTGATCAAGGTGCTCAGCGAGGAGGACGGCAGCGAGGTCGCCGCGGGCGAAACCGGTTTGGTGTACATGAAGATGGGCGCCTCCAGCTTCGAATACCACCACGACAAGGCCAAGACCGAGGACGCGCGCGTCGGCGACCTGTTCACCGTCGGCGACATCGGCTACCTCGACGAGGACGGCTACCTCTACCTCTGCGACCGGCGCTCGGATCTGATTCTTTCCGGCGGGGTGAACATCTATCCGGCCGAAATCGAGAGTGTGCTCGTCACGCATCCGAAGGTCGCCGACGTGGCTGTCTTCGGTATCCCGCATCCCGATTGGGGGCAGGAGGTGAAGGCGGTGGTTCAGCCCGCGGATGGGGTGGAGGCCGGTGCGGAGCTCACCGCTGAGTTGCTTGGTTTCGCGGCAACGCAATTGGCCAAGTACAAGATGCCGCGGTCGGTTGATTACCTGGCGGAGCTTCCGCGGGATCCGAATGGGAAGTTGTACAAGCGGAAGTTGCGGGAGAGGTACGTGGCGGCGTCGTAGGGGTGGTGCGAGGGGGTGCCTACCGGCTCGGTTGAGCGCGAGGGTTGGGTTGGTTGACGGTTCCCAATGTTGCGGGTGGCCAAGAGGGTTTGCCTACCTAGGTTTCATCCCGATGTTGTAGGTGCCCGGATGGTCTGCCTACCAGGGTTTTATCTCAATGTTGTGAGTTCCCAGGATGTTCTGCCTATCCAGGGTTTATCCCAATGTTGCAGGTGCCTGGATGGTCTGCCTACCAGGGTTTCATCCCAATGTTGTGGGTTCCCAGGGCGTCTGCCTACCAGGGTTTCATCCCAATGTTGTGGGTTCCCAGGATGTCTGCCTACCAGGGTTTCATCCCAATGTTGCGGGTTCCCAGGATGTCTGCCTACCCAGGTTTGCCTCTGAGCAGTGCTGGGCACGTCGTCTGCCGTACCCGACTTACCTCCCGCAGTCAGGTGCGCGGGGTTCGGCTTCCGGCGTGGTCGACCGGCTCTGGTTGCGTCTAGAGAGTGCGCAAACGGGAAGAGAGCTCTCAGCCTGTCAAGGGCCCAACCACCATTTGACTACCGTCGATAGTGAAATGGTTTCGACGGTAGTCAAATGGTGGCTTTCGAAGATCAAATAGCAACCATTTGACTACCGTCGATTTCCCCGGCTCCCCAGCACCCGCCCCGGAGCGCGCCACCGCCGGATCCGGGCCCGCCACCGCCCGCCCTGTACGCGCTACCGCCACCTAGGGCAGCCCCCCGCCGCCACCGCCCCGCGCCACCGGAGCCTGCGCGGAGAGTGCACGCGCTACGCACGCCGACCCACCCACACACACCGCAGCCCACCCCACCAACTCCTCCGGCTGCCCTCTCTAGACGCAACCACAGCCAGATGACCACGCCGGAAGCCGCACCTACGCCCACCAACTGCGGGAGGTAAGCCGGGTACGGCACCCAACGCGCCCAGCACTGTTCGAGGAAAACACTGGTAGGCAAACTATTTGGACAAGTCGACCCGGGATTACGTGACCCAACCGGACCACCGACCCCAACCTTTCGCCCCGGCAGGAACCCGCCCGACCGCCGCACCCTCCGATCGCGACCAAACGCCCGCCCGACTAGTCGCGCAACTCCATCGGCAACCCGAACAACGGGAACAACCGCTCCGTATCCAAAAAGAAGTTCAGCCCAGAAATGGTCTCCCCATCCAGCTCCAGCACCGTGATCGACCACGGCACGAACACCCCCGGCTCCTCGCTCGGCTTGTAATGTCCGAACGCGGGCAGACCGTTCGCCCCCTCCAGCCGCACCATCCGCGAGCCCGCGCAAGCGCTGCCGGTGCCGAGCATGAACTCGGCGACGTTCTCCGGGCCGGAAATCCACAGGTCGAAGGGCGGCATGGACAGTGCCACATCGGCTTTCAGGAGTGTGGTCAGCGCGTCCATGTCGTAGGCCTCGAAAGCGGCGACGAAGTCGTCGACGAGTTTGCGCTGATCGTCGTCGGAATCGTCGTAGCCGTCGGTGCTGGTGGGCTGCACCTTGGACATGGTGGCGCGGGCGCGCTGCAGGGCGCTGTTCACAGAGGCGGGCGACATGGTCAGCGCCTCGGCGGTCTCGCTCGCCGAGAAGCGCAGCACCTCGCGCATGATCAGGATGGCGCGCTGGGTCGCGGGCAGATGCTGACATGCCGCGACGAAAGCCAGGCGCAGGGTGTCCTTGGTGGCGGCGTGTTCGGCCGGATCCGCCCCGAAGGCAAGGGCATTCGGGATCGGCTCGATCCAGACGTAGTCGGGCTGCGGCGGGGGTAGCGGCGAATCCGGCGTGCCGGGGCCGGAGAGGTCCATCGGCCTGGCTCGCCGCTGGGGACCGTCGAGCATGTCAAGGCAGACGTTGGTGGCGATGCGGTACAGCCAGGATCGCAGGCTGGCCCGGCCCTCGAAGGAGCCGTAGGACTTCCACGCCCTCGTGAAGGTCTCCTGCACCGCGTCCTCGGCCTCGAAGGACGAGCCGAGCATGCGGTACGCGTAGGCGCACAGCTCCCGCCGGTGACCCTCGAACGACGCGAGAACGTCGGGGGAGAGGGTGGTGGACGAGGTGGACGGTTCGCTCATGGGTGCCACCATGCCACAGCCCACCGACACAAAACAGGCCCGAAAACCGGCCGGCACCTGGACCAAGATCGGCCGGAAACGGGGTGACCGTAGTCACACGCGGCCGCAGCGATTAGTTCTCGCGGCCGGGTCCGTCTCTACCTGTGAACACGCCGACGCGCCCCGAGAGGACGAGAACATGAGCAGCAAGATGATCTTCATCAACCTTCCGGTCACCGATCTGGACCGGTCGAAGGCCTTCTACGAGGCACTGGGCTGGAAGGTCAACCAGGACTTCACCGACGAGAACGCCTCGTGCATCGTCGTCGACGACAACATCTGCCTGATGCTGCTGACCAGGGAATACTTCACCACCTTCAGCAAGCGCCCGATCGCCGACACCGTCTCGGCCACGGCCGCCGCGTACGCGCTGTCGCTGTCCAGCGCGCAGGAGGTCGACCAGCTGACCGACGCCGCCGTCGCCGCGGGCGCGACCGAGGAGGTCAACGAGGAGAAGCGCGCCCAGGAGGCCCAGGTCGGCATGCACGGCCGCACCTTCATCGACCCCGACGGCCACCAGTGGGAGCCGTTCTGGATGGACTACCCCGGCGCCAACTGACGCCCGAAGACAACGCGGCCCCCGAACGCGAACGCGCCGGGGGCCGAGCCGTATCCGGCGCTCAGTTGCCGGTGAAAGTGGGCTTGCGCTTCTCCGCGAAAGCCTTCGGGCCCTCCTTGGCGTCCGCCGACTTGAAGACCTCGGTCCCGAGTTCGGCGTCGATCTTGAAGGCCTCTTCCTCGTGCATGCCCTCGGTGTCGCGGATAGTGCGCAGAATCGCCTGCACCGCGAGCGGACCGTTGGCCGCGATCAGATCGGCCAGTTCGAGCGCCTTGTCGAGCGCGGTGCCGTCCGGGACGACGTGCCCGATCAGGCCGATCTCCTTGGCCTCCGCCGCGGTGACGTGCCTGCCGGTGAGCAGGATGTCGGCCGCGACGGTGTAGGGGATCTGGCGCACCAGGCGCACCGCGGAGCCGCCGAGCGGGAAGAGGCCCCAACGCGCCTCGGACACACCGAACTTCGCGCTCTCGCCTGCCACGCGGATGTCGGTGCCCTGCAGAATCTCGGTGCCGCCCGCGATGGCCGGGCCCTCGACCGCCGCGATCAGCGGCTTGGTAAGCCTGCGGCCCTTGAGCAGCGCCTCGATCTTGGACAGGTCCCAGCCGCCGCCCTTGAACGAATCGCCGGGGTGCTGGGCGGTCATCGCCTTGAGGTCCGCGCCCGCGCAGAACGCGCCGCCCGCGCCGGTCAGGATCGCCACCCGGATATCCGGATCGCTGTCCACCTGGTCCCAGGCGTCGCGCATGATCGCCATCATTTCGGCCGACAGCGCGTTGCGGGCCTCGGGCCGGTTCATGGTGACGATGAGAACGTGGTCGCGCTTCTCGACGAGGCAGTGCGGCATTGCTGATTCTCCTGACTTTCGAGCCTTGTCAAGAACAGTAACACGTTCTATTTTTAGCGTGTGAGCCACAACATAGCCGACCTCGTCGAACATGCCATCGACCTCATGCCCGATCGCGTCGCGCTGGCCGACGACGGCCGTGAGGTGACCTATGCCCAGCTGGAGGAGCGCGCCAACAAATTGGCCCACTACCTGCTGGAACACGGTGTTCAGCCGGGCGACAAGGTGGGCATCTACTCGCGCAACACCATCGAGGCCGTCGAGGCCATGGTCGCGGTGTTCAAAGCCCGCGCCGTGATGATCAACGTGAACTACCGATACGTCGAGAACGAGTTGCAATACATCTTCGACAATTCGGACATGGTCGCGCTGATTCACGAGCGCCGCTACAGCGACAAGGTGGCCGCGGTCCGGCCTGCGATCGAGAAGCTGCGCACCGTCATCGTCGTGGACGACGATACGACCGGCACGATCCCCACCGCAGCCGATTCGGTCGAATACGAGGCGGCCCTCGCGCAGTCCTCCGCCGCGCGCGACTTCGGCGAACGTTCGCCCGACGACCTGTACATGCTCTACACCGGCGGCACCACCGGCATGCCCAAGGGCGTGATGTGGCGGCAGGAGGACGTGTGGCGCGTGCTCGGCGGCGGCATCAACTTCCTCACCGGTGAATACGTCGCCGACGAATGGGATCTCGCCAAGCTCGGCGCGGCCAACCCGCCGATGACCCGGTTCCCGATTCCGCCGATGATCCACGGCGGCTCCCAGTGGGCCACCTTCCAGAGCCTGTTCGGCGGCGGCAAGACCGTGATGATCCCGGAGTTCACCGGACACGGTGTGTGGCAGCACATCGACCGGCACGGCATCAACCTCATCTTCATCACCGGCGACGCGATGGCCCGGCCGATGCTGGACGCGCTGATCGAGGGCAACCCGGAAACCGGTAAGCCGTACGACCTTTCGACGCTCTTCGCGATCGCCAGCAGCGCGGCGCTCTTCTCGCCCGCCATCAAGGAGAAGCTGCTCGATCTGCTGCCGAACCGGATGATCACCGACTCGATCGGGTCCTCCGAGACCGGGTTCGGCGGGCTCAGCATGGTCACGAAGGGCGAGGCCCACACGGGCGGACCGCGGGTCAAGATCGACGCCTCCACCGAGGTGCTCGACGAGGCGGGCAATCCGGTGGTTCCCGGGTCCGGCCAGATCGGCATCCTCGCGCGCAAGGGCCACATTCCGCTCGGCTACTACAAGGACGAGGCCAAGACCGCCGCGACCTTCAAAGAGTTCAACGGGATTCGCTACTCGATCCCCGGCGACTACGCGCGGGTCGAGGAGGACGGCACCGTCACGATGCTCGGCCGCGGTTCGGTCAGCATCAACAGCGGCGGCGAGAAGATCTTCCCCGAAGAGGTCGAGGGCGCGCTCAAGTCGCACCCCGAGATCTTCGACGCCCTGGTGGTCGGCGTCGACGACGATCGCTGGGGCCAGCGCGTCGTCGCGGTCGTCCAGTGTCGCGGCGACAACCGCCCCACCCTCGAGGAGTTGCGGCCGGTGCTGACTCAGGAGATCGCACCCTACAAACTCCCGCGCAGCCTCTGGTACGTCGAGGAGATCAAGCGTTCCCCCGCGGGTAAGCCGGACTACCGGTGGGCCAAGGCGCAAACCGAGGCGCGTCCGGCGGACGAGCACGCCGAGGCCGGCGCCAAGTAATCGGCAGAACGGAAGGGCCGCCGCGTAGATCGCGGCGGCCCTTCTTGCTTTCGATCAGCGGGTCGTCAGCTCGGCCAAGCGGAAGGCGAGGCGGCTGCGGACCGCGGGGATTCGGGTCAGCACCGAGAGCACGGTGTTGCGCGCGAGCCGCGCGACGCGGGGACGGAGGGTGGCCATCTTCGTCATGCGGTCGGTGAACGCCACCACCCCCACGGCGACAGGGCGGCGGGTGGCTTCGTACTCGTCCAAGAGGGTCTGCGGCTCGCCCGCCAGCACCCGCGCCAGCAGCGGGCCGAGGGCGGCCGCGTCCTGGATGCCGGTGTTCATGCCCTGACCGCCCGCCGGGCTGTGCACGTGCGCGGCGTCGCCGACCAGCAGGATCCGACCCGCGCGGTAACGGTCGGCCACCCGGTGGTGCACACGGAATCGCGACGACCACAGCACTTCCCGCACGCGAATGTCGCCGCCGGGGCCGCGCGCGTCCAGGATCGCCTGAATGTCGTCGACGGTGGGATGCTCGGGCGCCTCGTCCAGTGTGGCGACCACCCGGTAGCGGTCGGGTTCCGCGGTGTCGGGCAGCGGCGCCACGACGGTCACGCCCTCCGGCGAAAGGTGCAGCGCTACTTCGTCTCTGGCGATCGGCCAGGCCATCCGCACGTCGGCGAGGACGAACGAGGCGGGGTAGGTGTCGCCGGTGAAGCCGATCCCCGCTTGCTCGCGCACGGTGCTGTGCATGCCGTCGGCGCCGATGACGTAATCGGCGCGAATGGCACCCGCGACGCCCGCGGCATCGGTGTATTCGACGGTGACCCCGTCCTTTTCGTTCACGACGCGGGTGACCACGTACGGCCGGCGCACTTGTCCGCCCGCCTTGTGCAGACGCTCGAGCAGCACCGCTTCGGTGGTGTCCTGCGGGGTCATCAGGGTGTACGGGTACGGGGTCGGGAGGTTGCCGAACTCGATGGTCGCTAGAGTGCGCGCGCCGTCGTGCACGGTGAAGCGCGGAACCTGGATGCCCCGCAGGATCAGTTCGTCGGCGATACCGAGTTCGGCGAGTACCTCGAGGGTGCGCGCGTGCACCACGGCCGCGCGAGAAGTGTTGGCGCCCTCGCTGAGTCGATCCAGGACGACCACGTCGACGCCCGCGTCCAAGAGGGTGATGGCGGCGGTGAGTCCGGCGGGTCCGGCACCGACGACGAGTACCGAGGTGGTGGTGGGGAGCGGGGTGGCGGTCATGTCTGGCTCCTATGTCAACAACTGTAGGCCAACGCTTGTTGGCATAACGATAGGGCCCCGCGAGTCCAGAAGTCAACAGTTGTTGGCCTACAATTGTTGGCATGACAGAGTTGTCTGATCAGCCACCCGCCCGCCGCTCCGACGCGACCCGCGCCGCGATTCTCGAGGCGGCACGGGCGCGTTTCGCCGCCGAGGGATTCCGCAGAGCCACGATCCGGGCCATCGCCGCCGACGCCGCCATCGATCCGTCCATGGTGATGCGCTATTTCGGCAGCAAGGACGGCCTGTTCGCGGCGGCCGTCGACATCGATCTCGAACTGCCCGATCTGGCCGCCGCCGAGCCGGACACGTTGGGCGAGTTGCTGATCCGCCGCTTCCTCGCGATCTGGGAGGATCAGCAGAACACCGTCCTGCTGATCCTGCTGCGCTCGTCCATCACCGACGACGCCGTCTCCGACCGCTTCCGTCAGGTCTTCGCCGAGCAGGTGCTCCCCGCGGTCCTCCGCTTCGGCGACCCGGCCGACGCCCCCCGTCGCAGCGGCCTCGTCGTCACCCAACTCCTCGGCTTGGCCCTGTGCCGCTACGTCCTCCGGCTCCCCCCGGTCGTCGCCATGACCCCACCCCAACTCATCGCCGACATCGCCCCCACCCTCCAGCGCTACCTGACCTCCACCCCACCCCCCGCCCAGCCATCGAACGGTGGCGGAAGCTAGTTCGCAGGCCCCCAACGGCGATCGGCCCGTCGGTTGTGCCGACGGGCCGATGTGTGGGGGCGGTTGTGCCGCTGGGGTTCAGGATGGGGTGGCGAGGAGGGCGCCGAGGGCGCGGAGGTGGTCGGTGGCTGCGCCGAGGGCGAACTCGTTGTGTTTGGCGGCGGTGAAGTAGTTGTGCACGATGTGGTCGCGGTCGATGCCGACGCCGCCGTGCACGTGGACGACGGTGTGGGCGACGCGGTGGCCCGCGTCGGCGGCCCAGAACTTGGCCGTGTGCACGGCCTCGGCGGCGGGCAGGTCTTCGGCGAGCCGCCATGCCGCCTGGGTGACCGCGAGGCGCAAGCCCTGCACGTCGATGTAGGCGTCGGCCAGGCGCTGCGCGACCGCCTGGAAGCTGCCGACGGCCTTGCCGAACTGCTCGCGTTCGCGCGCGTAATCGGCGACGAGTTCCAGCGCCTTCTCGACGGTGCCCAACTGCTGGGCGCTGAGTCCGAGCCAGGCGCGGGTGAGGATCCAGTCGAGCAGCTCCGCGCCGCCGTCCACGGTGCCGACCAATTCGGCAGGGGTGTCGGTGAATTCGACGCCGAACTCCGCGCTGAGATCAACCACCTGCTGGGCGGTGACCGACACCGACGCGTCGGCGGGATCGACGAGGAAGACCGCGGGCACGCCGGAAACCGTGGCGGGCACCAGGATCCGGGCCGCGCGATCGGCGTAGGGCACCGTGGTCTTGGTTCCGGTCAGCCGCCACGCGCCGTCGCTCTCCCGGGCGACGGTGGTCGGCTTGGCGGGTTCGTAGTTGTGCTCCTCGGCCAGCGCCGCGGTCAGGATCGCCGAACCCTCGCCCGCCTGAGCGGCCAGCGCCTGCTGGCTCTCGGAACCGAACCGCGCCAGCGCGCCTGCGCCGACCACGATCGACCAGAGGTACGGAACGGCGGCGACCGACTTGCCGAGCTCGCGAAGCACCGCGGTCTGCTCGAGCGCGCCGAGCCCGCTGCCGCCGACGTTCTCCGGCAGCGCCGCGGCCAGAATCCCGGTCTCGGCCAGCGACTTCCACAGCGGCTCGTCGAACCGGCCCGCCACGTCGAGCGCGCGCAGCCGATCGGCGGTGACGAGCTTGCCGCACACCTCGCCGGTCAGTCGGGCCAGGTCGAGCTGAGCTTCGGTGGGAGTGAAATCCATGGTGGTTCTCTGCTTTCTGCTCAGCGCGCGGCGGCGGGCTGGCGGAGGGCGGTCATGGCGATGATGTCGCGTTGCACCTCGTTGGTGCCGCCGCCGAAGGTCAGGATCAGCGCGGCGCGGTGGAAGCGCTCCAGGCGGCCGCGCAGTTCGGCGCCGGGGGAGTCCTGGCGCAGGTAGGCCTGCGGGCCGAGAACCTCCATCAGCAGCCGGTACGCCTCGGTGGCCAGCTCGGTGCCGTACACCTTGCAGGTCGAGGCGTCCCACGGGCGCGGCGCCGCGTCGCCGCCCGCGTCGGCGCGGCTGGCGATCTCCCAGTTGAGCAGCTTCAGGTACTCGACCTTGGCGTGCACCTTGGCCAGATTCAGCTGCACCCATTCCTTATCGATGACGCGCGAGCCGTCGCCCGCCTTGGTGTTGCGCGCCCACTCGAGGGTCTGGTTCAGCGCGACGGTCAGCGGCCCTGCCGAGGTGAGCGCGACGCGCTCGTGGTTGAGCTGGTTGGTGATGAGCGCCCAGCCGCCGTTCTCCTGGCCGACCAGCGAGCTGACCGGAACGCGCACGTCCTGGTAGTAAGTGGCGCTGGTGTCGGGGCCCGCCATGGTGTGCACCGGCGTCCACGAGAAGCCATCGGCCGTGGTCGGCACGATGAGCATGCTGATGCCCTTGTGCTTCTTGGCGTTCGGGTCGGTGCGCACCGCGAGCCAGACGTAGTCGGCGTAGGCGATCAGGCTGGTCCACATCTTCTGGCCGTTGATCACGTACTCGTCGCCGTCGCGCACCGCGGAGGTGCGCAGGCTGGCCAGGTCGGTGCCCGCGCCGGGCTCGGAGTAGCCGATGGAGAAGTGCAGCTCGCCCGCGGCGATCTTGGGCAGGAAGAACTTCTTCTGTTCCTCGCTGCCGTAGTGCATGATCGTGGGCGCCACCGAGTTGATGGTCAGGAACGGGACCGGGGCGCCCGCGATGGCGGCTTCGTCGGTGAAGATCAGCTGGTCCATGGTCGGCCGGTCCTGGCCGCCGTACTCCTTGGGCCAGGCCAGCGTCAGCCAGCCGTCGCGGCCCATCTCCTGCACGATCTCGCGGTAGACATTGCCGTGCCCGTACTCACCGGTCGTCGCGCTCAGCGCGGCCCGGCGCTCCGGTGTGATCAGCCGCGCGAAGTAGTCGCGCAACTCGGCGCGGAGCTCTTCTTGCTGCGGCGTGTACGCAATGCGCATGGCAAAACCTCGTGTCCTTCGATTCGCTTGTCCCGATGATTGCATATCGACTGAAACATGTTCCAGTATTGCCGAGGAATCCGGCCGATGGCGGCGCGCGTGGCAGTGCGGGCTTGTAGGCTTCGATAAGAGTCGCAGTAAAGGAGTTTCCATGAAGGTCAGCGTCGATCTGGATCTGTGCGAGGCGAACGGAATCTGTGTGGGAATCGCCCCCGACGTCTTCGAACTCGATGACGAGGACCAGCTGCACATCCTGACGGCCGACGTGGCGGAGGACCGTCTCGGCGATGTCGAGGATGCGGTGGCGCAGTGCCCGAAAGCCGCGCTGAAGCTTCAGTGAAAGTTTCTTGCCAGTAGGTTGGAACACGTTCTAAAGTCGGCCCGGTGAACGAAACTGATCTGAGCTTGGCGGGCCGTGTGGCGATCGTGACCGGCGCGGGCGCGGGACTCGGCAAGGCCGAGGCGCTCGCACTGGCGGGCGCCGGCGCCTCGGTGGTGGTCAACGATCTCGCGGAATCCGACGCGGTCGCCGAGACCCTCGCCGAGATCCGGGCGCTCGGCGCCAAGGCGGAGTTCGTCGCGGGCAGCATCGCCGAACGGTCGACGGCCGACGCGCTGATCGGCACCGCGAACGAGGCGTTCGGCAGCGTGGACATCGTGGTCAACAACGCGGGCATCACCCGCGACCGGATGCTGTTCAACATGTCCGACGAGGACTTCGACGCGGTGCTCGCGGTCCACCTGCGCGGCCATTTCCTCTTGTCGCGCAACGCCGCCGCCTACTGGCGCGCGAAGTCTAAGGAGGCGGGCGCGCCGGTCTACGGCCGCCTGATCAACACTTCCTCCGAGGCGGGCCTGCTCGGTCCGGAGGGGCAGGCCAACTACGGCGCGGCCAAGGCGGGCATCACCGCCCTCACTCTCTCGGCTGCCCGCGCTCTGTCGCGCTACGGCGTGCGAGCCAACGCGATCGCGCCCCGCGCGCGCACGGCGATGACCGAGGCGGTGTTCAGCGCGGCTCCCGAGTCCGGCACCGACCCGCTCTCGCCCGATCACGTGGCGCGGCTCGTCGCCTATCTCGCCTCGCCCGCGGCCGACGCGGTCAACGGGCAGTTGTTCGTGGTCTACGGACCGATGGTGGCGCTGATGGCGGCGCCCGTCGTGGAGCGGCGCTTCGATGCCGCGGGCGACGCGTGGGACTCCGGCGATCTCGCCGCCACGCTGTCCGGCTACTTCGCCGAGCGACCTGCGGGGCAGACCTTCTCGGCCTCCTCGCTGACCGAACTCGGCTGATCGCCGGCCGCGCGCCGCGGTCGTCGAAGAGGTAACTGATCAACTGTCCAGCTGTTGATCATGAGTCCGGCACTTGGTAGACATGGGTGACCGGTGTGTGACGCCTCACAAAGGCGTCACCGCCCACGTATGACACACGTTTCATATTCGAGGGCCGTCATCTAGAAAACGTGCAGTTCAAATGTGAAGAAAACCGCACGACGACCATGTGAACATGTTCTAATCAATCCGGCGACGCGGCCATGGTGCCGAGTCGCGCCATGCAGCAGTACGTGCAGTTGAGCAAGGAGGATCGCGGATGAACGAGGTCCTTGCTGTCCCGTTGCGGGCCGTCGGTGGGTTCTTCGAACTCACCGCGGAAGTCGCCCGCGCGAGCGTCCGCAGGCCCTTTCAAGCGCGTGAGTTCATCGATCAGTCCTGGTTCATCGCGCGCGTGTCCATCGTGCCGACCCTGCTGGTCGCGATCCCGTTCACCGTCCTGGTGAGCTTCACGCTGAACATTCTCTTGCGCGAGATCGGCGCGGCCGACCTGAGCGGGGCGGGCGCGGCGTTCGGCGCGGTCACCCAGGTCGGACCGATCGTCACCGTGCTCATCGTGGCGGGCGCGGGCGCCACCGCGATCTGCGCGGATCTCGGCGCTCGAACCATCAGGGAAGAGATCGACGCGATGCGCGTCCTGGGCATCGACCCGGTCCAGCGGCTGGTGGTGCCGAGGGTGCTGGCCTCGATGTTCGTCGCGCTCCTGCTCAACAGCCTGGTGTGCACGATCGGCATCGTCGGCGGCTTCTTGTTCTCCGTTTATCTCCAGGACGTGAACCCCGGCGCGTTCGTCAACGGCATCACGCTGCTCACCCACCTGCCCGAGCTGATCATCTCCGAAGTGAAGGCCGGATTGTTCGGGCTGATCGCCGGAATGGTGGCCTGTTACCTCGGCTTGAACGTCAAAGGCGGTCCCAAGAGTGTCGGTGATGCGGTGAATCAGACCGTCGTCTTCGCCTTCATGGCCCTGTTCGTGGTGAACGTGGTGGTCACCGCCGTCGGCATCAAGTTCACGGTGCGGTGACGCGATGGCCTTCGTGATCCAGTCCCGCTTCCCCCGCGCGGTGCGCCGGGTGCGCCGGATGTCGGATTCGCTGGACGCGGTGGGCAAGCACGCCGTGTTCTACGCGCAGGCGGTGGCCTCGATGCCGCGCGCCCTGATCCACTACCGGACCGAGACCATCCGGCTGATCGCCGAGATCAGCATGGGCACCGGCGCGCTCGCCGTCATCGGCGGCACGGTGGTGATCGTCGGCTTCCTGACGCTGTTCGCGGGCGGCACCATCGCGGTGCAGGGCTACAGCTCGCTGGGCAATATCGGCGTCGAGGCGCTGACCGGCTTCTTCTCCGCTTTCATCAACGTGCGCATCGCCGCTCCGGTCATCTCCGGCATCGGCCTTGCCGCCACCATCGGCGCGGGTTCCACCGCCCAGCTCGGCGCCATGCGGGTCTCGGAGGAGATCGACGCGCTGGAGACCATGGCGATCCGCCCGATCCCGTTCTTGGTCGGCACCAGGGTGCTGGCCGGGATGATCGCGATCGTGCCGCTCTACGCGCTGGCCGTGATCGCCTCGTTCGTGGCGGCCCGGTTCGCGACCGTGGTGATCTACGGGCAGTCGGCGGGCGTCTACGACCACTACTTCTCGACGTTCCTCATCCCGAGCGACATCCTCTGGTCCTTCGCCCAGGCGATCTTCATGGCGTTGGCGGTCATGATGATCCACACCTACTACGGCTATTACGCCGCGGGCGGCCCGGTCGGCGTGGGTGTGGCGGTCGGCAACGCGGTGCGGGCCTCGCTGGTCGCGGTGGTCACGGTGACCCTGCTGATCTCGCTGGCCATCTACGGCACCTCCGGCAACTTCCATCTTTCCGGGTAGGGCGGTATGGAAAAGATCAAGTACAAACTCGCCGGGCTCGGCATGGTGATCGTGTTGGTCGCGGTGGTCGCGATCGCGCTGACCATGTTCGTCGGCGGGTTCACCAAAACGGCCGAGGTGCTGGTCGAAGCGCCGCGCAGCGGCCTGGTGCTCGACCCCGACGCGAAGGTGAAGGTGCGCGGCGTCGAGATCGGCCGGGTCGCCGAGGTGACCCAGCAGGCCGACGGCGCCCGGCTGAAGCTGGCGGTCGATCCCGAGATGCTGAAGCTGGTGCCCGCCAACGCGGGCGTCGACATCAGGTCGACCACCGTGTTCGGCGCGAAGTACGTCAACTTCGTTGTGCCGGAAGAGCCTTCGTCGAATTCGCTGAAGCCCGGCGCGACCGTCGTCGCCGAGAAGGTGACCGTCGAGTTCAACACGCTCTTCCAGCACCTGTCCGACGTGCTCGCCAAGGTGGAGCCCGAGAAGCTGAACGCGACGCTCTCCGCGCTGGGCACCGCGTTGCAGGGCCGCGGCGAGACGCTCGGCGAGCTGCTGGTGAACCTCGACGTCTACCTGCGCGAGATGAACCCGACGCTGCCGACGCTGCAGCAGGATTTCGCGGCCACCGCCGACGTGTCGAACATCTACGCCGACACCGTTGGTGATTTGCTGCGAACCGTGGACAACGCGGTCACCACCGGCGAGACGCTGGTCGACGAACAGCAGGGCCTCGACGACGTGCTCGCCAACGTGGTCGGCCTCGCCGACACGACGGGCTCGGTGCTGCGCGAGAACGAGAACAACCTGGGCACCGCGCTCGATCTGCTGCGCCCGACCACCGCGCTGCTCGAGGAGTACGTGCCCGGCCTGAACTGCATGATCAACGCGATCGGACGGCTGATGCCGGTCGCCGACGCGATGTTCGGCGGCATGCAGCCCGGCGTCACGATGAACACCAACTTCATGTTCGGCGCCGAGCCGTACAAGTACCCGGAGGACCTGCCGAAGGTGAACGCTACCGGCGGCCCGCGCTGCGAGGGGCTCGAGGATCGAGTGCCGGGCAGCCACGCGAACTACGTCGTCACCGACACCAGCGAGGGCGCGCCCTACGTGCCGTCGATGAAGATCGAATTCAACGGCCCCAAGGTGTTCCAGCTGCTGTTCGCCGGGCTGCCGGGGGTGAGCGCGCCGTGAAGAACACCGCGACGACGGTGAAGCTGGCCATCTTCACCCTGGTGATGACGCTGATCTTCGCCGGACTGACCATCGTGTTCAGCCAGATGCGTTTCGCGAGGGAGTACGGGTACCACGCCGTGTTCACCAGCTCCTCGGGCATGCTGCCCGGGGCCAAGGTGCGCATCGCGGGCGTGCCGGTCGGCTCGGTCACCTCGGTGAAGGTGGGCAAGGACAACCTGGCGCACGTCGAGTTCGACGTCGACCGCAAGTACCAGCTGCTGACCAGCACCCGCGCGACGATCAAGTACGAGAACCTGGTCGGCGATCGGTACATGGAACTCCTCGACGGGCCGGGCTCGGCCGACAAACTGCGCGAGGGCGGCACCATCGGCACGGACAAGACCGCGCCCGCGCTGGATCTGGACATGCTGCTCGGCGGCTTCAAACCGCTGCTGCGCGGCCTGGATCCGGGCCAGGTCAACGATCTGACCAACGCGCTCTTGCAGATCTTCCAGGGCCAGGGCGGCACGCTGGTCTCGCTGCTCAACAGCGGCGGCTCGTTCGCCAAGACGCTCGGCGAGCGTGACGCGCTGATCGGCAGCGTCATCGACAACCTGAACGCGGTGCTGGCCACCATCGACGAGCGCGGCGAGCAGTTCGACACCACGCTCACCGAATTGCAGCGGTTGGTCAGCGGTCTGGCCGCCGACCGCGACCCGATCGGCGACGCGCTGCCCAGGATCGCGGGCGCCACCGGCGATCTCACCGACCTGCTCGCGCAGGCCCGCCCGGATCTGCGCGGCACCATCGAGCAGACCGGACGCCTGGCCACCAACCTGGACGACGGTTCCGACACCGTCCAGTGGGTGCTGGAACGGTTGCCGGAGACCTACCGGAAGCTGATCCGCATCGGTTCCTACGGTTCGTTCCTCGCGCTCTACGTGTGCAGCACGAACTTCATCATCGACGGGCCGAACGGACAGCCGCTGCACATCAACATGCCCGGCGGGCAGGAAACGGGAAGGTGTGCTCCGGAATGAACGAGCAGCGATCCCCGGCCGTCACGATCGGCATCGTCGGCATCGTCGTCGCGATAGCGGTGGCGCTCTCGGCGTTGCAGTTCGACCGGCTGCCGTTCATCCGCGGCGGCGCCCTCTACACCGCCTACTTCGCCGACGCGGGCGGGCTGGTGCCCGGCGACCCGGTGCAGGTCGCCGGCGTGCGCTCGGGCCGGGTCGACGACGTCGAGCTGGACGGCGCGAAGGTGCTGGTGAAGTTCACCCTCGACGAGTCGATCATCCTGGGCGACAAGACTTCCGCGGCCATCAAGACCAACACCGTGCTCGGCCGCAAGTCGCTGGAGTTGCTGCCGCAGGGCCAGGGCGCGCTGCGCCGCGACGACACCATCCCGCTGGACCGCACCACCTCGCCGTACTCGCTCAACGAGGCGCTCGGCGATCTGGCGGGCACGGTGCAGGGGCTGGACATGCAGAAGGTCGACGAGACACTGGACGCCCTCTCGGCCACCTTCGCCGACACCCCGGCTCCGCTGCGTTCGGCGCTGGACGGCATCACGCAGCTCTCGCGCAGTATCAACGCGCGCGACGAGGCGCTGTCCGAGCTGTTGCGGCGGGCGCAGAACGTCACCAAGATCCTGTCCGACCGCAGCGCCCAGATCAACGCGCTGCTGCTGGACGGCAACGAACTGCTCGGCGAACTCGACCGCCGCCGCACCGCGATCGGGCAGCTCATCGTCTATGTGAACAGCCTCGCGCAGCAGCTGACCGGTTTGGTCGCCGACAACGAGGCGCAGCTCAAACCGGCGCTGGACCGGTTGAATTCGGTGCTCGGCCTGCTCCAGCGCAACCGTGACAACATCACCCAGGCTCTCGACGGACTCGGTCCGTTCGCCGCCGCGCTCGGCGAGCAGGTCGGCAACGGCCCGTGGTTCAACGCCTACGTGGTGAACGCGACGTCCGTCGGTCTGCAGCCGCTGGTCGACGCGCTGGTGTGGCCGCAGCACCTGCCCGACGATCTACGCAACTTCTTCTTGAACCCGCCACCCTCGATCGGGCCTGCGGTCCAGGAGCCGCCGCGATGAAAATGCCGAAAGTTGTTCAGAAGGGCCCACGTTGGGCGTGGGTGCTCGCGGGCGTGCTGGTCGCCGCGCTGGTGCTCGCGGGCACGTACCGCGGCATCACCAAGATCGGGACCACGACCGTCACCGCGTTCTTCCCGTCCACCACGGGCCTCTACGTCGGCGACGACGTGCGGGTGCTCGGCGTCGCCGTCGGCAGGATCGACAAGGTCGAGCCCGGTCGCGATCAGGTCAGGGTCGAGTTCACCATCGATCGCGGCATCGACATCCCCGCCGACGCGCGCGCGGTGATCATCTCGCCCTCGCTGGTCTCTGCGCGTTACATCCAGCTGGCCCCGGCCTACACCGGCGGGCCCAAGCTGACCGACGGCGCGACCATTCCGATCGAGCGCACGGCGGTTCCGGTGGAGTGGGACGACATCAAGGCCGAACTGTCCAAGCTGGCCACGACTCTCGGCCCGGTCGGTGACGACGAGCAGGGCTCGTTCGGACGCTTCGTCAACACCGCGGCGGACAACCTGGACGGCAACGGCGAGCGGATGCGCGAGACCCTGCGCGAACTCTCCGCCACCCTGAGCACGCTCTCCGACGGGCGCACCGACCTGTTCGGCACCATCCGCAACCTGCAGCAGTTCGTCGAGGTGCTCTCGGCGAGCAACGAGCAGATCGTGCAGTTCGGCGGCAGGCTCGCCTCGGTGTCCTCGGTGCTGGCCGGCGTCTCGACGGATCTCGGTGCGGGACTGGACAATCTGGATATCGCGATGGCCGATGTCAAGCGGTTCCTCGACGGCAGCGGAGCCGAGCTCACCGAGGGCGTGCAGCGACTGGCCGAGGTCACCCAGATCCTGGTGGACAAGCGCCCCGAGCTGGAACGGGTGCTGCACTCGGGCCCGACGGCGCTGGTGAACTTCTACCAGCTCTACAAGCCCGCCCAGGGCACCATCACCGGCGCGGTCGCGCTCAACAACACGGCCGACCCACTGAGCTTCCTGTGCGGTTCGGTGCGCGCGCTGGAGGAGAACGATTCCGATCGCTCCGCCGACCTGTGCGCCACCTACCTCGCGCCGGTCATCGACTCGCTGGCCATGAACTACGTCCCGATCATGACGAACCCGGCCACCGGCGTGCACGCCTTCCCCAACCAGCTGACGTACAGCCCGCCGAGCCTGGCGGAGCAGGCGCCCGCGCCGACGCCGCAGACCGCGCCGATCACCGTGCCGCAAGGCCTTGCGGGCCTGGCCATCCCGGGAGGAGGGCGATGATGCGACCTTCGCGAAAGGCGGCCATCCTCGCGATGGGCATCGCGCTGACGCTCGGCGCCACCGGTTGCCAGTGGGACGGCCTGAACTCGCTGCCGATGCCGGGCGCCGAGGGCACCGGCGAGGGCTCGTACCAGATCCGCATCCAGATGCCGAATGTCACCACGCTGACCCAGAATTCGCCGGTGCGCGTGGACGACGTCCCGGTGGGCACGGTGTCCGGCATCGAGGTGGAGAACTGGCACGCGCTGGTGACCGTCTCGCTGAACCGCGACGTGAAACTGCCCGCCAACGCGGTCGCCAAGATCGGCCAGACCAGTCTGCTCGGCAGCAATCACATCGAACTCGGTCCGCCGACCGACGCACCGCCGGAAGGCGAGCTGAAGGCGGGCGACGTCATCCCGCTGGACCGGGCCGGTGCCTTTCCGACCACCGAGCAGGTGCTCTCCTCGCTGTCGGTGGTGTTGAACGGCGGCGGCGTCGCGCAGCTCGAGACCATCACCCGCGAGCTGAACGCCGCGCTGAGCGGAAACGAGGAAGCGATCCGCGACCTGATTCCGCAGTTGAACGAGCTCACCACCAACCTGCAGGCGCAGACCGGCGACATCATCGCCGCGCTGGAAGGCCTCGATCGTCTCGGCGGGCAGCTGGCACAACAGCGCGACGTCCTCGGCGGCGCGATCGAGCGCATCCATCCGGCGCTGACCGTGTTGGCCGACCGCACGGCGAACATCACCCACGCCATCACCGCGCTCGGTGAGCTCAGCGACGTCACCCAGCGGGTCGTCAGCATGAGCGGGGAGAACCTGAAGGCGAACCTCGCCAGCCTCGAGCCGGTGCTCCAGCAGCTGTCCGACACCGGAAACAACCTCGTCGAGTCGCTGAAGATCCTGCTCACCTTCCCGTTCCCGATGAAGAACATCGACAAGGCGATCAAGGGCGACTACCTGAATCTGTTCATGACGGTGGACATGACGGCCAAGCGCCTCGACTCGAACTGGCTCACCGGCACCCCGCTCGGCGGCCGGTTCGGCGGCGTCGAGGGCGTGGTCGGCAGCTTCGCCCCGCCCACCGCGAGCGACAGCGGCAACCCGGCGACCGGCCCGCTGCAGGCCCCGCCCCCTGGCCAGCAGCCGACGCCGACCATCCCCGGTTTGCCGCCGATACCCGGTCTTCCCGCCATTCCAGGTTTGACCGTGCCGCTGCCGGGGGCGGGAAACACTGCGCCGCAAGGGAGTCCGGGCCGATGAAGCTGACCCGATTCGTCCGCGTTCAGCTCGGCATCTTCGCCGTGCTGACCGTCATCGGCCTGACCATCATGGCGGGCACCTATGTGCAGCTGCCCGCCATGTTCGGCATCGGACGTTACGACGTCACCGTGCAGCTGGCGGCGACCGGCGGCCTCTACCCGCACGCCAACGTCGCCTACCGCGGCACCAATGTCGGGAAGGTGGAGGAGGTTCGGCTCACGCCCGAGGGCGTCGAGGCGAAGCTGTCCATCGACAGCGACTACAAGATTCCCTCCGACGTCGACGCCTGGGTGCGCAGCGTCTCGGCGGTCGGCGAACAGTACGTCGATCTGATTCCCGCGGCGAGCCCCAAGGGCGGCAATCTGGCTGCGGGCGCGGTGATTCCGCAGGATCGCACCAAGCTCCCGCAGGACGTCGGCACACTGCTCGACCAGACCGATCGCCTGCTCTCCAGCGTGGCCGACACGCGGTTGCGGCAGGTCATCGACGAGGCCTTCCGCGCCTTCAACGGCGCAGGCCCGGATCTGCAGCGCTTCATCGACTCCGCCTCGCTGCTCGTGCAGGAGGCGCAGAACAGCACCGAGCCGACCAAGAAGCTGATCGAGCAGATCGGTCCGCTGCTGGACACCCAGATCCGTTCGGACGCGGCGATCCGGTCGTGGACCGCCGACCTGGCCACCGTCACCGATCAGTTGCGCGCGCACGACCCGGCGCTGACCGGCATCCTGCGCGACGGCCCGGCCGCCATGCAGCGGGTGACAACGCAGTTCCAGGATCTGAAGCCGACACTGCCGCTGGTGCTCGCGAACCTGGTCAGCGTCGGACAGGTCTCCACGATCTACCACGCGGGCCTCGAGCAGCTGCTCGTGGTGTACCCGCCGCTGGTCGCCGCTTTGATGACGGCCGTGCGCGGCCCGGTCGAATACGGCGTGCTCGTCGACTTCATGGCCACCGTCAACGATCCGCCGGCCTGCACCACCGGCTTCCTTCCCGAAGATGAGCGCCGCTCGCCGAGCGAACTGGACTTCGTGGACACGCCGCCCGGGCTCTACTGCAAGATCCCGCAGGACTCGCCCATCGAGGTGCGCGGCATCCGCAACACGCCCTGCATGGAATACCCGGGCGTGCGCGCGCCGACGCCGGAGCTGTGCCGCACCGGTTACGTTCCCGAGGGCGACAACCCGCCGTTCGGCCCGCCGCGACCGGTGGCGCCCGCGAGCGGTTCCGCCCCCGAAGGGACCGAGGTCGCGCCCGCGTCGTTCAGCACGCCCGCGGCGGCCAAGTCCTACGATCCGGCCACCGGCGTGTACATCGGCACCGACGGTCGCACCTACCGGCAGGGCGATATCGGACCGGGCGGTTCGGGCACGGTACCGTCGACCTGGCAGGCGATGCTCGAGGAGCAGCAACGATGAGTGAAATCAACGGAGATGCACATCGCGCGCGCAGGCGGGCCAGTCGGTCGGCGGGCCCGCCGGAGGACGCGTCCTCGGTGACGGAGAAGGTCACCGAGCGGGTCGGTGCCGCAGCGGTGCAGGGCGCGGGAAGTGCTGGGGCCGCGAAGGGCGTCGGCGCCGAGAGCGGCGCGACTGTGCGTGAGGCCGATTCCGTCAGCCGGGAGGTCAGGGCCGAGCGCGCCGATTCCGTCGGGCTGACGAAGAGCGTTGGCGCCGAGAGCGCCGATTCGGTCGAGCTGACGAAGAGCGTTGGCGCCGAGAGCGCCGATTCCGTCGGGCTGACGAAGGGTGAGGCGGCGAAGGCCGGTTCGGCCGACTCGGCGAAGGATTCGGATTCCGCCGGTTCGCCATCGGTCGACCTCGGTAAGTCGGAGGCTGCGAAGTCGGCCGCCGCCGATTCCGACGAGCCCGACGACGCGTCCGCGGACTCCTCGCGCGACCAGCTCGGCATCGGACGCATCGTCGCGATGGCGGCGTCGGCGGTCCTCGTCCTCGCACTCGTCGCGGGCGCCGTCGTCTCCACGATCGTCGCGCGGTCGGCCGACGCGCGCGAGCAGCGCCGCACCGAATACGTGCAGACCGCGCGGCAGGCGATCCTGAATCTGACCACCATCCGGGCCGACTCCGCCAAAGAGGACATCGACCGGATCCTCTCGATGGCCTCCGGCCAGTTCAAGACCGAATTCGACGGCCGGGTCGACCCCTTCCTGAGCATCGTGCAGCAGGCCAAGGTCGTCTCCAACGGCGAGATCGTCGAGGCGGCCCTGGAAAGCGACGCCGACGATTCGGCGAAGGTGCTTGTCGCCGCCAAGCAGACCCTGACCAACGCGGGCCAAGCCGAGCCGCAGACGCGGTATTACCGGTTCCGGGTCACCGTGACCCGCGGCGATTCCGGCCTGTCCGCCTCGAATGTGGAGTTCGTGCCATGAGTGGAACACGGGGTTTGATCGTGGCGGGCGCCGCAGGCGCGGTAGCGCTCGCGGCGGTGATCGTCATGGCGATCAATGGATTCGGGTACTGGTCGGACCGGCAGGACGAGCAGGCGCGGCAGGACGCGGTCACCGCGGCCGACCGAGCCGTCTCGGCCATGTTCAGCTACGACTTCGCCAGCGTGGACACCGAACTGCCGAAGGCCGCGGACAACCTGTCCGCCGACTTCCGCGAGGATTACCTGAAGCTGATCACCCAGGCCATCGCGCCGGGCGCCAAGGAGAAGCAGCTCACCGTCAAGGCCACCACCCAGGCGAGCGGCGTGGTCTCCGCCGACCGCGACCACGCGGTGGTGCTGCTGTACCTGAACCAGGTGACCACCAGCAAGGAGTCGCCGCAGGGCACCACCACCGGCAGCCGGGTGCGGGTCACGCTGGACAAGACCGACGACCGCTGGCTCGTGGACGCGGTGACGCCGATCTAGAGCCCTGACGCACGTCTAGCTGTAGGCGGCCAGGACGTTGTTGACACGTGACGGTGTCGTCGAGGCGGGCGGCTCTCCGTTGTGTGCGCAGTTCGCCGAACTGCTTGTAGCGATAAGCCACCATCGGCCTCCGGGGTCAGCGGTGCTTTCTTGTGCGTCATGGAATGGTTCTTCGACCCCGGAGGGGCCTACGCCGGGAGCGATGGTGACGGCAGGAGCGCGAGTTTTCCCACTGTGGTCCGCGCCTCGAGTTCCTGGAGTGCTTGCGGGCCGTCCGACAATTCGCGGGCCGTGGGAGCGCCTGGGCCGAGGACCCCGCTCGCGATGAGGCCGAACATCTCTCCCATCACCTGGCCGAAGATGTGCGGCGCGGACTGGATCAGGCTCCCGATGTTCAGCCCGATGAGGTGGACTTGGTGCTTGTAGACGAGGTCCCAGTTGGTGATCGAAGCCTCGCCGTCGGCGAGGCCGAACACGACGACGCGGCCAGTGATCCGCTTTGCGGCGGCCAGGCTCGCCTCGAAGGTGGCGCCGCCGACCGACTCCAGCACGAGGTCGACGCCCGCACCGTCGGTCAGGCGAAGGACCTCGGTAACAAGTTCGCTGCTGCGTGAGTCCATGAGGTGATCCGCGCCCAGCTTCTTGACCACCTCGTGCTTGTCGGGAGACGCCGCGGCGATCACCGTCGCGCCGTAGTGCTTGGCGAGCTTCACGGCTACTTGACCGGTTCCTCCGGCGGCCGCGTGGATCAGAACCGTCTGCCCCGATTCGAGCTGCCCCAGCGGTTTCAGCGCGGCCAAGGCGGTCGGCCAGGACACGACCAGACCCAACGCCTGCTCGTCGGTCCAACCTGGTGGCAACGACACTGTCCCAGCCGCCATCAGCACGGCGTACTCCGCGAATGCCCCTCCCATGATCGTGACGCCAATGACGTGGGTACCGAGTTCGACGCCGGATACGCCTTCGCCGAGCGCGACAACCTCGCCGGCTGCCTCGATGCCCGCCACGTATGGAGGTTGTGGGCCACCGGCGAACACGCCATGGGACTGCGAGATGTCGACGAAGTTGACGCCCGCGGCGCCAACCCGGATCAGCACCTCGCCCGGG
Source organism: Nocardia bhagyanarayanae (assembly GCF_006716565.1). Lineage (NCBI taxonomy): Bacteria > Bacillati > Actinomycetota > Actinomycetes > Mycobacteriales > Nocardiaceae > Nocardia > Nocardia bhagyanarayanae. Next base: position 808,108 of record NZ_VFPG01000001.1, on the reverse strand, counting down.
CCGGGAGTCGGAACCGGCGCATCAGGTATCAGGTGAAGACTCTTGGGCCCGTCCAGGGACGACTGCTGCAGGGCACGCATCGTTGCAGGAATGCTCATGACCATCCGATCAGATTTGTTTGTTGATTGACAAATAAACCGTGTCACGAGGCCTGGAGTCGGTCAAGCTAATGTTTATCGAACGACAAAAAAGTATGGAGGCGCACCGATATGGCCAGTCGCGGGCGGCCGCTTACGTTCAACCCCGACACCGCCTTGCAGCAGGCGCTCGAGGTTTTCTGGGAGCGCGGCTACGAGGGCACATCGCTCAGTGATCTGACTCGGGCGATGGGGATTGCGTCGGCGAGCATTTACTCCTACTTCGGCAGCAAGGAAAGCCTCTTCCGTCAGGTCATGGACCGCTACGGCGCGACCGCCGGGGCACCGCCACGCAACGCACTCGACGAGCACTCGGCCGTGCGAGAGGCGATCCACGCCATGCTGCGCGCGACGGTCGACCAGATCACGCGGTCCGACGCTCCGCACTACTGCATGCTCATCCTCGCCGCACCCACTGGCGCGATCGAGAACGAGCCCATCCGCGAGTTCCTGGCTGACATCCGGCGGTCGCAGTTCATGGCGATAAGGGATCGGCTGCAACGCGGGATCGACGAGGGCGAACTCACAGCGAGCGGGGTCGACATCGACGCGGTCGCACGCTTTTACGCCACAATCGTGCAGGGTCTGTCGATTCAAGCTCGCGATGGTGCGACGCGCGCCGAACTGGAAGACGTCGTCACAGGCGCGATGACCGGTTGGCCCGCGCTCACAAGAACCCCGTAGACACTCGTCCTGTGCGCGCTTGGGTGCCGATCGCTCCTCGAGGCTTCCGGCATCATCCGATCATCTGCCAGGCTTACGAAGTTCCAACGTCAACAACCTCCTGGCCGGCAACATCTAGCTGTCGCGGGCCTCGTCCTCGCGCGGCAACCGCACCGTGAAGGTGGCGCCTTCGCCGGGAACACTCGTGACCCGGACCGTGCCGCCGTGCGCGACGACCAGCGCCTGCACGATGGAGAGACCGAGGCCGGTGCCGCCGCTGGCGCGGGCCCGTGAGGTGTCGGTGCGGTAGAAGCGTTCGAAGACGCGGTCGGCCTCCTCCTGCGGCAGGCCCGGGCCGGTGTCGGCCACCTCGAGCAGCACTTCGCCGTCGGCAGGGGTGAGGCGAACCGTCACCGAGGCGTCCGGCGGGGTGTGGGTGAGGGCGTTGTTCAGCAGGTTCGCCAGCACCTGGCGCAATCTGGCCTCGTCGCCCCGGACCTCCAAAGTGCCTGAGCCGGAGTTCACTTCGAGCGCGATCGGACGCCGGGGTCCGTCCGGGTCGGCGGCCGCGGCGAGCGCGCGCGCGTTGTGCACCGCGTCGCTGGCGACCGCGAGCAGATCCACCGTGCCGCTCTCCAGCGGGCGCTGCGCGTCCAGCCTGGCCAGCATCAGCAGGTCTTCGACAAGCAGACCCATCCGCTGCGCCTCGCGTTCGATCCGGTCCATGAACATCGCGGGATCGGTGTTCGCGCCCTGCCGGTAAAGCTCGGCGAAACCGCGAATGGTGGTGAGCGGGGTGCGCAGTTCGTGGCTCGCGTCGGCGACGAAGCGGCGCATCTTCGCCTCGGAACGTTTGGCAGCCGCCTCCGATGCCTCGGTCGCGGCGAACGCCGACTGGATCTGCGCCAGCATGCCGTTCAACGAGCGAGACAGCCGGTCCACCTCGGTGTTGGTGCCGCGCACGGGAACTCGGCGGTGCAGGTCGCCCCTGGCGATGGCCGCGGCGATGTTCTCCACCCGGCGCAGCGGGCGCAGGCTGCGGCGGATCACGAAATACGCGGCCAGTGCCAGCGCGGCGAGCACGGCGGCGCCGATCACCAGTTGCAGCATCATCAGTCGCCGCACGGTCTCCTGGTTCTGGGTGAGCGGCAGCGCGATGGTGGTGGTCGTTTCGTGGCTCTGCACGGTCATCACCCGCCACTGGACGTCGGCGTCGCCCGCCGAGCCCACCGTCACCGGTTGTGGAGACGGGGTATCCGGCAGTGCGGGCGCGGCCTCGACGTCGAAGGGCTGCAACACGAAAGAGCCCGTGCCGTTGTGGTTCTCGGTGAAGATGTAGAACGGGCTCGGCGCGCTGCGCTGATCCGACGGCGGACTCAGCGGCGGGCGGGTCATCCGGACGCGGGTCATCGCGGCATCGCGCAACTGCTGGTCGGTTCGGTTCAGCAGTGACCTTTCCAGCGACGACGTGACCGCCATCCCGGAAGCCACCAGGCCGAGCCCCGCCAGCGCGACGAGTGCGAGTACCAGCGTCACGCGCAGCGGGATCGCGCCGAGTCGCTGCGCGAGCGCATCCCGGAACCGGCGCATCCGGCCTGCTTCGCGGGCCGCCCGGCGCTGCTCCGAGGGACGAGTTCGCTTCGCGGCGGGCGCTTTTCGTTCGCGCTGCGGGTCCGCCGAATTCGCGCTCACTGCCCCTGCGGGCGACCGCGCTGCGGCGCCCGCATCACGTAGCCGACGCCGCGCAACGTGTGGATCAGGCGCTGCTCGCCGGTGTCCACTTTCTTGCGCAGATACGAGACGTAGGTCTCCACCACGCCGACCTCGCCGCCGAAGTCGTAGCGCCACACGTGATCCAGGATGCGCGGCTTGCTCAGCACGGTTCCGGCGTTGACCATGAAGTACCGCAGCAAGGTGAACTCGGTGGGGGACAAGGCGACCGGCTCGCCCGCCTTCCACACCTCGTGGGTGTCGTCGTCGAGCTCGATGTCCTCGAAGCGAAGGCGCGAACTCTCCTTCGCCGGCGCGCTGTGCCCGGCGCGGCGCAACACCACCCGCAGCCGGGCCACCACCTCCTCCAAGCTGAACGGCTTGGTGATGTAGTCGTCGGCCCCGAGGGTCAGGCCCGCCACCTTGTCCTGCACGTCGTCGCGGGCGGTCAAGAACAGGACGGGCACGTCGATGCCGTCGGCGCGCAACCTCGGCAGGAGGCCGAAGCCATCGATGCCGGGCATCATCACGTCGACGATCATCGCCTGCGGACGGAAACTGCGCGCCCGGTCCAGCGCCTGCGCGCCATCGATCGCCGTCTCCACCTCGAAGCCCTGGTAGCGCAGGCTCACCGAGAGCAGCTCGAGAATCATCGGCTCGTCGTCCACCACCAGCACCCTGGCCTCGGGGGACCGCTCCGCGGGCGCACCACTCATGGGTTCATGGTGCGCCACGCGCCTGCGAGAACGCTGGACGATTCCTGGGAACCAGCTGTGGGCGTCAGCGGCTGGGGTTGTCGGACTCCGGGTAGACGTCCTCGTCGGTCAGCAGGGCGCTGCCCGCCACCTGGTCTTGGGCGAGGGCGTCCAGGAAGGCGCGGGCCCAGCGGTCCACGTCGTGCGCGAGGACCTGGCGGCGCAGGGAGCGCATGCGGCGGCGTTTGGTGTCGCGGTTGTCTTCCAGCGCGGAGACGATGGCGTCCTTGACGCTGTCCAGGTCGTGCGGGTTGCACAGGTAGGACTGGCGAAGTTCGGCGGCCGCGCCGGTGAACTCGCTGAGCACCAGGGCGCCGTTGAGTCCGCTGTGACAGGCCACGTACTCCTTCGCGACCAGGTTCATGCCGTCGCGCAGCGGCGTCACCAGCATGACGTCGGCGGCCACGAAGAAGGCGATCAGCTCGTCGCGCGGGATGGGTCGGTGCAGGTAGTGCACCACCGGGTAGCCGACCCTGGCGAACTCGCCGTTGATCCGGCCCACCTGGCGCTCGATGTCGCCGCGCATCTGGATGTAGCTTTCGACGCGCTCGCGGCTCGGGGTCGCCAGCTGCACCATCACGGTCTCGGAGGGATCGACGCGGCCGTCGATCAGCAGTTCCTCCAGCGCGTTGAGCCGGATGTCGATGCCCTTGGTGTAGTCGAGGCGGTCGACGCCGAGCAGGATGTTCTTCGGATTGCCGAGCTCGGCGCGGATCTTGGCCGCCCGTTCCCGGATCGACCGGCGCCGCGAGTGCTCGTCCAGCTCGGCCGAGGCGATCGAGATCGGGAACGCGCCGACCCGCACGGTGCGGAAACCGACCTGCACCACGCCGAGCTTCGAGCGCACGCCGACGGTGCCGCGCGAGGTGGGCTGCCCGGCCAGTCGCCGCGCCAGATACAAGAAGTTCTGCGCGCCGCCCGGCAGGTGGAAGCCGATCAGATCGGCGCCGAGCAGACCTTCGATGATCTCGGTCCGCCACGGCATCTGCATGAACAGCTCGACCGGCGGGAACGGGATGTGCAGGAAGAAGCCGATGGTCAGATCCGGCCGCAGCATGCGCAGCATCTTGGGCACCAGCTGGAGCTGGTAGTCCTGCACCCACACGGTGGCGCCCTCGGCGGCCACCTTGGCGGTCTCCTCTGCGAACCGGCGGTTCACGTTGACGTAGGCGGCCCACCACCTGCGGTCGTAGGTCGGCCGCACGATCACGTCGTGATACAGCGGCCACAGCGTGCCGTTGGAGAAGCCCTCGTAGTAGTCGGTCACCTCCTGCGCCGACAGCGGCACCGGATGCAGCTCCAGGCCGTCCTCGATGATCGGCTCGACCTCGACGTCGGGCACGCCCGCCCAGCCGACCCATGCGCCCTTGTTGTTGCGCAACACCGGCTCCAGCGCGGTCACCAGACCGCCGGGGCTGCGCTTCCAGCGGGTGCTGCCGTCGGGCAGTTTCTCCAGATCGACGGGCAGACGGTTGGCCACAACGACAAAACCCGAACCGGCGCCCTCCGGAGCGATCGATACGGCGAGCGGTGCGCCGGACTCCTGTAGGTCGGGTTCGGGTAGTTCGGGGGCGTGCTGGGAGTCGTCGGACGGCTGTTCGGTCATCTGGTCCACTCACGCATCCTTATTTGGTTGGCGGCGTTCGCGGTGTCTTCGCGGTCACGCGGGTTCCCGGTCGGGCCCGTCGCTCTCGCCGCGGTCACGCGTCGCTGATTCGGCGTTGGAGTTGGTCTGTCGAGTCGACGGCGCCGTTGTCGTCGAGCGAGGGGTCGGGTACTACTCGCCGCGGCCGCTGGGGCCGATGCCGAGCATCGACAGCAGCATCCGGCATTCGTCGGCGTCCTCGGCGTAGGCCGCGACGACCCGCTGCGCCTGACGTGCGGTCTCGTCGGCGAGTGGTTCCAATTCGTCGTCCGCGATATCGTTCGCGCTGCCCTTCGCGGCCATCTTCTTGTCCTCCCGGCTCATTACGCTCGTGCGTACGAATAGTCAATGGTATGCGACGTCCGTTGCCCCGGGCTCGAGAGCCACTTCACGGTATGGAATCGGCGCCGCCGCACCAGTATCCCGCTTCCCCCGTGTGCCTGCTGCACCGTCACCCCCCTGCCTATACCGTGGGGGCGCAGTATCAACCACACGAAAGGGTCCACAATGCCGCTGGCGACGGTGAACGGAATCTCCCTCAATTACCAGGTCAAGGGCGACCGGGCGAAGGGCGCCGACGTCAAGGGCGGCGGTCCGCTCGTCGTGATGATCATGGGCACCGGCAGCCCCGGCCGGGTATGGGAACTGCACCAGGTGCCCGCGCTGGTCGCCGCCGGGTACCGGGTCTGCACCTTCGACAATCGCGGCATCGCGCCGTCCTTCGAGGCGGCTTCCGGCATGACCATCGACGACCTGGTCGCCGACACCGCGGGCCTCATCGAACTGCTCGACGAGGGTCCCGCGCTGGTCGTCGGCACCTCGATGGGCGCGCGCGTCGCCCAGGAACTGGCGCTGGCCCGCCCCGACCTGGTGCGCAAGGCCGTCTTCATGGCCGGGCACGGGCGGCTCGACCAGTTCCAGAAGACGCTCTCGCTCGGCGAGCACGATCTCGACGCCAGCGGCGTCAAACTGCCGCCGAAGTACGAGGCCGCGGTGACCGCCGTGATGAACCTTTCGCCCGCCACGATGGCCAACACCAACTCCGCGCGCGACTGGCTCGACCTGTTCGAATTCACCGGTGGACCGGTCACCCCCGGCATCCGCGCGCAGCGCAAGATGGACCACGATTTCGACCGCGTGCAGGCCTACCGCGCGATCTCGGTGCCGTGCCTCGGCATCGGATTCGCCGACGACCGGATGATCCCGCCGTACCTGACGCGGGAGGTGGCCGACGCCATCCCCGGCGCCCGCTACCAGGAGATCCCCGACGCCGGGCACTTCGGCTACCTGGAGCGGCCGGAGGCGGTCAACAAGATCCTCCTGGATTTCTTCGCGGCCTGAGGTAACCACCTACACGTAACGTCTCCCTTGCTAGGGTCGACACAACGCTCGGGGAGTTCTTCCGGTGTACGACTCGTGATCAGCACGGTCGCCGCGCCGGACGGACCCTGGAGCAGATCCCGTACACAGCGCCAGTATCCAGTGAGGTGAAATTGAGCACCAACCCCTTCGATGACGAAGACGGCCGCTTCTTCGTCCTGGTCAACGACGAGGAACAGCATTCCCTGTGGCCCGCGTTCGCCGAGGTTCCGGCCGGATGGCGAGTCGTGTTCGGTGAGGACAGCCGCGCTGCCTGCGTCGAGTACGTCGAGAAGAACTGGACCGATATGCGTCCGAAGAGTCTGCGCGATGCGATGGCCGCCGACGACGCGGCCCGACAGGGCGCCCAGTCCTGACCCGCGGTATCCGATACTGCGCCGGGACATCTCGTTGAGCCGCCACCGCGTGACACCGTAAAGCCGGTGTCACGCGGCGGGCGAGCCCGGCTATGATTGGCACCGCTTCTCGCCTCCTTAGCTCAGTGGTAGAGCACTCGCCTTGTAAGCGAAAGGTCGTCAGTTCAATCCTGACAGGGGGCTCGTAGACCCGAAGGGCGCTCGGTTTTCGAACCGGGCGCCCTTTTTGCATCCGCTGCGCGGCTGAACTCGAATAGAGGGCGCTCGGTTTCGAACCGGGCGCCCTTCGTGCATCCGCCGCGCGGCTGAGCGCAGTGGTAGAGGCTCTGTCGCTCAGACCGGACGCGCCGACCGGGGTTCCCGGTATGCGGCGCGTGGTCTGTGCTCTCTCAATCGCGGTCGGGCAGGGGCATGTCGGGGCCGTCGTTGCCGAGCAGGGCGACGGTGTCGCGGCGGCCGGGCCAGTAGATGGTTCCGTGCTCGAAGCGCTGGTACGCGCCGCCGTCGAAGGCTTGCTCGTCGGCGAGGGGCCAGCCGAGCGGGCCGTTCTCGAAACCGGAACGATTCCAGCGGTCGCGGATCGCGCCGTGCACCCAGACCGGCGCGCGGTCGGCTCCGTAGCGGAGGTACAGCGCGCCGCCCTGGAAGCCCTGGACTTCGCCGAGTTGGGCGCCCGCCGCGTCGGTGAGGATGGTCCGGTCGGTGATCGGCCAGCCGAGCGGGCCCGCTTCCCAGCCGAGTTCGGCGAACTTGGCGAACAAGCGCGTTGGAATGGCGTGCGCGCCGGTGTTCGGGTGCCAATAGACCTGGCCGTTCTCGAATTCGGCGCGGCGGCCGACGCCGTCCGGGGTCGGGATCTCGCCCTGGGTGAGCCGCCTGCCGAGCCACGGCGCGGCGGCGGCCGCGTCGTCGATGGCGTTGGGCTGGCCGGGCGGGGGCCCGCCGCCCGCGTACTCGTTGACGAAGGTTTCCAGCCGGTCCCAGATGAAGTTGTAGCCGACGTCGGTGTGCGTGCCGATTCCCAGCTCCTCGGTGACGTACTTGTGGTCCGAGATGCCCTCGCCACGCCAGTACGGCGGCGGGATGACGACCGGCTCGAAGTCGTATTTGCGCGCGTCCTGGACCGCGAGCCACGCGGCGATCCGGACATCGTGCTCGCGTTCCAGCCACTGCGCCCTGCTCCACCCCGCGCGAGATCCGGCGAAGCACAGGTTGATAGTGAACGGGTTGGCGTCGAGCACGCTCCAGCTGGCGTAGTCGGTGTCGACGACGTCGCACACGATGCCGTCGCGCACGGTGTAGTGGTAGGAGACGCCGTTCGCGGTGTTGTTCAGGTAGTTCGCCAGCGACTCCGCGGTGCCGTTGCCCTCCTGCGTGTGCAGCAGGAAGTTCGTGACGCGTGCGCCGTGCCGGCTGCTGCGCGAGTTGCCCATCCGATCGAGTTCGACGTACTCGGGTTTGGCCACCGGCCCCGGCGCGCGGTCGACCGACCATTGCCCGTAGTCCGCGGCGTATATGTCGTTCACGTCGACGGATGTGCCGTCGATCTTGGGACCGGGTGTCGACGGGGTGTCGACGATGCGCTGATACAGCGAAATCCCCTCGGCGATATCGCCTTCCGACCACGCCTTGGTCTGCCAGGCCCAATACCGCCCCGGCGTGGTCGACCGCCCGACGACGCCGTCGCGAATCGCCCACAGGCACACCTCGTCGTGGCCGTAGACGCCGGTCCACTCCTGGCCGATGGCGTTGTTCACGCCGCGAAAGAAGTGCACCGCCTTGGTGTTCCAGGTGTGCTCGTCGATGTCCTCGTCGACGGCGAAGTAGATCGGGCAGTAGCCGGGCCCGCCCGCGGCGAAGTGCCGTTCCCTTGCCTCGTGGCCCATCCGGGCGCCGCCCTCGAAACCGAGGGTGTAGTCGGAAGGGGCATCGGGATTGCCGGGCTTGCCGTACTGCCAGATCGAGACGATGTCTAGGCCCGCGGCGCGGATGCGGTCGGCGTACTCGCGGGTGAGCGGCTTGGCCCCGAAGTTGGAGCCGGGGCGCGAGGTCGAGACGTAGGCGAGCACCGCGACGTGCCCGGCGTTCCGGATGGCTTGCGGGTCGATCTGTCGTGCTGCGTAATCCACTGCTGTGACCATCGTTGCCCTCCACGGCGGTTGGGAAATCCGGTACTTGCGAGGTGCGCGGCGGACCGGCTTTCGGCAAGTCGACATACTGCGACATGCGTCGATCGTCCGGGCGCGGACGGTGGATCGCCGTTTCGGTGCGGAGCCGAGCGTGCCTGAGTCACGGAGGACTACCGCTGAGCGGCCGGGGCGGAGATCTTCGAAAGTGCGGGGCGTGAAGGCACCTTCGGCGCTGGATCAACAGCGCTCCGCGCGGTGCGGTTCGCCGACGGTCGGTAGTCGGTCGGCGACGATCGGTCTTCTGCGACCGGGAAGGAGCTTCCGGAGAAGCCGCGAAGGTGTTGCCGGAGAGGGGAACTGCTCGTGGTTATCGCCCATGACACCACTCGTTTCGTGCGGACCTGCAAAGTCTGAACGCCGTCTTCGAGCAACGGAACGGTTACCCCTAGAAGTGTAGAGCAGTGCGGCTGCGGGACAGGGCAGTTCGTTGAACAGTCATGAAAGCGGTAAAGGGCGCTCGGTTTCGAAAACCGAGCGCCCTGCGTCGCGTGGGTTGTCGTGCGCTCAGTCGGGCACGTTGGCCCCGTGCCCCAGATCCCGCAGCGCCTGCTTGATCTTGGCCTGCGCCTCGTCCAGCGACTCCGGCGACGGGTTGGGATCCGCGCCGGAGATGTCGAAGTCGCCGAGGCTGTAGGCCGGGAAGACGTGCACGTGCAGGTGCGGCACCTCGAGGCCCGCGATGAGCAGACCGGCGCGCGGCGCGTCGAACGCGGCGCGCACCGCCTTGCCGATCTGCTGCGCGACGCCGTTGAGCCGCGCGAAGGTCTCGGCGTCGATGTCCTGCCAGTGGTCGATTTCCTTGCGCGGCACCACCAGCGTGTGGCCCTGGGTGACCGGCGCGATGGTCAGGAAGGCGACGAATTCGTCGTCCTGCCATACGAATCGACCAGGGATCTGACCTGCGATGATCGCACTGAAGACGGAAGCCATATCGGCAGCGTAGTCCGCAGGCGGCCGCGCGCTACACCGCCACGAAGTGCGACAGGATGCCCTGCACCTCGTAGATGTCGACCTGCCGGTTGAACCGCTTCTGCAGCGGCTCGTGCGTGCCCGCGATCCAGATGACGAGCTCGGCGTCCAGATCGAAGGTGCCCGCCGTCTCCACCGCGAAGTGCGTGATCGAGCGGTAGGGGATGCTGTGGTAACTCACCTTCCTGCCGGACAGGCCCTGCTTGTCCACCAAGATCAGGCGGCGGTTGGTGAACAGGAGGGCGTCGCGCACCAGCAGGTAGGCGGAGTAGATCTGCTCGCCGTTGCCGAGCAGCTTCGCGTACTCCTGCTGTGCCTGGCCGGGATCTATGCGCCCGGCGTTGCCCATCAGTCCGTCGATCAGACCCATGATCTGTACGTCCTTCGCGGTGGGGGAGGCGGTTCGGCGGATGGTTCCGAACCCTCCCCACCCATGATCCACGGGGCGTGGCCGCGAGGGGCGAAAGGCGACAATCGAATTCGCGATGGGACGGCGAGCGGTCGCCGAACGCCGGGCGAACGGCCGTCGAACGCGAGCCGACCAGAAGGCCGATGCCCGACGGGGCGGGTAGTCGCTTCACCTAAGCTGTTGGCCGTGCGCGTACTCGTCATCGGTTCCGGAGCCCGTGAACATGCCCTCGTCCTCAGCCTGCGCCGCGACCCCGCGGTGAGCGCGCTCTACGCCGCGCCGGGCAACGCGGGCATCGCGCAGCACGCGCAGGTGCGTCCGGTGGACCCGTCCTCGGCCGAGGCGGTCGTCGCGCTGGCCACCGAGCTGGCCGCCGACCTCGTGGTGATCGGGCCCGAGGTGCCGCTGGTGCTCGGCGTCGCCGACGCGGTGCGCGCGGCGGGCATCGCCTGCTTCGGCCCGTCGGCCGCGGCCGCCAGGATCGAGGGCTCGAAGGCCTTCGCCAAGGACGTGATGGCGGCGGCCGGCGTGCGGACCGCGCACAGCGAGATCGTCGACAACCCCGCCGAGCTGGACGCGGCGCTGGATCGTTTCGGCCCCACCTGGGTGGTCAAGGACGACGGTCTCGCCGCGGGCAAGGGCGTCGTGGTGACCGCCGACCGGCTCGCGGCCCGCGATCACGGCGCCGAACTGCTCGAACAGGGCCACCCGGTGCTGCTGGAGTCGTTCCTCGACGGCCCGGAGGTCTCGCTGTTCTGCCTGGTCGACGGCGAGACCGTGGTGCCGCTGCTGCCCGCGCAGGATCACAAGCGCGTCGGCGACGGCGACACCGGCCCGAACACCGGCGGCATGGGCGCGTACACGCCGCTGCCCTGGCTGCCCGAGGAGACCCGCACCGCCATCGTCGAGGACGTGGTGAAGCCGGTCGCCGCCGAGATGGTGCGCCGCGGCTGCCCGTTCTCCGGTCTGCTCTACGCCGGTCTCGCGATCGGCGCGGCCGGGCCCGCGGTGGTCGAATTCAATTGCCGCTTCGGTGATCCCGAGACCCAGGCGGTGCTCGCCCTGCTGGAGAGCCCGCTCGGCGAGCTGCTGAACGCGACCGCGACCGGCACCCTCGCCGACGTCCCCGCGCCGCGCTGGCGGGACGGTTCGGCGATCACCGTGGTGGTCGCCGCCGAGAACTACCCGGGCCGTCCGCGCCTGGGCGACGTGATCACCGGTGCGGGCGAAGGCGCGCCCGACGACGCCGCCGCCGTGCTGCACGCCGGGACCACGCTGCGTGAGGACGGCGCGCTGGTCTCCTCGGGTGGACGCGTGCTGAACGTCGTCGGCGTCGGCGCCGATCTGGCCGAGGCCCGCGCCAAGGCCTACGACCGCATCGCCTCGATCAAGCTGCCGGGCAGCCACTACCGCACCGACATCGGCCTCGCCGCCGTCGAAAACCGCATCGCTGTCCCGACTCGGTAACCGAACTTCGCCGGAACGCGGCCTAGTACCCCATCCGAACTGGTTGGACACGAATCCGACCCATGGTCAACCTCACCCGGCCCACCGCGATCAAGGTCACCCTCGGTCGGCCCACCGGGCACACGGGTCGGGTGAGCGAAGGTCACGTCCAGTCGGTCTGGCGGGGTGAAGGGTGCCTTCGGTCGGTTACCGCGCCGACCATTCTGGATGCAGCATCAGAAGGTCAGCCCGTGGAGGGCGAGCCAGGCGCGCGGGTCGACGTGGCGACCGCCCACGATCACCTCGAAGTGCAGGTGCGGGCCGGTCGAGTCGCCGCGGTTGCCCATGCGGGCGATCTGCATGCCCGCCGGGACGCGTTCGCCGACGGAGACGAAGAAGTCGTACATGTGCCCGTAGACGGTGATCGAGCCGTCGTCGTGACGAATGCGCACCCACAGGCCGAAACCCTGGGCGGGGCCCGCGTCGATCACGGTGCCGTTGGCGACGGCGTAGATCGGGGTGCCGATGGGGGCGGCGATGTCGATGCCGTTGTGGAAAGTTCCCCAGCGCGAACCGAATCCGGAGGTGAAGGTGCCGCGGGTCGGCAGGACGAAACCGCCGACTCCGGGCAGGACCGAGCCGGGCGGCAGCGGTGCGGTGCCGCCCATCCAGGGTTGCCATTCGCCCGCGGCGGCCGCGGCGGCTTCGGCCTTGGCCCGCTCCAGCGTCGCTCGCGCCGCGGCGGCGACCACGGCCTGTTCGCGGCGCCGCTCGCCGCTCGCGATGGCGTTGAGGTAGCGGCGCACCGAGGGCGGGGTCGACTGCATTTCCTGCGGATGGGCGAAGAACACCCGCATGGCCTCGTCCGGGCCCGGGTCGCGGTGGCTGACGCCCCAGTCGAACGGTGCGTCGGCCCCGGCGAGGAGCAGCGTCGCGGCCAGCCCGGCGATCAGCACCCGGTGCTTGCGCAGCAGCGCCCGGTAGTCCTGCCGCTTCTGTTCCGTCCACAGTTCTCGCAGGTCCGGCCGGGGGCGGCGGCGTAGTTCGGCGAACTCGGCGCGGGCGCGGCGCAGCAGGCGGCGTGGGTCGCGGTCGGACCGTTCCCGCACCTTGGCACGCCAATCCGGCGGAATGACGCCGATGCCACCCACTCCGCGTACCCGATCGAGCCCCGCGCGGCGAGCCTTCTCAAGCATTACGCCGACCTTAGCCGTGCGCGCCGGGCGGAAGGGCGGATGTGGGCAGGTGTCGGCCGAGAAAGCTCTTCGACGAAAGCCGAGCGTTGGCGACCTGCCGCCGGGCCCGAGGGTCTACCGTCTGTCGGGTGTCAGGAGAATCTCGCCGGTCGACCATTCCACCTTTCTACGTGATGGATGTCTGGAAAGCCGCCGCGGAGCGCGCCCGAACCCACGGCGACGTGCTCGTGCTCGCGGCCGGTCAGCCCTCGACGCCCGCTCCCGCTCCGGTGCTGCGCGCTACCAAAGCCGCGATCGACGCCGAATTGCTCGGTTACACGGAGACTTTCGGCATTCTGCAGCTGCGCGAGGCGATCGCCGAGCACCACACGGACACCTACGGCTACCGCGTGGATCCCGACGAGGTGGTGGTGACGACGGGGTCGTCCGGCGCGTTCACCCTGATCTTCCTCGCCGCCTTCGACGCGGGCGACACCGTCGTGGTGGCCCGGCCCGGTTACCCGGCCTACCGCAACACGCTCACCGCGCTGGGTTGCCAGGTGGTGGAATTGGATTGCGGTCCCGAGACCCGCTTCCAGCCGACCGTCGCCATGCTCGAAGCGCTGCCCGAGCCGCCCGCCGGTCTGGTGGTCGCCAGCCCGGCCAACCCCACCGGCACCATGATCACCCCGGCCGAGCTGGCCGCACTCGCCCGCTGGTGCGACACGCACGGGACATTGCTGATCTCCGATGAGATCTATCACGGCATCACCTACGAGACGCCGGGCTCGGCGGCGCAGACGTCCTCCGCGTGGGAGACCTCCCGCGAATCGGTGGTTATCGGCTCGGTGTCCAAGTACTTCTCGATGACCGGCTGGCGGCTCGGCTGGATGCTCGCGCCGAGCAGGCTGCGGCCCGCGCTGCAGCGACTGGCCTCCAACATGACGGTGTGTCCTCCCGCCGTCTCCCAGTACGCGGCGCTGCACGCCTTCGGCGCCGAGGCCAAGACCGAGCTCGACGGCCACGTCCAGCGTTACGCGGTGAACCGGCGACTGCTGCTGGACGGCCTGCCGAGGCTGGGCATCACCGATCTCGCCCCCGCCGACGGCGCGTTCTACGCCTACGCCGACATCGGCCATCTGACCGACGATTCGCGCAAGTGGTGTGCCGAAGTGCTCGAGCACACCGGGGTGGCACTGGCGCCCGGCATCGATTTCGACACCGTGGCCGGACACCGCACGGTTCGCTTCTCGTTTGCCGGCGCCACCGCGGATATCGAGGCGGCGCTGCTGCGACTCGGCTACTATCTGGGCGCCTGAACCTCAAGTCCGCCAACAAGTTTCCACAGTTCGGCACCGGGAACGCCCAGATGAGGTAAAACAACGATTGCTGGCTTTCGACTCTCGATTTCGCACGGATGAACTGATGACGACTGGCACGATGGCACGGTGATAACCGCGACGACCCCGAAAGGCGAACGGCGTCGCCAGGCTCTGGTAGCGGCCGCCGCCGAGTTGTTACTCGAAGGCGGATTCGATGCGGTGCGGCATCGCTCGGTTGCCACGCGCGCGGATCTACCGCTCGCCTCGACCACGTACTACTTCGAGTCCCTGGAAGACCTGATCGCCCGCGCGGTCGAGTTCAGTGGGAACGCGGAGCTGGACGCGATGCGCCGCAGGGTCGGCGAGGTGAGTCACCGCCGCCGCGGCGCCGAGGCGACCGTCGACCTGGTGCTCGACCTGTTGGTCGGCGCCGACGGGCCCGACGAGGGCGCGCGTGGTCAGCTGATCGCCCGCTACGAGCGTTCGGTGGCCTCGGCGCGACACCCCGAGCTACGCGAGGTCCAGCTACGGCTGCGCGCCCAGCTCGACGAGCTGCTCGCCGACGTGCTGCGGCGCTCGGACCGGATGGTGCGGCCCGAACAGCTACGCAGGTTGGTCGCGGTGGTGGACGGCGCGGTGGTCGCGGCGCTGAGCGAAAGCAACCCGGAACCCCGGCGGATGGCGCGCGGCGCGCTGCTCGAGGTGATCGATATCGTCGCCCCGGCGACGCCGCAGCAAGCGGACAGGTTCCGAGCACTAGACTGACCAGACGTGAGTCTCGTCCCGAATGTCCTCGCCACCCGTTACGCCAGTCCCGAACTGGTGCACCTGTGGTCGCCGGAGCACAAGATCGTGCTGGAACGGCGGCTGTGGCTGGAGGTGCTGCGGGCACAGTCGGAGCTCGGCATCGACATCCCGGCCGGCGTCATCGCCGACTACGAGCGGGTGATCGACCACGTCGACCTCGCCTCCATCGCCGAGCGCGAGCGGGTCACCCGCCACGACGTGAAGGCGCGCATCGAGGAATTCAACGCGCTGGCCGGGCACGAGCACGTGCACAAGGGCATGACCAGCCGCGACCTCACCGAGAACGTCGAGCAGCTGCAGATCCGGCTCTCGCTCGAGCACGTGCACGCGCACGGCGTCGCCATCGCGGCGCGGCTCGCCGAGCGGGCTGCCGAGTACCAGACGCTGGTGATGGCGGGCCGCTCGCACAACGTGGCGGCGCAGGCCACCACGCTCGGCAAGCGTTTCGCCTCGGCCGCCGACGAGCTGCTGATCGCGCTGACCCGGCTGCGCGAGCTGATCGACCGCTACCCGCTGCGCGGCATCAAAGGACCGATGGGCACCGCGCAGGACATGCTCGACCTGCTCGGCGGTGACCCGGCCAAGCTGGCCACCCTGGAGCAGCAGGTCGCCAGGCATCTCGGGTTCGCGACGGTGTTCACCAGCGTCGGCCAGGTGTATCCGCGCTCGCTGGATCACGACGTGCTCTCCGCGCTGGTGCAGGTGGGCGCGGGCCCGTCCTCGTTCGCGCACACCATTCGCCTGATGGCGGGACACGAGCTGGTCACCGAAGGCTTCCAGCCCGGGCAGGTGGGCAGCTCGGCCATGCCGCACAAGATGAACACCCGCTCCTGCGAGCGCGTCAACGGACTGCAGGTGGTGCTGCGCGGGTACGCCTCGATGGCCGCCGAGCTGTCGGGCGCGCAGTGGAACGAAGGCGACGTGTTCTGTTCCGTGGTGCGCCGGGTCGCGCTGCCGGACGCGTTCTTCGCCATCGACGGCATGATGGAAACGTTCCTCACCGTGCTCGCCGAATTCGGCGCCTACCCGGCCGTCGTCTCCCGCGAGCTGGACCGCTACCTGCCGTTCCTCGCCACCACCCGCATCCTGATGGCGGCGGTGCGCGCGGGCGTCGGCCGGGAGACCGCGCACGAGGTCATCAAGGAGCACGCCGTCGCCGTCGCCCTCGCCATGCGCGAACAGGGCCGCGAGCCCGACCTGCTCGACCGTCTCGCCGCCGACCACCGCCTCCCACTGGACCGCCCGGCGCTCGACACCGCCCTCGCCGACAAGTCCGCCTTCATCGGCGCCGCGGGCGCCCAGACCGCCGACGTCATCGCCCAGGTCCAAAAACTCGTCGACACCTACCCCGAAGCCGCCCGCTACACCCCGTCGCCGATCCTTTAGCGGCGCAGACGCGTAACCCGGCTGCCCACCGTCCGGAGAGGAGCCGGATTTACGCGGAACGCAGATGCTGGTCGTCCGGCCAGGACCTGCGCCCACTTCCCCCTGCTAGTGCCGAGGGCTGGAGCGAGTGTAGGCGTGGCCAGAACGCGGCGGCGACTGATTTGACCGGAACCCGTTCTCGCTCGGCAACTTCGAACCGAGCCGCTCGGCATATTCGCCTGCCTGTTCGATAGCCGAACGGTATCGTCCATCGGTGCCTATTCACGCCTTCGTCGACGAATCGGTTCGCCGAGATCGATATCTGCTGTGTGCTGCGCTGATTCGATGTGATCAGCTGGCCGGAGCACGCGGTCTCGGCCGAGGATTCCTGCTGCCAGGCCAGCGGCGGTGGCACTTCAACCATGAGCCGGACCAGCGGCGACGCCAGATCTTGACGGCCATGGCGCGATTCCCAGGTGTCGAAGTATCGATCTACGAAGGCAGAGGCGCCGAGGTGCCCACCCGCCGTGAATGTCTGGCGGCCTTGGTGTCCGATCTGATCGTCGCCAATGCCGGTCGACTGGTCATCGAGTCACGTGAGAGCCAAGATCACCGTGACCGGCACTGCATCGCCGAAGTTTTGCGCAAAGCGTCGGCCGAGATGCCGTATATCCACGTAGCTCCGCACAGTGAACCTGCGTTGTGGTGGCCCGACGCCGTGGCTTGGGCATTCGGAGCGGGCGGGCGGTGGAAGGAGATCGTGATGCCGCTTGTACGTGTCGTCATCGACGTCGACAAGCGGCCCCAGTAGCGCGAAACCCGACTGCCCACCGTCCGGTGAAGAGTCGGGTCCACTTCCCCCAGCTAGTGCCAGGGGCTGAGAACAGCTTACTGCCTCATTCGACGCATGCAACGCAATTTCATTGATGGGAATCCGCCCGCCTGTCCTCGAGTCGACGCGACGCGTGCTCGAGCCGGAGGCTGCATCGGTTCGACGCGACAGTGGGCCGGTTAAGGTGCGGTGTGGATCCGTACTCGATTTTCGCCGACATCATTGCCGGGCGGGCGCCGGCTTCCAAGGTGTACGAGGACGACGACGTGGTCGCGTTCATGGATATCAGGCCGATGACGCCCGGGCATCTGCTGGTGGTGCCGCGGGTGGCGGCGCGGTGTTTGGCGGAGCTCGATCCGGTGATCGGGGGGAAGCTGTTTCAGGTGGGGCAGCGGCTGGCGGGGGCGCTGCGGGCGAGCGAGGTGGGGTGCGACGGGGTCAATTTCTTTCTCGCCGATGGTGTGACGGCGGGGCAGGAAGTGTTTCACGTGCACCTGCATGTCATTCCGCGCACGCCGGGTGACGGCTTCGGTCTGCGTGGGCGGCCGACCAGCCCGCCGCGTGCCGACTTGGACTATCTCGCCGGATCCATTCGCGGGGCACTGGAGCGCGCCGAAGGTCTGTGACTGGTGGGGCCGGCGTGAAATCCATTACGTACTGGGCAGTTTGCTGTAAAAGAGCCGAGATCTTGAATCCCTTCCGCAACCCCATGGAGTGAGTTACGTTGGAGCCCACTCTCATGCGGTGATGGAGGGCGTGACGTG
The DNA here is from genome assembly GCF_006716565.1 of Nocardia bhagyanarayanae. NCBI lineage: Bacteria > Bacillati > Actinomycetota > Actinomycetes > Mycobacteriales > Nocardiaceae > Nocardia > Nocardia bhagyanarayanae. Next base: position 790,184 of record NZ_VFPG01000001.1, on the reverse strand, counting down.
CGGCGTACCAGAGTTGCTGTTGCAGTGCTTGCCGTCGCGATCGCCGTGCTCGGTCCGCTGGCCGCCACCCGAGCCCCCGCCGCCGCCGCGCAGATCGTGCGGATCGATTCCCTGAGCCCGACCCGTTCCTCGGTGTTCATCGATTCCCCGGCGATGGGCCGAACGGTCCAGGTTCAGGTGCTGCACCCGGCGAGCGGCGGCGCCCGGCCCGCCTACTACCTGCTGGACGGACTCGACCCCGGCGTCGGCCAGAGCACGTGGACCAACGCGACCGACGCCGAGGAGTTCTTCCGGAGCAAGAACGTCAATGTGGTGCTCCCCGTTGGCGGCCAGGCCAGCTACTACACGGACTGGCAGCAAGACGACCCGCGCTTCGGCCGCTACAAGTGGGAGACCTTCCTGACCCGAGAGCTGCCGCCGCTGATCGACGAAAACTTCGACGGCAACGGCGTCAACGCGATCGGCGGACTTTCCATGGGCGGCACGGCCGCGTTCGTCCTGGCCGCGCGCAACCCCCACCTGTACAAGGCGATCGCGGGCTACAGTGCCTGCCCGGACACCGGCTTGGCCACGGGCGGCGTGATGTTCTCGATCGCCAACCGTGGCGGCAACCCGATCAATATGTGGGGTGCGCCGGGCACCGACGCCTGGGCCGAGCACGACCCCTCGTTGCTGGCGGAACGCTTGCGCGGCAAGACGATCTACCTGTCCACCGGCACCGGCGTGCCCGGCCCGCACGAGGCGGAGATCAAACCGCAGCTAGCGGAGAACATCTTCCTCGGCGGCCCGGTCGAGGTGGGCATCAACACCTGCGTGATCGCCTTCGAGCGGCGCCTGCGCAGCCTGGCCATTCCGGCCCGCATCGATTACAGCCCGGTCGGCACCCACTCCTGGTCCTACTGGCAGGACACACTGCACGCCTCGTGGCCCACCATCGGCTCGGCCATCGGCGCCTGACCCGGCGCGGCACACCTACCCCCGGGACAACGCGCTCTCCGACCAAGCCGGATAGTCGGTGTAGCCCTTCGCATCTCGGCCGTACAGCACGTCCTCGCGAATCGAGTTCAGCGGCAGATCGCGCGCGATCCGTTCCACCAGATCGGGATTGGCGATGAACGCTCGCCCGAACGAGACGAGATCGGCGGTGCCCGATCGCAATACGGCTTCGGCCCCCGCGGCGGTGGTCGGCTCGCGGTTCTCGCCGATGTTCGCGATCAGCGTGCCGCGCCAGCGCGGACGCAGATCGGTCAGCGCAGGATAGTCGTCGTTGTCGGTGAGGTGCAGGTAGGCCAGCTCGCGTCGATCCAGTTCCGACACCAGCTTTCGGTACAGCGGCGCGGGATCGGCCTCGTACATGTTGAACTGCGGATTGCCCGGCGAGAGGCGGATGGCGGTGCGCCGCGATCCGATCGCCTCGGCCACCGCGTCCACGATGGCCAGCGGCGCCCGCATCCGGTTGTCGATCGAACCGCCGTATTCGTCCGTGCGCAGGTTGGTGTTGTCGGCGAGGAACTGGTGCACGAGATAGCTGTTGGCCCCGTGGATTTCGACGCCATCGAAGCCCGCGGCCATCGCATTGCTGGCGGCCGTGGCGTACTGGCCGATCACCGCCGTGATGTCGGCGCGACTCAGCTCGCGCGGCGTGATCGGGTCGGCCTTGCCGCCCTCGATCAGATGCACGCGATCGGGATCGACCACCGCGGAAGGGCCGGCGGGCCAGGTTCCGTCGATGCGGCCGAGCGGATGGTTCTTGCGGCCGCCGTGCATCAGCTGCGCGAAGATCCGCCCGCCCTTCGCGTGCACCGCTTCCGTGACCCGCCGCCAAGCGGTGACGTGGGCTTCGGTTTGCAAGCCGGGCACCCAAGCCTCGCTCTGGCCGGTCGAGTGCGGCCAGATGCCCTCGGTGATGATCAGTCCGGCGGTGGCGCGCTGCGCGTAGTAGTCGACGACGTCGGCGGTGGGGGAGCCGTCCGGCACCGAACGCAGGCGGGTCATCGGGGACATGACGATCCGGTTCGGGAGGGCCAGTTCGTGGTCGCGGTAGGGCGTCAAGAGTTCCATGAGGCGTACGCTAGAAGCTGACATCAATGTCAGGTCAAGGGCTCGAGGAGTGACGTGCGCATCGGTGAACTGTCCGAGCGAACCGGCGTGAGCGTCCGGTCGCTGCGGTACTACGAGGACAAGGGCATGCTGGCCGCCGCCCGCAGCTCCGGCGGGCAGCGCGAATATCCGGAGGCGGCCGTCGAGCGGGTGCGGCGGATCCAGGAGATGTTCGCGGCCGGACTGACCAGCGACACCATCGCCGAACTGCTGCCGTGCATCCACGACACCGACGGCTCACCCAACGCCGAGGCCACCCCGTTCCTTGTGGAGAAGCTGACCGAGGAACGGGCCAGGATCGACCGCGCGCTGCGTGATCTGCACCGCACCTGCGAGGTGCTCGACGGCGTCATCCGCGCGGCGGGCGGCGAGGCGCCGCCCGCGGAGTTCCGACGCGCGGGGGATTCGACGGCCCGCAAGTAGGGTGGACCGCATGTCTGTCGAAAGTGCGGTGGCGGCCCCGATCGCCAAGACGGTGCCCACCGAGCGGGTCCACCACGGCGACGTCTTCGTCGACGAGTACGAGTGGCTGCGGGACAAAGAAGATCCCGAGGTCATCTCCCACCTCCAGGCGGAGAACGCCTACACCGAAGCGCAGACCGCGCACCTGCAGGGCCTGCGCGAGAAGATCTTCGAGGAGATCAAGTCGCGCACCCAGGAGACCGACCTCTCGGTGCCGACCCGCATGGGCGAGTTCTGGTACTACTCGCGCAGCTACGAGGGCAAGCAGTACGGCGTGCACTGCCGCTGCCCGATCGACGCGCAGGCCGAGGGCATCGACGCGTGGACTCCGCCGCGACTCGAGGTCGACAGCGAGATCCCCGGCGAACAGGTGCTGCTGGACAGCAACGAGCTGGCCGCGGGCCACGCCTACTTCGCCCTCGGCGCGTTCTCGGTGAGCCACGACGGCAACCTGCTGGCCTACTCGGTCGACACCGTCGGCGACGAGCGCTACACCCTGCGCTTCAAGGACCTGCGCACCGGCGAACCGCTCGCCGACGAGATCGCGGGCACCGCGCCGGGCGCGACCTGGTCGCTGGACGGCAGCCACGTCTTCTATCAGACGGTCGACGAGTCCTGGCGCCCCGACACCGTGTGGCGGCATCGGCTAGGCGCCGAAACCGCGGCCGACGTGAAGGTCTTCCACGAGCCCGACGAGCGCTACTGGGTGAGCATCGGCTCCACCCGCTCGGAGAAATACCTGATGATCTGGGTCGGCTCCAAGATCACCACCGAGGGCTGGGTGCTGGAATCCGACGATCCCGAGGGCGATTTCCGGATCATCATGCCGCGGCGCGAAGGCGTCGAATACTCGGCCGAGCACGCCGTGATCGGCGGCGAGGATCGCTTCCTCATCCTGCACAACGACGTCGTGGACGGGGTGAAGGCGGAGAACTTCGTGCTCGCCGAGGCGCCGGTCGCCGACCCGTCGAACCTGACGCTGCTCATCGGCCACCGCGACGACGTGCGGCTCGAGGACGTCGACGCGTTCGCCGACCACCTGGTGCTCAGCTACCGCCGCGAGGCGCTGACCAGGGTCGCGGTCTGGCCGCTCACCGAGTCCGGCTATGGCGAGCGGCGCGAACTCGAGTTCGATCTCGAGCTCTTCGCGGTCGGCTCCGGCGCAAACCCGGAGTGGACGCAGCCGACTCTGCGCATCGGCCTGACCTCGTTCATCACCCCGATGCAGGTGTTCGACTACGTGCCCGCCACCGGCGCGCTGCTGCTGCGCAAGGAGCAGCCGGTGCTCGGCGGCTACGACGCGAACGACTACGAGCAACAACGGGATTGGGCGATCGCCGAGGACGGCACGCGGATCCCGATCTCGCTGGTGTGGAAGAAGGGCGCGGTGGCCGAGGGCGAGCCGAAGCCGCTGCTGCTCTACGGCTACGGCTCCTACGAGGCCAGCATGGATCCGTCCTTCTCGGTCGCGCGGCTGTCGCTGCTCGATCGCGGCATGGTGTTCGCGGTCGCGCACGTGCGCGGCGGCGGCGAGATGGGCAGGCTCTGGTATGAGAACGGCAAGACGCTCACCAAGAAGAACACCTTCACCGACTTCGTGGCCTGCGCGCGGCACCTGATCGACACCGGAAGGACCGCGCCCGATCGGCTGGTCGCCGACGGCGGCAGCGCGGGCGGCCTGCTGATGGGCGCCGTGGCGAACCTGGCGCCGGAGCTGTTCCGGGGCATTCTCGCCAACGTGCCGTTCGTCGACCCGCTGACCTCGATCCTGGACCCGTCGCTGCCGCTCACCGTCATCGAGTGGGACGAGTGGGGTAATCCCTTGGCGGACAAGGACGTCTACGAGTACATGAAGTCCTACTCGCCGTACGAGAACATCGAGGCCAAGGACTATCCGGCGATCCTCGCCGTCACCAGCCTGAACGACACCAGGGTGCTCTACGTGGAGCCCGCCAAGTGGGTCGCCAAGCTGCGCGCGACCAAGACCGGTGACGCGCCGCTGCTGCTCAAGACGGAGATGAGCGCGGGCCACGGTGGCGTCAGCGGCCGGTACGAGAAGTGGAAGGAAGTGGCCTTCGAGCACGCCTGGGTGCTCGACACGGTCGGCCTGGCCGACGAGTAGGCGCACCTCCGGCGGTACGCGGGCAGCGACAACAGGACGGGACCGCCGGCGGGCGTGGCTGGTCGCCGACGGTGCTTCGGTTGTTCGTCCTCTGGTCATGCGCGCTGCACATCGACGACACCTGCGTCGGGCACCGTTGGTTCATGAACGCTGAGCTGATCGTGTCCGTGTCGGGTATTCGGGACACCACTCGAGACGCCGCGATCGAATTCGCCGCCGAGATGGATCGTCGCGACGTGCGGTTGTCGCTGCTGGTGGCGCCGCGGTTGAAGGGCAAGTACCGGCTGGTCGACGACCTCGCGACGCAGGCGTGGCTGCGCGGCAGGCGGGCCCGCGGCGACGCCATCGTGCTGCACGGCTACGACCAGGCGGCGACCAAGCGGCGCAGGGCCGAGTTCGCGACGCTGCCCAAGCACGAGGCCAAGCTGCGGCTCACCGCGGCCGACCGGGTGCTGGAGCAGGTCGAACTGCGCACCCGGCTGTTCGCCGCGCCGCGCTGGGACGCTTCGGCGGGCGCCATCGCCGCACTGCCCGAGACGGGTTTCCGGCTGGCGCTCGGGCTCACCTCGATCCTCGATCTGGAACGCAACGCGGCGCAGAAGTCGCGCGTCTACGGCATCGGCGAGGGTTTCCGCGCCGAGCCGTGGTGGTGCCGCGCCTTGGTGATGGGCGCGGCGCGGACCGCGCGGCGCGGCGGCGTGCTGCGCTTGGCCGTCTCCGCGGCGCAGTTGCAGCGTTCGGGTCCGCGCCAGGCGATGCTGGACGCGGTGGACCTGGCGCTGTTCCACGGCGCGGTCAGTGATGTGTACCGGTGGGAGCCGTTCGACCTGGTGCGCGCGGCCTGACGGTCGCGGGCCGAGGTACGCCCGCCGCCGGGAATGGCGATCGATGGTGGCGGGCGTACCTCAGTCCGGTGTTCGTCGGACGGAGCTCTATTTCCCGTGCGGGTTCTTCGCGGCGGGCACCTTCGGCGTCGCGTTGTGGGTGAAGCCGCCCGCATCCGCCCTGGTCAGCGACACCGTCAGCGGGTGGTCGGCCAGTTGCCGCACGCTGCGTTCGATGTCGGCGAGCAGCAGGTCGACCATGTCGTGGGTGAAACCGTGCCGGATCACCGCGCGCATGACCGTCTCCGATCCGCGGTCGGGCGGCAGCGGGTACGCGGCGATGAGCCAGCCGCGGGTGCGCAGCCGATCGGAGAGGTCGTAGAGGTTGAAGCCGGGCGAGTCGGTGAGCCGCCAGCACACGGCGGCGATGCCGCGATCCGGGTCGCCGTCGTGGATCAACTCGAACCCGTCGAACTTCGTCAACCCGGCCGCCAAGTGCCCGGCGACCCGGTAGATCGCCTCCTGCAACCGCGTGTAGCCGAGCCTGCCGAGCCGGATGAAGTCGTAGTACTGCGTGATCACCTGCCCGCCCGGCCGGGAGAAGTTCAGGTTGAACGTGGCCATGCTGCCGCCGAGGTAGTCGACGTCGAAGATCAGCTCCGCGGGCAGATCGTCGGCCGTGCGCCAAACCGCCCAGCCCGCGCCGAGCGGGGCCAGACCGGTCTTGTGGCCGGAGGAGTTGATCGATTTCACCCGTTCCAGGCGGAAGTCCCACACCACGTCGGGGGCGGTGAACGGGGCGAGGAAACCGCCGCTCGCCGCGTCCACGTGCAGCGGGATGTCCAGGCCCTTCGAGGACTGGAGATCGTCGAGCGCACCCGCGATGCCCGCGACGTCCTCGAACAGTCCCGTGTAGGTCTGGCCGAAATTGGCGACCACCATGATGGTGTTCTCGTCGCAGTGCGCGGCGACGTCGTCGGGGTGCATGGTGAGCCGGTCGCCGCGCAACGGCACCTGGCGAATCTCGACGTCGAAATAGCGGGCGAACTTCTCCCAGCAGACCTGCACGGGCCCGCAGACGAAGTTCGGCGCGCCCGAACCGCCGCGCTTGCGCCAGCGGAACTTGGCGGCGAGTCCGCCGAGCATCGCGGCCTCGCTGGACCCGGTGGTCGAGGTGCCATGCGTGGTCGCGGGATCCGGGGCGTGCCAGAGGTCGGCGAGCATCCGCGCGCAGCGGCGCTCCAGCTCCGCGGTCTGCGGGTATTCGTCCTTGTCGACGATGTTCTTGTCCAGCGACTCGTTCATCAGCCTGCGCGCCTGGTCGTCGACCCAGGTGGTGCAGAAGGTGGCGAGGTTCATCCGCGAGACGCCGTCGAGCAGCAGCTCGTCGTGCACGATCTGGTAGGCGACCTGCGGGAGCAGCTCCTTGTCCGGGAAGCGCTCCTTGGGCGCGGGGCGGTCGAGTGCGGGCCGTGCGAACAGATCGTCGAATTCCGGTTCAGCGGGCATCAGGGCCTCCAGCAAGGCTGCTCATCGATTGCCACGGATCGGGTGCGGACCTCATTCTGCAATGCGTCGCTGGTATAGGCGGCCAATTCGCGCCCAGAAGGCGGATGCCGAGCGGCTACCGGCACCGTCAACCGGCATCGTCGCACTCGGCGCGCCCACCCCCGGCAACTGCCCGGTGAACGGCGATCGCGATACGGTGATCGCCGTCGAATCGGCCTGCGCCGTGCGGACCGATTCGGCAGCCACCTCGACGAGGTGCGAATCGACACGACACGATGAAGTGAGGTCGCTGCCAATGACTTCCGACGATCCGCATACCGCCGATCTGCGCTCGCGCGTCGCCGCGCTGATGCCGCAAGCCGAACGCGATCTGGCGCAACTGGTTTCGTTCAAGTCCGTGGCCGACCCGCGGCAGTTCCCGGCCGAGGAGTGCGAGCGCGCCGCGCAGTGGGTGGCCGACGCGTTCGCCGCGGTGGGACTGACCAAGGTCGGGTTGCACGAGACGCCGGACGGCAGCAAGGCCGTCATAGCCTCGCGTCCGGCGCCGCCGGGAGCGCCGACTGTGCTGCTCTACTGCCATTACGACGTGCAGCCGCCGCTGGACGAGGCCGCGTGGCGCACGCCTGCCTGGGAGCTCACCGAGAAGGACGGTCGCTGGTACGGGCGCGGCGCGGCGGACTGCAAGGGCAACATCGTCATGCATCTGACGGCGCTGCGCGCCATCGGATCCGAGCTACCCGTTGGCGTCACGCTGGTCGCCGAGGGCTCGGAGGAGCAGGGGACCGGCGGTCTGGAGAAGTTCGTCGTCGCCAACCCGGACCTGTTGCGCGCCGACGCCATCGTGATCGGCGACTGCGGCAACTTCGCGGCGGGCGTGCCGACCTTCACGGAGACCCTGCGCGGCAACGTGAACGTGCTCGTCACCGTGGAAACCCTTGCGGGGCCGTTGCATTCGGGCATGTTCGGCGGCGCGGCGCCGGACGCGCTCGCCACGCTGATCCAGGTGCTCGCCACGCTGCGCGACGCCGACGGCAACACCACCGTCGCCGGGCTGGACAACCGGCAGAACTGGGACGGCGTGCAATACGATCCCGACCGCTTCCGCAACGACGCGGGCGTGCTCGGCGGCGTCGAGCTCTCCGGCGACGGCACGGTCGCCGAAATGCTCTGGGCCCGACCGGCTCTCACCGTGCTCGGCATCGACGCGCCGCGGGTGGTCGGCTCGACGGCGGCGATCCAGCCCGCCGCTCGCGCCCGCCTGAACCTGCGCATTCCGCCGGGCATCACGCCGGAGCACGCGCACCGCGCCCTCGTCGCCCACCTGGAGGCGAAGACCCCGCTGCACGCGAAGCTCACCATCGAGCTGGAAGGCGAGGGAGCGCCGTTCCGCTCCGCCAGCGGCGGCCCGGCGCGCGCCGCCATGGACGCCGCGCTGGCCGCCTCCTACGGCCGGCCGACCACCACCCAGGGTCAGGGCGGTTCCATCCCGCTGTGCAACGTCTTCGCCGACACCTACCCCGACGCCGAGATCATGCTGATCGGCGTCGAGGAGCCGAAGTGCCTCATCCACGCCCCCAACGAAAGTGTCGATCCCGCCGAAATCCAGCACATGGCCCTGGCGGAGGCCATCTTCCTCACCACCTACGGACGCGACTGAAGGTCACCTTCACCGTGCGTGACGGGCTCGAGGTGACCTTGGGTCGGCAGGGTCAGAATTCGCGCTGGTTCTCCGGTTCGAGCACGGTGAATTCGGTTCCCTCCGGCCCCATTTCGGCGAGCCTGCCGAAGTAGATGCCGCGGGCCTCCTCCTGGATGATGCCGAAGTGGATGGGCAGCGCGGTGCGCGGGGCGACGGCGCGCAGGTAGTCGACCGCCTCGCTGATCCGCATCCACGGCGCGGCGGCGGGGATGGCGAGCACACCGACCTGGACCGGCGGAACCCAGAGCGAGTCGCCGGGGTGCACGAGCTGGGCGGGGTCGTCGGCGGTGCCGAGTTGGAAGACGGTGTTGTCGATCACCGGGATGTCCGGATGGATCACCGCGTGCCTGCCGCCACCGCCGGTGATCTGCAGGTCGCCCAGCCGCAGCACGTTGCCCGCGTGCACGGCCTCCCACCGCCCGCCGCGCTGGGCCGCGGTCTGCGGATCGGACAGCACGCGGGCCTGCGGGTTGGCCTCGAGCAGCGCGTCGATGCGGTTCGGGTCGATGTGGTCGGGGTGCTGGTGGGTGACGGCGATGGCGTCCAGGCCGGTGATGCCCTCGAAGCCGTGCGAGAACGTGCCCGGATCGAAGAGCACCTTCGTGCCGTGCAGCTCGACGAGGATGCAGGAGTGGCCGAAATGGGCTATACGCATTCCGCCATGCTATTGGCAGCGTGTCGATTTTCACCCGACCCCGCAGGTAGCTCGCCCGACCGGAACAACTAGGCTGCTCAGGTAACCCCCACACCACCTGAGGAGCAACGCGTGGCACGAGTCGTGGTCGAGGTGATGCCGAAGGCCGAAATCCTGGATCCGCAGGGGCAGGCCATTGTCGGCGCGCTCCCGCGCCTGGGATTCGCCGGGATCGGTGATGTGCGGCAGGGCAAGCGATTCGAGCTCGAGGTGGACGAGAGCGTCAGCGACGCCGAGCTCGAGCAGATCGCCGAAGGCCTGCTCGCCAACACCGTGATCGAGGAGTGGAAGGTGGTTCGCCTCCCATGACGGCGCGCATCGGGGTCATCACCTTTCCCGGCACGCTCGACGACGTCGACGCCGTGCGCGCGGTGCGTCTCGCGGGCGCCGAGGCGGTCAACCTGTGGCACGCCGACGCCGATCTGAAGCAGGTCGACGCGGTCGTCGTGCCCGGCGGCTTCTCCTACGGCGACTACCTGCGCGCGGGCGCCATCGCCCGGTTCGCGCCGGTGATGGGCAAGGTCGTGCAGGCCGCGGGCCAGGGCATGCCGGTGCTCGGCATCTGCAACGGCTTCCAGGTGCTGTGCGAGGCCGGTCTGCTGCCCGGCGCGCTCACCCGCAACGAGGGCCTGCACTTCATCTGCCGCGACGAGTGGCTGACCGTCGAGTCGGTCTCCACCGCGTGGACGTCACGCTACGAGCCGGGCGCGCAGATCCTGGTCCCGCTGAAGTCCGGTGAGGGCCGCTACCAGGCCTCGGCCGCCGTGCTCGACGAGCTCGAAGGCGAGGGCCGGGTGGTCTTCCGCTACTCGGGCGACAACCCGAACGGCTCGCAGCGCGGCATCGCGGGCATCGCCTCGGCCAACGGCCGGGTGGTCGGTCTCATGCCGCACCCCGAGCACGCCACCGAGCCGCTGACCGGCCCGAGCGACGACGGTCTCGGACTGTTCCTCTCGGTGCTGGACACCCTCGTCTCGGCCTGACACGAAACCGCGGCCCGGGTCGTACCGCGCTCCCGCCTCGGGAGCCGGTCGATCCGGGCCGTTTCGCGTTTCCGGCGCGGCTCACCAGATGCGGTCGATGATGTCGAATTCGACGCCGTCGGCCCGCGCCAGATAGCCGGGCTGGATCGCTTGGTTGCCGACGAATCCCCGTGGCCCACCGGGGGTTTGGAAGTGCACACCGTCGGCGAGCGCGCCTTGCAGGCTAGGCACGTCCAGCGAGCCGACGGTCTCGGCCAACCCGCGCAGCGCGTGGATGGCCTCGTAGGTGGCGTTGCTGAAGGTGGTGAGCGCGGGCGCGAAGCTGCCGTGCATCCTGCGATAGCGGGCCTTGCGGTCCCGGCCGTCGGTGAGTTTCTCGTTCAGGAAGAAGCTGGACGGCACGTAGAGGTTGTGGTTGGCGCCGGCGCCGCCCGCGAGCAGCACGTTCTCGTCGGCGGCCGGGCTGACCCGCACCTGGTCGGCGGCCCGGCCCATGGCGCAGAACTGGCGGTTGAAGCGCGCGACGTCCGCGCCGACCATCAGGATGATGACGCCGTCGGCCCGGTCGAGATCGGGGTGCAGCAGGAACTCGCCGAAGCTGGGCGTGCCGAGCGGGACGAACCGTTCCAGCACGATGGCGTCCGGGTCGATCAGACTGCGCCGCACCGCTTTCGCCGTCTCGCGTGGCCAGATGTAGTCGTTGCCGATGATGGCCCAGCGGCGCACGCCGAGCTCGCTGCCGAGCCAGCGCACCGCGGCGACGGTGTGACCCGCCGGGTGCTCGCCGACCAGCAGCACGCCGGGCAATTCATCGGGCAGGCCCTCGTGACTGACCGCGAACAGATACGGCACACGACCGTCGTTCGCCTTGGCCACCGCTCGCCGCACCGCGGAGGTGTGCCAGCCGGTGATCGCGTGCACCATGCCGGTGGCCAGCAGCGCGGCCACTTCGGTCGCGACCTGCGCGGGCGGCCTGCCGCCATCGATATTCGTGGTACGAATTTCGCGTCCCAGAATTCCTGCGCCCCGGTTGATTTCGGACGCCGCGAGCGAAATGGCGGCGTCGCAGGAAGGCGCGAAGATCCCGCCAGGTCCCTGCATGGGGACTATGTTCAGGATCTCTATCGTGCCGTCTGGGCTCTCGCCGACCGCTGACATTCGGTACTCTTCTTCTGGTTCGAACGAATTCAAAAAGCAGGCGGGGAAAATCAATGACGACCATTCTAAGCGGATATGCCACGCTGCATGGGGCGCTGCGTGCCGCGGAACGACGTTGGCTACGTAACCTCGATGCCGCTTTGTGTGCGAGGCAGCTTTCGCCGGATCAGTGGTCGATGCTGTGCAATCTGTCCAGCGAAAACGGCATCACGATGAGCGAGTTGGCCAACCGCTCGCAATTGGCGCCGTCCTCGGCGACCAGGCACGCCGACTTCCTCGCCGAGCGCGGACTGATCTTCCGGGTGGCCGCGGAGGAGGATCGGCGGCGCATTCTGATCGGGCTGAGCAGGCTGGGGGCCGAGCTGGTCGCGTCGGTGCGCGCCGAGGAGGAGCTCGCGGAGCGTCAGTTGCAGAACAAGATCGGCGCGCGGCGCTATGCCGAGCTGAAGAAGCTGCTGGAGCTGGTCGCCGAGGCGTAGTCCGCGCCGTCGTCCGCCCGGGCAGGGCCGTCGCGGCGGCGGAGAAACGTCAAGGGGGATCGCTCACACGAGGGTGAGCGTTTCGAAGTCGACGCCCGTCGCGCGCGCGACATAGGTGGGTTGCACGACCTGATCGCCGCGGAAGGTGAACTCGCCGGACGGGCCTTCGAGGACCGCGCGGTCGGCCAGCGCGCCGTGGATGCGCGCCGTCTCGAACGAGCCCGCGGTGTCGACCGCCGTGCGCAGCGCGTGCAGCGAGCGGTAGGCGCCGTTGGCGAATCGGCTGAAGGCGGGGGCGAATCCGTGGTGCAGCCGCAGGTAGCGGTCGAGCAGATCGCGGTGGCCCGCGCTGCGCCGATCGGGAATCACGCTGGAGGGCACGTAGATATTGCGGTTGGCGTCGAGTCCGCTTGCCAGCAGGACGTTTTCGTCGATCGTCGGGCCGGTGCGGAACTGGCGGTCGGCGCGTCCCGCCGCGGTGAACGCCCGGTTGAAGCGGGCCGCGTCGGCGCCGATCAGCAGCAGGATCACGCCGTCGGCCGTGTCCAGGCGGGGATCGTCGAGCACGGCGTCGAAGTTCTCGGCGCCGATCGGCACATAGTGTTCGGCGACCACCGAGTGCCGCGGTGCGAGGACCTCACGGAGCACGGGCGCCATCCGGCGCGACCAGAGGTAGTCGCTGGCCACCACGACCCAGCGCCTGGCGCCGAACTCCCGGTAGAGCCAGTCCACCGCTACCAGCGTCTGGCTGCCGGGATGCTCGCCGATCATGAAGACGCCCGGCTCTGCACCCGCGAGCCCGTCGTGGCCGACACCGAACAGGCACGGTGCGCGACCGGCCGCCGCGCGCATGATCGCGCCGCGATTCTCGGGCATCGGGATGCCGGTGACGGCGTGCACCATGCCGGTCGCCAGCAGGGCCGAGACCTCGTCGTAGACGCGCTGCGGCGGACCGCCGCCGTCGATCGTGGTCACGCACACCTCGCGGCCGAGAATGCCGGTGCCGCTGTTGATCTCGGCCATGGCCAGGTTCGCGGCCGCCACGCAGGACGGCCCGATGATGGCGCCCGCGCCGCGCAGGGGTGCGATGTTGACGATCTCGACGGCGTCGTGCTGCCGCCCGCCCGGCAGTGTCATGCGAACCCCTGCCCTTCACGCGAGATTGCTGGATGTTCTCGTTCGCAGCCTGGGGGTCAGTTTAGCGGCGTCGGCGGAAGTTGCCGCGTATCCGCGTCGGCGGCGGAGGCCGGTCGGGCCCTAGGATCGGCCCATGCCCGTTTCCGCCACCGCCGCCACGGCCGATGGTCTGTGCGCGTTCATCGATGACTCTCCCTCGCCGTTCCACGTGGTCCGCACGGTCGCGCGGGAGCTGGACACGCACGGCTTCACCCAGCTCGAGGAGGCGTCGGTCTGGCCGGCGGAGGCGACCGGACGCCGCTACGTGGTACGCGGTGGATCCCTGGTCGCCTGGTCGGGGACGGGCCCGAACGCGCCGTTCCGCGTCGTCGGCGCGCACACCGACAGCCCGAACCTGCGGGTGAAGCAGCACCCGGATCTGGCCTCCGCGGGCTGGCAGCTGGTCGGGCTCGAGCCCTACGGCGGCGCGTGGCTGAACTCGTGGCTGGACCGCGAGCTCGGCATCTCGGGCAGGCTGACGGTGCGCGCCGGAAACAAGGTGCGCGAGCAGCTGATTCGCATCGACGACCCGATCCTGCGCGTGCCGCAGCTGGCCATTCACCTCTCCGAGGATCGACGCGGCGTCACGCTCGACCCGCAGCGGCACGTGAACGCGGTGTGGGGTGTCGGCGACCTGCCGCGCTCGTTCCTGGCCTTCGTCGCCGAGAGCGCGGAGGTGGATCCGGCCGCGGTGCTCGGCTGGGAGCTGATGACGCACGATCTCGAGCCGAGCAGGCTGGTCGGACGGGACTGCGATCTGGTCAGCGCGCCCCGGCTGGACAACCAGGGCACCTGCTACGCCGGACTGCAGGCGTTCCTCGCCGCGGTGGAGGATCCGGGCGCGGCGCTGCCGGTGCTCGCCATGTTCGATCACGAGGAGGTCGGCAGCCAGTCCGATCGCGGCGCCCAGTCCGATCTGCTGCCCGCCGTGCTGGAGCGGATCGTGCTCGCCCGCGGCGGTGGTCGCGCCGAATACCTTGCGGCGCTGGCCGGTTCGATCTGCGCGTCCGGCGACATGGCGCACGCCACCCACCCGAACTACCCCGAGCGGCACGAACCCGCGCACCGCATCGAGATCAACGGCGGACCGGTGCTCAAGGTCAACCAGAACCTGCGCTACGCCACCGACGCCACCGGCGCGGGCGCCTTCGCCCTCGCCTGCGACCAGGCGGCGGTCCCGTTGCAGCGCTACGTGCACCGCGCCGACCTGCCCTGCGGTTCCACCATCGGCCCGATGACCGCTGCCCGCACCGGCATGCCCACCGTCGACGTCGGCGCCCCCCAGCTCGCGATGCACTCGGCCCGAGAGTTGATGGGCGCCAACGATGTTCCCGCCTACGCGGCGGCGCTCGCGGCGTTCCTCACGCCGGTGGAGTAGGGGACGCCTCGGAACTGGCTGGTCGCGCTCGGGTTCAGCAGCCAGTCGCTCCGGCGTGACAGTGCCCGATCGCAACGCGCTGCGATACTTCATGTCCCCGAGGTCCCTCGCGGTCGACCCGCTGTCGATGTACACGCCTCGTCAACGCCCGAAATCCGGTGCGGGTTCGCCATGCTCACTGCTCTCCTCGGCCACTCCGCCACCTCCTGGATCGAGCGTCAGGCGAGTATTTCGGGTCTCGGATTGAGGAAGTATAGTTAGTGGAAATATACTTCCTCAAATTCGGAGGCTGTGTGCTCGAGAAGCCCGTCGACATGTTCGATCGTGAGCGGGAGTGGCGCGCACTGGCGGGGTTTGTCACCAGTGGGCAGCCGCACGCCACGCTGGGGGTGGTGTCTGGTCGGCGCAGGCAGGGTAAGACGTTCCTGCTGGAGGCGGTCTGCGAGGCGACCGGGGGATTCTATTTCGCGGCGGATCAGGCCACCGAGGCCGAGTCGCTGCGGTACTTCGCCGCGGCGGTCGCGGAGTTCAGCGGGTCGGGGCTTCCCGTTCGATTCGAGGATTGGCACCAGGCTGTCGACGCGCTCTTGACGGTGACCGAGAACCGCGAGGTCCCTGTTGTCATCGACGAGTTCCCCTACCTGGTGAAGGCGAGTCCGGGACTGCCGTCGATCATTCAGTCGGCGTTGGCGCCACGCAGGCCCCAGCGGCTGCGGTCCCGGGCCAGGTTGTTGCTGTGCGGGTCGGCGATGTCGTTCATGGGTTCGCTGCTGTCCGGCGGCGCGCCGCTGCGCGGCCGAGCGGGACTGGAGCTGATCGTTCCGACGCTGGACTATCGTCTCGCTGCGGATTTCTGGGGGATCGACGATCCGAGATTGGCGATCCAGGTGCACTCGATCGTGGGCGGAACGCCCGCTTATCGAAGGGAATTCGTCGAAGGAGACGTGCCCGCGAGCCTGGCGGATTTCGACGACTGGGTGCTACGAACGGTGCTCAACCCGTCGAGTCCGTTGTTCCGCGAGGCGCGATATCTCCTCAGCGAGGAACCGGGATTGCGCGACCCTGGCCTCTACCACTCGGTCTTGGCGGCCGTGGCCCAGGGGAACGCGACCAGCGGTGGGATCGCCTCGTATGTAGGGCGGAAGGCCAGCGACATCACGCATCCGCTCACAGTGCTCGAAGACTGTGGCCTGTTGCGCCGCGAGCGCGATGCCTTTCGTGGCAACCGCATGATCTACCGCATCAATGAGCCGCTTGTCGCGTTCTATCAAGCCGTGCAGCGTCCCGACTGGACCGAATGGGAACGCGGACGCCGAACGGCGCGGTTATGGCAACTTCGGCGCCATCGCTACGAAAGCAACGTGCTGGGCCCGCATTTCGAGGAGGTCTGCCGCGCCTGGGTCGCCGACTACGCACCTGAGGACTTCTTCGGTGGTCACGTCACCAGGGTGGCCAGCGGGATGGTCAACGACCCCGCGCAGAAGACGACCCACGAGGTCGACATCGCGGTGTTCGGGGAGCTTCCCGATGGGCGCGAAGCGCTGTTGTCCATCGGCGAAGCCAAATGGAACGACACGATGGGCTTGGGCCATCTCGACCGGTTGCGCCGCATTCGGGACCTCCTGTCGGCCAAGTTCGACACCAGCCGGACACGATTGGCTTGTTACAGCGCGGGGGGATTCGTGCCCGCGCTGATCGAAGCCGCCGCCGCGGAGGATGTGGTTCTGGTGGACTCGAACAGTCTCTACGCGATATGACGGCGAGGTCGAATCAGGCGATCGCCGGGGCGGTTTCGGTGGGGCGGGTCACAGTGGGGCGGTAGGTGGTGACGGCGAAGACGAAGATGGCGAAGGTCACGAGGACGTAGCTGCTGCCGAGGAGTTGTTGCCACCAAGCCCAGTCGAGTTCGCGGTCTTTGGAGTGGGGCAGGAGCCAGTGGGGGCCGATGAGGAACAGGACGGTCAGGGCGGCGACGGTTGTGGTGAACCAGCGTCCGCGCGGGGTTCGTGCTCGGCCCTCGCGGACCCGCACGATGGCGTCGGCGGCGACGACGAGGGCGGGCGCGACCCAGACCCAGTGGTGCGACCAGGAGACCGGCGAGACGAGCAGCACGGCGGCGGCGTTGACCAGCAGCGCGGCCACGGTGTTGCCCGCGGCGATGAGCCGGTGCATCCAGATCGCGGCCAGCGCGACCGCCACCAGCGAGAGCGTGATCCAGATCAGGGTGGCCGCGGAATCGGAGACGCCGAGCCGGAAGGCCATGCCCTTGAGCGATTGGTTACCGGCGAAGTACGGCGGGCCGATGCGGCCGGTGTCGGAGAGCGTGTGGAACCAGTAGTCCACGGAATCGCTTGGGAACAGCAGGAATGCGAGCCCGACCGCGCCGATCGCCGAGACAACCAGGGTGCCCGCGGCCTTCCAGTCCCTGCGCAGCAGGAAGTACAGCAGGTAACCGGCCGGAATCAGCTTGATCGACACCGCGATTCCGATGAGCATGCCGCGCGGCCAGAAGGGCTTGCGCACCAGGCAGTCCAGCGCGACGGCGGCCATCAGCACCAGGTTGATCTGGCCGAACCCGTAGGTCTGCCGCACCGGTTCCAGGAACCCCGCCGCAGCGACCGCGGCGATCACCAAGGGCAGCATGGCCGTCCGGTCGAGCTCCGGCCGGATCCTTGCCAGCACCAGCCACAGCGTGATGCCCAGGCTGCCGAGCGAGGTGGCCAGCACGAGCACCTCGGCGAGCGGCAGCGGCATCAGCGCGAGCGGCGCGAAGAACAGCGCGGCCAGCGGGGGATAGGTGAACGGAAGGCCGATTCCGAACACCGGCGGCATCGGGCCGTACAGCTCGCCGCCGTCCAGCCAGACCCGGGCGCCGTTGCGATAGACCCGCAGATCTATGTACCCGCCCCACCAGTGCACCAGCAGCGAGACCACCGCGGAGACCAGGAACAACGCGAGCGCGGCGCCGAGCCAGCGCAACTGCCTCGATGACATCGGCGAACGCGGCGACGAGTCGGCGGCGGATTCGGCGACATCCGGGTGCGCGTCCTCCGTGGCAACCTCGGCCGAATTCGCAACCCCCGATCGTTCGCTCACCCGGACAGAGTAATCAACGCCGCCGACCCCGGTATCGGCTCCGCCTCGCCGGGCGACCGATCTCCGGCCGCGGAGGCGTCCGGCCGGACTCCGGGACCGGCACGGCCGGAAGAAGGCGGAGGTACGCGCGGCGCCGGACGCGGCCGAGCCCCTCACCTGCGGGCCCGCACCACCCGCCCTCTAAACTGACCCCAGGCATCTCGCCGAAATTCAGTGCCGACGTTCGCCGCCGCACCGCGCGCGTTCGCCCACCCCGATGGCCCGGCCGAAAGGACCCTGGTACTCCGTGACTCCGCAGGTCGACACCGTCAGCGCAGCCGCAGCTACCCCCGATGTGGCGCAACCCTACAAAGAGCTGGGTCTCAAGGACGACGAGTACGCCCGCATCAAGGAGATCCTCGGCCGTCGGCCCACCGACGCCGAGCTGGCGATGTACTCGGTGATGTGGAGCGAGCACTGCTCCTACAAGTCCTCCAAGGTGCACCTGCGCTACTTCGGACAGACCACCACCGACGAGATGCGCGAGTCCATGCTCGCGGGCATCGGTGAGAACGCCGGCGTGGTCGACGTCGGCGACGGCTGGGCGGTCACCTTCAAGGTGGAGAGCCACAACCACCCGTCCTACGTCGAGCCCTACCAGGGCGCGGCCACCGGCGTCGGCGGCATCGTGCGCGACATCATGGCGATGGGCGCGCGCCCGATCGCGGTGATGGACCAGCTGCGCTTCGGCGCGGCGGACGCGGCCGACACCCGCCGCGTCGTCGACGGCGTGGTGCGCGGCGTCGGCGGCTACGGCAACTCGCTCGGCCTGCCGAACGTCGGCGGCGAGACCGTGTTCGACGCCTCCTACCAGGGCAACCCGCTGGTCAACGCGCTGTGCGCGGGCGTGATGCGGGTCGAGGACCTGCATCTGGCCTTCGCCTCCGGCACCGGCAACAAGATCATCCTGTTCGGCGCACGCACCGGCCTCGACGGCATCGGCGGCGTCTCGGTGCTCGCCTCGGACACCTTCTCCGGCGACGAGTCCGGCGCCGGACGCAAGAAGCTGCCCAGCGTCCAGGTGGGCGACCCGTTCACCGAGAAGGTGCTCATCGAGTGCTGTCTCGAGCTGTACGCGGCGAAGCTGGTCGTCGGCATCCAGGACCTCGGCGGCGCCGGACTGTCCTGCGCCACCTCCGAACTCGCGGCGGCGGGCGACGGCGGCATGCACATCGACCTGACCAAGGTCCCGCTGCGCGCGGCCAACATGACGCCCGCGGAGATCCTCTCCAGCGAGTCGCAGGAGCGCATGTGCGCCGTGGTGACCCCCGAGAACGTCGAGGCGTTCATGGCGGTGTGCCACAAGTGGGACGTGCTCGCCACCGTCATCGGCGAGGTCACCGACGGCGACCGCCTGGTGGTCACCTGGCACGGCGAGACCGTGGTGGACGTGCCGCCGCGCACCGTCGCGCACGAGGGCCCGGTGTACGAGCGCCCCGTGCAGCGCCCGGACTACCAGGACGCGTTGATCGCCGACACCCCGGACAAGCTCTCGCGGCCGAAGACCCCGGAGGAGCTGCGCGAGACGCTGCTCCAGATGATCTCCAGCCCGCAGCTGTGCAGCCGCAAGTGGATCACCGAGCAGTACGACCGCTACGTGCGCGGCAACACCGTGCTCGCCGAGCACGCCGATGCCGGCGTCATCCGGATCGACGAGCAGACCGGGCGCGGCATCGCGCTGGCCACCGACGCCTCCGGCCGCTACACCAAGCTGGACCCGTACACCGGCGCGCAGCTCGCGCTGGCGGAGGCCTACCGCAACGTCGCCACCACCGGCGCCACCCCCAAGGCCGTCACCAACTGCCTGAACTTCGGCTCGCCGGAGGACCCAGGCGTGATGTGGCAGTTCCAGCAGGCCGTGCGCGGTCTCGCGGACGGCTGTGTCGCCCTTGGCATTCCGGTTACCGGCGGCAACGTCAGCTTCTACAACCAGACCGGTCAGGACGCCATCCTGCCGACGCCGGTCGTCGGCGTGCTCGGCGTCATCGACGACGTGCACCGCCGCATCCCCACCGGCCTCGGCCTCGAACCGGGCGAAACGCTGATCCTGCTCGGCGAGACCCGTGACGAGTTCGGCGGCTCCATCTGGTCGCAGGTCGCCCACGATCACCTCGGCGGCGAGCCGCCCAAGGTCGACTTCGCGCGCGAGCAGCTGCTCGCCGAGATCCTGACCGCGGGCTCGCGCGACGGCATGATCAGCGCCGCGCACGACCTGTCCGAGGGCGGCCTCGCGCAGGCCGTGGTGGAGGCCGCGCTGGCGGGCGAGACCGGTTGCCGCATCCTGCTTCCCGAAGGCGCCGACCCGTTCGTCACGCTGTTCTCCGAATCGGCGGGCCGGGTGCTCGTCGCGGTGCCGCGCTCGGAGGAGACCCGGTTCACCAAGATGTGCGACGCGCGCGAGCTGCCGTGGGTGCGCATCGGCGTCGTCGACCAGGGCTCGGATTCCGTCGAGGTGCAGGGCCAATTCTCGGTTACCATGGCCGAATTGCGCGACGCCTACGAGGGCACGCTGCCGAAACTGTTCGGAGCCAGCGCGATCTGACCCCACCGGGAGGCTGGGTTGGCCAACGCTGAGCAACGCGACGGGGTCGGCCGTGTGGTCGGCCTCGTCGAGCGGTTCTTCCATCCGAACTATGTCGGTCTCGTCGTCGCCACCCTGTTCTTCTGCTGGTCGCTGACGCCCTCGCTGCTGCCGCGCGACTGGCTGTTCCAGGGCTTGGTCAGCGGCGTCAACGCCGCGATCGGCTACGGCGTCGGCTGTCTGCTGGAGCTGGCGTATCGCAAGTGGATCGCGCCGCGCGTGCAACTGCCCCCGGCGCTGGCGCAGCGGCTGCCGGGCCGGCTCACCGCGGTTGTCAAGACACTGGTCGTGCTCGCGTGCGTGGTGGTCGCGATCGTCATGATGGTGCAGTCGGCGAGCTGGCAGCGCGAGATCACCGCGTTGATGGGCATGGATCAGACCACCACCTCCGGCTATCTGCGCACGGGCGCATTGAGCGCTGCCGTGGTCGCGCTGGTGATCGGGCTGTTCCGCGTGGCGCGCTGGCTCGTCCGCTGGGTGGCGGGCGAATTGGTGAAGTGGGTGCGCATCCCGCGCCGGATCGCGCTGCCGATCGGATTCGTCACCGTGGCCGTGGTCGCCGTGCTGCTCGGCAACGGCGTGCTGGTGCGCGTCTTCTTCGATGCCGCGAATTCGGCGTTCAGCGTGCGCAACAGCAACACCTCGCCGAACGCCACGCAGCCGCAACAGCCCGAGAAGTCCGGCAGCCCAGCGTCGTTGGCGGCATGGGACACCCTGGGCTCGGAGGGCCGCTGGTTCGTGTCCTACGGACCCGACGCCGCGACGATCGAGCGCGTCACGGGAAGGCCCGCGCGCGAACCGATTCGCGTCTACACCGGGCTCGAGTCGGCCGAGGATCCCGAGGCGCAAGCGGAATTGGCGATCGACGAGCTCGAGCGCACCAAGGCGTTCGATCGCAAAGTGCTCGTCGTGGTGACCACCACCGGCACCGGCTGGGTCGACTCGACCAGCGTGGAATCGATCGAGCTGATGTTCGGTGGCGACACCGCCGTGGTGGCGACGCAGTATTCCTATCTGCCGAGCGTGCTTTCGTTCCTCTCGGACCGGGCGAAGGCCACCGAGGCCGGAAAGCTGTTGTTCGACAAGGTCTACGAGCACTGGTCGGCGCGTCCCGCGGAGTTGCGACCGAAACTGCTGGTCTACGGCGAGAGCCTGGGCTCGCAGGGTTCGGAGGGCGCCTTCAGCGGCCTCGCCGACCTGCGGACGCGCACCGACGGCGTGCTCTGGGTCGGACCGCCCAATTCCAATCGGATCTGGCGCGAGTTCGTCACCAGGCGCGACCCGGGTTCGCCGGAGATCCTGCCCACCTACGCCGACGGTCTCGTCGTCCGTTTCGCCGACGAACGTGCCAACCTGTGGCAGGCGGGCGCGACCTGGCTCGCCCCGCGCGTGCTCTACCTCCAGCACGCCACGGACCCGGTGGTGTGGTGGTCGCCGGATCTGCTCTTCGACGAACCGGATTGGTTGCGTGAGCCGCCCGGATCGGACGTGTCGCCGCGCATGGGCTGGTATCCGATCGTCACGTTCTGGCAGGTCGCGGCAGATCTGCCGAACGCGCAGCGGGTCAGCGACGGTCATGGCCACCGCTACGGCACGCTGGTGCTCGACGCCTGGGTCGCCATCGCCGAACCGCCGGACTGGACGGCGGACCTCTCCGATCGGATCCGCCGATATCTGGACGAATCCGCCGACCGGGAACGCCAGTTGAAGTAGCCGGACGAACGCTGTGATGTGCGTCCACGCGGCGGTGTGGCGGTACGGGCAACCCGCCCGGCCGTCGGTGGGGAGCGCCATACTGTTCGAGTGCTCGAGAAGGCCGACACCCTGACGAAGCTGCGTGCCCGCGGTGTCGTCGTGGTGCGCCGCGCCGAGGACATCATCGACCTCAACTACGTCGGGCTGATCGTCGCGACCGTCTTCTTCGCGCTGTCGGTGACGCCGTCGCTGGTGCCGAGGGACTGGCTGTTCCAGGGCCTGATCTCGGGCATCAACGCCGCGCTCGGCTACGGCCTCGGCTGCGTGCTCGAATGGCTGTTCCGGATCTGGGTGCGGCCGCGGCTGAAGATCCCCGGGCCGCCCACCTGGGTGCGCTACGCGCTCAAGACCGCGATCCTGCTCACCTCCGCGCTGGCCGCCGCCCTGATGCTGGTGCAGTCGGCGCGCTGGCAACGCGAGATCACCGCGCTGATGGGCATGGAAGGCACGACGACCCCCGCCTACCTGCGCACCGGGCTGTTGAGCGTGGCGGTGGGAGCCGCGGTGGTCGCGGGTTATCGGACCGTGCGCGAGATCATCCTGTTCCTGGCCCGTCAGCTGAACCGGTGGGTCCGGGTGCCGCGCGAGCTGGCGCCCGCCGCGGGAGCGCTGGTGCTCGTCGTGCTGGTGGTGACGCTGTTCAACGGCGTCGCGACGAGCGCCTTCTTCGCCGTCGCCAACTCGGCGTTCAGCGTCCGCAACGATCACACCTCGCCCAACGCGGTGCAGCCGCAGCAGCCCGAGCGCTCGGGCAGCCCGGCGTCGCTGGCGAAGTGGGAGACGCTCGGATTCGAGGGTCGCTGGTTCGTCTCGCACGGACCGTCGGCGAGCCGCATCGCGGCGGTCACCGGACAACCGGCGCGCGAACCGATCCGGGCCTACGTCGGGTTGGAGTCGGCCGACGGCGGCGCGGAGCAGGCCGCGCTCGCGGTGGAGGAGCTGGAGCGCACCG
Organism: Nocardia bhagyanarayanae; assembly: GCF_006716565.1. NCBI lineage: Bacteria > Bacillati > Actinomycetota > Actinomycetes > Mycobacteriales > Nocardiaceae > Nocardia > Nocardia bhagyanarayanae. The sequence goes on along the minus strand of NZ_VFPG01000001.1, from coordinate 767,177 downwards.
GAGCCTTCGACCGGAAGGTGCTGGTCGTGGTCACCACCACGGGCACCGGCTGGGTCAATTCCCTCGCGGTGGGCTCGATCGAGTACATGTACGGCGGCGACAGCGCCATCGTCGCGACGCAGTACTCGTATCTGCCGAGCGTGCTCTCGTTCCTCGCGGACCGCGGCAAAGCGGCCGCGGCGGGCGAGCGGCTCTTCGACGCCGTGTACGAGCACTGGTCGGCGCGACCGCCGCAGTCGCGGCCGAAGCTGCTGGTGTACGGCGAGAGCCTGGGCTCGCAGGGTTCGGAGGCCGCGTTCGACGGCCTCGCCGACCTGCGCGCCAAGGTGGACGGCGCGTTGTGGGTGGGTCCGCCGAACTCCAACCGGCTGTGGCAGCAGTTCGTCCAGCGGCGCGACCCCGGTTCCCGTGAGGTGGAGCCGGTGTACGCCGACGGGCTGGTGGTCCGATTCGCCGACGATCCCACCGATTTCGCGCGTCCAGGGAGCGAATGGCGTTCGCCGCGCATCGCCTATCTGATGCACGCCTCCGACCCGATCGTCTGGTGGTCGACGGATCTGATCTTCTCCCAACCGGATTGGCTGTCGGAGCCGCGCGGCTCGGACGTGTCCTCGCAGATGCGCTGGGCGCCGTTCGTCACGTTCTGGCAGGTCGCCGCGGATCTCACCAACGCGCAAGGTGTTTCGGACGGGCACGGGCACCGCTACGGCAGCCTGGTGCTGGACGGTTGGGCCGCCATCGCGGCGCCGCCCGGTTGGAATGCCGAACTGGCGGAGCGGATTCGGTTCCAGCTGGAGGCGGCGGAGGAGTTCGAGCGGGAGACCAAGTGAGGGTCGGGCCGGTTCTCCAGGCACTCGCGGCGACCGGCCTCGCTTTGGTGTGGAGCAACCGGATGCTGCCGGGGCTCGGACTGGATCAGCGCGGACGCACCGCGGCGAACGCGTGTTTTGCGACCGGATACGGGCTCGCGCTCGGCGGACGATCCAACTGGTTGTCCGGCAAAGGGTTCCGGGTGGGCGCGGCGGCCGGTGCGGTGGTCCTGGCCGGATACGGTGCGGCCGTGGCGCATCCAACGCTGCGCGACATGCTGCGTGACCTCGCTCCGGTCGGACAGGAGGTGTCGGATCTCGAGTGGGTCGCCGTGCACATCCCGGTCGGCACGGTCTACAGCGAGGAGCTGATCTTCCGTTCAACGCTGGAACCCTTGCTGGACGACACCTTCGGCCCGCGTCTCGGCCCGCTGCTCGGCGCTTTCGCCTTCGGCCTGTGGCACATCCACCCCGCCCGGGCCGGCGGGCAGCCCATCGCCCCGACGGTCGCGGCCACCACCGCGGGCGGCGCGATCTTCGGCCTGTTGCGCAGAACGACCGGCAGCACGACGGCCCCGGCACTGCTGCACTGGGCGATGAACGCGGGCGGGGTGCTCGCGACCCGTGTCGCGCTGCCCCGGCCTGTTCCATAGTTCCCGAATCGGCCGCGCGTCGACGCGGTGAATCGGGAATGAACGCGGCGGCCGGGTGTTGGATCGACACGTGAGACTCGACGACGCCGCGCGCGCACTGATCGGATCCGGAGCCGACGCCACCCTGGTCACCCTCAATCCCGACGGCAGCCCGCAGGTCAGCCTGGTCTGGGTCGCGCTGCGATCGACGCCCGAAGGCGACGAGCTGGTCACCGCCCACCTAGGCGAGTACAAGAAAGTCCGCAACGTCCGGCGCGACGGCCGCGTCGCGCTCACCATCGTCTCTAGGGAACGCGGCGAGCTCATGACGCCGTACCTCTCGATCACGGGCACCGCGCGCATCGTCGAGGGGGGTGCGCCGGAGCTGCTCAGGGAACTGGCGCGGACGATGGCCGCGCCGGGCGTCGACTTTCCGCCCGCCGACGCGCAGGAGGGTCTGGTGACCCGCATCCGGATCGAGAAAGTCGGCGGCATCGGCCCCTGGGCGCCCTGATCGGAGCGGCCCGGTGATCAGCCGGTCGAGCGCTCTAGGGTTGTCGCCCACGGTCGGTAATCTCGGCTCCGTGGGACGACGAGCGACAGCGGATCCGGCCGAAACCCGGGCGGCGGTGGCCGCGGTGAGCGCGTGGCTGCGCGACGAGACGGCCGCGGCGCCCGCGCGCCAGGAGCTGGCCGCTGCGGTGAAGACGACCGTGCGCACGCTCGCCGCCAACGCGCCGGGTCATTCCGTCGAGGTACGGGTGCCGCCGTTCGTCGCCGTGCAGTGCATCGAAGGCCCCCGCCACACGCGCGGTACTCCGCCCAATGTCGTGGAGACCGATCCGCGCACCTGGCTGCTGCTCGCCACCGGTCTGCTCGATTTCGACGCCGCGGCGCACTCGGGAGCGCTCACCGCCTCCGGCAGCCGGGCCGCGGAGGTCGCGCATTGGCTGCCGATCCTGCGCGTCGCTGTGGACTGATTCGAGTACCGGCGTTTCCGCTCGGACCTTCCCGGTGGCACCCAGCCGTACGACCCGGCTCCTCCGATACCGGGCCGCAGCGGCGACGACGCGGCCGCGGGACTGGACATACCGGGCATTCGGCCCGAGGGTGGATGGCTCAGCAACTGGTCGAAGCGTTGTGCGTCGCGGGTCCGGACTACCGCGATGTGGCCCAAGGGTGGATGGCTCAGCAGCCGGTCCGAACGCCGCGCGCCGCGGGTGCGGATTTACCGCCATGCGGCCCGAAATCGGATATGGCGACAGCTGGCCGGAAGGACTACTCGGTCGCGGATACAGGCCTACCGCGGTGCAGGCCCTTGTAGTCGTAGTAGCGGGTGATGACCGCCCCGAGGACGAGCCCGATGACGAGCCCGATCAGCGTCATCCAGAAGCCTCGCGTCAGCCCCGCCGGACCGCTGGCGTCGAAGTACAGGATCGACCGGACGGCCAGGAACACTTGGTGCATCGGCTCGAAAAGGGCCAGCCAGCCGAAGTATTTGGGCGTCGCCTCGATCGGCACCGTGCCGCCCGAAGAGGGCAGGCCGAGCACGATGAACAGGATCAGGTTCACCAGAAGTCCCGCCGAGCCGAGGGCCGCGAGGATCGACAAGCCGGTGATGCCGACCGCGATGATCGCGAACGCGCTGTAGACGAACAACGCCAGCGGATTCTCGATCGGCATGCCGAGTCCTTTGGCCACCAGCATGTAGATCAGTGAGACGACGCTGCCCATGAGAATCATCACGCCCCACTTGAGCAGCAGGGTCTTGAAACGGGAGATCGGGGTGGGCGGGAAATGCACGTACCACGGGCCGTACTCGGTGGGCACGAAACCGAGGTTGGCGTCCACCATGGTGTGGATCGTCATCGAGCCGATCACGCCCGCGAGCAGCAGCAACAGGGCATAGAAGAACGCGGTGAGACCCTGACCGGTGTTGCTCGGCAGCGGGCGGAACTCCTCGACGATCAGTTGCAGCGGGCTGGCCAGCGCGATGCGGGTGGCTCCGCTGAGCTCGGGCGCCTGCCCGCCTTCGGGCGGTGCGAGCTGGGCCTGCACCTGCCTGGTCAGTTCTTCGCCGACCTGCTTGTTCACCTCGGGGAACGCCCGGTCGCCGACGCGCACGACGATCGCGGAGGCGTAGGTGCCCGCGCGCGGGTTGGTCTGGAGCGTGATGATGGGCTGCTCGATATCGCCCGGCACCACGCTGCCGACGCCGAGGATGCCAAGCCGCTTGCTGAAGTCGCTGGGAATGATGATCGCGCCGTAGACCTTGCCGGACTGCATCTGCCGCTCGGCCTCGCTGATTCCGACGACCCGCAGATCGATCTGGTCGGCGGGCACCGACTTGCGCAGACCGTCGGCCACCTGGTCACCGAAGTTCACCCGCCGCTCCTGGCCAGGCGAGCCGAACGTCTCGCCGACATCCTGGTTGACCAGTGCGATCGGGAAGTCGTGCAGATTCTCCTCGGGATCGACCACGTAGGCCAGGTACATGATCCCGAGCAAGGTCGTCAGCAAAGTGAGCACGATCATGGGTGCGCCCACCATGCGCAGTAGCGAACGGCGGTCGAGCCGCCGAGCGTTCGGATCCGTCCCGCTGGTGCTGTCCGTAGTCGCCACGTGTGGACGGTACCGCCGCCGCCGTGGGATTTCGGTTGATCGACACGGTGATTGCTGCCGGGATGCGGTGGCCGTGATCGCGATCGAATTTTCACCCGTAGAATGACTGGTGCCCCCAGCCCGCCCGAACAGGGAGCAAACGGTGACCAACGCCGAAGTATCGGTCGACAACCTCGCAGCCACCCCCGATGAGGACGAGAACGAGCCACGCGAGGAGTGTGGTGTCTTCGGTGTCTGGGCGCCGAGCGAGGACGTGGCCAAGCTCACGTATTACGGCCTCTATGCGCTGCAGCACCGTGGTCAGGAGGCGGCGGGCATCGCGGTCTCGGACGGTCAGCAGATCTTGGTCTTCAAGGATCTCGGGCTGGTCTCGCAGGTGTTCGACGAGCAGACGCTGGCCGCCATGCCGGGCCATATCGCCGTCGGCCACTGTCGCTACTCCACCACCGGCGGTGTGACGTGGGAGAACGCGCAGCCGATCTTCCGCACCACCGCGGTCGGCTCCGGACTCGCGCTGGGACACAACGGCAACCTGGTCAACACCGCCGAATTGGCAAGCCGGGCAAGGGAACTCGGACTGATCGGGAATCCGGTCTCCGGCGGCCGCCCGCAGCCGGTCGGCGCGACCTCGGACTCCGACGTGATGACCGCGCTGCTGGCGCACGCCGCCGCGGACTCCAGCATCGAGCAGGCGGCCATGAAGCTGCTTCCGACGCTGAAGGGCGCGTTCTGCCTGACCTTCATGGACGAGCACACCCTGTACGCGGCGCGCGATCCGCACGGCGTCCGTCCACTGTGCCTGGGCAGGCTCGAGCGTGGCTGGGTCGTTGCCAGTGAGACGGCGGCCCTGGACATCGTCGGCGCGGCCTTCGTGCGCGAGATCGAACCGGGCGAACTGCTGGCGATCGATGCCGAAGGCGTGCGCTCCATGCGCTTCGCCAACCCGGAGCCCAAGGGCTGCGTCTTCGAGTACGTGTACCTGGCCAGGCCCGACTCCACCATCGCCGGCCGCTCGGTGCACGCCACCCGCGTCGAGATCGGCCGCAGGCTGGCCAAGGAACATCCGGTCGACGCCGACCTGGTTATTCCGGTGCCGGAATCCGGCACTCCGGCCGCCGTCGGTTACGCGCAGGGCTCCGGCGTGCCCTACGGGCAGGGCCTGATGAAGAACGCCTACGTCGGCCGCACCTTCATCCAGCCGAGCCAGACGATTCGTCAGCTGGGCATCCGGCTCAAGCTGAACCCGCTGCGCGAGGTGATCCGCGGCAAGCGGCTCATCGTGGTGGACGATTCGATCGTGCGCGGCAACACCCAGCGCGCCCTGGTGCGGATGCTGCGCGAGGCGGGCGCGGTGGAGATCCACGTGCGGATCGCCTCGCCGCCGGTGAAGTGGCCCTGCTTCTACGGCATCGACTTCGCCTCCCGCGCGGAGCTGATCGCCAACGGCGCGGGCGCCGACGACAGCTACGACGACATGGTCGAGAACGTGCGCCGCTCGATCGGCGCCGACAGCCTCGGCTACATCTCCACCGAGGGCATGATCGCCGCCACCGAGCAGCCGCGCACCCGCCTGTGCAGCGCGTGCTTCGACGGCAACTACCCGATCCCGCTGCCGCAGGAGGCCTCGATCGGCAAGAACCTGCTCGAGGGCATGCTGACGGGTCAGCCGGAATCGGTGCTGCTGGGTGAGAACGCCAACGCGAGCGCGCTGAGCAGGCCGTAAGGCGCTCGGCGCGGGAGATGATCGGCGAGCTCGACGATCGAGTCACGCAAACGCCCGATCGTCGGCTCGGGCGAACGCGGCGTCCAGCTCCTGCGGCACAGACCGTTCTCGGTTCACCTTCGGGGATGTCCATTCGCGCCAGGTGGTCGTGGAAGTAGCGGATGAACTGCCAGGCGCTGTTCTTCCGTGCCTCGGCAGGGCGGGCACCACGGTCGCGAGGTGGGTACGACCAGGATCGGTCGAACAGCGCATCCTCGTTGCCGTTGCCGTTGCCGTTGCCGTTGCCGTTGCCGTTGCCGTTGCCGTTGCCGATGCCTTTGCCGAAGCCCGTCTGGTTTGGTGCCGAATTCCGTTGCGGCGGCAATGATCCGGAGCTGCTGGCGTCGATCGTTGGGGGGACGGCGCGAGGTTCTCGGCGAGCGCGCTGTCGGTTCGCGGCCCGCGCGGCCTCGGCGCGACGTAGCCCCGGCGCATCGTCTGCTATCCCATGCGGGGAGCGCAGCGATGGGGTGTCCGCTTGTTCGACTGCTCGGCGGGTGCGCCGGTCGCCGGTCTGGCCGGGCCGGTTGGTGGTCAGGACCGCTCCGCGGGCCGGTGGCCGATCTGGCCGGTTGGCGGTCAAGACCGCTCCGCGGGCGGTGGTGGTTCGGCCGCTGGGTAGTTCGGCCGCTGGGTGGTCCGGCCGCGCTTGATGGTCCGGCCTGGCGGATTGGCCGCTCGGTGGGTTGGCCGCTCGGCAGGTTGGCCGGTTGGTGGTGCGGCCGCTCGGTGGGTTGGCCGCTCGGCAGGTTGGCCGGTTGGTGGTTCGGCCGCTCGGTGGGTTGGCCGCTTGGCGGGTTGGCTGGTCGCTGGTCTGGCCGCTCGGTGGTGCGGCCGCTCGGTGGGTTGGCCGCTCGGCGGGTTGGCCGGTTCGCTGGTCTGGCCCGGTTGGTGGTCCGGCCGCTCGATGGACCGGCCGAGCGATGGGCTGGCGCTTCGTGGTTTGGCGAACAGCCGAAATGGGTACCGCCACAACGCTGTCCGTGGGCGTGACTTGGCCTGCTCGAGACGCCGCGAACTCGATCTTTCCGCGTACCTGGACATTTGACCGGGCGATGCCGGTGCGACCGTGCATGGTTCGCAACAGGCGATAACAGCCCGGTGATTTTTCTTTGAAAACGCAATGTGCCGGAAATGGTTCGTGGGTACGGTCGCCAGCTATATCGAAAGTTCACCGCGTCCGGACCGGGCCTGTGATCCAGGTATCGCGGTGCGGCGCGCTCGAAGAAGTGGGGCCGGATGATGAGGGTTTCGAGGACGCCGGGCGGGCGTAGACGGGCGAAAGGCATTGCGGCCGTGGGGCTCGTGGCGCTAATCGCATCGGTGCTCGCGGGTTGCGGATCCGGACGGACGGGTGAGGGCGGTGACGGCGACGGGTTGATCGTCGGCACCACCGACAAGATCTTCTCGCTGGATCCGGCCGCCGCCTACGACAACGGATCGCTGGTCGCCGAGACGCAGATCTACCAGTACCTGCTGAATTTCGCGCCCGGCGACCCGACCCCGAAACCGGATGCCGCCGAGAAGTGCGAGTTCACCACGCCGACGGTCTACACCTGTACCTTGCAGGCGGGATTGAAGTTCGCCAACGGAAACCCGTTGACCGCCAACAGCGTCAAGTTCTCCTTCGATCGCATGCTCGGCATCAACGACCCGAACGGTCCGGCCTCGCTGCTCGGCAATCTCGAGAAGACCGATGTGGTCGACGAGCGCACGGTCGCCTTCACGCTGAAGGTCGCCAACGACCAGACCTTCCCGGCCATCCTGCCCACGCAGGCGGGGCCGATCGTGGACGAGCGGGTTTTCCCCGCCGACAAGGTGATGGCCGACGAGGACGTGGTGCGCGCCAAGGGTTACTCCGGCCCGTACACGATCACCAGCTACGACAAGAACAAACTCGTCGAGTACCAGGCGTATCCGGAGTACCGCGGCATTCTCGGCACCCCGAAGACCCCGCGGATCTCCGCCAAGTACTACGCCACCACAGACAACCTGAAGCTGGATCTGCAGAGCGGCGCGATCGACGCGGGCTACCGCTCGCTGACGCCGACCGACATCGAGGGCCTGCGCGCCAGCGACAAGGTGAAGGTGCTCGACGGTCCCGGCGGCGAGCTGCGCTACATCGTCTTCAACATGAACACCATGCCCGGCGGCACGCCGGAGCAGAAGCTGGCGGTGCGCAAGGCGTTCGCGTCGTCTCTGGACCGGACCGCGCTCGCTCGCGACGTCTACAAGGACACCTATGTGCCCGCGTATTCGTCCGTCCCGCAGGGCATTCCGGGCGCGGCGGAACCGTTCAAGGACATCTACGGCGCGGGTCCGAACAAGGACGCGGCCGCGAAGTTCCTCGCCGACGCGGGCGTCGCGACCCCGGTGGAGCTCAACCTCCAGTACAACCCCGACCACTACGGCTCCAGCAGCGCCGAGGAATACAAGGCGATCAAGACGCAGCTGGAGGGCACGGGTCTGTTCCGGGTGAACCTGCAATCCACGGAATGGGTGAGCTACCAACGGGAACGGGCGCGCGACGCCTACCCGCTGTACCAGTTCGGTTGGTTCCCCGACTTCCCGGACCCGGACAACTACCTCTCGCCGTTCTTCGGGCCGAACAACTTCCTGCAGTCGCACTTCGAGGATCCCGGTATCACCGCGCAGCTGGTCGGTGAGGCGACCCAGCCGGACAAGGACCGCAGGCTCCAGCAGATCCAGCAGGTGCAGCGCGACCTGGCGCAGAACTTCCTGCCGATCGTTCCGCTGTTGTCGGGCAAGCAGATCGGCGTCGCGGGCAAGGACGTCCAGGGTATGGAGCAGACGCTGGACCTGTCGTTCAAGTTCCGCTACACGGTTCTGAGCAAGTGAAGTCGGAGGGGACCGGGCCCGCGGCGATCGCGCCGCGGGCCCGGCGGTTCGCGCTGCCCACGCGGGCGGCGAGCGGGGATTCGCGCGGGCTCGCTCTGGCCAGATACCTGGGGGTCCGGCTGCTGCTCATCCCGGTGACGGCCTGGATCCTGGTGACCGCCGTGTTCTTCATGATGCGGGTGATCGGCGATCCGATCGAAGCCGCGCTGGGCGGGCGGCTGCCACCGGACCAGATCGAGCAGCGGCGCGAGGCGGCCGGACTGAACCGGCCGATCCTGGCGCAGTACTGGGAATATCTGTCCGGCCTCGCGCGCGGCGACTTCGGGCAGACCCAGGACCACCGGATGGTCGCCGACATCATCGCCACCCGCGGCGCGGCCACGCTGGAACTGGTGTGCTGGGCGCTGCTCGTCGCCTTCGCGATCGGCGTCCCGCTCGGCAGATACGCTGCCACCCACCGCGATTCGGCGAGCGACGCCGCGCTGCGGCTATTCGCCATCCTGGCCTACGCGGCACCGGTGTTCTTCGTCGGGCTGCTGCTCAAGCTGTTGTTCGCGGTGCGGCTCGGCTGGTTGCCGGTCTCCGGACGGGCCAGCGCCGACGTCGAATTGCGGCTACAGCACGTCTCGCCGAAGACCAACATCATGGTGGTCGACGCGATCCTGTACGGCGACAACGCCTATCTGCTCGACGTGCTGAAACACGCGGTGCTGCCCGCGATCGCGCTCGGCCTGCTGACCGCCGGGGTGTTCCTGCGGCTGGTGCGGATCAACCTCATCCAGACCCTGCGCAGCGACTACGTCGACGCGGCGCGGGCACGCGGGCTGTCCGCGCGGGTGGTGACCGGCCGGCATGCGGTGCGCAACGCGATGATTCCGATCGTCACGGTGATGGGCATGTACATCGCCATGATGCTCGGCGGCGCGGTGCTCACCGAGATGACCTTCGAGTGGAAGGGTCTCGGCTTCGAGCTCGCGGAATATCTCAAGGCCCGCGACTTCATGGCGGTGCAGGGCATCGTCGCGTTCATCGCGCTGGTCGTCGCCGTGATGAGTTTCGTGGTGGATGCCCTTGTGGCACTGATCGATCCGAGGGTGAGGTTCTGATGACCGCACCGGAATTGGTGACCGAACCCACCGCGGTCCTGGCGCCGAGTCGCCGGGGCCGGTTCGGCCTGCGGCTGTTCTCGATGACCGCGGGCATGCAGCGCGTCACGCTGATTCTCGGCTTGGTGTTGATCGCGGGATTCCTCTTCGTCGCGCTGTTCGCGCCCTTGCTCGCGCCCTACGGGCTGGCCCAGACCACCGAGAACGGCGTGGGTTTCGGCCAGTACCAACCGCCGTCGGCGCAGCACTGGTTCGGCACCACCGTCGCGCAGGAGGACGTGTTCTCCCGGGTGCTCTACGGTGCGCGGACGGCGCTGTGGGTGATCGTGGTGTCGCTGGTGCTCTCGCTCTTCGTCGGTGTGCCGCTCGGGCTGGTCTCCGGGTACGTGGGTCGCTGGCTGGACCGGGTGCTGGTGACCGTCATGGACGCGCTGTACGCGTTTCCGACACTGCTGCTGGCGATCGTGGTATCCATCGTGGTCTCCGGCGGCGAGTCCAGCGGGTTCGGCGGTGTGCTCTCCGCGGCCGTGGCGATCACGACCATCTTCGTGCCGCAGTACTTCAGGGTGGTGCGCAATGCCACCGTCGCGGTGAAGCAGGAGCCGTACGTGGACGCCGCGCGGGTCACCGGCGCGTCGACGGTGCGAATCCTGTTCCGGCACATTCTCGCCAACGTCACCCAGTCGCTGCCGGTGATCGTCACGCTGAACGGCGCCGAGGCGATCCTGACCCTCGCCGGCCTCGGCTTCCTCGGTTTCGGCATCGAGTCCACCCAGGCGGCGGAGTGGGGGTTCGACCTGAACAAATCGCTGGCTGCGGTGTCCAACGGCATCTGGTGGACGGCGGTCTTCCCCGGCACCGCCATCGTGCTCGTGGTGCTCGGGATGACGCTGGTCGGCGAGAGCTTGAACGAGGTGCTCAATCCGCTGCTGCGCACCCGGCGCACGGCGGCGCCGGTCGCGGTGGGCAGCGATGTGGTGGTCGGCGCGACCGGAGAGCCGGAGATGCCGGTCGCGGAGGACGGATCTGACGTCGATCCGGCCGTCGACGGAGCCCTATCCGCACCGGACGGCCGTTCGGTGGAGTCGGATGGCGGTGCCGGATCCGCACCAGACAGCGCTCCGGTGCGGTCGGATGGTGGTACGGAGTCTGTGCCGGAGGGTGTTTCGGTGGTGCCGGACGGCGATGCCGGATCCGTCCCCGGCCACGATTTGGTGGGGTCGGATGGCGATGCCGGACACGCGCCCGACGGCGATCCGGTGGAGGCGGATGAGGGTGCGGGAGCTGCGCCGGACGGCGATCCGGTGGTACCGAAGGGCAGTGCCGAACAGGTTGCGGGAGACAACGTTTCGAGTAGACGGGAGGGCGGTCATGCCTGATGTAGCCGAGGAGCGGCGGCCCGCGCTGTCCATCGACGCACTGTCGGTCACCTTCGCCACCGACGCGGGTCCGGTGCACGCGGTGACCGACGTGTCGTACGAGGTGTTCCCCGGCGAGGTGCTCGCCATCGTGGGGGAGTCGGGCTCGGGCAAGTCGGTCAGTTCGCGGACGGCGATGGGGCTGCTCCCGTCCACCGCGCGGGTCCGCGGTCTGGTGACGCTCGGCGCGCGGCAGGTCACCGGGATGTCCGAACGCCAGCTCACCGCGCTGCGCGGCGGTGCGATCTCCATGGTGTTCCAGGAACCGGGTTTGGCGCTGGATCCGCTGTTCACCGTCGGTTTCCAGATCGCCGAGGCGCTGCGGGCGCACAACGATCTGTCGCGCAAGGCGGCCAAGGAGCGCGCCGTGGAACTGCTGCGGCTCGTGGGTCTGCCCGATCCCGAACACCGCGTCGACTACTACCCGCACCAGCTCTCCGGCGGGCAGAAGCAGCGCGTGGTGATCGCGATCGCCATCGCCTGCGAGCCCAAGGTGATCATCGCCGACGAGCCGACCACGGCGCTGGACGTCACCGTGCAGGCCGAGATCTTGAACCTGCTTCGCGACCTGCGCGACCGCATCGGCAGCGCGATCGTCCTCATCACCCACAACATGGGCGTCGTGGCGGACCTCGCGGACCGCGTCGTGGTGATGCGCGAGGGCCGGGTCGTCGAACAGGCGCCCGTCGAGGACCTGTTCGCACGGCCGAAGGCCGACTACACCCGCGCACTCCTCGCCGCGGTGCCCCACCTGGGCGCGCGGCGTGCCAGTCCGACGCGGACCCACGGGGACCCGGATTCGGCGGCAGCGGCCACCGGCGCCGACACCGAGACCGCCGCCGCGCCGTCCGCAGCCGACGGCCCGCGGGTCGGTTCGCATCCGAAAGCGGGCGGACCAGATGCGAGCGCCTCGCTCACCGGGTCTGCCGCCGGCGCCGAAGCCGGTGCCGCGGCAGGTGGCAAACCTGCCGCTGCGACCGCCGCTGGTAGCGAGGCCGGGGCTGCGCCTGCCGCTGGTGGCGAGGCTGGTGCTGGGACCGACGACGGCGGCGGGACGGCTGCGGGTGGCGACCCTGCCGTTGGTGCGACCGCCGCTGGTGGCGAGGCTGGCGCCGACGCCGGGGCTGCGCCTGCCGCTGGTGGCGAGGCTGGTGCTGGTGCTGGGGCCGACCGCGGCGGCGGGACGGCTGCGGGTGGCGACCCTGCCGTTGGTGCGACCGCCGCTGGTGGCGAGGCTGGCGCCGACGCCGGGGCTGCGTCTGCTGCTGGTGGCGAGGCTGGTGCTGGGACCGACGACGGCGGCGGGACGGCTGCGGGTGGCGACCCTGCCGTCGGTGCGCCTGCCGCTGGTGGTGAGGCTGGTGCTGGTGCTGGGACCGACGACGGCGGCGGGACGGCTGTGGGTGGCGACCCTGCCGTCGGTGCGACCGCCGCTGGTGGCGAGGCCGGCGCCGGGGCTGTGCCTGCCCCTGTCGCCGGGGCTGCGCCTGCCGTTGGGGCTGCGCCTGCCGCTGGTGGCGACCCTGCCGTCGGTGCGACCACCGCTGGTGGCGAGCCTGCCGCAGGAGCTGGAAATGGTGCCTTCGCGGGCGCTGGGCTCGCCGCTGATGCTGGGGCGGCTGCTGGTGGCGACGCCGCGGCTGGTGTCGCCCCTGGGGCAGGCGGCGCGACGGCTTCGAGAGGCGAGGCTCGAGGAGGTGCCGGGGTCGCGGCGGAAGTACTCGGTGAGCGGGCGCCGGTGCTCGAGGTGTGCGATCTTGTCGTCGAGTTCCCCGGACCCATCGGCCGCCCGCGGTTCCGAGCGGTGGACGGGGTGAGTCTGAGTATCGCCGCGGGGGAGACGGTGGGGCTGGTGGGGGAGTCGGGTTCCGGGAAGTCGACCATCGGGCGATGTGTCGCTGCGTTGCAGCGGCCGACTTCCGGGGCGGTGCGGGTGCGAGGCCAGGACATCGCGGGTCTCTCGCAGCGGCGGTTGCGGCCGATTCGGCGGCGGTTCGGTTTCGTGTTCCAGGATCCGGCCAGCTCGCTGAATCCCCGGATGACCGTGGGCGATTGCGTCGCGGAACCGCTGATCGTGCACAAGGTCGGCAAGTCCGAGGCGATTCGCGCCAAGGTGCGCTCGCTGCTCGACGACGTCCGCCTGCCCGCGGGTGTGGAGCGCCGCTACCCGCACGAGCTGTCCGGCGGCCAACGCCAGCGGGCCAGCCTGGCGCGGGCGCTCGCACTGGACCCGGACCTGCTCGTCGCCGACGAACCGACCAGCGCGCTGGACGTCTCGGTGCAGGCCGCCGTCCTCGAGTTGTTCGCCCAACTCCAGCGTGAATGCGGCTGGGCATGCCTGTTCATCAGCCACGACCTCGCCGTCGTCGACCAACTGGCCGACCGCATCGTGGTACTCCGCGACGGCGCGGTGGTCGAACAGGGCGACCGCGACGCGATCCTGCGAAACCCCCGCGAGGAGTACACCCGCCGCTTGGTCGCCGCCGTCCCGGTACCGGACCCGATCGAACAACGCCGACGCCGCGCCGAGGCCGCGACCCTGTTCGCCACGGAGCCCAAGGCGTGAGCCAACGGTCACCAAAGCCGCACCGTACGCTCTCGATTCGATCCGAACACCCGCTCTTTTTCCCCGCGAACCAGGCAGAATGATCAGCAGTGAACAGGATCGAGACGTGACAACTGATTTCGCGAGGATCCGGGTAACTCGTCGGGTACGCCCAGAACTCGCCCCCACCAAACCGCCGGCCCGGCGTCACCGTCTCGCGGCGCCTACGACCGGCGAGAAACGCGGAGAGGCGGATGAGCACCGACGACCGGCAAGAAACGCGGAGAGGCGGATGAAGTAGCGTGAGCAGGCATCTATCCGCCGATTCGGTTTGGAGCTTTCCCCGAAAATGACTGAACAGACCCCCACTGGTGGTGCCTCGTACGCCGCGGCAGGCGTGGACATCGAGGCAGGTGACCGCGCAGTCAAGTTGTTCGGGCCATTGGCGAAGAAGGCCACCCGTCCCGAGGTCCAGGGTGGGCTGGGCGGCTTCGCCGGATTGTTCGCGCTCAAGGGCGGCTACCGTGAGCCGCTGCTTGCCGCCTCCACCGACGGCGTCGGCACCAAGATCGCGGTCGCGCAGGCGATGGACAAGCACGACACCGTCGGTCTCGACCTGGTCGCCATGGTCGTCGACGACCTGGTCGTCTGCGGCGCCGAGCCGCTGTTCCTGCAGGACTACATCGCCATCGGCAAGGTCGTCCCGGAAAAGGTCGCCGAGCTGGTCTCCGGTATCGCCGAGGGCTGCGTGCGCGCGGGCTGCGCGCTGCTCGGCGGCGAGACCGCGGAGCACCCGGGTCTGATGGATCCCGACGACTACGACCTGTCCGCGACCGGCGTTGGCGTGGTCGAGGCCGACGCGGTGCTCGGCCCGGATCGGGTGCGTCCCGGCGACGTGGTGATCGCGATGGGTTCGTCGGGTCTGCACTCCAACGGTTACAGCCTGGCGCGCAAGGTCCTGCTCGACATCGATCGGATGTCGCTGACCGGGCACGTGGAGGAGTTCGGCCGCACCCTCGGTGAGGAGCTGCTCGAGCCGACCCGGATCTACGCCAAGGACTGCCTCGCGCTGGTCGCCGAGACCGATGTGCGCACCTTCTCGCACGTGACCGGTGGTGGACTCGCGGCGAACCTGGCCCGCGTCATCCCGGCGGGCATGGTGGCCGAGCTGGACCGCGGCACCTGGAACCCGGCGCCGGTGTTCAAGATGATCGCCCAGCGCGGCCGGGTGGAGCGCGCCGAGATGGAGAAGACGTTCAACATGGGCGTCGGCATGGTCGCCGTCGTCGCTCCGGAAGACGTCGACCGCGCCCTCGCGGTGCTCACCGCCCGGCACATCGAGTGCTGGACCCTCGGCACCGTGAAGAAGGCCAAGGAATCCGACGCCGCCCGCGCCGTGCTGCTCGGCGAGCACCCGCGGTTCTGATCACTTCGTCGGCGGCCGATCACTTCGGAGATCGGCCGCCGAAGTTTCGCGCCTGCGCGCACAGGGACAACCCTGAAACCCGGCGCGACTCACCTGGTTACAGCGGTCGGCGAACAACCCGCTCACACGACATCAGCGTCCCGCATCCATGGATGCGGGACGCTGATCTCGCTGTATGGCAAGCCTCTAAGGCGATGACCGTGTCTCGGTAGCAACGTTCGAAGGGGGAGGCCCGGACGGCCTCCCCCTTCGTCACGCCTGATCCGAGTCAGCGGCGCCAGTCGTCGTAGTCGTCGTCCTCGTCCCATCGGGACGAGGGCACGTCCGCGTCGTGCTCATCGGACAGCACACCACCACTGCGTTGGCTGGTAGGGCTTCCCGAGAGCTCACGCTGAAGGCTCGCGAAGTCGGTCGGCGCTGAGCTGTACTTCAGCTCGCGTGCGACCTTGGTCTGCTTTGCCTTAGCCCGGCCACGGCCCATGGCTGACCCCCTCGCGTCACTGCGGGGCGGCCTGGGGTTTGTTGGCGGCCCCGTTCGAATTAATACTCTTCCTGACAGACACTTTAGCGTGTGTCCGGCGGTCGCGCTTCCAGGAGTGGGGGAAGAACTCCCGAACGGACCCCGTTTGCCCGGTTGTCGCCGTGTGTCCTGGCTCTTAGAGTACGCCGGGAATTGTCCGGATCACCCCGACTCGAGCTCCGCCGCCGAGCACCGGTTGGGCCGCCAATTCGGTGTGCGCCTCGGTCCAGTCGACGCCCATCCGTTGCAGAATCGCCAGCGTCAGGGGCATCCGCGCGCGGTCGTGCCCGTCGTCGATCTTGTACGCGAAAGCCCTTCCGTCGGGCAGCGCGCCCGCGTGCACTCCGTCGGCCCCGATCTTGCAGACCAGTCCCGGGGTGGCCGCCATGGCCAGCAAATCGGGCGCGTTCGTGCCCGAAATCACTCGCGGGTGGGCGCGGATGGCGTCGGCGACCCGGCGCGGCGGGGTGCCGGGCTCGGCGGTGGCCATGGTCGCGAAGGCGCGGGCCAGGTTCATCAGCGAGACCGGGATGATGGGCAGGCCGCAGCCGTCGATGCCGAGATCGGTCTCCGGTTCGCCGGTGAGCTCGGTGACGTTCGCGATCACCGCCCGCTGCAAGGGGTGCGTCTCGTCGAGGTAGCCCTCGGTCGGCCAGCCGTTGATCGAGCAGGTCGCCAGCATCGCGGCGTGCTTGCCGGAGCAGTTCATGTAGATCCGGCGCGGTTCGTCGCCGGTCAGCGCGGCGGCCCGGGCGCGCTCCTCGAACGGCAGGTCGGGCGGGCACTCCAGCGCCTTCTCGGGGAAGCCGAACCGGTCGAGCAGTCGCTGGACCAGCGCGACGTGGTCGGGCTCACCGAAGTGCGACGCGGTGGCGATGGCCAGCTCGGCCTCGTCGACCGGCTCGAAACCATTGCGCAGCAAGGTGATCGCCTGCATCGGCTTGTTGGTCGAGCGCGGGAAGATCGGCACGTGCACCTCGCCGAGCTGGTGCGTCGGCTCGCCGTGGGCGTCGAGGATCACCAGGGATCCGCGGTGCACGCATTCGCGGAATCCGGAGCGGACGACCTCGACGAGTTCGACACTCATCGGACGCTCTCCGCCGACAGTTCGCCGCGCCGTTCGGCGGCGCGGGCGGCGTTCGCGGACCGGCGGGCGTGCCGGTCGATCTGCATCCGGATGTCGTCGGAGACGGTGGACTCGTGTTCGAGCAGGGTGGCGAGCCGCTCCATGTCGTTGCCGGTGAACACGTCGCGCACGGTGATGCCGTGCTCCGGGACGTGCACCACCTCGACCGGATCACCGGCGCCGATCGTGCCCTCGGTGAGAACGCGCAGGTAGGCGCCGGTGTCGCTGCGCAGGGTGAAGCGCTTGACCCACTGCGCCTCGCCGGACCAGTGCTGGAAGGTGGCACACGGGACGCGCGGCGCGCTCACCTCGAGCAGCGTGTCGCCGATCGCCCAGCGGGCGCCGATCACCGCGTCGCTCACGGCCAGGCCGCTGATGCGCAGGTTCTCGCCGAACCAGCCCGCGGGCAGCTCCCTGCCGAGTTCGTCGCCCCAGCGCCGCGCGTCGTGCTCGGCGTAGGCGTAGACCGCCTGGTGCACGCCGCCGTGATGCTTGGTGTCGCAGACGTGATCGCCGTCCAGGCCGAGGGCGCGCACGCCGACGCGACCCGCGACGGGCCGCTTGTCGATGGCGGTGCGGCCGACTCTGGTCGGCACCTCCAGATCGGCGTGCACCACGCACACCGCGAGCACGCGGGCGGTGTCATCGCTGCGCATCGGCGCCGCTCCCTTCGTCGAGTGGGTGGGGATCGCGAGGCTCGGCGTCGAGCGAGTTCGGGCGGATCACCGTCCGCGCAGCCGGTCGACGGCGAGACGGCCGGCCTGCGGCGCGTCGTCGGCGGGGACCGAATCGGGATCGATGGAGGCGGCGGACGGACCCGCGACCAGCTCGGTGCCGGCCGGGATCGCGCGCTTGATCAAGGCCAGCGCGATCGGTCCGAGCTCGTAGTGGTCGACGACGGTGCCGAGCCTGCCGACGGCGCGGCCGCCCGCGGTGACGTCGGTGCCGGGCGTCGGCCGCTCGTCGGCGGAGCCGTCCAGGTGCAGCAGAACCAGGTGGCGCGGCGGTTTGCCCAGGTTGTGCACCCGGGCCACGGTTTCCTGGCCGCGGTAGCAGCCCTTGTCCAGGTGCACGGCGCCGTGTTCGTCGGGGCCGCCGATCCAGCGCGCCTCGTGCGGGATGGTGCGTTCGTCGGTGTCGAGGCCGATGCGCGGACGCAGTGCGGTCACCCGCAGCGCCTCGAAGGCCCACATGCCCGCGGGTTCGGCGCCCGCCTCGGTGAGCTTGCCCCACCATTCGGTCAGCCGCTCGCGGGGGATCACCAGATCGAAGGAGTCGGCGGTGGGCCACGGCATGCGGCGCAGGAAACCGCCGCCGGGCAGCGGGACGGCCGCGTAGGTGTCGGGCAGTTCGGCCACGCCGAGGGCGGTTGTCAGTTCGCCAACGCGCGGACCGAGCAGGCTCAGCACCGCGTGATCGGTGGCCTCGCGCGGCTGAGCGTCGGCCCAGAACACCATCTTTCGCAGGAAATCGAGCAGGGCGGGGCCGTGATCGGCTTCGGTGTCGATCCAGACCGTGCCGTCGAGATCGGTGAGCACGAAGTGGTGCTGCACGCGACCGTTCAGGTCGAGATCCAGGTTCTCCGCGGAACGCCCGTCGGCCAGGTTCGCCACGTGCTGGCTGGAGATGGTGTGCAGCCAGGTCAGGCGCTCGGCGCCGGTGATGGACAGGACGAAGCGGTGCGAGCGATCGATTACCGCGACGCGTTCGGCCGCGGCCCGTTGTTCGCCGAAGGGATTGCCGTAGTGCCACGCGACGGTGGCGTCCGGGGTACCGGGCGGACCCGCGACGGCGCCCGGAACGGATAGGACAGGGCTGGGTGCATCGACCACGGACACGTCTTCCACTGTAGTGGCACCGCCGGACGGCGGTCCGCGCACGGCCGAAGCCGGTCGGTCCGCGACGCGCGCGCCCGCGGGTTTCGCGGCGTGGCAAACATAGGCAAGGGCAGGCCATACCGCCTACGCTCGACGCATGGTAGATCGGGTTCTTGTCACACTCGACGGCGTTGTCCAGGACGCGGACGCGCCCTTGCTGTTCGCCGACGACATCGGGGTGCTGCGCGGCGACGGCGTCTTCGAAACGGTGCTGGTGCGCGGTGGAAGCGCGTGTGCGCTCGAATTCCACCTCGGCAGGCTACGCCGTTCGGCGCAGGCGCTGGAGCTACCGGAACCCGAACTGAGCCGCTGGCGCGAGGCCGTCGAGACCGCCGCCAAGGAGTGGGGCACCGAGGACGAGGGGATCATGCGGCTGGTGCTGACCCGCGGTCGCGACAGCGAGCTGTCCGGCGCCCGCTCCAGCGTCAAGTCGGGCGATCTCGCCGCGGCGGTTCCGGTGCCGACCGCCTATGTGCTCGTGATGCCGGTGCCCGAGCGGGTGGCGAAGGCGCGCACCGAGGGCGTCTCGGTGGTGACGCTTCCGCGCGGCATCTCCATCGACTTGGCCCAGGCCGCGCCGTGGCAGCTGCTCGGCGCGAAAACGCTGTCCTACGCGACGAATATGGCCGCGCTGCGGTTCGCGCACCGGATGGGCGCCGACGACGTGATCTTCACCAGCACCGAGAACCGGGTGCTGGAGGGTCCGCGCTCCACGGTGGTGATCGCGCGCGACAAGAAGCTCATCACGCCGCCCGCGAAAAACGGTGTGCTGCCGGGCGTCACCCAGCGCGCGCTGTTCGCGGAGGCGGAGAAGGCGGGCTGGACGTGCAGCTACGAATTGCTCTTCACGGCGGATTTGCTGACCTGTGACAGCATCTGGATGCTTTCCAGCATCAGCCTTGCCGCGCGGGTGAATTCGCTGGACGGTTTGCGTATGTCCGCGCCGGACAACGCGCAAGAGATCATCGACCTGGTCGATCGCGGTATCGATCGGGCGGGAGCCATCGGGGATTGGTGAGGTGACGTCCGCCTCTTCGGGGCGGACGACCTTCGCTTACCGAGGCGTGGTGTCCTAACGCACGTTGATTGCCGGACCCCGGCACGTAGCATTTACTACGACATGTCGTAGACGGTGCTGGAGGGTCGGATGAGTGTGCTGGACATCTCGCGTTGGCAGTTCGGTATCACGACCGTCTACCACTTCGTGTTCGTCCCGCTGACGATCGGGCTCGCCCCGCTCGTCGCGGGCATGCAGACCGCGTGGGTGATCACCGGCAAGGATCACTGGTACCGGCTGACGAAGTTCTTCGGCAAACTGTTCCTGATCAACTTCGCGCTCGGCGTCGCCACCGGCATCGTGCAGGAATTCCAGTTCGGCATGAACTGGAGCGAATACTCGCGCTTCGTCGGCGACGTGTTCGGCGCGCCGCTCGCGCTCGAGGCGCTGGTCGCGTTCTTCCTCGAATCGACCTTCATCGGTCTGTGGATCTTCGGCTGGACGCGGCTGCCGAAACTGTTGCACCTCGGCGCGATCTGGATGGTCGCGATCGGCGTGAACGCCTCGGCGTATTTCATCGTCGCCGCCAACTCGTTCATGCAGCACCCGGTCGGCGCGCGATACAACCCGGAACGCGGGCGCGCGGAGCTGACCAGCATTTGGGAGGTCCTCACCAACAACACGACGCTGGCTGCCTTCCCACACGTGGTCGCGGGCTCGTTCCTCACCGCGGGCACCTTCGTCGCGGGCATCGCGGGCTGGTGGATGGTGCGCAACGCGCGCAGCGGCGACCCGGCGAAGGCGGCCGAGGCGCGCACCATGTGGCGCTCGGGCGGGCGCGCCGGCATGTGGGTGATCGTGGTCTCGGGTCTCGCGCTGGTGCTCAGCGGCGACATCCAGGGCAAGCTGATGTTCGAGCAGCAGCCGATGAAGATGGCCTCGGCGGAATCGTTGTGCCACACCGCGACCGATCCGCACTTCTCGGTGCTCACCGTCGGTACGCACAACAACTGCGACAGCGTCACCCACGTCATCGAGGTGCCGTACGTGCTGCCGTACCTGGCCAAGGGCGAGTTCAGCGACGTCACCCTCGACGGTGTGCAGGATCTGCAGAAGGCCTACATCGAGAAGTTCGGTCCTGGCGACTACCGGCCCAACCTGTTCGTCACCTACTGGTCGTTCCGCGCGATGATCGGCCTCGCCGCGGGCTCGATGTTGCTGGTGCTCGCCGGACTGTGGCTCACCAGACGCGGCCGGGTGCCGGACCAGCGCTGGTACTCGTGGCTGAGCCTGCTGGCCATCCCGACGCCGTTCCTCGCGAACAGCGCGGGCTGGGTGTTCACCGAAATGGGCCGCCAGCCTTGGGTAGTGGTGCCGAACCCGACCGGTGACCCCGCCCTGCGGATGACCGTGCAGCAGGGTGTCTCGGACCACTCGGCGGGCACCGTGATCACCTCGCTGGTGGTGTTCACCCTGCTCTACGGCGCGCTCGCGGTGGTGTGGTTCTACCTGATGCGGCGGTACGTGATCGCCGGTCCGGAACAACCGCACACGCACGAACCGGACGGCCCGGACGACTCGGGCGATGGTGAGCGCAAGCGCGCCGAAGAACCTGCCGTCGAACAGCTTTCGTTCGCGTACTGAGGAGCCCGACGATGAGTCTGCAAGAGTTCTGGTTCGTCCTGATCGGCGTCCTGTTCACCGGCTACTTCGTGCTGGAGGGTTTCGACTTCGGCGTCGGCATGCTGATGCCGATCCTCGGCAAGGGCAGCGACACCCGGCGGCGCGTGGTGCTCAACACCATCGGCCCGGTGTGGGACGGCAACGAGGTGTGGCTGATCACCGCGGCGGGCGCGATGTTCGCGGCGTTCCCCGAGTGGTACGCGAGCCTGTTCTCCGGGTTCTACTTCGTGCTGCTGCTGATCCTGATCGCGCTGATCCTGCGCATCTGCGCCATCGAATACCGCGCCAAGATCGACGACCCGGTCTGGCGGGCCCGCTGCGACATCGGTATCGGCATCGGTTCCTGGCTACCGGCGTTCGCGTGGGGCTGGGTCTTCGCCAACATCGTGCGCGGTGTGCCCCTGAACGAGAAGAAGCAGATCGTCGGCACCGTGGCGGACCTGTTCAGCCCGTACGCGCTGCTCGGCGCGCTGACCACCGGCCTGCTGTTCCTGCTGCACGGCGCGATCTTCGTCAACCTCAAGACCGGCGGCGAGGTGCGGGCCGACTCGATGCGCATCGCGCGGCTGCTGCTCGCCCCGACCGCGCTCGTCGTCGGCGGCTTCGGCGTCTGGACGCAGTTGGCCTACGGGGCCGGGTGGACCTGGATTGCCCTGGGAGTCGCGGCTTTCGGGCTGGGGGTCGCGGCGGTAGCGATATTCGCCGAACGCGACGGGTGGGCGTTCACCGGAACCACCTTCGCCATCGCGGCCGCGACGGTGCTGCTGTTCGGCTCGTTGTTCCCGAACGTGTTGCCCTCCACCATCGGTGACGCCTTCCACCTCACCATCGACAACGCGTCGTCCACGCCGTACACGCTGAAGGTGATGAGCTGGGCGGCGGTGATCGTCACGCCGGTGGTGCTTGGCTACCAGGGCTGGACCTACTGGGTCTTCCGCAAACGCCTGACCGTGGACCACATTCCGGCGCACATCGGACTGCCGCCGAGGCCGGGCAAGGACTGATCGGCCATGGCACGTCCGCCCGTCGACCCGCGCCTGTGGCGGTATGCCCGCTCGGCGCGCCGGTATCTGGTGCTGAGCGTCGCGCTGTCCGTGGTGATCACGGCGTCGATAGTGGTCACCGCCGTGACGTTGGCTCGGGTGCTGGCCGGGGTCATCACCGATCCCGGTGCGCGCGGGTTCGGCTCGTGGACAACCGAACTCGCGGTGCTGACCGTGTCCGTCGGTGCGCGAGTGGCGGCGAGCTGGGTGCAGGCCAGGGTGGCGCACCGAGCCGGGGCCGGTGTGGTCGCGGAGCTCGAGTCGGCCGTGCTCGCGGCCGGTGCACGGCTGTCGCCGCGCGAATTGGAGAGCCGGAGAACCGAACTCGCGGTGGTGGTCGGGACCGGTCTCTCGGGATTGCGGGGTTATCTCAGCGGGTATCTGCCCGCACTTTTGCTCGCCGTGCTGGTGCCGCCGATCGTTTTGGCGGTCATCGCGATGCACGATCTGGTGTCCGGCGGGATCGCGGTGGTCACGTTGCCGCTCATTCCGATCTTCATGGTGCTGATCGGGTTGCTGACGCAGGGGCGGGCGGCGGCGACGCTGGAGGCGACGACTCGGCTGTCGGATCAGTTGCTGGACTTGTTCGCCGGGATGCCGACGTTGCGTGCGCTGGGGCGGGAAAGTGCTGCTGCCGGGCGGTCGCGTTCGGTGCGGGAGCAGGGCGCGGATGCTGCTCGGTCCGGCTCCGGACGGGATGGAGGCGTGGGTGCCGCTCGGGTGGGGAGTGGCTCGGCCGAGGAACGGCAGGGCGCGGTATCGGCGACGGGGCGGGATGCGGACGTGGACCGGACCGGGCGCGAGTCGATGCGGTCGCGGCGAGGCGCGGAATCGGCGGCGGATTCGGATCGTGTGGGTAGCGGGCAGGATTCGGCGCGGACCATGGCGCACCGGGTCCGCGATCTCGGGGACGCGCTGCGCTCGCGCACGATGCGGGCGTTGCGGATCGCGTTCCTGTCGTCGATGGTCTTGGAGTTGCTCGCGACGCTCAGCGTGGCGCTGATCGCGGTGTCGATCGGCCTGCGCCTGGTCTTCGGCGAGATGGAGTTGTACGCCGGGCTGGTCGCGCTGATCCTCGCGCCGGAGGTGTATCTGCCGCTGCGGATGGTGGGAGAGCGGTTCCACGCGGCGCAGGACGGGATGGCGGCGGCGGACAAGGCGTTCGCGATTCTCGAGCCGGATGGAGTGGGCGAGCCGACGCAGGATTCGGGTGCGGCGCGACCGGAGTCGCTCGGCAGCGTCGAGTTTCGCGATCTCGGCGTGCGGGCGCGGGACGGGTTGGCGCCGGACGCACTCTCGGTGGTGTTGCGTCCCGGCGCGGTGACCGTGCTGACCGGGCCCAACGGGAGCGGCAAGTCGACGGCGTTCCTCGCGATGCTCGGCCTCGTGCGGCCGGAGAACGGATGCGTGCTCGTCGACGGGACCGATGTGCGCGAGCTGGACGCCGAGGCGTGGTGGGCGCGGGTGGCTTGGCTGCCGCAGCGGCCGGTGCTGGTGCCGGGCACGTTGCGGGAGAACCTGGAACTGCTGGGCGCGCGGGCCGCCGACGATTCGGATCGCGCAGCAGCGCTCGAAGCCGCCTGCGCCGCTACCGGATTCGACGCCGTGCTGGACGAGTTGCCGCAGCGCTGGGACACCGTCGTCGGTGCGGGCGGCACCGGCCTGTCCCTCGGCCAACGCCAGCGCCTCGCGCTGACCAGGGTGCTCGCGGCCGACCGCCCCGTCCTCCTGCTCGACGAGCCGACCGCCCACCTCGACGCCGAGAGCGAGTCCGCCGTGCTCGCCGCCCTCCGGGCCAAAGCCCGCGAGGGCGCCACGGTCGTCGTCATCGGCCACCGCGCCTCGGTTCTAGCCGCCGCGGATCACGTTGTGCACGTGCGAGCCTCGGTCTACGACGGGGTGAGCGGATCATGAGGACGAAGAACGATCGTGATGTGGGCGACGTCGCCGATTCCCGCTCGAGCACGCGAGGTCTGGCGCGCTCGTCGCTCGGCGGCGACTTCCGCCGGATGTGGGGTCTGCTGGAGTTGTCCCCATGGCGGGTCGCGGTGGCGGTCGGGTGGGGCGTGCTGGCGCTCGGCAGCGGGCTCGGGCTGGCGGCGCTGGCGGCGTGGCTGATCGCGCGGGCGTGGCAGATGCCGCCGGTGCTGGATTTGAGCGTCGCGGTGGTGTCGGTGCGGGCGCTCGGTATTTCGCGCGGACTGTGCCGGTATCTGGAAAGGCTTGCGACGCACGACGTCGCGCTGCGGTCGATGACCACCGCGCGCACGAGCGTCTACCGCACGCTGGCGGGATCGGATGTGTGGTTGCGCCGGGCGCGCGGTACCGATGCCGAGCCGCGGAGCGCGGCGCCGTTGCGGCGCGGTGATCTGCTGGTCCGGATCGGCAGCGATATCGACGATCTCGGTGCGGTCGTGGTGCGGGCGCTGGTGCCGATCGCGGTCGCTGTCGTGCTGGCGTTCGCCGCGATCGGGCTGCTGGCCACGATCTCCGTCGCGGCGGCGGTGATTCTCGCCGTGGCGCTGGGGGTTTCGGGCATTCTCGCGCCCTGGCTCTCGGCGCGGGCCGCGCGGGAAGCGGAGACGGCGGTGCGCGCCGACCGCGCCGAATTCACCGCGCAGGCGCTCACCGTGCTGGACCACGCGGCCGAACTGCGCGTCGCCGGACGACTGGACGCGGCGCTGACCGCGGCGAAGAAGGCGGGCGAACGCGCGGTCGCCGCCGAGGACAAGGCCGCCTCCCACACCGCTTCGGCCGCCGCGGCGACACCGCTCGCCATCGGGGCCAGCGTGCTCGGCGCCCTGCTCATCGGCATCGCGATCTACGGCCCGAACGGTGGCTCGCCCGGCGCCATGACGCCCATGGCGCTCACGATTCTCGTGCTGCTGCCGCTCTCGGCTTTCGAAGCGGTCGGGCCCCTACCGGCCGCCGCGCAGGCCATCACCACCGCGCGGGCCGCGCTGCGCAGGCTCTCGGCCGCCGAAGCCGCCGACCCGCGCCGCGAGTCCGGCCTGCGCGAACTGCCCGAACTCCCCGCCGGACGCCGCATCGCCGTCGTCGGTCCGAGCGGCGCGGGCAAGACCACGCTGCTCATGTCGTGGGCCGGGCTGTTCGACACCCCTAGGCCCGACACCACCTTCTTCGCCGAGGACGCGCACCTGTTCGGCACGAGCGTCCTGGAGAACCTGCGGGTCGCTCGTGGCGACATCACCGAAGCCGAGGCCGAGAAGGCGCTGCGCGCGGTCGGTCTCGGCGACTGGCTGGATTCGCTGGCGGACGGTATTCACACCGAGCTGGTCGGCGGGGCGGCCGCGGTCTCCGGCGGACAGCGCCGCCGCCTCCTGCTCGCCCGCGCTCTGCTCGCACCGGCCCGGGTCCTGCTGCTCGACGAGCCCACCGAACACCTCGAGGCCGAGGACGGCGCCGACCTGCTGCGCGCCCTGCTCGACCCCGCGAGCGGACTGGTCGATCCGGACCGGACAGTGGTGGTCGTCACGCATCAGCTGCCGGACGAGCACCGGGCCGACGCGATCGTCCACTTCGACGCATCGGCCCAGGTCACGGTCGAATATCGAGCAGATTCCGCCCCGCGCGAAAATACGTTGCCGACCTGCTGATCCTTCGCTAATTTCGTCAGTACACAGGAAGGAGGTGGTTCGAAGAATGAGTAATTCCAGGACACGTGAGGTGGCTGTCCGCTAGCGCCACCGCTGCAGGTGGTATCCGCCCGCGCGAGGCGCCGAGCGAATACCAGGCAGTCACCCGACCCCCGAGCCCCCGGTCTTGTCCGACCGGGACCCGCGCAGGTTCCCGAACCCGCCGGGTATGGCTCGGGGGTCGTTCCATTTTTGGTCAACAGCGCGTCCCAAGTGGCGCTACGCTGGGGCGATGACCGTTGAGCCGCTGCCCGATTGGGTGATTCCGCCTGCCGGTGGTTTCACTGTCGAGGAGTTTCTACGGATGCGCGGCCTCCCGAAGCACACCGAGCTGATTGATGGGAGTCTCATCTTCGTGAGCCCGCAGCGGAAGTGGCACCGTCAGGTACTCGACCTCTTCCGGCGGGAACTGGACCTACAGGCACCTCCGCATCTCCGGGCCGACCGCGAGATGGCAGTCAAGCTCGGAAAGCGCCAGATGCCGGAGCCGGACGTGATCGTGGTGACGCTCGACGCGATGAACCGCGAGGACCCGGACACTTATTACTTCGCCGAGGATCTGGTCTTGGCCGTCGAGGTTGTCTCACCGGATTCAGAAGAGCGAGATCGCGAAACGAAGCCGTTGAAGTACTCGAACGCCGGCATTCCGCACTACTGGCGGATCGAGGGGGGAGACGGCACCGTTGTGGTGTACGTCTACGAGATCGATCCAGCCACGCGTCGCTATGTCCCAACCGGGATCTTCCACGACCGACTGAAGGTCAGCGTGCCGTTCCCGATCGACATCGACCTGACCGCGATCGGTCAGCGGGGCTGAGTCACGACGACCGGCTGGCCGCCGACCTCGGCCGGGGAAGACCGGGGCGGCGGGTCAGCCGATGTAGCGCTGAAGGCGGGCGGAGAGGCGGGGTTCGAGGGGCCCGTCGGCGACGACGCGCTCTTCGACGTAGGCGAGGTCGCCGCCCTCGATGATGCCGTAGAGGCGCTTGGCTCCGCCGACGACGACGCCGGACTGGCTGCGGATCACCACGTCGGTGGCCAACTCCCAGGAGGACTGGGTGAGCGCGGTGCCGTAGAAGAGTTCGACGATGCCGGAGCTGTGCGTGAGCAGGAGCTCGATGACCTCGTCGTTGCCGTCGATGCCGACCCGCCAGAAACCGCTTTCGCGGAGATCGGGTCCGCCGTAGCCGCCGTCGGCCTCGATGACCCAGGAGCGGGAGTCCCAGGAAAGGTAGTCGCCGCCGTCGTGCGAGACGACGATCTGCTGGCCGAAGCGGTAGTCCCCGCGCTCGGGGTCGTTGCCCTCGCCTTCGCCACGCCACACGCCGACCATGGGCAGCAGGGCCAGCATGGAGGCGCTCAGATCCGGACCGAGTCGCAGGTTCGCGGTGTCCTCGGGCAGCGGCAGGTCCGGCAGCACCGGAATGTTGCGAGCGCCGGTCGATTTGGCGCGTTCGGCGGCCTCGGCCACGGCTTGGTCGCCGCTGCGCCGGGTCACGTCGTCACCCCGCTCGGGCTTCCCGGCGGGAGCGCTGCCGTTCATCTGTTCACTCGCTCGCTCGGCCGAATTGGAACCTTCGCTCGCGAGGTCACTCATGACTCGGTGAACAGCCGGTAGAAGACGTACAGACCGAACCAGCCGATCAGCACGGACACCAGGACCAGCAGAATTTCGAAGAAGAGGACCACGTCTCGGAGTCTAACGAGCGCCACTTCCGGGCAACACAACGGCCCCGGCGCTTCCTCGGGGAAGCGCCGGGGCCGTTGGTGGTTACTACTACGTGCCTTACTTGGCGACCGCGACGTCCACGGCGTGGATGCCCGCGCCCTCGGGGCGGACCTCGGCCGAGCCGTTGCCCGCGGAGGACAGCGCACGCACGGTCCACGAGCCCGGAGCCGCGAAGAAGCGGAAGTCACCGGTGCCGGAGGCGACGACCTCGGCGGTGAAGTCACCGTTGCCGTCGAGCAGCCGCACGAACGCGCCGCCGACCGGCTGACCGTCGGTGCTCAGGACACGGCCGGTGATGACCGTCTCCTTCTCCACGTCGACGCCTGCGGGGATGGCCTGACCCTGGGTAGGTGCTGCACACATGTTGATTACGCTCCCAACTCGATCGGTGCACCGACGAGGGAGCCGTACTCGGTCCAGCTCCCGTCGTAGTTCTTGACGTTCTGGTGGCCGAGCAGCTCCTGCAGCACGAACCAGGTGTGCGAGGAACGCTCGCCGATGCGGCAGTAGGCGATGGTGTCCTTCTCGCCGTCCAGACCGGCTTCCTTGTAGATCTCGGTGAGCTCGGCGTCGGACTTGAAGGTGCCGTCCTCGTTGGCCGCCTTGCTCCACGGCACGTTGATGGCGCCCGGGATGTGGCCGGGACGCTGGCTCTGCTCCTGCGGCAGGTGCGCGGGAGCGAGGATCTTGCCGGAGAACTCGTCGGGCGAACGCACGTCGACCAGGTTCTTGGTGCCGATGGCCGCGATGACCTCGTCGCGGAACGCGCGGATCGACAGGTCGGGCGCCGACGCCTTGTACTGGGTGGCGGGACGGTTCACGGCCTCGGTGGACAGCGGACGGCCGTCCAGCTCCCACTTCTTGCGGCCGCCGTCGAGCAGCTTGACGTTGTTGTGGCCGTACAGCTTGAAGTACCAGTAGGCGTACGCGGCGAACCAGTTGTTGTTGCCGCCGTAGAGGATGACCTCGTCGTCGTTCGAGATGCCGCGCGCCGAGAGCAGGTCGGAGAACTGCTCCTGATTCACGAAGTCACGACGAACCTGATCCTGCAGGTCCTTCTTCCAATCGAGCCGGACGGCGCCCTCGATGTGTCCGCCGTCGTAGGCGGAGGTGTCCTCATCGACCTCGACGAAGACGACGCCGGGGGCGTTGAGGTTCTCTTCGGCCCAGTCAACGGAGACCAGGACATCGGAGCGAGCCATTGTGTTCCTTTCAGATATGACTTGCAGGGTCAGTTCGGTGCCGAGACTGGGGTCCGGCGGAAGCGGGCCACCAGCGGATAGATCTGGCAACCCAGGCAGATCCCGAACGCCGCGTTCAGGAACGCCGCGAACAGGGCAAAGCCGGCGAACACCGCGCCGACGACTGTGGAGCCGAGCACGAAGCCCAGCAGGCTGACGGCCGCGAACACGAAGCCGAGCAGCTGCGCGAATCGCAGCGGCGGCGTCGGCTCGGTCTCGCTGGTGGGGGCGAGGCGCGGCGCGAGGAACGTGGCGAAGATCCGGCCGTACGGGTGCTTGCGCGGACCGGCGGCCGCGCCGACCGCGAAGACGACCGCTTGCAGCGCGATCAGGACCGCGGCGGCGACGGGCGAGACGGCCGCGGCGAGCAGGACCAAGACGAGGACGGCGGTGGTCACCCAGGCCGCGAAGCGCGGACCGCGCACGTCGACGCGGTCGGTCGCGAGGGGAATGGCTTGATCTTCGGAAGTGTTCCGGGTTTCGGTGGACATTGTGCGTACTCCTGCGCTGAATGCGTTGATTGGCTGGAAAGTTGCCAGTTCGCCGGGGGATCGTGAGATCACTCGCACGGCGGGCAGCGGTCGGCGTCAGGAAAGACTGGGAAGCCGACCGATCAGCGGCACAGGCAGCAACAACCACCGAGCCGACACAGATCAACTGTGCGGCGTCGGGTGAGCATCAGCTCGTGGTTGGCTTGCACGAGAGGCAGTTTACCCAATTGGGACGGAGAATTGGACCCGGGGTACGTCACAGTCGCCATCCGGCGGCGTCAGGACTGGTTCTGCCCCGTCAAGGGGGCCAACGCGGAGCGGAGATCGCCCGCCTTGGGGACGCCCGAAATGCGGAAGCGCTCCTTGCCCTCGATGTCGAAGACGAACGTCGTCGGCAGCGACAGCACGTTCAGCTCCTTGGCCAGTGCGGGTTCGGCGTCGATGTCGACCTCGATGTCCTGCGGCGGGCGCGGGGTCTCGGCCAGATCCGTCGCGACTCCGGCAACCACCCGGCGAACCGCGTCGCACGGTCCGCACCAGTCGGCGGAGAAGTGCAGCACCGCAGGACCCGAACCGGTCACGCCGACCGCGGCGAGCAGGTCGGCGCGCGCCGAGGCGGTTTCGACGGGCGTGGTCGCGCGCAACTTGCCGTGTCGGCCGCGCAGCGCCAGCCCGACGGCCAGCGCGGTGATCAGAACGAGAGCGAGCAGTGTGATTTCGGTCATGGTCTCTGTAGCCGGTCCAGGTCGATCGTCACGTTCTCTCCTTTGCCCTCGACCAAGATCTGCCCGCCGAGTGCGAACACCTTCGTCGGGCGTACGCCGAAGGGCAGGTCCTTCGTATCGATAGTGCGCGTGAAGCGCGCGAGGACGGCGGGGCGGTCGGCCTCGGGGACGACGGCGGTCGTGGTGAGGTCGGTGTCGCTGCTGCGGTAGAAGCCGGTGGCGACGATCTTGACCTGGTCGCCGTCGAGCGTCAGCTCGGCCTGCACCGCGACCTTGTCACCGTTCTGCGCGCCGGACTTGCCGGGCTGGGCGGTGCTGCCCGGCAGCGTGCCGGTGAGCACGAGCGCGCCCTCGGTCGTCATGCCGGTGCCGCCGGAGCCGCCCGTTCCGTCCGATTTGTCCGCCGGGCGCGAATGCACTTGCAGGTCGGGAATATTGAAGAGGCGACCGAGTTCGACCGGTTCGATCCGCATCGCCGCCTGGACCTTCTCCACCGGCACCTTGCGCACGTTGCCGTCGGCCAGATCGCTCATGCTCACCCGCACGCCGGTGAGGGTCGCGTCCACCGAGATCTCGCCGGGAATGTCGGGGCGGACGACGGCCGCGCGGATCACCATGTTCTGGTACCGGCCGTCGATGGCCTGGCCGAGGAACGGGAAACCGTGGATGGTCACCTCGGGATCGGCGCTGAGATCGGCTCCCTCGCGCAGGGTGCGCGAGACGCGGTACTCGGAGTAAGCCGCGGCGCCGAAATCGACGACGACCGCCAAACCCGCGAGACACAGCAGTCCGATGATCAGCTTGCGCATGCCATGAACAGTAATGCGACGGCGTCTCGCGGGTCGCGACGGTCTCACCGTCACCCGGATGGCGAGGTCATCGTGGTCGACGCGCTAATCTTGCACTCGATTACCTATGAATTAGCGATGTGGCTTTCGGCAACGCTGCTGTTGCCCCGGCGCTACGAGATGGGAGGAGGGCTTGTGGAGCTGCTCCTGCTGACCTCCGACCCCAACCCCGAGTCGGTGTTGCCGTCGCTCGCGCTGCTCGCGCACAACGTGCGGCCCGCTCCGACCGAGGTGGCGTCGCTGTTGGAGGCGGGTACCGCCGATGTCGCGCTGGTCGACGCCCGCACCGATCTCGCCGCCGCGCGCGGACTCTGCCGTTTGCTCGGCAGCACCGGCTCGTCGGTGCCGGTCGTCGCGGTGCTCACCGAGGGCGGCCTCGTCGCGGTGAACGCGGACTGGGGTCTGGACGACATCCTGCTGCCCGGCACCGGCCCCGCCGAGCTCGACGCCCGGCTGCGCCTGCTCGTCGGCCGCAACGGTGGCGTGGCGAGCCCCGAGAACACCGGCAAGATCACCCTCGGCGAGCTCGTCATCGACGAGGGCACCTACACCGCCCGGCTGCGCGGCCGCCCGCTCGACCTCACCTACAAGGAGTTCGAGCTCCTCAAGTACCTCGCCCAGCATGCCGGCCGGGTGTTCACCCGCGCCCAGCTGCTGCAAGAGGTGTGGGGCTACGACTTCTTCGGCGGCACCCGCACCGTCGACGTGCACGTCCGCCGCCTGCGCGCCAAGCTCGGCAGCGAATACGAATCGCTCATCGGCACGGTCCGCAACGTCGGCTACAAGGCGGTCCGCCCAGCACGCACCGCCGCCAAAGGCGAGCCCGTCACCTTCCCCGACGACGACTCCGAAGGCGACGACTCCACCCTGACGCCCGTCAACGGCTCGGTGCAGTAGAGCCGAGGCCACCCCAACCACCATTTCTCTCCCGTCGATAGGGAAATGGATTCGACGGTAGTCAAATGGCGGCTCAACACACTCCAGGATCCACCATTTGACTCCCGTCGATCAGAGCTCCCTAGACGCGACCACAGCCGGTCGACCGGGCTGGAAGCCAAGCCCACCCGCCTGACTGCGGGAGGTAAGCCGGGTACGGCACCCGACGCGCCCAGCACCGCCTCGGGGAGAACATCGGATCGCCCAGCCATTTCGGCAGGCGCGCGGGCGGAACGTCTGCCAACGCGCCCACCCTCCGCGCGCGACCGAACGAAAGCCGACCCATTCCAGGGCACAACCACAGCCGACCCACCCGGTTCGCACCGCGACCACAGCCGACCCGGCCCCGGAATGCCGCGCCCGCCTCGAACGCTGACAGACTGCGAAAGGTGCGGCGGCCAGCCCGGTCCCCGCGAGCGGAGGCGTCGGTGGCGCCGTACGGAGAGGGGTAGGTCGTGGTCGATCTGCGATGGGCCGACGAGCTGGATGCCGATGCCGCGCGGGCGGTGCGGGAATTGCTCGGCCGGGCCACTGCCGCCGATGGCGTGGCGCCCGTCTCCGAGCAGGCCGTGCTGTCGTTGGGCGAGAAGGGGGCGGCGAAGCATCTGATCGCCGAGCGTGCGGGCGCGATCGTCGGGTACGCCAATCTCGTTGCGGCGCACGGGGAGCACCCCGCGATGACGGAAGTGGCCGTGGATCCCGAGGCACGCAAGAGCGGTGTCGGAACCGAACTCGTGCGGGCCGCGCTGACGGAAGGCGGTGCGGGCGCGCGGGTGTGGGCGCATGGCGATCGGCCCCCTGCCAAGGCGGTCGCGGCGCGGCTCGACTTGGTGACAGCGCGTGAGCTGTGGCAGATGCGCCGCCCGCTGGCAACACCGGAGCTACCGGAGCTGACGGTGCCGGACGGAATCGTTCTGCGCACCTATTCGGGCCCCGTCGACGACGCCGAACTGCTGCGCGTCAACAACGCCGCCTTCCACTGGCATCCCGAGCAGGGCGGCTGGACCGAGCGCGATATCGACGTGCGCCGCGCCGAACCGTGGTTCGACCCGAAAGGCCTGTTCATCGCCACCGGCGCCGACGATCCCTCGCGCATCCTCGGTTTCCACTGGACCAAGGTGCACCACGAGGAGAATCCCCCGGCCGGCGAGGTCTACATCGTGGGCATCGATCCCGCCGCTCAGGGCCGCGGCCTCGGCCGTCTCCTCACCCTCGCGGGCCTGCACCACCTGCGCGACCGCGGTCTCCCGGAAGTCCTGCTGTACACGGAAGCCGACAACACCGCCGCCGTCCACACCTACACCCGCCTCGGTTTCACGACCGCCCATGTCGACGTCGCCTACGCTGTGCGGGAACGCGATCGGACCTGATGGGCCGAATCGGCTCGCTGGGAGCGAAGCCTGTGACGCACCTGACGCGATTCGGCCGAAACCCGAACGGCGCATGGCGCGAAAGTGACCTGCCGGGGCCACCCAGTAAAGCTGCGGCAAATGTCACACGAAACAGATGCAATCGCGCCGGTGTGTTCACCTTGCGTTCATTCAGCTTGGTCCAACTGTCAACCGGGCGACTCTACGTTACTTAAGGGCAGTGCAGCCGCTGCCTGGTGCGCAAGTTCCCCGCGAACGGCACCACAACACCCGCCCGGGCCGGTGAGGGACCGGGCGTGTCGGACGCGATTCCCGGAGGAATAGTGAATCTCAAGCGCAGCAGCGCCCTGGTCGGTGTGCTGGCCGCCGTCGCCATGCCTCTTGCCGCCTGTGGCAGCGATGACAACACCAGCGGTGACCCGAGCAACGCCG
This sequence comes from Nocardia bhagyanarayanae, assembly GCF_006716565.1. NCBI lineage: Bacteria > Bacillati > Actinomycetota > Actinomycetes > Mycobacteriales > Nocardiaceae > Nocardia > Nocardia bhagyanarayanae. The sequence continues at coordinate 733,324 of NZ_VFPG01000001.1, read as the reverse complement.
CCAACACCAGCGTCGCCTGCGGCGGCAAGAAGTCGCTGAAGGCCAGTGGCGCGTCCTCGCAGAAGAACGCCATGGAGCGCTTCATCGCCGCCTACGAGGCGAACTGCGACGGCTACACCCTGAACTACACCTCCAGCGGCTCCGGCGCGGGCGTCAACGAGTTCATCGGCGGCCAGACCGACTTCGGCGGCTCCGACTCCCCGCTCAGCTCGAAGAAGGAAGAGCCCGCCAAGGCTCAGGAGCGCTGCGGCGCCCCGGCGTGGAACCTGCCGACCGTCTTCGGCCCGATCGCCATCACCTACAACATCGACGGCGTGACCGATCTGGTGCTCGACGGCCCGACCGCCGCCAAGGTGTTCAACGGCACCATCACCACCTGGGACGCCCCCGAGATCAAGGCGCTCAACCCGAACGCCAAGCTCCCCTCGGAGAAGATCGCCGTGATCTTCCGCTCCGACGAGTCGGGCACCACCGACAACTTCCAGCTCTACCTGGACGCCGCCTCCGACGGCGCGTGGGGCAAGGGCGCGGGCAAGACCTTCAACGGCGGTGTCGGTGAGGGCGCCAAGGGCAACGAGGGCACCTCGGCCGCGATCAAGAGCACCAAGAACTCGATCACCTACAACGAGTGGTCCTTCGCCAAGTCGCAGAACCTCTCCGTCGCGCAGATCGTCACCTCCGCCGGTAAGGACCCGGTGAAGCTGTCGGTCGAGACCGCGGGCAAGGCCATCGACGGCGTGAAGATCAAGGGCGAGGGCAACGACCTGGTCCTCGACACCAGCTCGTTCTACAAGCCGACCGTGGCGGGCTCCTACCCGATCATGATGGCGACCTACGAGATCGTGTGCTCGAAGTACAGCGACGCCGCCACCGGCGAAGCCGTCAAGGCGTTCCTGACCTCCGCTGTCACCAACGGCCAGAAGGGCCTGGACGAGGGCGGGTACATCCCGATCCCCGAGCAGTTCAAGACCCGCCTGACCACCGCGATCAACGCCATCTCCTGATCGCAGAGCAATCATGACCGTGCACCCTGAGGTGACCGCCCCGGGCTCGTCGGATTCGACGGGCCCGTCGGCGGCTGGAGATACTGCGCAGATGCCGAGTGATACGAACACCGAGCCGGCCTCGGTGAAGAGCCGTCCGCCCCACAGCCAGCGCGCCGAGGTGGTATTCCGCTCGCTCGCGACGGCCGCGGGCGCGATCATCGTGGCCTCCATCGCGTTGATCGCGCTGTTCCTACTGATTCGCGCGGTGCCTTCGCTCAGGGCCGACCAGGTGAACTTCTTCACCAGCACGGAGTTCAGCACCAGCAATGCGGACAACCTGCGGTTCGGCATCCGTGACCTGCTCATGGTCACGGTGCTGAGCTCGGTCTTCGCGCTGGTGATCGCGGTGCCGATCGGCGTCGGCATCGCACTGTTCCTCACCCACTACGCGCCGAAGGGGTTGGCGCGCCCGTTCGCGATGCTGGTCGACCTGCTCGCGGCGGTGCCGTCGATCGTCTTCGGTCTGTGGGGTTTCCTGGTGCTCGCGCCGGAGCTGGAGCCGGCGCAGCGCTTCCTGAACGAGAACCTCGGCTGGTTCTTCCTGTTCTCCGACGGCAACGTCTCGATCTCCGGCGGCGGCACGATCTTCACCGCGGGCGTCGTGCTCGCGGTGATGATCCTGCCGATCATCACCTCGGTCTCGCGTGAGGTCTTCCACCTGACGCCGGTCTCGCACATCGAGGCGGCGCAGGCGCTCGGCGCGACCAAATGGGAAGTCGTGCGGATGACGGTGCTGCCCTACGGGCGCAGCGGCGTGATCGCCGGCTCGATGCTCGGCCTCGGCCGCGCGCTCGGCGAGACCATCGCGGTGCTCGTCGTGCTGCGCACCTCGGCACAGGCGGGCGGCTGGTCGCTGTTCGACGGCGGCTACACCTTTGCCTCCAAGATCGCTTCGGCGGCATCGGAATTCAGTTCGCCGCTGCCGACCGGTGCCTACATCGCCGCCGGCTTCGTGCTGTTCGCGCTGACCTTCGTCGTCAACGCGCTGGCCCGGCTCGCGGCAGGCGGAAAGGTGAACGGCTGATGGCAACGCTGACGAAGTTCGACCAGCCGGTCAAGGCCCCGACCTTCCGGCACGTGAGCCCCGCGCGGCGGGTGAAGAACCACATCGCCACCGGCTTGGTCACCGCGTGCTTCGCCATCGCGCTCGTGCCGCTCGGCTGGGTGCTGTGGATGGTGATCAGCAAGGGCATCGCCGCGATCGCCTCCGCCGACTGGTGGCAGAAGTCGCAGAAGGGCATCCTGCCGGACCAGTTCGGCGGCGGCGTCTACCACGCGATCTACGGCACCATCGTCCAGTCGGCGGTCGCGGCGATCATCGCCGTGCCGCTGGGCATCATGGCCGCGGTCTACCTGGTCGAGTACGGCCGCGGCAGGCTCGCCAAGGTCACCACGTTCATGGTCGATATCCTCGCCGGTGTGCCGTCGATCGTCGCCGCGCTGTTCATCTTCGCGCTGTGGATCGCCACGCTCGGCGCGCCGCAGAGCGCCTTCGCGGTGTCGCTGGCGCTGGTGCTGCTGATGTTGCCCGTGGTGGTGCGCAGCACCGAGGAAATGCTGAAGCTGGTGCCGGACGAGTTGCGCGAGGCCTCGTACGCCCTCGGCATTCCCAAGTGGAAGACGATCGTGCGGATCGTCATCCCGACCGCCGCGCCCGGCATGATCAGCGGCACCCTGCTCGCGCTCGCCCGCGTCATGGGTGAGACCGCGCCGGTGCTCGTGCTGGTCGGCTACGCGAAGTCGATCAACACCAACCTCTTCGACGGCAACATGGCCTCGCTGCCGCTGCTGATCTACCAAGAGCTGGCCAACCCCGAAGCGGCGGGCCGCGAACGAGTCTGGGGCGCAGCGCTCACGCTGATCCTGCTCATCGCGCTGCTGTACCTGGCGGCGGCGGGCGTCAACAAGCTGCTCACGCGGAACCGATAGAAGCGAACGGATATTCAGATGGCCAAGCGCATCGACGTCAAAGACCTGAACATCTACTACGGCAAGTTCCACGCGGTTGCCGATGTCTCGCTCACCGTGTTGCCGCGCAGCGTGACCGCTTTCATCGGCCCGTCCGGCTGCGGTAAGTCCACCGTGCTCCGTTCGCTGAACCGCATGCACGAGGTGACCCCGAGCGCCCGCGTCGAGGGCGCCGTGCTGCTGGACGGCGAGGACATCTACGGCGCCACCGTCGACCCGGTCGGCGTGCGCCGCACCATCGGCATGGTGTTCCAGCGGCCGAACCCGTTCCCCACCATGTCGATTCGCGACAACGTGGTTGCCGGGCTGAAGCTGCAGGGCGTGCGCAACAAGAAGGAACTCGACGAGGTCGCCGAGCGCTCGCTGCGCGGCGCCAACCTCTGGAACGAGGTCAAGGACCGCCTCGACAAGCCGGGCGGCGGCCTGTCCGGCGGTCAGCAGCAGCGTCTGTGCATCGCCCGCGCCATCGCGGTCTCGCCCGACGTGCTGCTGATGGACGAGCCGTGTTCGGCGCTCGACCCGATCTCCACGCTCGCGATCGAGGACCTGATCACCGAGCTCAAGAAGGAATTCACGATCGTCATCGTGACGCACAACATGCAGCAGGCGGCGCGCGTGAGCGACCAGACCGGCTTCTTCAACCTGGAGGCCCAGGGCAAGCCGGGCAAGCTGATCGAGATCGACGACACCGAGAAGATCTTCTCCAACCCCGGCCAGAAGGCGACGGAGGACTACATCTCCGGTCGCTTCGGCTAGAAGCACGAAACAGCAAGGGCCCGCGCGAAACCGCGCGGGCCTTTGCTGTCTGCACAGAGCGGCTCGCGTCTCCCGATACCGCCTAGCCCAGCGCCGGTACCGCCGAACCGGGCGCAGCCGCGGCATGTGTCTCCGCAGAAGGAGCGCGGCGAAATGGCCGCAGTGCGGCGCCGATTGCGACCGCGCGCCGCGGTAGCCGATGCCCTGTTCTCTAACCGGATATGACTCGGCCCCGGCGTCTTCCGCCGGGGCCGAGAGAGTTTCCTCGCGATCCGCGCGTGCCCCCTACTGTTGCCCGCCAGCAGTGCGCGTCGGGCGGCGCGCTCTATGCGTACCGCCGCCATCGCTCCGAGCCATGCGCGGGCTGACGACGGACGCCGTCCGGCTGTGTTGTCTATCCTTCGGCGTCGGGGTCCGCGGGGAGCACGCCGGTGACGAGGAAGATGACCCGTCGGCCGATCTCCACCGCGTGGTCGGCGAAACGCTCGTAGTAACGGCCCAGCAGGGTGACGTCCACCGCCGCGGCGACGCCGTACTTCCAGTCTCGGTCCATCAGCAGGGTGAACAGGTGGCGATGCAGGTCGTCCATCGCCTCGTCGTCCTGGTTGAGCTGCGCGGCGCGGTCGGGGTCGCGGGTCTCCAAGACTTCCTTGGCGCCCGCGCCCATGTTCACCGCGATGCGGCCCATCTCGGCGAAGTAACCGTTCACCGATTCCGGCAGCGCGTGGTTCGGGTGACGCCTGCGGGTGACCTTGGCGACGTGCAGGGCCAGCGCGCCCATCCGATTGACGTCCTGCACGATCTGGATGGCGCTGACCACTTGGCGTAGGTCACCGGCGACCGGCGCCTGCAGCGCGAGGAGCGCGAACGCCTTCTCCTCGGCGTCGGTGATCATTTCGGCGATCCGGTCGGACTCGGTGATCACCTGCTCCGCGAGCGCCAGATCGGCCTGTAGCAGCGACTGGGTGGCCCGGTCCATGGCCGTACCCGCGAGGCCGGCCATCTCGCCCAGCAGGTGGGCGAGGTCGGCCATTTGCTCGTTGTAGATGACACGCATAAAACCAGACACTAGTTCCCGGCGCTGTCCAAGTCACCAACGGAGGGTGAATGACGCGTGCTACCAGGGGCTGCGGCCGAACTCACTCGCAGATGTCGTCGGCCGCGTTCACGTGCTCCAGGTCCGAGGGCAGCGTGAGCGGGGTCGCACTCGGCGAGGTGGTCGCGGGCACGTCCGAGATGGTCTCGCCGACCGGGGACGGCGCCTGCACGACCAAGCCGTTCGCGGAGTCCGCGCCGATCACGACCTCGACGATGCTGCCGAGTTCGTCGGCGAGTTCGATGCTCGCGCCGGGGATCGCCGATGCCACGGTGGCCGCTTCGGCTTCGCGCCCGCTGGCGTAGCGGACCTTGGTGGTCTGCGAGGTGCCGTCGGAGTAGTTGCCGGTGCTGTAGATCTGGAAGCCCTGGTTGCCCAGCTTGGTCGCGGCGGTCCGCGCGATGCCCGTCACGCCGGAGCCGTTCGAGACCAGCACGGAGATGTTGTTGGGGTCGACGGCCACGTACTTCGGCGGTTCCGGCGGCGCCGAGGTGGTGGTGGTCGGATCGGTGGACGGCTTCTCACCCGGCAGCGGCCGGTCGTCGCGGATGGCGGCGAAGATCGCCTTGATGTCCGACTCGCGCGGGATCTCGTTGCCGTAGGAGGTGGTGCCCGCGGTCGGGATGGTCAGGAAGGTGACCGCGCCCGCCTCGACCTTCTGCAGCGAGCGGCCGAGCATCAGCAGGTCCTGCGGATTGACGCCGTCGACCCAGGTGTGCTTGGTGAAGGCGCCGATGAAGCCGTTGAGCTTGCCCGGATCGAACAACACCTTGCTGGACAACGCGCCGCGCAGCAGCGACGCCATGAAGCGCTGCTGCCTGTTGATCCGGTCGTAGTCGCTGCGTTCCTCGCCGTAGACGTGCCTGGCGCGCACGTAGTTCAGCGCGGTCTCGCCGTTGACCTTCTGCCTGCCCGGCTGCTCGATGACGGTGCCGAGGACGCCGTCGACGATCGGCTTGCTCGCGCACACCTCGACGCCGTCGATCTGATCGACCATGGCCTCGAATCCGGCGAAGTCGATGCCGATGAAGTGGCCGATGGACAGACCCGTCATCTTGCGGATGACGTTCACCAGGCACTTGGGGCCACCCAGCGCGTAGACGGCGTTGAGCTTGTCGCCGATGGCGGACGGAAAGGTCTCCTGGGTGTATTCGGCCTTGTCGTTGTCCCAGCCCGCGCACTGCGGACGCGTCACGTCGAGGTCGCGGGGAAAGGAGACCGCGACGACGCGCTGCCGGTTCTTGGGGATGTGCACCAGCATCACGGTGTCGGCGCGGGAGCCCTCGGCGTCGTCCAGGGTGCCCGCGCCCATCTTGCCGTTGGCGCCGGCGCGAGTGTCGGTACCGACGATCAGGTAGTTCTCGTCGCCGAGCTGGGCGTTGGAATCGACGACGTCTTCCGGGTTGTCGTCGAGCGCCGAGACCTGGGTGAAGTTGTTGTTGGTCGAGCGTAGGTAGCTCCAGCCGCCGCCCGTGATCAGCAGCACCAGCACCGCGAACATCGTCGCGGACGCCCGGCCCGCGGTCTTCATCCGGCGAGTGCGCCGCTGCTTCGAGGCGGCGAGCCGGGACAGCGGCGGGCTGCCGACGGCCTTGGGCGGCGCCGCGATCTTGGACGCCGACTTGGCGGCAGGGGTCGCGGCGGACTCGGTGGTCGGCCACTTGGTGGTGGCGGTTTCGGGCGTCTCCGGCTCGTCCAGCGGCGGTAGGACGTCCGTGACCTCTTCGGGCTCGGCCTCGGTGACGCGCCGCGGCGGGGCGGCGGGCGTCGCACCGGTGATGTCGTCGACGACGGCGGACGGAGCGCGGCGTGTCGCTTGCCGGGCCGGTGCGGCCGGTGCGGCCGCTCGGCGCTTCTTCGCGGTCTCGTCGGGCCTGCCCGCCGGTGCGGACCGGGTGGGCGTGGCTTCGGGAGCCCTGCGGGGCGGATGAGCGGCGTTGCGAAGGGATGCGTCCGGCACAGGGCGCTGTGGGCCTTCCGGGGCACGCTTGGGCCCGTCACCGCGCTGTGGCCCCTCCGGCGCGCCGCGCTGCGGCCCATCGAGCGCAGCGCGCTGCGGCCCATCGACCGGACCACGCTGCGGCCCTTCGTGCGCCTTGTGGTGCGGAGCCTTGGGCATCCCGCGCTGCGGACCTTCCGGCGCCCGGCGTTGCTGCGGGGCGGGGCTCTCGGGCGCGCGGCGCGGGGGCTCGGCGGGGCGGGCCGGTGCGGCGGCGCGGGTCGGGTGCTCCGGCGCGGTCTCGGCGCGGCGGTTCGGGTGGCCGCCGGCGTTGTCGGCGCGGCGCCTGCGGCCGGTGCGCTCGTTGTCGACCTTCTCGACCAGATCCTGGACCGTCAGCGGCGCGGAGCCCGCCTCGGCTGCGGCGTCGGCGTGCCGGGAGCGGCGGGACGTGCGTGCGCCATCTCGTTCGGTGTTCTCCGCCGTGGGGTAGCGCTCCCACGGGGCGCGACCTCCGGGCCGTGGCGCGCGCCCGTGCCGATCGTCACCCACCAACGAACCTCGCTTTTCGTCTTTGCTGCCCGCCGGCGCCGAGCTCGACCAGCATGACCGATTTCGCCAATGATAACGATTCCGCCACGGCGGGCCAGCCCGGAGCGAAATCGAATTGCCGCAAAGCCGTATCCCAATTCGCTGTTGATCGGTAACCGAATGGTAGCGAAACGAGACGCGAAACAGCTGGTACTCGGATGATTCCGACGTGTGTCGGTTTGCCCGTGACCGCGGCGGCGGAATCGCCCGCGATCAGCCTCCGCTGTGCATCACGTCGGCGGCCGTCGGCACCGCCGGGTCGTCGGGATCGTCGAGCCAGCCGTGCGGCAGCGCGACCTTGCCCGGCGAACCCTGCCGTCCGCGCGGTCCCTCGGCGTCTCTGGGGAACGGCGCGGTCTGGTCGAGCTTGCCGATCAGGTCGCCGAGTTCGGTGAGACTGGACACAGTGGCGAAGGCGCGGCGCAGATCCGCGCCGACCGGGAAGCCCATGAGGTACCAGGCCATGTGCTTGCGCAGATCGCGCATGGCCTTCTCCTCGCCGAGGTGGTCCGACAGCAGCGCGCCGTGCCGGTGCAGCACCTCGCCGACGCGGCCGAGATTCGGCGGCTCCGGCAGTGCCTCCCCGCGCAGCGCCGCTTGCAGTTCGGCGAACAGCCACGGCCTGCCGAGGCAGCCGCGTCCGACGACGACGCCGTCGCAGCCGGTCTCCGCCATCATGCGGACCGCGTCGTCGGCGGAGAAGATGTCACCGTTGCCGAGCACCGGGATGGCGGTCACCGCCTCCTTGAGCCGGGCGATGGCCGACCAGTCGGCCTGGCCGGAGTAGCGCTGGGCCGCTGTGCGCGCGTGCAGTGCGACGGCCTTGGCGCCCTCGGCCTCGGCGATGCGGCCCGCGTCCAGGTAGGTGAGGTGCTCGTCGTCGATGCCGATGCGGAACTTGACCGTCACCGGCACACCCGCGGGTTCGGCCGCGGCGACCATCGCGCGCACGATCTTGCTGAACAGCGCTCGCTTGTACGGCAGCGCCGCCCCGCCACCGAGCCGGGTGACCTTCGGCACCGGGCAGCCGAGATTCATGTCGATGTGATCGGCCCAGCCCTCACCGACGATGATGCGCACCGCCTCGCCCAGCGTGGCCGGGTCGACGCCGTAGAGCTGCATCGAGCGCGGGTGCTCGTCCTCGTCGAAGGACATCATGTGCAGCGTCTTCTCGTTGCGTTCCACCACCGCGCGCGCGGTGATCATCTCGCACACATAGATGGAGGTGGAGCTGCCGAACTCGCGACACAGCTTGCGGAAGGCCAGATTGGTGATGCCCGCCATCGGCGCGAGCACCACCGGCGGGTCGACCGGATACGGCCCGATCCGCAGCGTGGTCGGCGCCTCGGTAGTCATCGTCACGCGTTCCAGTGTCTCATCAGGGCGTGCCGGAGCCGGCGTCGCCGTGGCGTGACGTGCGCTGATTCACTGGCTGGCGTGCGGCGCCGAGCGACCTCGCGCTCACTCCCCGCGCAACCGCCGGTGGTAGATGTCCCGCACCGCCGGATCCGCCTGCGAGTACGCTGTGGTCGCGCCGGTGACCTTGGCGACGGCGAGCTGGACCCGGTAGGGCATCAGCTGGGTGGACTTGATGATCGCCGCCAGCCTGCGCGGCACCGTCACCAGCGGACGGGCCCGCCGCACGGTGTCCACGATCGCCGCGGCGACCTGTTCCGGGTCGACGGTGGTGAGCGGCTCGATCCAGTCCGGCATGTTCGCGCCCGCCGAGAGCTCGGTGCGCACGATGCCGGGCAGCACCGCGCTCACCTGCACCCCGTGCTCCTTCAGCTCCAAGTGCAGCGCGGAGGTGAAGCCGACCACCGCGTGCTTGGTCGCGCAGTAGGTGGCCAGGCCGGGGAACCCTTGAGTCCCGGCGAGCGAGGCGATGTTGATCAGGTGGCCGCTGCCGCGCGCGAGGAACCGCTCGGTGGCCAGCCTGCTGCCGTGGATGACGCCGCGCAGGTTGACATCGATGATCCGTTCGGTCATCGCCTCGTCCTCGTCGGCGAACAGCCCGGTCGGCATGATCCCGGCGTTGTTCACCAGGACGTCGAGCGGCCCGAGCTGGGCCTCCACCGCGTCGAGGAAGGCGGCGAAGGAATCGCGGTCGGTGACGTTCAGCGGCAGGCCGATGATCTTGGCGTCCGGGTCGGCCCCGAGTTCGGCCGCGGTCTTCTCGACCAGCTCGACATCGACGTCCCCGATCGCCACGGCTGCCTTCGCGGCCAGGAACGCCTCGGCGGTGGCCCGCCCGATCCCGCGGGCGCCGCCCGTGATCGCCACGACCTTGCCCGCAAGAACCACGCCCGCAGCCATGATGGCCTCCCTCGATGAGCTCCTACCTCACGGTAACTTCGGCGGCACCTCGCGCGCGGCCGAATGCGCTCGACGGCTTAGTCTGGGACAGTGGGTGCGCGGGGGCCGCACGACGGCCACTCGCACTCCCGACCAGCGGCGATATCGGCGACCTGGCTGTGACGCCTACCGCGACCGGCGGTTATAGCGCGAACGCATTATCAATACGACATCGGAGTACCCATTGCCTGCCGACGACAAGGCCACCACCCCGGAACAGAGCGCGAGCACGTCGGACGTGCGTCTCGACAAGAAGGACGATTCCGCCCCCGCCCCGAAGTCCGGCGCCACTGTCTCCATCCCGGTGTCGACGGTGCTGTGGGGCGCGGCCGTCGCCGTTCTCGCCGTGCTGACGGTGTTGTTCGGCGTGCTGTGGTGGTCGGCGAAGAGCGATCTCGACGAACAAGCGCAGCGTGCCGCCGACGACCGCCGCGCCGAACAGGTAGCGACCGATTACGCGGTCGGCGCGGCGACGGTGAATTATCAGGACATCAACGCGTGGATCGGCAAGCTCAAGGCCAACACCACCCCGCAGCTGGCGAACAAATTCGACGCGACCGCGCCGAAGCTGGAGCAGATTCTGGTTCCGCTGAAGTGGACGTCCACCGCCTCGCCCATTTCCGCGAAGGTCGTTTCCGAGGACAGCGGCGTCTACAAGGTGAATGTCTTCGTGAACGTGAGTTCCACGAATGCGCAGAGCCCGGAAGGCGCCCAAACCACGGTCACTTACAACGTCACGCTGGACGAGAACTCCGACTGGAAGATCACCGATGTCGGCGGTACCGACGGCGCATTGCCGTTGAACTGAAATAAGGGTCGGACAAAAGCCGCGCCGCCGCCGGAATGATTCCGGCGGCGGCGCTTGCTTTTATGGCTGCGATCAGATCGCGGCGGCGCCGGTGAGTTCGCGCTTCTTTGCTTCGCGGGCCAGCATGCGGTCGCGCTGCTCCTCGAACTTCACGACGTCCTTGCCCAGCTTCTCCAGGAAGTTGCCGAGCCGCTCACGGACGGCCTCGCCGCGCGGGGTGAAGTCGTCGCGCTCGAAGATGTTCCACTTCTTCAGCACCGGCTCCACGACGTCCTCGAGGTGCTGGCGCAGGTCGTAGATGCCGTGCTTGGCCATCAGCACGCCGTTGCGGCGGAAATTGGGCATGCCCGCGCCGGGCATCTGGAAGTTCTCCAGGATCAGCGTGATGGCCTCGAGGGTCTGGTCGGGCGCCAGATCGAGGGCCGCACCGCACATGTTGCGGTAGAAGATCATGTGCAGGTTCTCGTCGGCGGCGACGCGCTGCAGCATGCGGTCGGCGATCGGGTCGTCACAGACCTTGCCGGTGTTGCGGTGCGAGACGCGGGTGGCGAGTTCCTGGAAGGTCACGTACGCCACCGAGTGCAGGAAGCCGGCGTCGGCCTCGGTGGGGGAGGCGAAGCCGTTGGTCATGTGGACCATGCGGGCCTCTTCGAGCGCGACCGGGTCGACACCGCGGGTGACCACCAGGTAGTCACGCATGACGATGCCGTGCCGGTTCTCCTCGGCGGTCCAGCGCCCCACCCAGGTGCCCCACGCGCCGTCCTGCGAGAAGTTCTCGGCGATCTCGCGGTGGTAGGAGGGGAGGTTGTCCTCGGTCAGCAGGTTCGTGATCATGGCCGCCTTCGCGACCTCGCTCAATCGGGACTGCTCCGGGTCCCAGTCGACACCCCCGAGTGCCGCGAAATTGCGGCCCTCGTCCCACGGCACGTAGTCGTGGGGATGCCATTCCTTTGCCAGTGAGAGGTGCCGGTTGACGTTTTCTTCGGCAACCGGCTCCAACTCCGTGAGCAGCTCGAGTTGAGTCAGATCCCTTGCCATGTAATAGCCCTTCATTGAGTGCGTGCACGCTTGCAGGTCGTCCCCCCGGGTAGACCGTGCTGATGCGGCCATACCTTACGGCACCGTAGGTGTGATGCGAAACGCATCCGGCTGACTGCCGGTGCCCGGTGATGCACTTCATACGTCGTCGTTGACGCTCGGCGCACCCCCCGAGTGTAAGCCGCGTCGAGCCTGGCGTCCGGTGACAGAAGACACGTCGGCCCGCAGCGACTGGTCTATCGTCGCGAGGCCTTCGGCGTTAGCGCCGGGTGACACTGTCCTCTTGCGCGACCGCCCGAGGAGGCGCTACGCGCCCGCGCGACGCTGTGCCGCAACCGATCTGCTCGTCCCGTCGGCTCGGACGCCGCCGCGTCGAGGCAGCCGCCCGGGCCGCGCCGTCTCGACCGCGCATCGCTGCTCGATGAAAGTTTTCAGCGGGGTTTACCAGATCTTCAACTGCGCGGCCGCGGCCGCTGTGATGGCGGTCACCGGCCACGGCGGGCCCGGAAACGCCGCAGGCGCCCGGACGGATCCGGGCGCCTGCGGCGGTGTGCCCCCAGTAGGGCTCGAACCTACGACCTGCGGATTAAAAGTCCGTAGCTCTACCAACTGAGCTATAGGGGCGCGAAGGGAAAGTGTAGTGCGCGGTGTCCGTATCGCCCAACCCGGGCGGGGGTGGGTCGGGAGGGGTGGAGACGGGCGGTCCGCGGGGTGCGCGGCGCGGTTCGAGTGGCGCCGGCGCGTGCGGTAACAAGGGAGGCGGGCGCGGCGATGCTGCCGGTAAACATTTGGCACCCAGCTTTGTTCATTCCGTGAAGAACTGGATATCATCCAATCATGTTGGCTTCCAGGGACTTTGGATTTGCAGAGGGTGGGAGACCGAAGCTCGGGGGAGCGCGTGTACGGCGCGGGCGATGGTCGCGTGGACGGCGGGCGGGCGCCGAGCCTGCCGGTCGGCTCGGGTGAACAGCGCTGCGACGCTGCCGAATTCGGTAATCCGGGCGACATCCGATTCTGATTGCGAGATGTTTGCTGTAACAGATATCCGAGTCCGGCGGCTATCTGACTCTTCGGTTTGCCGCGTGTCGCAAGGCGATTCCGGGTACGGTGACGCCTTGGTGAATTCCGGAAGAATCGCCGCCACACCCGGCGAACTGGAATTCGGCTTATCGTTGTTGTGCCCGAACGTGTCACGAACGGTACGGCCGATCGTGGCGAACAAGGAGTCGATGCCGCAGGAGGCTGTTCCGAGACGATGTTTGCCCGGGTGCGCACCCCCTGCGGCGCACCCGGGCAGGCAAACTATACCAGCTGGTGTGTTTCAGGTTTTTCGCAAGTTTTCGTACCGAAAGTTTGAAACTGGGCGAAAACCCGGTTTGAAGTATTGATAAAACTCATAACTTCGCGCCAAGGGTTCGTTCCTATGGGGGGCACCGATTGGCGGCGAGTAGGCTTCGGAGGCGTTTCGAGCATGGCACGGCAGCAAGAGCGGGCCCGCCGGACACGTGCGGCGATTATCAGGTCCGCCGCCGTTGAGTTCGGGAAGAGCGGCTATGCCGCTGCATCGCTCAACCGCATATTGGAGGGATCGCGCGCGACCAAGGGGGCGATGTACTTCCATTTCGATTCCAAGGAAGATCTGGCACGCGCGGTACTGGAGACGGCGGTGGAGCGGTATCGGTCCTCGGCCGAACGCTGGCTCGCCAGAACGGATCTCGGTCCGCTGGACACCTTGCACGGGATGATCGACGAGATGGCGCTCCGGCTCGAGCACGACATCATCGTGCAGGCGGAGTATCGCTTGATCATCGAGCCGGACTTCTATCGCGACGTGCAAACCGGCGGCGGTCGCATCCTCGGCCGCGCGACAAGGGTGCTCGCCGTGCGCGCCATCGAGCACGGGCAGCTGCGCGCCGACGCCGACCCGGACCGGTTCACCCGGACGCTGGCGGCCGGTCTCGCGGGGCAGCGCTACATGCTCGATCTGCTGGGCGGCGCGACCGATCTGCGCTCGCGCTTCCAAGAGGTGCTCGAGGTGGTGATCGATGCGATGTCCACCCCGGAGTGGGGCGCCAAGTTCCGGGTCGACGGGTGGCGCGCGTCCGCACGGCTGGAAGAGCTCGGTCTGGGCCTCTGACCAGCCGATTTGGGAAACTCGACGAGACTGTCATAAGCTATGCGAGCTCCCAACGGACAGTCGTTGAAAGCCGGTCCGGAGAAATCCGGGACGAGCCCCCTTCGTCTAGCGGCCTAGGACGCCGCCCTTTCAAGGCGGTAGCGCGGGTTCGAATCCCGTAGGGGGTACGGTCTTCGGACCGTTGGTAGCAGAGCAAGGCCCTGTGGCGCAGTTGGTTAGCGCGCCGCCCTGTCACGGCGGAGGTCGCGGGTTCGAGTCCCGTCAGGGTCGCAAATAAGCGCCGGAGAAATCCGGCGTTTAGCGTATGGCATTCGGAACGGGTGTCTGCGGCCAGGTAGCTCAGTTGGTACGAGCGTCCGCCTGAAAAGCGGAAGGTCGCCGGTTCGATCCCGGCCCTGGCCACCACAATCCCCTCGCCGGTCCGGCGGGGGGATTTTTCGTTTCGCGGGGTCGGCGTCTCCCGGTCCGGTCCCGGAAACGCGGACCGGGTGGTCGGCGAGGTGGGATGCTGGGGACATGGCTGAACGGTGGTACTACTGCTTGAAGCACCAGCGTGCCGAGAAGGGACGCCAGTGCTGGTTCCGGGACCGGATGGGCCCGTACCCGGACCAGGCCACGGCCGAACGCGCGCTGGAGATCGTCCGGGCGCGCAACGAGCGCGAGGACGCGCGCGACCGATCCTGGCGCGACGGCGACTGACACCCTTCCTGCGCGACAACGGATTTCGCTCACCAGGGCGCGGGAGCCCGCGGCGGCGCGACCGTCGCCGCAGGTCCGCGACTTGATCTTGGTCAGGATCACGGCGCGTAATACCCTCGACGCCGAATGCGGCCGCTCAGGTGCCCATCAGGTCGATCGAGTACGGTTTCTCAGAATCGAACGAGTGCTCGGCGGTCCGGCGTGGGCTGCGGGCTGGACCAGGTGAGCAGGGAGGGCGACCCTTGAGGGTTACCGTTGTTGTGCCGACCTACAACGAGCGGGAGAATCTGCCGGTGGCGGTGGAGCGGCTGACGGCGCTGCCGGTCCCCGACCTGCACATCCTCGTCGTCGACGACAACTCGCCGGACGGCACCGGGGAGGTCGCCGACAAGCTGGCCGCCGAGCTGCCGAACGTCGTCGGCGTGCTGCACCGCACCGAGAAGGACGGACTCGGCCGCGCCTACGTCGCCGGTATCACCCGGGCGCTGGACGAAGGCGCCGACGTGGTGATCCAGATGGACGCCGACCTCTCGCATCCGGCCGAGGTGATTCCGGCCATGCTGGAGAAGTTGCGCGACACCGAAGCGGGCGTGGTCCTCGGCTCGCGGTACGTCCCGGGCGGCTCCACCGCCGAGGAGTGGAAGTGGTACCGCAAGGCGCTGTCGGCCTGGGCGAACTTCTACGTGAACCTGATCCTGCGTCTGGGCGTGAAGGACGCCACCGCGGGCTTCAAGGCATGGAAGGCCGACACGCTGCGTGCCATCGACGTGGCCTCGATCCGGAGCAACGGCTACTCGTTCCAGGTCGAGATGAACTACCGGACGGTCAAGCGGGGCATCGCGATCGCCGAGGTGCCGATCCGGTTCGAGGAGCGCACACTCGGCGCTTCGAAGATGAGCCTGAAGGTGCAGCTGGAGTCGGCGCTGATGCCGTGGAAGCTGCTGTTCGGCCGCTCGGTCTGATCACACCGCAGAGCCCCGCTTCCGGAGACGGAGGCGGGGCTCTGGTGTGTTCGGTGCGCACTCGGCCGGGCTCAACGCTCGATCAGGTGCTTGCGCAGGCCCTCCATGCTGACGACGATGACCGGCACCAGCAGCACGTGCATGATCGACAGGGCCACGGTGGACGCGGTGTCGAAGGCGGCCGCGACGGTGCCCGCGATGGTGGCCAGGGCCAGCACCGAGCCGACCACTTCGGCGACCCGCAGTACGCCCACCCAGCGGTAGGACAGCAGCGCGGCCACGGTCAGCCCGATCAACAGCGGGACGGCCGACATGACGATCACACCGCCGGGCGCGACGTCCTGGGTGGTCGTGCCGTCGACCACGACGAAGGAGCCGCCCGCGGCGGCGCCGATCAGCCAGACGACGAGATTGGTCAGCACGGCCGCGGCGACAGCGCCGAGGACGGCGACCGGGCGGTTCAGCGCGGGGATCTGGATGGTGGATGCGGTGGTGGCGTGTGCGACTGACATGGTTCCGGTCTCCTGAGGCGAAGCTGTGAATTCGTTGTGAGACCTATCGTGGAACCTCAAGAAATGTTGAGGTCAATCGCGCTGGGCCGCAGTGTGTTCCATCTCACCCGAACCGGCGCCGGGCCAGTCGAGCAACGTCGCGAGAAACAGCTGCCGTACCGCTTCGACCTGCTCGCTCATCGCCGCCGGATCCCAGTCGCGCACGTCGATGGGGGCCAGGATCGCGACGTCCACCGTCCCGCGCCGCGCGATCATCGAATTGCGCCAAGAGATCTCGCCCGCGTTGCGGATCACCACCGGGATCACCGGAACGCCCGCCTGGTGCGCGATGTGGAAAGCGCCCTTCTTGAACGGGCCCACTTCCGGTGTGTACGAACGGGTCCCCTCCGGCGAGACGGCGATCGACAGCCCACCGCGCAACGTCTCGACCACGGGCGCCAGCGCCGCCTTGGCGCGGTGGGTGTCCGATCGGTCGATGAAGGTCACGCCGACGAAGCGCATCAGCGGGCCGAACAGCGGATTGCGGGTCAGCTCCTTCTTGCCGATGCCGGTGACCCCGCCGCCGAGCACGTTCGGCACGATGATCACGTCGAACTGGCTCTGGTGGTTGAACAGGAACACGGCAGGGCGCGGCGCTCGCGCGTGCTCGGCGCCGGTCACCCGGACGCGCACGCCCAGCGCGCGCAGCGTCGCGCCGGTGCCGTACGCCATCAGCGCGTCGGCCATCTTCCTGCGCTGCCCGGTGTACGACTTGGCGAGTACGCCGAATACCGCGCCGCCGAGCAGCGCCACGAAGCCGGCGATCGTGCGCAAGTAGTCCAGCGGTCGCGGCGCTTTGCGCGGTCGGAAGGCGAGCGACGGCCAGGCGTTGTCGGTCGCCATCGTGCCCAGCTTGCGTTCGGGGTTGACCGCGACCGGGTGGCCGACGAGCGCCAGCAGCGGTAGGTCCGCGACACCGTCGGCGTAGGCGTAACTGCGGCTCAGATCGATCCCGTTGGCCGAGGCGAACGCGCGCACGGCGTCGGCTTTGCCGTGCCGCCACAGGGTTTTCCCCACGGTGTAGCCGGTGAGCACGCCGTCGCTGGTCGCCATCTCGGTACACAGCACGTGCCGGACGCCGAGTGCTGCGGCGGCGGGCGCGACCTGGAACCTGGTCAGCGAACTGGTCAGCACCACGGTGTGCCCGGCCGCCTCGTGCGTCCTGATCAATTGCCACGCTTCGGGATACAGGTGCCCGTAGACGGCGCGGCGGAACAGCTGGACGCCGAGTTGGTCGAGCTCGTCCTCGGTCCGCCCGGCCAGCGCCTGGGCGGCCTGCTGGAGGAAGCGGCTGTACTCGCCGTCGGTGAGCCCGTTGCGGATGCTGCCGAGCAGCGTCGCGGACAGGCCACGTGCGCGCCCGCCGAACGCCCTGCGATACAGCGGCGGCCGAGGGAACCCGTCCACGACGGTTCCGCCGAAGTCGAACACCGCGGCGATCTCGGGTCCCTGCGGCCCGGACCGGATGGCGGACAGCATCGCGCCGAGATCGGCGGGCGAATCTGCCGGTCCGCCTCGATCATCGGCGGCCGGGCGCGGAGCTGCGGCCTGGCTCATCGCGTCCCCAGCCCCGGGATGTTGGACGGGTCGAGGGCCGCGGCCTGCGCGATGCGGGCTCCGATGCCGCGCAGGCGGTCGGCGAATTCGGTACGGCGTGCGATCAATTCGGTGCGGTCCTTGGCCGAGGTGCTGGATACCGGTCGCAGCAACCCGCGGTTGTCGGCCAGTTTCAGCGCACTGCCGAACAGCTCGGTGGATACCGATTCCGGGCTGTGCAGGCGCTGCTGGAGCAGCATCTGCCTGCCCACCGAAACGCATTCGTCGAGGAATTCCTTGCGGTCGATGGCGGCGCCGGGATCGCGCGCGGCCAACCGCTCCGCGACGACGAGCTGCGCGTCGAAGAACGAGCGCAGCACGCGGTGGGCCATCATGAATCCCGAGGCGGTGAGCTTGCCGAGGATGTCGGTACCGAGGGTGTCCTTGCGGCTGCGGCCGTTCCACTCCGGATCGACGAGCAGCATCTCGGCGGTGATCTGGGTGGTGAATTCCGCGCGGTCCGGGAAGAAGAACTCGAACTTCAGCAGGTCGCGCAGCCGGAACGCCTCATCCCATCCGGTCCGCAGCTGATCGGGCGCACCGGAATCCACCGCGGCGAGGATCGACAGTTCCAGGATCGCCCGGTTCACGAACCAGTGCACGGCGCTGTTGCGGTAGAACGCGGCCTCCAGGTGCGCGCCGCTCTCGATCGAATACACCGGCTCCAAGCCGCCGCGATAGACGGTCACCACCTTGGCCAGCGAAAGCTGTTCCAGCACGACGGCCAGATTCGGTTCGTCGCGCAACGCGTCGAGTTCACCGCTCGGCAGGTTCCGCTTCTCGATGTAGCCGAGAACGGGCGCGAGCAGGGCGCACACCTCGCCGAGGGTGAGCGCTCGCTCGTCCACGCCGAGCAGAGCCAGCGTGACCAGCGAGTTGACGGTGATCGGCGTGACCGCGTTGATTCCGACGGCGATCTCGAAGGCCAAGCGCTGCACGGCCTTTCGCTCCCGCTCCGTGGTCTCCGGATCGGCGTCGGCGATCGGCTCGGCGGCCGACTCGGTGTGGTGCAGGGGAATCGAGACCCGCGGCGGGGCGAGCGGGTCGCCGTGCGCGGCCAGCCGGTCGCGGGCCGAGAGCGGCGCGCCGAACCGGACGTAGACGTGGCCCGCCGAATGCTGCTGGCTGCGGATGTAGCGCGCCAGCCAGGTCAGCCCCTCCGGTTTCTTTTTGCCGCCCGCTTGCTCGGTGGCGATGGCGCCGAGTTCGTTGAGCCGTTCGTAGGTGATCGAGACCGGAACCAGCATCACGTCGTCGACGCGGTCGGCGCGTACCGCGGCGGCGAGGTAGTTGAGCAGGCCGTAGCGCGGCGGGCGCAGCTTGCCGGTGCGGGTGCGGCCGCCCTCGAAGTACCACTCCAGGTTGAAGCGTTTGGCGACCAGATAGGCGAAGTACTCCTCGACCACCGCCTTGTACACCTCGTCGTCGCCGAAGCTGCGCCGGATGAACACCGTGCCGGTGCGCCGCGCGATCGGGCCGAGCGGCCAGAACCGCAGATTGGCGCCGCCGATCACGTGGTTGGGCGGGAAGTCGTTGCGGGCCAGCACGTCACCGAGCACGAACGCGTCCACGTAGGAACGGTGCGAGGGCAGGAAGACCAGCGGATAGCGGCGGTTGAGCGCGCGCAGCGCGGCGAGGCCGGACTCCTCGGTCTCGACCTTCCACGTCGAGGCGTGCACCGGGCGCATGGCCTGGGTGAACAGATCCGAGACCGTGCGGCTCTGGGCGGCGACCAGTTCGTTGAGCGCCTTCTCCGCGCGGCGATACACCTCTTGGGGATCCGCGCCGATCTGGTCGGCGATCAGCTCCAGCCTGCGCGTGAAGTCGGGGGAGTCGAGGATCTCCTCGGCCACCAGCCGTGGCACCTTGTATCGGTCGCCGATGATGGAGCGCTCCGCGCGTTCCAGCGCGACCACCGCGGCGCGCAGGATGGCGCGGGCGAACGGCTCGGCCGTTCCCGCCGCGTGCAGCGCGGACGCCTCGGGGTTGTTGACGCGCAACTCGCTGAGCAGAGCGGGTTGCCCCGTCAGGATGACGTGCCGGTCCGGCGATTTACGCACCAGCTTGCGCTGGGCGATCCAGTGCGGTTTGCGGGGATTGGTCAGCATCGCCAGATCGGCGAAGGTCATCCGGCGCACGCCGTCGCGCTCGGGCGGCAGCCACAGCACCCGGATCGGCACCACCAGCGGGTCGTCGCGGCGACCGATCAGCCTGTCCGCGATCGCGCCCGCGTCCAGGTCGAGCTGGGTGATCGGCGCGTCGGTGCCGATCTCCTTGGCGATGCCGCCGTCGCCGAGCCAGGCGCCGACCAGCTCGCGCTCGACCCCGGAGGTGGCGTCCACCAGCGCCACCACCGACCGGGGCGCGGTAGCTGACTTCGTCGGCGAGCCGCCGCGGTGATCGATCATCGATGTTCTTCCCTCCGCAGGTGACGCTTCCTTCATTCAAGCTTGCCGCGCCGTTGTGCGCAGGCACTCCGCGCGGCGAGTTCGATTCCGGTGCGGTGAACGTGCGCGGTCGGCTATCCGCGAACGAGGGCGCGGCGGGCGGGAAGCGGCGGTTGCGGGAGGCGCGCGGCGGGGCGCTCGACGGTGCGCGGCGGCCGTTGCGGCGGGATAACCGGTGTCACCCTGGGCGTTTGCCCAACTCCGAGATCGTGTGGCCGCGAGCACACTTTCGCAAAGCCGAGGTAATGCTAACCTTACCTCCTTGAGTTAGGTCAGGGTAACCTTTGGAGGATCGTTGTCGACCACGGACGAGCGCTTGCGCATAGAGTATGTGACCGATCCGGCGGCAGCGATGTCACGGCTGGCCGCGGCGGATCGCTTCGGCGAGTACGTGATGTACGAACGTCCGGGGGAGTGGGTGTTCGCGGCCGACCCGATCGGCAGCATCGAACTCGACGTGCGCGAACTGCGCGTCACCTGGGAGGGGAAGACCACCACCACGAGCTGGACGGGCACGCCCGCGCGGGCTCTGGACGAGGCCCTCGCTCTGCTGCCGCTGGACGGCCGCCGCGCCTACGGCTGGATCGGATTCGAGTTCTGCGCCTGGGCGCTGGACGCGACCGCGCACCTGGACGAGCGGACGACCTTGGCGCACTTGATGATTCCGCGCATCGAGGTTCGCGTCGACGAATCCGGTATTCGCGTCTCGGGCGCGACCCCCAGCGAGACCGGTGACATCCACGATCTCATCGCCGAAGCGCAGGGCAGCGAGCTGCCGCAGCCGCACCCGGCCGACATCCGGGTGGACCCGACCGGTTACCGCGACCGGGTCGCCGAGGCGGTCGAGGAAATCCGTTCCGGCCGTTACCAGAAGGTCATCCTGTCCAGGAAGGTCGAGCTGCCGTTCGCGGTCGACGTGCCCGCCACCTACCGGCTCGGCCGGGCGAACAACACGCCCGCCCGCTCCTTCCTGCTGCGGCTCGGCGGTCTCGAAGCCGCGGGCTTCAGCCCCGAGCTGGTCGCCTCCGTGGACGAGGACCGGGTGGTCACCACCGAGCCGCTGGCGGGCACCCGCGCCTTCGGCCTCGGCGCCGAGGTCGACATGGCGGCCCGCGCCGACCTCGTCAGCGATCCGAAAGAGATCGTGGAGCACGCCATTTCGGTGCAGACCTCGTTCGCCGAGATCAGCGCGGTCGCCGATCCCGGTACGCCCGTGGTCTCCGATTTCATGGCGGTGCGCGAGCGCGGCAGCGTGCAGCATCTGGCCTCCACCGTGCGCGGCAGGCTGGCCGCCGACCGCTCCAGCTGGGACGCGCTCGAGGTGTTGTTCCCGTCGGTCACGGCGTCCGGCATCCCCAAGCGCGAGGGCGTCGACTCGGTCTTCCGCCTCGACGGCGCGCCGCGCGGGCTGTATTCCGGTGCGGTGGTGACGATCTCGCCGACCGGCGCGATGGAGGCCACGCTGGTGCTGCGCGCGGTCTACCAGACCACCGAGGGCGCCTGGCTGCGCGCGGGCGCGGGCATCGTCGGACAGTCGCGTCCCGAGCGCGAATTCGAGGAGACCTGCGAAAAGCTCGGCAGCGTAGCGCCGTACGTGGTCAAGGCATAACGCAAGCACGAGAAGGGCCGCTCACCTAGGTGGGCGGCCCTTCGGCGTATTCGGTTGATTCGAACCGTGTTACGGGTCGGCACCGGCGTCCGGCCGACGGGACTATCCGGCGCGCAGCGCCTTCTTGTCGATCTTGCCGACCGCGGTGATCGGCAGCTCGTTCGCCTGCCGCAGCACATCGGGCAACTTGTAGGTGGCGAGACCGCGGTCGGTGAGGAAGGTCTTGATCTCGGCCAAGGTCGGCATCGCGCCGTCGACGACCAGCACCGCGCAGACCTTCTCGCCGAGCGCCGCGTCGGGCAGCCCGACCGCGGCGGCGTGCCGGACGGCCGGGTGGGCGAGCAGGTGCTCCTCGAGCTCGTCGCAGGAGATGTTCTCGCCGCCGCGGTTGATCACGTCCTTGATCCGGCCGGAGACGACGAGGTGGCCGGAGGGCAGGCGGCGGACCAGGTCGCCGCTGCGGTAGTAGCCGTCGGGAGTGAAGGCGCGGGCGTTGTGCTCGGGCGCGCGGTAGTAACCGCGAATCGTGTAGGGGCCCTTGGTGAGCAACTCTCCCTCCTCGCCGGGCGCGACGTCGTTGCCCTCGCCGTCCACCACCCGCACCTCGTCTGCGGGGGAGAGCGGCCTGCCCTGCGTGGTGTGCAGCAGCTCGGCGGGATCGTCGAGCCGGGTGTAGTTGAGCAGACCCTCGGCCATGCCGAACACCTGCTGCAAGGTGGCGCCGAGCGCGGGGGTGACCTCGACGGCGTTCACCTCGGCCAGGCGCGCGCCGCCGACCTGGAGCAGGCGCAGCGAGGTGAGGTCGGCCTCCTCCCATTCGGTTGCCGCGCACCACAACTGGGCCAGCGGCGGCACAACGGCGGTGACGGTGACCCGATGCTTCTCGATGGCGGCGAAGGCGCTCTCGGGGCTGGGATCGGTGACGAACGCGACCGCGCCGCCGACGCTCACGGTGCCGAGGATGCCGGGGCAGGCCAGCGGGAAGTTGTGCGCGGCGGGCAGTGTCGCGAGGTAGACATCGTCGGCCGTGAGCTCGCACACCGCGGCGCTCGCGGTGGCGTTGTAGGCGTAGTCGTCGTGCGTGCGGGCGATCAGCTTCGGCAGGCCCGTGGTGCCGCCCGAGACCAGCATCAGCGCGATGTCGCTCGGGTCGACCTCCGGGAGTGCGGCGCCTTCGCGTGGCACCGAATTCAGGTCGGTGAACGCGCCGGGCTCGCCGAGCACGAGGACGTGACGCAGGCTCGGCACGGATTCTCGCACCGTCGCGGCCAGTTCCCGGTAGTCGAAATCGCCGTGCCGGTCGACGATGACGTATCCCACCGCCTCGGAAAGCGCTGCCAGATGCTCGATTTCGGCCCTGCGGTGCGCGGGCAGCGTCAGCACCGGGATGATGCCCGCCCGCAGCAGACCGAACAGCACCGTCATGAATTCGGGCACGTTGGGCAGCTGCACGACGACGCGGTCGCCCGGCGCGATGCCCAACGCGAGCAGGCCATGCGCCATCCGATCGGCTTCGGCGTCCACCTCCGCGTAGCCGCGCGCGCCCGCGTCGGTGATCAGCGCGGTGCGCCCCGGCTCCCGGCGCGCGGTCTCGCGTAGCAGATCGCCGAGCGCGCGGCCGGTCCAGTAGCCGGCGGCCCGGTAGTTCTCGGCCGCGTCGGCGGGGAAGGGGACGTAGCCCTCTCGGTGGGTGCTGGATGTGGTGGTCACGGGCTGCCTCACGAAGTCGGGACGGGGACCTGGTTATTAGGGTCTCTTTATGTAGGTTAGGCAACCCTATCTCAGTGCGATACGCTAGCGCCGAGCAGTCTCGATCCGCCGGATGCGGCGGCGACCAAGGAGTACAGCGGCACATGCAGCCAGCACAGCGACCGGGGGACGGAGCGGGGAACGCCGCGCACGCGGTGATCGGCCGGGACGAGATCCGCGCCGCGATCGCCGGGCAACTCGGCATCGATATCGACGCGATCGCCGACGAGGACGATCTGATCCAGCTCGGCCTGGATTCCATCCGGACCATGAAACTGGCCGGTGGCTGGCGCAAGCGCGGTGCGGACGTCAACTTCGCTCAGCTGGCCGCGACGCCGACCGTCGCGGAATGGTCCCGGTTGCTCGGCGCGGACGCCGTACCCGCAGAAGCCGCAGAGCCGGAAGCCGCGACGGCCGAATCTGCCACGGCGCTCGCCGAATCCGGCACAGCGCCCACCGAGTCGGCCACCGCGCCGGTCGAATCCGCCGGGGCCGGAGACGAATCCGAGCCCTTCCCGCTGGCGACCATGCAGCACGCGTACTGGATCGGCCGTTCCGACGAACAGGATCTCGGCGGCGTCGCCGCGCACCTGTACGTCGAATTCGATGGCGCCGCCGTCGATCCCGAGCGGCTCGAGCGCGCCGTCGCGGACCTCGTCGCCGCGCACCCGATGTTGCGCACCCGGGTGCTGCCGGACGGAACGCAGCAGACCATGCCCGCGCCGGGTCGCCCGGTCTTCTCCGTCGTCGACCTGCGCGCGGAGTCCGCCGAAGCCGCGGCCGCCGAGCTGGAACGCCTGCGGGACGACAAGACCCATCAGCGCCTCGACATCGAGGCCGGGCAGGTCCTCGACGTGACACTGAGCCTGCTCGCCGACGACCGCACCCGCCTGCACCTCGACGTCGACATGCTCGCCGGCGACGCCATGAGCTACCGCGTCCTGATCTCCGACCTGGCCGAGCTCTACCACGGCGGGTCGCTGCCCGCCGAGACCTACAGCTACCGCCGCTACCGCACCGAACGCCAGATCGACGCGGCCGCGCGGGAGCGCGACAAGCAGTGGTGGCAGGAACGGCTGCCGCGACTGCCCGGTTCGCCCGAGCTGCCGACCATTCCGGTCAGCGAGCGCGCCGACCCGCACCGGACCGTCCGCTACAACCACTGGCTCGAGCCGGAGGCCAAGCAGCGGCTGCTGGACGCCGCGCACGCGCGCGGCATCACCCCGGCCATGGCGCTGGCGGCCGTGTTCGCCGAGACCATCGGCGGCTGGTCCGCGCAGAGCCGCTTCCTGCTGAACGTGCCGCTGTTCCACCGCGAGCCGGTGCATCCCGGCATCGACCGTGTCATCGGCGATTTCACGTCGTCGATCATGCTCGAGGTGGACGTCAGCGCGGACATGACGGTCGCCGACCGGGCGCGGGCGTTGCAGCGCTCGATGCACGAAAGCGGCGCGCACACCGCCTATTCCGGTCTCGAGGTGCTGCGCGACCTGGGTCGCCATCGCGGCGAGCCGGTGCTCGCGCCGATCGTCTACACCAGTGCGCTCAACCTCGGCGAGCTGTTCGCCGATTCGGCGACCGAGACGTTCGGCGAGCCGGTCTGGATCATCTCGCAGGGCCCGCAGGTGCTGCTCGACGCGCAGGTCACCGAGGTGCGCGGCGGCCTGTTGCTGAACTGGGACGTGCGCGAATCCGCCTTCCCCGAGGGCGTGATCGACGCCATGTTCACCAGCTACACCGACGCCATCGCGCGGCTGGGCGCGGGCGAGGCCGGGTGGAACGCCGAGGCGGCGGTGCGTCTTCCGCTCGCACAGGCCACCGTACGCGCGCAGGTGAACGCGACCGACGGACCGGTTACCGGCCGCGCGCTGCACGAGGGCTTCTTCCAGCACGCCGCGGCGACGCCCGACGCGCCCGCGGTGCTGTGGCAGACCGACGGCGTCGACGGCGGGTGGAGCTACGGCGAACTGGCCGCGCAGGCGCTGGCCGTCGCCGGTGCGCTGCGGGATCAGGGTGTGCGGCAGGGCGATACGGTCGCGGTGCAGTTGCCGAAGGGGCCGGATCAGATCCTCGCGGTGCTCGGCGTGCTCGCCGCGGGCGCGACCTACGTGCCGATCGGCTTCGACCAGCCGGTGGGCAGGCGCGCGGAGATCCTGCGCACCGGTGAGGTGGTGGCCGCGCTCACCGTCGACGGTGCCGACATGGGCCGTCCCGAGATCGCCTGCCTACCCATCGCGCAGGCCAGACAGCATCCGAACCCGCTTGCCGCGCCGGTGATCCCGGATACCTCCGCCATCGCCTACGTGCTGTTCACCTCGGGTTCGACCGGCGTGCCCAAGGGCGTCGACCTGCCGCACAGCGGCCCGATGAACACCATCGACGCCGTGAACGAATGGTTCGAGGTCGGTCCCGGTGACCGGGTACTCGGCCTTTCCGCGCTCGAGTTCGACGCCTCGGTCTACGACATCTTCGGCATGTTCTCGGTGGGCGGGTCCGTCGTCGCGCTGAACCCACGGCAGCGCGAGGAGGCGACGACCTGGGTCGAGCTGCTGCGGCACTTCGGGGTGACCATCCTCAACTGCGTGCCGAGCATGCTCGACATGATCCTGGAGATCGGCGGCGACGAGCTGGGCGACTCGCTGCGCGCGGTGACCCTCGGCGGCGACTGGGTCGGCGCCGATCTCGCGCGCAGGCTCGCCGCGCAGGTGCCCGGCTGCCGCTTCTCCGGCCTCGGCGGCGCGACCGAGACGTCCATCCACAACACCATTTGCGAGGTGAGCGATCCGCCAGCGCACTGGACGACGGTGCCGTTCGGCGTTCCGCTGCGCAATGTGCGCTGCCGCGTGGTGAATTCGGCGGGACGCGACTGCCCGGACTGGGTGCCCGGCGAGTTCTGGGTCGGCGGCGCGAATGTCGCCGCGGGCTATCGCAACGATCCCGAGCGCACCGCCGAGCGGTTCGTGACGCACGACGACATCCGCTGGTACCGCACCGGCGACATGGCCCGCTACTGGCCCGACGGCACGATCGAATTCCTCGGCCGCGCCGACCACCAGGTCCAGATCCGCGGCTACCGCGTGGAACTCGGCGAGGTGGAGAGCGCGCTGCGCGCGGCGCCGGGCGTCCGGCACGCGGTCGCGGCCGTGGTCGGAACGGGCGCGCCGAAGCTGGTCGCGGCCGTGGCCGGATTCCCGGGCAGCACCGTGGATCTGGTCGGCGTGATCTCGGATCTGTTGCCCGGCTACATGATTCCGACTCGCATCGAACTGCTGGACGACATGCCGCTCACCGACAACGGCAAACTCGACCGCCGCGCGGTCGTCGCGCTGCTCGAGCCCTCGGCGCAGGACACCGCGGACCTCGCGCCGCGCACGCCGCTGGAGTCGGCGCTCGCGGCGATCGTCGCCGAGGTGCTCGGCGTGCCGCGGCTGGGCGTGCACGACGACTTCTTCGGGCTCGGCGGCGACTCGGTGCTCGCGACCACGGCGATCGCCCGTGTCCGCGAATGGCTCGACGCGGAGCACGCGCTGGTCGCGGACATCCTCGTCGGCCGGACGGTGGCGGGTCTGGCCGAGCGCTTGCTCGCGAAGGAGGCCGAGGCGGGCACCCCGGACCGGCTGGACGAGGTCGCCAAGCTGTATCTGGAGGTCGCGGCCATGACCGACGAGGAGATCCTGGCGCAGGCCTGACCTGGTTTCCCGTCGCCTCGATTTCGATCGGGGCGACGGGTCGCGCTTCCAGGACTAAACTTCCCGGCATGACCCGTTGGGACGCCTCGAACATCCCCGATCAGACCGGCCGGACGTTCATCGTCACCGGCGCGAACAGCGGCTTGGGCGCGGTGGCGGCGCGCGCGCTCGCCGGGGCGGGGGCCGATGTGGTGCTGGCCTGCCGCAACGTCGCCAAGGGTGAGCAAGTCGCCGCCGATCTCGGCGAGCGCGCCACCGTGCGCGCGCTCGATCTGGCCGATCTCTCCTCGGTGCGCGAGTTCGCCGAATCGGTGGACCGGGTCGACGTGCTGATCAACAACGCGGGCGTCATGGCCGTGCCGGAAGGGCGCACCAAAGACGGCTTCGAGATGCAGATCGGCACCAACCATCTCGGCCACTTCGCGCTGACCGGCCTACTGCTGGACAAGATCTCGGACCGGGTGGTCACGGTGTCCAGCGGCGCGCACGCCATCGGCAGGATCGACCTGGACGACTTGAACTGGGAGCGTAGGAAATACCAGCGCTGGGCCGCCTACGGTCAGGCCAAGCTGGCCAACCTGATGTTCGCCTACGAGTTGCAGCGCAAGCTGACCGCCGCCGGATCCGGCAAGATCTCGGTGGCCGCGCACCCCGGCTACGCCGCGACCGAATTGCAGTCGCACACCGAGTCGCTGCTCGACCCGCTCATGTCGATCGGCAACCGGCTGTTCGCGCAGAGCGCCGAAATGGGCGCGCTGCCAGAGCTTTACGCCGCCACCGTCACGCCGATCGAGCCGGGCGCGTTCTACGGACCCACCGGGCTGGCGGGCATGCGCGGCTACCCGGGCACCTCGGGTTCGACCAAACAATCCCGCGACGAGGCCGTGGCCAGGGGGCTGTGGGAGTTGTCGGAGAAGCTCACGGGCGTCACCTACTCGTTCTCCTGACGGTTTCTCGCCTGAGCGTCCGCCCGCGCCCCGGGCGGCCCGATCCATATGCGTTCTACCTCGTGACCGGGCTCACGACGGGCGATGTCACACCTCGGGGCGGTGGGCCGTCATATCGGTATACGCTGCGGCGCCCGCCGGAGCGACGATCCGAGAACCCGAGGGGCACACCATGGAAGCGCGTTTCGACTACTACGGCACCGAGATCGGCGCGAAGTTCGCCAAGCGCGTCGGCAACGCGGGGTTGGTCGTCGAGCAGTCCACCCTCCCCCGCGCGACTCAGGAGCTGGTCAAGCTGCGGGCCAGCCAGATCAACGGTTGCGGCTTCTGCACCGACATGCACAGCAAGGACGCCCTGCACGCGGGCGAGGATCAGGTGCGGCTGAATCTGGTGGCCGCGTGGCGCGACGCCACCGTGTTCACCGAGGCGGAGCGGGCCGCGCTGGCCCTCACCGAGGAAGGCACCCGGCTCGCCGACGCGCACACCGGCGTATGCGAGGAGACCTGGGCCCAGGTGCGCAAGCACTACGACACCGACCAGATCGCCGCGCTCGTCTCGCTCATCGCACTGATCAACGTCTGGAACCGGATGAACGTCATCACGGGCACCCCCGCGGGCGGGTACCAGCCGGGCCAGTGGAGCTGATCACGTTCCTGGCCGCAGGAGTCGGTAGCCGACGAGTATCGATGTGACGACCGACGCCGTCTCGATCATGGAAGTTGGCCCCTGCGTCACCCGGCTGCCAACGGCTGGTACAGTGACCGACGTGCAGCGCGCGTATTTCTGGTTTAGCAAGCCGGCCCTGGGTGGGTCGGTCTGCGGCAACCACATGCGCTGACTTCTTCCACCCCGAGCCGGATGATGGACCGGCTCGACGGTATTCATGTCCGTGGGTCGGCCTGAAGAAAAGGAACCCACACAAATGACAACCGCAGCCGACGTCGACGCGCGGCATTCCGATCTCGACGACCAGCGCACCCTGTCCGTGAGCCCGTTACGCTCGCCGGCCGAAGTGCGCATGGTGCACCCGATCAGCGATCCGCTGGCCGACACCGTCCGCGCGGGCCGCAAGGCCACGGTGGACGTGCTCGACGGCGCCGACGACCGCCTGATGGTGATCGTCGGCCCGTGTTCCGTGCACGACCCCGCGGCGGCGCTGGACTACGCGCGGCGGCTGGCCGAGAAGGCCGCCGAGCTGAGCGACCGGCTGCACGTGGTGATGCGGGTCTACTTCGAGAAGCCGCGCACCAGCCTGGGCTGGAAGGGCCTGATCAACGACCCGCACCTGGACGGCTCGTTCGACGTCAACACCGGTCTCGGCATCGGTCGCAAGGTGCTCGTCGACATCACCGCCCTCGGCCTGCCGGTGGCCTGCGAGTTCCTCGACCCGATCACCCCGCAGTACATCGCGGACCTGGTCTCCTACGGCGCGATCGGCGCGCGCACCGCGGCCAGCCAGGTGCACCGCCAGCTGAGCAGCGCGCTGTCCATGCCGGTCGGCATCAAGAACGGCACCGACGGCGACGTGCAGGTGGCCGTGGACGGCGTGCGCGCCGCGGCGGCCAGCCACGTCTTCCCCGGCACCGACCTCGACGGCCGCTCCGCGCTGATCCGCACCACCGGCAACCCCGACTGCCACGTGATCCTGCGCGGCGGCAGCACCGGCCCGAACTTCGACGCGGCCTCCGTCGCCGAGGCCTGCCTGCGCCTGGAGAAGGCGGGCCTGCCGGAGCGCATCGTGGTCGACGCCAGCCACGGCAACAGCAACAAGGACCACAACAAGCAGGTCGACGTGGTCACCGACATCGCCGAGCGCATCGCCGGTGGCGAGCGCAGCGTCGTCGGCGTGATGCTGGAGAGCTTCCTGGTCGCGGGTCGTCAGGACCTCACCCTCGGCCGCGCTGCGGACCTCACCTACGGCCAGTCCATCACCGACGCCTGCATCGACTGGTCCACCACCGCCGCCCAGCTCGACCGCCTCGCCGACGCCGTCGCCCAGCGCCGCGCGGGCTGACACACATCCTTTCGACGCCTCACAGGCAGGACGGGTCTGTGAGGCGTGGGAACGGTGTGGGGACTAAGCGAGTGCGGCGATCACGCACAGCAGATCGCCGGACGCGACGGTGCGCACGGTGAACCCGGCGGCCGTCAGGTGCTCGCCGAGCCGTCCGGGCGGCGGCTTCGGTGACGAGGACGCGCCGTCCGGGTCGCCGTAGCCGTAGCACAGGTAGAGCCCGCCGCCGGGGGCCAACAGCCGTTCGATGAGCGCGAGCTCCGCGGTGGGCCGCTTGGTCCAGAACAAGTTGACGTTGACCGCGAGGATCTTGTCGAAGGCGTCGATCCCGAAGTCGTCGAGCACCTGTTCCGGTCGCAGCTTCGTCAGTTCGGCCTGTACCAATCCGATGCGGCCCGGATCACCCTGCGCCGCTGCGCCTTCGCGCGGTGCGGTGCGGCCTGTCGATGCACCGCGCGCCGCGGTCCGAGTTGTCGACGCGCTTCGAGCGGGCGTGCCCTCGCCGGATGCCGCGCCGTGGACCGACGGATCGTGCCCGGCCGCGCGCAACCGTTCCGCGGCGCGGGCGACCGCCGTCGCGGAACGCTCGACCGCGATGACGCGCCCCTCGGGCACCCGTTCGGCCAGCAGCGACAGCGACGGGCTCGCGCCGGGCCCGATCTCCAGCACCCGATCCGCGCGCCCGAGCGTCATCGTGTCGGCGAACCAGGGAAAGCGTGCGTCACCCACGGCCGACCGCCCTTGCATGTTCGGCGCGCGAGGCATCATCGGCGGATCCGAGCGCCGTCGCGTCCAGGAACCAGCGAATCCCGTCATCACCCATGGGAAACAGTCTCGCCGAGCGCCGGGAACTCCGTGGGCCAATCGGCGACCGGGCCGGGCGGATCGCTGTGCAGGCGGGCCGCCAGCCACTCGTCGCGCCGGACGCCGCGCTGCCATCCGCCGAGCCGGGCCAGGCCCTCGTAGCGAAAGCCGTTGCGGCGCACGGCGGCCACCGACGAATAGTTGCCGACGAACGCGCGCCAGCTGATCCGAGCGAGTCCCATGCCGTCGGCGGCGAAGCCGAACTCGCAGACCAGCTTCACCGCGCGCGCCATATGGCCGCGGCCGCGGTGCTCGGAGGCGAGCCAGAAACCGATCTCGCACGCGCTCGGGTCCTTTTGCTCGAGTCCGATCATGCCGGCGACGGGTCCGTCCGCCGCGAGGCGCAGCGCCCAGGTCGGGCTGCGCGCAGCCCAGCCGGGCACGACGAAGTCGGCGAAGAATTTCTCGGCGTCCTCCGGGCCGTAGGGCACCGGGATCGTCGTCCACTCGCCGATGGACGGGTCCTGGCAGCGGGCGATGATGACATCGGTATCGGCCGCGGTGGGCGGGGAAAGCCAGACCGCGCCGTCCGTGAGCGTGCGGATCTCCATCGGGTCATCGTGACACGGACGGGTCGGCAGGGGCATCCGGTTATCGGATGACCGGATGGATACCGCGGTGATAGCCCGACCGGGCGGACCGTAGAATCGGCCCGATGGTTGCCGCTCTTCTCGCCGACTTGTTCGAATCGCATCGAGCTCATTTGCTTTCCGTCGCCTACCGGCTGACGGGCAGCGTCGGCGACGCCGAGGACGCGGTTCAGGAGAGTTTTCTGCGGTTGGCGGGGACCCACCAGTCCGAGATCGACGATCTGCGGGCCTGGTTGACCACCGTGGTGAGCCGAATCTGTTTGGATCACTTGCGCAGTGCGGCGACGCGCCGGGAAACCTATGTGGGCCAATGGTTGCCGGAGCCGATCGTCACCGGCGTCACGCCGTCGAGTACGCCGGATCCGCTGGAGTCGGTGGTGCGCGGGCAGGAGTACCGGTTGGCCGCGATGGTCGTGCTCGACGCCCTCACCCCGCCGCAGCGGGTGGCGTTCGTGCTGCACGACGGGTTGTCGGTGCCGTTCGACGAGATCGCCGAAATCCTCGGCGTCTCCGCGGATGCCGCGCGGCAGTTGGCTGTTCGGGCGCGCAAGGCGGTCGCGGGTGTACCGGCCCCGGTGTCGGACGACGAGCACGAGGCGGCCGTTCGTCGCTTGCTCGCGGCGCTGTCCACCGGCGACGTCGCCGCGGTCGCCAAAGCGCTGCATCCGGATTCGGTGCTCATCGGCGACGCCAACGGCACCACCTCCACGGCGGTGAACATCGTCGGCGGCGCGGAGAAGATCGCCCGCTTCATGCTGGGGCTGGTGCGAAAGTACGGCATTGGCGACACCGATCAGGCCGCGACCCGCTACGAATTCGCCACGGTGAACGGGCAATTGGGGCTCGTGATGAATTTGGACTCGGAGACCGAGGAACAGGATTGGCATCCGGCGCGGGTCGTCGGCTTCACGGTGCGCGACGGATTGGTCTGGGGCACTTACGATCACGCCAACCCCGCCAAGCTGACCGGCGTGCGGCTGGCCTGACCCGCCGGGCCGGACCCTCATCGCCCGACCCGGCGGGTCGGACGGGGTCATGGCGTGGTCGAACCGGTGAACCAGTCGCCCGTCGAGGATCCGGCGCCGCCGTTGCCGGTGGTGGAACCGGTGAACCAGTCGCCGGTCGACGATCCGGTGAACCAATCGCCGGTGCCCGCGATCAGATCGTGCGCCGCTTCGCGAATCAGACCGAGTACGGTTCCGGCGACCTCCGACGTGGCCGGATTCAGTACGAGGTCGAGATAGGAGGCCATGAGCGCCCCTTTCGAGACACCGCCGCGGGAAGCGGCGGCTTGTGAGCTAGAACACGGCGAGGCTAGCTGTCCGCCGGAGAACGCACAACAGGCCAGGTAGAAGCACCAAAATGAATGTGAAACATAGCCATTCGCTATCTAATGGCAACAATGGCGATCGCTCCGCTACTCTCCGGGGTATGCCCGCACGCCCCGCGACCGTCGCTCGCCTCCGCCCGTTTGCCGCCACGATCTTCGCCGAGATGACCGAGCTCGCCGTACGGCACGAGGCGGTGAACCTCGGCCAGGGCTTCCCCGACACCGACGGACCCGCGGGCATGTTGGAGGTAGCCAGGCAGGCCATTGCCGACGGCGTCAACCAGTACCCGCCGGGGCGCGGCATGCCGGTGCTGCGCCGGGCGATCGCGGCCGACCGGGCCCGCCGCTACGGCACCGAATACGACCCGGACACCGAGGTGCTCGTCACCGTCGGCGCCACCGAGGCGATCAGCGCCGCCATGCTCGGGCTGGTCGAACCGGGGCAGGAGGTGGTGTTGATCGAGCCGTACTACGACTCCTATGCGGCGGCGGTCGCGCTGGCGGGCGCGCAACGGCGCACGGCTCGGCTGGTGGCCGATGGGGATCGTTTCGTGCTGGATCTGGACAGCCTGCGCGCCGCGATCACCCCGCGCACGCGGATGCTGGTGGTCAACTCGCCGCACAACCCGACCGGCACCGTCCTCGATCGCGCCGATCTGACCGCGATCGCCGAGCTGGCCTGCGAGCACGACCTGATCGTGCTCACCGACGAGGTCTACGAGCACCTCGTCTACGACGGCAACGAGCACATCAGCCTGGCGACGCTGCCCGGCATGGCCGAGCGGACCGTCGTGGTGTCCAGCGCCGCAAAGACTTTCAGCGTCACCGGCTGGAAGATCGGCTGGGCGTGCGGGCCCGCGTACCTGATCGACGGCGTGCTCGCCGCCAAGCAGTTCCTGACCTTCGTCGGCGGCGGCCCGTTCCAGCCCGCCGTCGCGCACGCGCTCACCAACGAGCTCGACTGGGTCGCCTGGTTGCGAGATGTCCTCTCGGACAAGCGCCTTCGCCTCTCGGCGGCTCTCGCCGATGCCGGCTTCGGCGTGCAGGCCAGCGGCGGAGGTTATTTCGTCTGCGCCGACCTCACGCCGACCGGCCGCACCGACGGACTCGAGTTCTGCCGGGAGATTCCGGAACTGATCGGCGTCGCCGCGGTGCCCGTCAGCGTCTTCGCCGACGACAAGTCCGCGTGGAACCACCTGGTGCGGTTCACCTTCTGCAAGCGCGACGAGACGCTCGACGAGGGTGTGCGGCGTTTGCGCGCGGCCGTCACGATGAGCTAGCTCGCGCCGTGGTAGAGGAATCCGCCGAGGCCGATGGTGAAGGCCAGGCAGCCGTAGAGCGCGTGCTCGACCGAGACCACCAGGAGCGAGCCGGTCCGCCGGTACCGGTAGCCGAAGAGAATGCCGCCGACCAAGGTCAGCGCCACGGCGATCCAGTTGCCGAAGATGATGTGCGCGAAGCCGAATGCGGCGGCGTTCGCCGCGATCAACGCCCACCCGGTGCCGAAGGCGGGCGCGTACCGCTGGAACAGGAACTTCCGGAAGATCAACTCCTGCGGGTACACCGAGAACAGCGGATAGAACACCATCACCATCGTCCACAACAGCGGTTCGGTGCGCGGCAGCTCGAAAAGCCGGTCCGGGCTCAGCAAAGCGAGTGCGACGCCGATGGCGACGGCGGCGGCGAACCAGAGGGCCAGCATCGACGGCAGGACGGCGCGCAGCGCGCGGAAGTGATCGCGGAGCCCGTAGGTGGGCACGTGCTGCTCGCGCAGCCAGAAGTGCGCGCCGACGGCGAGCACGATGAGGAACGGAATGGGACTGCCCGGGCTGCCGAGCGCGGCGTAACCGCCGACCAGTCCGAAGTAGAGCACGGCGAATTCGATGGCGAGCCAAGTCATGCGGCGATCGCGCTCCGGTCGAAGGTCCTGCCGCAGCTCGGTCGCCGTCACGTTCCCGAGGTTACGGGCGGGGGCGCGAGGGTGCCATGTCTCTTTCGGTCCAGCGGCGCTGGGGTCCATCGGGGCGCGAGGCGCAGGTTCGTCGCGTGCGAGGTGCTGGGTCGGTCGGGCTGGAAGCGCTGGCTTGTCGGAT
Organism: Nocardia bhagyanarayanae; assembly: GCF_006716565.1. Lineage (NCBI taxonomy): Bacteria > Bacillati > Actinomycetota > Actinomycetes > Mycobacteriales > Nocardiaceae > Nocardia > Nocardia bhagyanarayanae. The sequence goes on along the minus strand of NZ_VFPG01000001.1, from coordinate 698,449 downwards.
GCGGGGCGCGCTGGGGAGGTCGGCGTGAAGCGCTGGGTTCGTCGGGCGCGGGGCGCTGCGTCGGTTCGGCGCCGGGTGCCCAGCCCATGTCCTTCGACTGTGCGCCGTGGTCAGTCCGGTGTGGGATCGAGGCGGCCGGTGTTGCGCCGGGCCTGCGGCGCGTGCCAGCCGTAGTGGCGAGCCAGCAGGCGGAAGGCGATGGCGAGGATGGCGGCGAGCAGACCGGTCCACGCCCAGTAGGCGTCGAAGTGCAGCAGCGTCGCGGTGGCGGCCGCGCCGAACAGCGCGGGCACGGCGTACAGGTCCTGGTCCGGGCGCAGCACCCGCGGCACCTCGCCGCCGAGTACGTCGCGGATGACACCGCCGCCGATCGCGGTGACCATGCCGAGCAGCGCGGCCGTCGGCGCGCCGACGCCCTGGGCATAGGCGACCGCGGTACCGGTCACGCAGAACAAGCCGAGCCCGACGGCGTCGAATACCTCGAGCGGGCCGGTGAGCCGATGCGAAGGATGCTTGAAGAAGATGACCAGCGCCGTCAGCAGGGACGCGCACAGGTAGGTCAGGTCGGTGAACGCGGCGGGCGGCGTGCGCCCGATGAGCAGGTCGCGGATGACGCCGCCGCCGAGCGCGGTGCTACAGGCCAGCACCGCCATGCCGAAGACGTCGAGATTCTTGCGGACCGCGAGCAGCGCCCCCGAGGCCGCGAACGACACCACCCCGAGCAGCTCGCCGATGCGCTGGGCGGCGTTCACGGCGGAATCCAGCTGCGTTGCCATGACGTCCAACCCGGCGACCATGCAACCGCTCCTTTCACCCTTCTTCGCCCAGCAGGTTTGCACGTCGGTTGCGCTGTGACTTCCGCGACACCCGGTTACCCACCGGCGAGGCGGCCCCAAAGGCGTGACGATGGTTGCTGCACGGACGCCGCTGCGGGCGGGACCGAGCCGACGTGACGGCCCCCTCTGCGCCGCCGAGCCGTGGGAGTGAACTGCTAGCTCGAGCAGCGCCTCAGGCGGGTGCCGGGCGGGCGCGGTCGGTCGCGAGCAGGACCGCGACCGAGCCGAGCATCGTGCCCATAACGTATCGCTGGGCGCGCAGCCACAGTGGGCGACCGGTGAGGAACGTCGAGATGGTGCTCGCGGCGAGCACGATCAGTCCGTTCACGGTGAGCGCGACGGCGATCTGGATCGCGCCGAGGGACAAGCTCTGGAGCCAGACCAGACCGCGGTCGGGCACGACGAACTGCGGGATCAGCGCGAGGTACATGATCGCGATCTTCGGATTGAGCAGGTTCGTGACCAGGCCCATCGTGAACAGCCGCCGCGCCGGATCGGCGGGCAGCTCCGACGGCGCGAACACCGAGACACCGCCGGGCCGCAGCGCCTGCCAGGCCAGCCACAGCAGATACGCCGCCCCCGCCAGCTTCACCGCGAGATAGAGCCCGGGCACCACCGCGAACACCGCGGTGATACCGGCGGTCGCGGCGGCGAGATACACGCCGAAACCGGCCGCCACCCCGGTCAGCGACACCAGCCCGGCCCGCCGCCCCTGAGACACCGTGCGCGAAACCAGATACATCATGTTGGGCCCGGGGGTGAGCACCATGCCGAGCGCGGCCACCGCCACGCCGACAACCGCCGCTGTCTCGATCATGTCCACGATCGTCGCCGACCACGCCGCGTCCCGTCTCGGTCCACTTCGAGACCGCTGGACCCCGACCGTGACCCGCGCAACGGAACAAAAAGCCCGTGCCGGACGCTGGTATCTCGGGAGCCGAACCCGCCGTGCGCCCCCACCGCGGCCTGCGGGTTGTCGGTGGCCTCGGGGAGAATGGGCCGAACAGGCGAACGGACAATGCGTGAATGGACTGAGCACGTCCGCACCCGCCCGATACGAGGAGAGACTGTGACCGACGGTCCGCTGATCGTTCAGAGTGACAAGACGCTGCTGCTGGAGGTCGACCACGAGTTGGCCGACACGGCGCGTCAGGCCATCGCGCCGTTCGCCGAACTGGAACGCGCGCCCGAGCACGTGCACACCTATCGGGTGACGCCGCTCGCGCTGTGGAACGCGCGCGCGGCCGGGCACGACGCCGAGCAGGTGGTCGACGCTCTGGTCAGCTACTCCAGGTACGCGGTGCCGCAGCCGCTGCTCGTCGACGTCGTCGACACCATGGCCAGGTACGGCAGGCTGCAGCTGGTGAAGCATCCCGCGCACGGCCTCACGCTGGTCAGCCTGGACCGCGCGGTGCTCGAAGAGGTGCTCAGGCACAAGAAGATCGCCCCGATGCTCGGCGCACGGATCGACGACGACACCGTGGTGGTGCACCCGTCCGAGCGGGGCCGGATCAAGCAGATGTTGCTCAAGATCGGCTGGCCCGCCGAGGACCTGGCCGGATACGTCGACGGCGAGGCCCATCCGATCGATCTCGACTACACCGGCGGCCACTGGCACCTGCGCGACTACCAGCAGATGGCGGCGGACTCGTTCTGGGCGGGCGGCTCGGGCGTCGTGGTGCTGCCGTGCGGCGCGGGCAAGACGATGGTCGGCGCCGCGGCGATGGCCAAGGCCAAGGCGACCACGCTGATCCTGGTGACCAACACCGTCGCGGGCAGGCAGTGGCGGCGCGAGCTGCTGGCCCGCACCTCGCTGACCGAGGACGAGATCGGCGAATACTCCGGCGAGCGCAAGGAGATCCGGCCGATCACCATCGCGACCTACCAGGTGATCACCCGCCGCACCAAGGGCGAATACAAGCATCTCGAGCTGTTCGACAGCCGCGACTGGGGCCTGGTCATCTACGACGAGGTGCACCTGCTGCCCGCGCCGGTCTTCCGGATGACCGCGGACCTGCAATCCCGGCGCAGGCTCGGCCTCACCGCGACGCTGGTGCGCGAGGACGGTCGCGAAGGCGACGTGTTCTCGCTGATCGGCCCGAAGCGCTACGACGCGCCGTGGAAGGACATCGAGGCGCAGGGCTGGATCGCCCCGGCCGACTGCATCGAAGTGCGGGTGACGCTCACCGACGCCGAACGAATGGCGTACGCGACCGCCGAACCGGAGGAGCGCTACAAGCTGTGCTCCACCGCGCACACGAAAATTGCGGTGGTGGAATCCATTCTCGCCAAGCACAAGGATTCGCCGAGCCTGGTGATCGGCGCGTACCTGGAACAGCTCGACGAATTGGGCGCGCACTTGAACGCGCCGGTGATCCAGGGTTCGACGAAAACCAAAGAGCGCGAAGAGCTTTTCGACGCGTTCCGGCGCGGTGAGATTCCGGTGCTCGTGGTGAGCAAAGTCGCGAATTTCTCCATCGATTTGCCGGAAGCGTCGGTCGCGGTGCAGGTTTCGGGCACTTTCGGTTCGCGCCAGGAAGAGGCGCAGCGGCTGGGCAGGCTGTTGCGTCCCAAGCACGACGGCGGCCAGGCGCACTTCTATTCGGTGGTCGCCCGCGACACGCTGGACGCCGAATACGCCGCGCACCGGCAGCGTTTTCTGGCCGAGCAGGGGTATGCCTATCGCATTACGGATGCCGACGACTTGCTGGGTCCTGCCATCGGATAAGTGGAGGCAAATCCTCCGCAACGTGTGCTAGGAAAGAGACGTGCGACGCTTCGAATTCGCGGTGGACCGCAGGCACGCCCATGCGGTGAACGAAGTGTTCGCCGACCTGCGCCGGTTGCGCATCGCCGCGATCGCGGCCGCCGTCATCGGCGCCACCGTGACGGCCTATTTGATCTGGCTGAACCACCCGTGGTCCTATCTGCTCGCGGTCGCCTTCGCGCTCGGCACGGTGACCGCGCTGTGGGTGGCGCTGTGGGCGCCGCACCGGTCGAGCATCGATCGCCTCTACGCCGACGGTGAACTCGTGCCCGCCGTGGTCTCGGAGACCTATCCCACCGGCGTCGTGCTGCTCGCGCTCGTCGACGTGTCGACGCCCGAGGCGACCGATCCGCGCTACGCCCTGGTGATCCGCAAGGTGCGCGACCTGCCCGGGCACGAGAAGCGCGCGGGCGAGCGGGTGCCGTCGGTGGCGATCCGCACCGACCGCGCGCCGCGCCAAGTGGGGGAGCGCTGGCAGTCGGTGAGCGCCATGCCGATCGCCTGGGGGACAAGGGACGACCGGGTCATCGCCCGGGCGCGGGCCGCCATCAGCGAGGTCGAATGGCGGCTGCTCACCGACAATCTCGCGCTCGCCGCGCAGGTGCGCCGCACCTCGGCCAAACGCCTGCTGCTCGATCCGCAGCAGCTGCCGGACGATCTCGGCAACTGACCGCGCCGCCCGCGCTCGACACGCCGCGTGCCGTCCGCGGCGAATTACACTGCCGTGATGGTTCCCATGACCAACCTGTTGGCGTTCATGGCCGCAGCCACCCTCATCGTCGTGATCCCCGGCCCCGGTGTGCTGTTCACCGTCGGGCGGGCGCTGGCCCTCGGCAGGCGGGCCGCGCTGATCTCCGCCGTCGGCCACTGCGCGGGCGTGCTGATCTGTCTGATCTTCGTCGCGATCGGGCTCGGCACCCTGCTCGCCGCGTCGTCGCTCGCTCTCACCGTGGTGAAGTTCGCGGGCGCGCTGTATCTCGTCTATCTGGGCGTGCAGGCGATCCGGGAACGCAAGGCTTTGCGCGACGCGCTCGGCGCGAACGTGGACACCGGCGCCGATGTCCGCGTGTTCCGGCAGAGCGTGCTCGTCGGGGTGACGAACCCGAAGGGCATCGTGTTCTTCTCCGCCGTGCTGCCGCATTTCGTCGATCCGGCGACCGGGTCGCTGCCCTTGCAGTTCGTCGTTCTAGGAACGGCGTTCCTGGCCATCGCGCTGGTGTCCGACAGCGCCTGGGCGTTGCTGGCGGCTTCGGCGCGCAACTGGTTCGCCAAGTCGCCGCGTAGGCTCGAAGCCGTCGGCGGTGCGGGTGGCGCGATGATCGTCGGACTCGGCGCGTCGGTGGCGCTCAGCGGCACGGCGGACTGAACCGGCTACCATCCACCTGCGCGGTACGCCGGTACCGGTATGGGGTGCGGTGAGAGGGGCGGTAGTCGAATGAGGTTGTCCGGCTTGGTAAGTGCCGCGGTCGCCGCGGTTCTGCTGACGGCGGCGGGACCGGCGAACGCCGACCCGTTCGTCGGTGCGCCCGGGCTCGGCGATCCGTACTACCCCATGGACGGCAACGGCGGCTACGACGTCCGCCACTACGACGTCACCATCGATTACGACCCGCCGAGTCGTCAGCTCGACGGCAGCACCCGCATCGACGCCGTCGCGACGCAGGCGTTGCGCGCGTTCAACCTCGACTTCGCCGGGCCGCCCGTGCGGATGGTCTCGGTCAACAACCAGCCCGCCTCTTTCGACCGCAACGGCGAGCACGAACTCACCGTCACCCCGCTGCTGCCGATCCTGCCCGGCTTGCCGTTCACCGTGACCGTCGACTACGCGGGGGAGATGGTCGGCACCGAGGGCGAAGGCTGGATGTTCTCACCGAGCGGCGGCGCGTTCGTCGCCGGTGAGCCGCACTCCGCGACCACCTGGTACCCGCTCAACGACACCCCCTTGGACAAGGCCACCTTCGCGCTGCACGCGACCGTGCCCGCGGAGTGGGAGGTCATGTCCAACGGGCTGCGCACCCAGAACTCGGTGCAGGCCGACAAGCGCACGGTCGGTTGGGAATCGCGCGCTCCGGTCCTCGGCTACCTGACCACCGTCGCCATCGACCACTTCTCCTACCTCGAGCAGCAGCGCGCCAACGGGATGCCGCTGCTGAGCGCCTTCGCCCCCAATGCCGAGCGCAACCGCGAGAACGAGACGCGGCTGCCCGAGGTCCTCGATTTCACCGAGCAACTCTTCGGCCCGTACCCGTTCGACGCGGCGGGCGGCATCTACGTCGACGCCGACATCGTCTTCTCCCTGGAGACCCAGACGCGTCCGATCTACGCGCCGTGGACCGATCTGCAGACCGTGGTGCACGAGATCGCGCACCAGTGGTGGGGTGACGCGGTATCGGTGCGGCAGTGGTCCGACATCTGCCTCAACGAGTGCTTCGCCAGCTACACCGCCGACTACCTGTGGCCGGAGCGGATGGAGGGCGAGGACGTCGACACGCAGTACCGCGAGACGATCGCGAAATGGTACGACCAACAGCGTTTCTGGGATATTCCGCTGGAAAACCCCGGCGCCGGTTTCGAATTCACCTCGGTCTACTACCGAGGTCCGCTGTTTCTGCACGCGCTGCGCAAGCAACTCGGCGACGCCGTGTTCTTCGGTGCGATAAGGGAATTCCTTGCCAAGCACGCCTACGGCAACGCCTCGATGCCGGAGTTCCGCGCGTTCGTGCAGTCGAAGACCGGGACGGATCTGCGCGGGTTCTTCGACGCGTGGCTGAACCAGACCGCACCGCCCGCCGACGAGTACCTCTTCCCTGGCGACCTGCGACTCTGAGCTCAGCCCTCCACACGCGCCTGCGCCCGAGCCACCCAGCGCCGCACCCGGTCGAGTTGCCGCTGCGCCGATCGCAGCTCGTCCTGCGCGCCGCGTTCGGCGGTGCGGGCGAACTGTTTCTCGTGTTCGGCGTGCTCTAGTTCCGCGCGCAGCGCGGTGATCCGCTCCTCGATCTCGGTGCGCCGCGCCGCCGTCTCGTCGGCCTCCCGCTGCGCCGAATCCATTGCGGCGTTCGCCGATTCGAGCGCGGCGCGGGCGTCTTCCAGTTCCTGAAGAGCCTCCGCATCGGGTTCGGGTTCCTCGGCCTTCGGTTCTTTGCCCTTGGGTTCTTTGCGCCCTTGCTTCTTCGCGGGCGCCGAGCCCTTGCCGTCGATCGCGACCAGCTCCGGCCCGGCCGGACCGAATCCCTCGTAGCTCGCGGCGGTGGCCAGCGTGCCGGTGCGCACCTGATCGGCGACCTCCGGGTCGGCGAGTGCCGCGGTCAGGGTCTGGCCGACCTCGCGCAGCACGCCTTCGTTCACCGGTTTGCCCGCCTCGGCGGCCAGCGCCCCCGCCCGCCGGGACAGCGCGTTGACGACCTGTTGCCGCTGCGCGGTCAGCGTGCGCAGCTGGTCGCCGGACAGTTCGCGCTGCGCCGCGCGCAGGGCGTCGCCGAGCCGAAGCAGGGCGTCGACCTCGTCGGGGACCGAACGGGCGAGCAGGTTCACCGTCCATGCGGTGACCGTCGGCTTGCGCAGCTTACCGATGGCGGCCGCGAGTTCCTTGTCGCCGGACTCCTTGGCCTCGGCGACTCGTGCGGCGCGCGCCGCGACGAACTCGGAGGGCTCCACTGCGTACAGGTCGCCTGCGACGTCCTCGAGCGTCATACTTGCCAAGCGTAACGACACGCCGTGCGCCGACGACAGAGTCGACGTATTGGACGAACGTCCATCAAGTGGACGATCTGTGGAAGGCATTGCCGGTGAACTACTTTGGTCTGCAAATGCTCGGTCAGCTGCTCCCGCGTGTGCTGGGATTCGCCCTCCTCGGGATGTACGGCACCATTCTCTGAACCAGCTACGGCCTCGCGCGGGCCCCGCGCCGGACCGAGCTGATGCGGCCACCGCGATCGTGCGGGTATCCTCACCGCGTTCACGCCCGTGAACGTATTCGGTGAGAGAGGTTTTCCCGTGAAGTTCCCAGGAACGAGGCTGCTGGCACGTGTCGTGCTCGCCCTCCTGGCGGTGGCCGCCCTCGCGGCCGCGGTGACCGGCTGTTCGACGATCGACAACGCAACCAAGTCCGACGTGGCCAAGACGAAGGTCGGTGACTGCATCAACATCACCGACAACTCGCCCACCGCCACCGAGGGCGAGCCGGTCGAGTGCTCCTCGCCGAAGGCCGTGTACAAGGTGCACCAGAGCTTCGACCAGCAGACCGAATGCGCGTCGAAGGAATACACCAGCTACACCGAACAGCTGGCGGGCGGCGGCACCGCGTTCCTGTGCCTGGCGCCGAACTTCGCGCAGGGCAGCTGCTACAACGACGTGGGCACCTCGCCGTACAAGTGGGTCGACTGCTCTTCGACCGAGGCGACCTTCAAGGTTCTGCAGCGTGTCGACGGCCAGACCGACGAACTGCTCTGCGAGAGCGCCACGGAGTTCATCACCGTGTCCGACCCGAAGACCCTGTTCTGCGTGGGCAAGCCCAACAGCTGATCACTCCAGCAGCGCGACCGATGCGATCCGGTGCAACGTGAAGTGCCGGACCGCGCCCGTCACCGGGTCGAGCGCGTCGAGTTGCCCGTTGCCGACCTTCAACGGCTCGACGACGCGCTGGGACGCGACGCCCGAGGCGTCGACGTAGCCGATGTTGACCGGCCGCCGCACCCGTGCCGCCAATTGCAGCAGCGCGAGTGTGGCGGCCGTGCTCGTTCTGGTGCCGTCGGTTCGCACCGACTGACCCGAGCGGGCGCTCGCCGCCCGTTCTCCCGCCCTGAGTTCGGCGACGAGCAGCTCGAGTTGTTCGGTGCTCGGCGGTGACGGCCGGTAGGCCTGACGCGCGTTCGGCCGCACCGAGATCCGCGCGCCGCGCGTGCGCAGATCCACGATCGCGCCCGCCGAATCCTCGCCCGCAGGCGCGAATCCGGCCGCACGCAGCTGCTCGAGCACTTCGCCGAGCGGCGCCTGCGAGATCGCGACGGTCGGCGCCACCGCGCGCAGCGCGAGCGCGCCCGCGACCGGCGCCGCCAGCACCTGCGCGAGCAGCGTCGGGTCGTCGCTGCGCACGAACGATTGCGCCATGCCCGCGCGCAGCCTGCCGTGCCTGCGGGCCACGTCATCGATGAGATAGGTCAGTGCCTGCGGGATCGGCGTGCGGGAGTGCGTGGTGAACAGCGTGTGCAGCTCGGCGGCCGTCAGCCCGGCGTCGAGCGCGCGCCGCACCGAGTCCTCGCCGATGCGATAAACCGTTGCCGCACCCGCCGATTCGACGTCCGCGACGAGCGCGACCCGCTGTTGCAGCTCGGGTGTCAGCGGGCCGGGCGCGATCACCGTCAGGTCGGCCTGCACCAGGACGTGGTCGACCGGGGCGGGCAGCGCCTCCTCCATGGCGGCCTCGGCGTCCGCCGCGCTGGTCACTCCGCCGTGCAGCAGCGCACGGCCGGGCGAGCCGAGCGCGCCGCGTCCGACGAGACCGACCTCGGCCGCCTCGCGCACCGTGTTCTCGATCGCCTCGCGCCGGAAGTGCCTGCGCCAGCGCGGCTGTCGCCAGGCCAGGATGCGGCCGATGTCGGTGGGATCGAGCGCGCTGCCGGACGGGAACTCGGCGAGCAGTTCCAGAACGGCGCGCCGGTCCCGCGGCGCGGTCGGGGTGCGCAGTTCCAGGGAGAGCGCGGCGAGCGGTTTGTCGTTCGCGTCGCGCATGCCGATCATCCACGGCATCCGGTCCAGATCGAGCCACACCATCGCGAGCACGGTCCAGCGCCGCGCGGGGGGCCCGTCCAGCCAGGCGTCGGCGGCGGGCGTCGGCGCCCAGTAGTCGTCCACGGAGTCGAAATCCGGCGGTGGGTCCGGCTGGCCCTTCTCGATGAGCTTCGCGGCCGCGAGCAGTTCGACGAGCAGGCCGGCCCGCGTCTCGTCGACGCCGGTCTGCTTGGCGACTCGGCGCAGTTCCCGTACGCCGAGTCCGCCCGCGCGCAGTGCGGGTGCGGGCGTCTGCCCGAGCGCCTCGATGATGTCGGCGCAGTGGCGCAGCAGCTCGCCGACCTCGCCCGCCGCGACGGCGTTGACGTCGGCGGGTGCGTACTTGGCCGGCTCCGGCTTCGGGGGCGTGAGCGAGTGTGGATGGGTGACCGGCTCGCGGCGCAACACCTGGCCGACCGTGATCGGCAGTTCCACGGTCTCGTCGTCGATCCGGTGCAACAGCCTGCGCGCGAGCAGCTGCTGCACCGGACGGTCGGCCGGGGTGCCCGGCGCTGCGTCCCTGGTGCGGCCGCGCGGACCGGTGCTCGCCAGCTTCTCCAGCAGGGCGCGTTCGGCGGGCGAGACGGCGGCCAGCGCCGTGACGACCTCGGCTTCGGTGAGCGCGTCGGGCAGCTCGGTGGTGCTGCCGATCGGCCACGGCAGCGCCTCGGCCGCCGCTGCGACCAAGTGCAGATCGTCACCGTCGAGCCAGACCAGCGCGCGGGCCGTCAGACGGTCGAGCGATTCCTCGATCGCGGCCTTGGTCGCGCGTCCTTTCAATTGCGCGTGCAGCGCCTTTCGGGTCAGCGGCGTGCCGTCGCCCGGAGCCCGCGAGGCGCTGTGCACGGCAAGAGTTTCCACGATGGCGAAGTCGAGGGTGTTCAGATCGTCGGTGGCGCGCAGCACCGACGCGCGCTGTTCGGCCCTCGCCGCGAGCACCGCCATCGAGGAGGGCAGCGGCACAGCGAGATCGGGCCGCAGCTGCAACAGCTGCACCAGCTGGTCGTCGCTGCGCGCCCCGAGCCACGCGGCAAGGGCACTGGTCACGGTCATCCGATCCAGCCTAGTGCGGCGTCGCTTCCCCTGCCGGGCCAGGACACTTGTCCCGCGCCCGCTAGCATGAGGGCGTGGTGAACAAATCGAAGAAACCCTATGTCGACAACGGCTGGCCCCAGGTGGCCGATGGTGATCACGCGGTCACCGAGCTCTCGTCGACCCGTTCCGGTGGTCTGTCTCCCTACGGCGAGGACACCGAGTTTCCCGTCCCGGCCGAGCAGCTGGCCTACGTGCATCCGCACACGGTGATCAACCGCTGACCTCGCCGACACGGCCGCAGGTACGAACAAGGCCCCCGCATCCTCGTTGATGCGGGGGCCTTGTTCGTACTGCCGCACGAAGTCCGTCGATAGACGCGCGCGGCCGGAGCGAATGCGGAGGTACGCCTTGTGTGTGAACGAGACTCAGGAGGGCAGCAGGCCCTTGTTCGCCTCGTAGAAGTTCACGACCGCGGGGTCCAGCGTGACCCCGTTCGCCTTGGCGGCGTTGAAGAAATCGAGTGCGGGCTGCGGAATCTGCACGCCCTGCTGCTGCACCGCGGCGATCGCGCGGTCGACGGCCTGGAAGATCTCCTGGTTGGCGTCGGCGGCCTGGGCCTGCGGTGCGGACGGCTCGGGGTTCCAGCGCGGAGTCTCCGCGGTGGCCGGAGCGCTGCGCGGCGTCGGGGCGCTCTTCAGCCCCAGCTTGGCCGAGCACGACGGCCAAGCGCCCCAGCCCTGCGAGGCCAGGACCTTTTCGGCGACGACGATCTGCTCTTCGCGGGAGGCCTGGTTGGCGGTGGCGGCGAATTCCTGGCCGCCGTGCGAGTTCCAGGTGCTCGGGGAGAACTGCAGGCCGCCCTGGAAACCGTTGCCGGTGTTGATGCCCCAGTTGCCGCCGGCTTCGCACTGTGCGAGGCGATCCCAGTCGGAGTCGGGAGCCGCGCTGGCGTTTCCAGCGAGGGCCACACCTGCGGTGCCGAAGATCGCGCCGGTGACGGCGACCTTGGCTACGGTGCGCCCGGTGGAGGTCGGCTTGCGATGGCGTCCACTCATATCGGGTGTCTTCCTCTCGTCCGCACCTGCGAGGTTTCGCTCGGGTTCGGACTGAGAGGTCGTCCGTCCCGCCCTCGCCCCTGTTTCCGTCGGGGTCCGGTACCCGCGGGGCGAGGTTCGGTGCGGCGGGCCGGTGGTGCCGGGTGTCCCGGCTGGGATAGACCGTACGTCGATCCGCGCGAAAAATCACCATTTGATAACCGGCGTGTACGCGCGGGTCTCGAAGTGGTCTCGACGTGAGCCAGGTCGCTTCTGCGCAGCTAGAGAGGTACGCCACGCCGCTGGTCCGCCATCGTTGCCGCTCCGTGACCTATCCGTGATGTGACGAGGATCACACCTCGGAGTGGGTAACGAACCGGTCGGGTACCCAGTTCGCGGTCATCTGGACCGGCGGCCGGACCACAGCGCGAACACCAGCGCGCAGAGGAAGCCGACCGGCGCGAGCATCGCGAGCAGGTACAGCCACAGTCCCGGCAGGCCGTCGGTGAGTATCGGCGTCAGGAAGATCGCGATGATCGCCAGCAATCCGATCGCGAACAGAGCGAGCGCGAGCTTCAACAACCAATCTCCGGAGCGGCGCGGCGAGTCGCTCGGCGGCGGCGGCGCGGAAGGGTTCGTCACCTCTCGACCGTAAAACTGATGTGCTTCGGTTATTGCCACCGGGGTAGACTCGATGACAATCGCGTCCTACAGGCTTGTGGGGCGCGTTCTTTTCGCAAACTGACAGGAGCTGCTCCCGGCGGGGATTCGCCGCGCAGTTTCGAGCAGACGGATGTGCTCGGACCGACCGGGTCCGGGTGTCGAATGATGAACGGGTGAGCGCAGTGCCGACCGGCAGGGTGAAGTGGTACGACGTCGAAAAGGGCTTCGGCTTCCTTTCCCAGGACGAGGGTGAGGATGTCTATGTCCGCTCGTCCGCGCTGCCCGACGGTGTCGAAGGCCTGAAGCCCGGGCAGCGTGTCGAATTCGGCATGGCCGCGGGCCGTCGCGGGCCGCAGGCGCTGAGCCTGAAGCTGCTCGAGGCGCCGCCGTCGGTGCGGCAGGGCCAGGATCGCGACCGCAACGCCCGCAAGGAGCCCGCGGGCCCGCGCCGCACGCCCGACGAGCTGCACGGGATGGTCGAGGACATGATCACCCTGCTGGAGACCAAGGTGCAGCCGGACCTGCGCAAGGGCCGGTACCCGGATCGCAAGTCCGCCCGCACCATTTCCGAGGTCGTCCGGGCCGTCGCGCGCGAACTCGACCACTGATCGACACAGCGGACGTAGTCCGTCGATAGCCCGCGCATGGCCGAAGCGAAGGTGGGGTACGCATTTCGGCCGATCCGCCGGGATGCCGTGTGCGCCCGGCGGATCGAGCGGTCAGGCCGTGCGGATCGACCAGGCGGCGTGCGGAACGGTTGTCTCCCTGCCGCTCTCGTCGATCGCGGGCACCGGCAGCTGCAATTCCACACCGATGAGCCGGAGTTCGGGCAGCGGACGCGAATCGATGGTGAGCGCGAGGGCGTCGGGATAGTCGTTGTGGCTGATGACCCGATCCACGATGTCGCCGTTGGGCAGCGCGTAGACCAGCTGCGCCAGCCACGGCGCGTCCGCGATCGAGGACGGCAGCGACAGTTGCAGCGGATAACCGGGGGGCACCTCTAGATCAATGGATTCGCCCTGGCGGCAATTGGACAGGTCGAGCTGCTCTTCGCCGACGATCCTGATGTCGCAGTACTGGTACGGCGGCACGGTCACCGCCTTGCCGTGCGCGTAGGCGGTGATCTCGGGGTCGTGCTCGGGGGCGTTGCGCACCGCCACGGTCACCACGACGACGACGGCGGCGACGACGAGCGTCAGCGCGACTCCGACAAGCGCCGCGACGGTGCGGCCAGAGAGCTTGTTCACCAGATCGGATCTCCCGTTTCTCGTTGGATGCCGTCGCCGTGCGGTTTCCGCGCCGCGGGCACTTCCTGTTCCGCGTGCTGCGGCCGGTTCCCGCCGAAGCCGGGCAACAGCGAGTGGCCGCGGTAGCTGACGAAGGTCTGGATCAGTCCGACCACGAGTATTCCCGAAACGACCGCGAAGCCCTTCCAGTAGTCGGTCGGCAGCAGCACGCCCGCCGCGCCGCCGACCACCCAGCTCAGTTGCAGCACGGTCTCCGAGCGGCCGAAGCCGGAGGCGATCGACTCCGGCGGCAGATCGTCCTGGATCGACGCGTCCAGCGACACCTTCGCCAGCGCGCTCGCGCCGGCCGCGACCAAGGTCGCCACCGCCGCGCCGAGCAGGTTGTCGGCGAAGATCGCGAACACCGCGACCCCGGTGCACGCGGCGGTGCAGCCGAGCACGATCAGCGATGGCCTGCCGAGCGCGAGCCGGGCTCCGGTGGCGTTGCCGGTGAAGTTGCCGATGGCGGCGGCCGCGCCGACCACGCCGAGCATCGCCGCCTGTTGCACCGGCCGGTGCTCCGTCGCCTTGGCCACGAACGCCACGTAGAAGGTGAGGAAGCCGGTCAGCACGCGGATTGCGCTGTTGCCCCACAGTCCGGTGACGACCGCGCGGCCGAGCGGCTGCCTGCGTTTACGGGCGGGCACGGCGGACTGGGCGCCCTCACGCAGTATCTCCGTGTGCGCGTCGTCGCCGTGGTAGCTCAGGGTCGCGGGCACCTCGCCCTCGGTCACCTCCACCCACCGCGGGATGCGCAGGCTCAGGTAGGTCCCCCCGGCCGCGATCAGCACGGCGAGCACGAGCGCGCCCGTCGATCCCGCGATCGCCGCGATCAGCGCCGCGACCGTGCCCGCGCCGATGGTGCCGCCGACCAGACCGAAGACGGTGAGCCGGGAATTGGTGCGCACCAAGTCGATGTCCGGTGGAAGCACGCGCGGTGTCACGGCGCTCTTGAGCACCGAGAACGACTTGCTGCCGATCATCATGCACAGCGCGAGCGGATACAGCGCCCAGGTGTCGAACTGCAAGATCAGCACCACGGCGAGCACGGCTCGCACGCCGAACGAGGTGGCGAGCGCGAGCCTGCGGCCGCGCTGCAAGCGGTCGAGCAGCGGGCCGATCAGCGGCGCGATCACCGCGAACGGCGCGATGGTGATCAACAGGTACAGCGCGACGTTGGACTTGCTCTCCGCGGTGGCGCTCGCGAAGAACAGCGTGTTGGCCAGCGACACCGCGATCGCGGCGTCCAGCGCGAAGTTCGCCATCGTGGCGTAGGTCAGCGCGGTGAGGCCGGACTTGTCCGCGCCGTCGGCCTTGGCCGCGCGCTGGAAGGTGGCGATGCCCTTCTCGGTCAGCTCCCGGCCGCGCAGCGCGGCGACCCTGGTGACGGTCAGTTTGCGCGGCGTGCGCTGCTCGCTCTGCGGTGCGGCTGGTTCCGGCTGCGCCGGTTCGGGCGGCAGGTCCGGCGCCTCGAAGCGCTTGGTGTCGGCGGGCTGCTGCGGGAAGACGCGGCGCGAGGTCTTGCGTGTCGGCTCGTCGGGCTGCCCGCGGCGGCCGATCCTGCGGGTTGGTGCGTGCGGGTCGGGTTCCGGCGGCGGTTTGCGCAACGGGCCGAGCGGGCCGCGCTGCGGCGCGTTGCGGCTGGGATCGAGCGGCGGCAGCGGCCTGCGCCGGGCGGGCGCGTTGGGCGGGGGATACCGGTCGTAGCCGGGATGCCGTTCGATCGGCGCCTCCTCGCCATCCCATGGACCACGCTCGGGACCGAAGGGATCGCGCGGAGTAGTCACTCCTCAATTCTGTCGTACTACGGCGACGGGAACGCACCGGCGCTCCCCGTTGGGGGGCGATAGTGACGTTCCTCGCGTCCGTCCGCGACTCAGGCGGGCACGAAACGGACCTCGAAAACGGTCGGCCAGTACTTCCCGGTGATCAGGAACCGGTCGGTGCCCGGGAGCTGGGCGATGCCGTTGAGCACGTCTGCCTCGGCGCGCTGCTCGCGGGTGAGCAGGTCGGCGGCGTCGGCGATGCCGAGCACTTCGCCGGTGTCCGGGTCGATGCGCAGGATCCGGTTCGTCGGGTAGTCGTTGGCGTAGACGGAACCGTCCGCCGCGCAATCGAGTTCGTTCAGACGCGCGCCCCTGCGGTTCTTCAAGGTCACCGAACCGGTGGCGGCGAAGGTGGCCGGGTCGCGGAAGGTCAGTGTGTTCGTGCCGTCGCTCATGATCAACCGGCCGTTCCGCGCGCACAGTCCCCAGCCCTCGCCCTGGTAGGCGGCCTCGGCCCGGGCCGCGAGGGTGACCGGGTCGCGCGCGAAAGCGGTGCCGTCCTGCCAGGTGAGCTGCCACAGCGTGTCGCCCGCTTTGGCGATGCCCTCGCCGAAATACCGGGCGGGGAGTTCGGCGCGGGCCAGTTCGGTGCCGGTCCGCAGATCCGTCGCGCGGACGGTGGAGCGACCGCGCAGTCCGGTGCCTTCGTAGAGGACGTCGCCGTGCACCTCGAGGCCCTGGGTGAAGGCTTCCGTATCGTGCGGCCGGGTGCCGACGACCTCGATCCGCAGCCGCGGCGGCTCGGGCTCGTCGGCGCCGCAACCGCACGTCGCGAGCAGGCCGACGAGCACACCGATGGCCAACGCACGCCGATTCCGCTCCATACGGCAAAATGTAGGCCGTGAGCGCAGTATCTGTTTCGGAGCCCGACGTCCGGCCGGTCCTTGCCGAAGCCGCGGACCTGGCCCGCCGTGCGCTCCTGGAGTTGGAGCCCTCCGCCGTCGGCGCGCACCTCGGTGTGAGCGTCGAGGACGAGAGCGCGGCGACCCACCGTTTCGAGGCCACCCTGCCCGGCTACCGCGGCTGGCAGTGGGCCGTCGTCGTGGCGGCCCCGCCCGGCGCGGACCACGCGACGGTCAGCGAGTCCGCGCTGCTGCCCGGCCCGGACGCCTTGGTCGCGCCCGAATTCGTGCCGTGGGAACAGCGGATCCGCCCGGGCGATCTCGCGCCCGGCGACCTGCTCGCCCCGCCGCAGGACGACCCCCGCCTGGTGCCCGGCTACGTGACCAGCGGCGACCCGGAGGTCGACGAGGTCGCGCTGGAGATCGGCCTCGGCCGCACCAAGGTGCTCAGCGAGGAAGGCCGTATCGAGGCCGCCGAACGCTGGTACTCCGAATACGGCCCCGACACCGAGATGGCCAAGGCCGCGCCGTCCACCTGCGGCAAGTGCGGCTTCTACCTCCCGCTCGCGGGCGCCCTGCGCGCCGCTTTCGGCGTCTGCGGCAACGCGATGGGCGCGGACGGACACGTGGTGCACGTCGAATACGGCTGCGGCGCGCACTCCGATGTCGTCGCGCCGACGGGTAACGGTTCGCCGCTGTACGAGGCCTACGACGACGCGGCGTTCGACGTGATTCCGCCGGAGGAATTGGGCAAGGGGGAGCGGTCCGCTGCCGAAGAGGTTGCGGACGAAGGTGCTTCCGCTGAGGTGGCCGCTGTCGAAGTCGCCCAGTCGGTGCCGGAAACCGGTGTCGCGATCGAGGACGGCGCTGCGGACGCGAGCGCTGAGAAGGCCCCGTCGCTGCCGGAGACTGCCGCCGCACCGGAGAACGGCGCTGTCGACGTGAGTGCCGAAATCGTCCGATCGGAAACGGAGACTGTCGCCGCCGAGGCGGACGCTGCCGAGATGAGCGGCGAGGTGGCCCCGTTGGTGTCGGAGACGGCCGCCGACGCGGATGCGACCGCTGGCGATGTGAGGGCTGAGAAGGCCCCGTCGCTTGACGCTGGCGAGCCGGGAGTCGCGGACGCCGGGCAAGCGGCTGTCGAAGGCGAAGCCACGACGAGTGCTGTGGGCGTGGAGCGGGCGGAGTCGGATGCGGTCGCCGAAGCTGCCGCGGCCGAGGCGCAGCCGGAGGCGATTGCCGATGCGACGGCGGCCGAGGCAGTTGTCGCAGATGCGGTCGATGCCGAAAAGGGCGTGGCGCCGGGCGGCTCGGACGCCGGCGACGGGATGGCCGCGGAGTCCTTCGAAGACTCCTCGGTCGCGCAATCCGATGCCAACGCCGGTGTTTCGGCGGGCTCGACCGTAGCTGAGGCCGCCCCCGCACCCGTGTCCGACGCACCGGAGACTTCGGAGCCGAGCGCCGCCGAGTCGGTGACCGAGGCGGCGGAGTCGTCGCCGACGCGCGACCTTCTCGCCGCGGATGTTGCCGCGGCGGAGGGCGAGGCCGAAGGCGCTGCGAACGATGTTGCCGCCGGGTTCGATTCGAAGACCGACACGGGGCAGCCGTTGGCATCGGGTGACCTCGCCGCAGTTGACGACGCGGCGGAGAGCGAAACCGACGCGGGACCGGAGTCCGGGTCATCGCCGCGGAACTGACGGGCTCGGCCGACCTGTTCGGCACCGAGGGGCTGCGCGCCGCCGTCCTCACCTCCTGGCGTGATTCGCCGACCCGGCTGCGGGAGGATGCCGCCACCGAGGCGGATCTGGTCCGGGCCGGTTACCGCGATCGCCTGCTGACCGAGCTGGCGCAGAACGCCGCCGATGCCGCGGCCAAGGCGGGTGTCCCGGGGCGCGTCTCCGTCCGGCTGGACGGTCGCACCCTGTACATTGCGAACACCGGTGCGCCCTTGGAACTTTCCGGCGTCCACGCGCTCACCGCCCTGCGCGCTTCCGGCAAGGCGGAGCCGGCCTCCGTCGGCAAGTTCGGCGTCGGCTTCACCGCCGTACTCGCGGTGAGCGACGACATCGAATTCCGTTCCACCACGGGCTCGTTGCACTTCTCCCGCGCCAGGACGCGAGAGGCCCTGCGCCAGCAGGGGATAGCTACGCCGGACTTCCAACCTCCGGCGCTCCGGTTGACCTGGCCGCTCGAGGCCCTTCCCACGCCGAACTTCGACACCGAAGTCGTATTGCGCCTGCACGACGACATCGACGCCGACGCGTTGCTCGCCGCCATGCGCGAAGAGGCCGCGGATCTGCTCCTGGAACTGCCCGCCCTGCAATCCATTCGGATCGGCGACGACGAGTTCACCTCCGCGGCGCGCGAGCTCGGCGATGGCCTCCAGGAACTACAGGTGACGGGCCCGGATGGGCGCCGCCGAGCGTGGTGGCAGTTCCGCACCGCCCGCGCGCGATGGCTGCTGCCGCTGCGCGACGGCAAAGCCCACGCCGCACCGCACGACGTCCTGCGCGCACCTACGCGTTCCGACGAGGAACTGTCCCTCCCGGCCCTGCTGATCGCCGACATTCCGATGCAACCGGACCGGCGCCGCCTGCTACCCGGCGCCCGCGTCGCCGAACTGGCCTCCGGCTACGCCGAGTTCGCCCGGGCCTTGCCCCCGACCGACCGTCTCGTCCTGGTCCCCACACCGGGCTTCGCCCGCAGCGAGGTCGACGGCCTGCTCCGCGAGGCCCTCATCAGCGAACTGCAAACCCACTCTTGGCTTCCGGTGGTCGGCAAGCCCTCGACCCCCAGCCTCGCCGCCGATTCCGAACTCGCCGCCGAGCCGGGCCACGTCGCCGAAGCCCCGGAGTCCGGCCCCGGCGCATCCCCTGCCGTCGGCTCGAGCGAAATCCCGACGGCGGTACCCGCCCGCGCGAGCGTCTTCCCCGACCTCACACCGGAATTGGCCGACCTCCTCGACGACATCGCCGGCCCCTTGCTCATCCCCGAACTCTCGGGTCGCGCCCACACCGAGGCCCTCGCGGTCCTCGACGTGCACCGCCTCGGCCTCGCCCGGCTCGCCGAGCTCTCCGGCGGCGTGGAGCGCCCGCCCGCCTGGTGGCGGGATTGGTACGCGGCGCTGGAGCCGTTCGTCGTCGACCCGCTGTCCGCCGAAGAGCTCGGCGCACTGGCTGTTCCGCTGGCCGACGGCCGCCTGGTGACCGGTCCGCGCACGGTCGTCCTCGACGACATGCTCGAGGTCGCCATCCCGCTGCACTGGGCGCGCCTGGTCCATCCGGAGGCCGCGCACCCGCTGCTGTCCAGGCTCGGCGCCCGCTCGGCCACCGCTGCCGACCTGCTCGCCGACCCGGCGCTGCACGCGGACCTCGAAGACCATCCCGACGACCCCGACCTGGTCGACGCGGTGCTCCGTTTGGCCGCGTACGCCGATCCGGACGCGCTTCCGCCCTGGCTCGGCTCGATCGAATTGCCGGACACCACAGGCGAACTGCTGCCCGCCGACGAGCTGCTGCTGCCCGAGGCGCCGCTGTACGCGCTGCTCGTCGAGGACGCGCCGCTGGGCACCGTCGCCAAGGAGATCGTGGACGAGTACGGCGCGCAGGCGCTTCGGGCTGTAGGCGTCGGCTGGGATTTCGGCGTCGTCGCGGAGTCCGACCCGACCGGGCCCGATCACCATCTGGACGACGAAGAGGCCTGGTGGGCGAGCCTGCCCGAGGAGCCTGCCGAGTTCGCGGCCGTCCGCGACCTGGACCTGATCGACGACATCGCCTGGCCGGACGCGCTGCACCAGCTGCTCGCCGTACCGAAGACCAGGCGTCTGCTCGCCGATCCGGACGGCTACACCGCGTGGTGGCTGCGCAGGCACGCCCGCCTCGACGGCATCCCGCTCGGACACCATCTCCATCCGGGGGATGCCGAATTCGCCGGACTCCTCCCGCATTTCGCGGTGCCCGGCCTGAGCCACGGCGACCTGGAGGTGTTGCGCTCCGTCCTCGCTGATCCGGACCGAATCACCCCGGACCTCGCCGAGACGCTGCTCGCCGCACTGGCAGACCCCGCGAACAACCCTGAGCCGCAGATCGTTTCGCGCACCCACGGCCACCTGGCCGCCGCGGCGTCCCGTCTGGACCTCACCGAGCTGGTGCTGCCGGAACGGGTGCGCGCACTGTCCGGCGATGCCGTGCCTGCCGCCGACGCGATGGTGCTCGATCTACCGTGGTTCGGCCTCGTGCTGCCGCCGGATCGGTTGGTGCTCGGCGATGAAGAGACCGCCCCGAGCCTCGCGACCTTGCTCGACCTCCCCCTGGTATCGGAGTCGGTGACCGCCGAGGTGCTCGGCACCGGCCGCAGCACGTCCTGGTCCGCCGAACCGCTGGGAGTGGTACTGCGCCAACTGTTCTCGCTCGCACCGCAGGAGGGTGAGCTGGTGTTGCACGAGGACCTGCGCGTGCGGCTCTCGGGAGCGGTGACGGGAACAGTGTCGGTGCCCTGGTGGCGAGTGGGGACCGAGACGCACATCCGCGTCCCGGGCGTCATCGCCTAACGACACAGCCGGACGCAGTCCACCCGAAGCTCGCGCATGGCCGCAGCGGAGGCGGAGGTACGCCTGGTCGACACCAGCCGGACGCGATCCGCCCGCCGCGCATGGCCGCAGCCCGGAGGTACGCCTAGGTCGCGTACCCCGCGAGCATCTCGCTCAGCAGATCGAGCTGCACCCGCACCGCTTCGCTGTCGTTGTCGACCAACCAGCGCAGCACGATGCCGTCGATCACGTTGAGGGTGAACCGGCTCAAGGTCTGCACCGGCACCGACCACGCGGTGGCCGTGGCGTCGCGCGCGTGATCGAGGATGTCGGCGACCGTGGAGTCGTTGAAGGCGTACTGCTCCCTCGCGATCGCGAGTTTCTTCGGGGTCTGTTCCCCTTCGCGCAACGCATAAGTGGTTGTTTCGTAAGTGAGCAGTTGTCGTTCCGGTGTGGCTTCGATGTTCAGCCACATGAGTTCGAGTCCGGCGCGCACCAATTTTTGAAGCGCTTCTTTTCCACTTTCGACGTCTTGCCAAACTGTTTCATTGGCGTCGACGGAATCGCGTAATTCCATCGACAACGCCTTGACCAGCTCGGTCATCAGCGCGTCCTTATTTTCGAAACAGTAATGCACCACACCGAGCGAGACACCGGCTGCTTGAGCCACATCACGCGTGGTCACACCGGCCACGCCCTTTTTTTCGGCAAGGCCGATCGCGGCCTCGATAAGGTGGGCCCGTCGTTCTTCGACGCTCAATCGGGAGGACACCTCAGCGAGTTAAGCGCTCGCGGCGCGCGCAGTCAATTCGCGCCGCCGAAAAATCTGGACTGGACGTGCGTCCAGTTGTGTGGTTCGCTGCCAAACGGACGAAGGGAGGCTCGCATGCCGGTGTCACGCAGAACGGTGCTCGCCCGAACCGCAGCGGGTTCGGCCGCGCTCGCCGCTGCCACGACGATCGGATCGGGACCGACCGCGGGTCTCGCCGCCGCCGCGCCGGACTCGGGCTATCAGGTGGGCGTCGGCATCTCCGACATCACCGGCCCGGCCGCCGAGTGCGGGATGATGGGCTACTCCCAGCTGGAGCAGACCACCGCGGGCATCCACCTGCGCCCGCGGGCGCGCGCGTACGTGATCGCGGCGGGTGGGCGGCGCGTCGTCTTCGTCGTCGCCGAGAACGGCATGATCTTCCAGTCGGTGCACCGCGGCGTGCTGCTCGAACTGGCCCGCCGCTTCGGCGATCTCTACACCGAGCAGAACGTGCTGCTCACCTCCACCCACTCGCACGCGACCTGCGGTGGCTCCAGCCACGACTACGCCTACAACCTCTCCATCCTCGGCTTCCAGCAGCAGGTGTACGACGCCGAGGTGAACGGGATCGTGGAGGCCATCGCGGCCGCGCACGCCGATCTCGGGCCCGCCTCCCTCGCGCTCGGCCGCGCGGAACTGCACGACGCCAGCGTCAACCGCTCGCGCGTCGCCTTCGATCGCAACCCCGCCGCCGATCGCGCCTACTTCCCCGGCGCCATCGACCCGGCGGTGACCGCGCTCTCGATCACCAAGGGCGGCAAGCGGATCGGCGCGATCACCTGGTTCGCGACCCACAACACGTCCATGACCAACGCCAACCGGTTGATCAGCGGCGACAACAAGGGTTACGCCTCCTTCGCCCACGAGCACACCGACCACGGCGTCCGATACCTCGACGGCGCACCGGATTTCGTGTCCGCCTTCGCCCAGACCAACGCGGGCGACATGTCGCCGAACCTGAATCTGCGTCCCGGATCAGGGCCGACCGAGGACGAGTTCGAGAACACCCGGATCATCGGTGAACGCCAATACAGCGCCGCCAAGAACGCCTTGAACGCGGCGCGCGCGATGAGTGGACCCGTCGACTCCCTGCTCTGCTACATCGACCTGGCGAACATCGCGGTCGACGGCCGATTCACCCCCGACGGCCAACCGCGGCACACAGCTCCGGCCGCCGCGGGCGTCTCGCTGATCGCGGGCAGCGTCGAGGACGGTCCCGGCCTGCCTGGCGGCCCGATCCCGGAAGGCGTGCGCAACCCGTTCCTCGGCGCGCTCGGCGATCCGAACCAACCGGCGCCGGCCTGGCTCGCGGATGCCCAGGCGCCCAAGGCGATCGCCGTGCCGCTCGGTCTGCTCCCGCCGGTGCCGTGGGTGCCGAGCGTGGTGCCGATCCAGCTGATGCGGATCGGCGAGCTGTA
The DNA here is from genome assembly GCF_006716565.1 of Nocardia bhagyanarayanae. Classification (NCBI taxonomy): domain Bacteria; kingdom Bacillati; phylum Actinomycetota; class Actinomycetes; order Mycobacteriales; family Nocardiaceae; genus Nocardia; species Nocardia bhagyanarayanae. Next base: position 675,634 of record NZ_VFPG01000001.1, on the reverse strand, counting down.
CCTGGCGGCCGCGGGCGGCGAGTTCACCATCGTGTCCGGGCTGCGGGTGCGGAGGGCCGTGGCGGAGGCGCTCGGCGTCGACCTGGAACAGGTGCTGCTCCAGGGGTACGCCAACTCCTATCACGAATACGTCACCACGCCCGAGGAATACGACGCCCAGCAGTACGAGGGCGCCTCGACGCTGTACGGCCGCTATACGTTGCCCGCCTACCAGCAGGAATTCCACCGTCTGGCAACAGCTTTGGCCGCAGGAACGACGGTCGCGCGCGGCCCCGCGCCGCGCGACGTGTCGAACCTGCAACCGAACTTCGTGCCCGCGCCTGGCCCGGACGCCACCCCGCCGGGCCGCGCCTTCGGCGACGTGCTGACCCAGCCCGCCTCCTGTGCGCGCGGCGAACGCGTTGTCGCCGAATTCGTTTCGGCGCATCCGAAGCACAACCCGCGACGCAACGGCACCTTCCTCGAGGTGCAGCGCAGCACCGGAACCGGCTGGGTGCGCGCCGCCAACGAGGGGGAGTGGGCGGTGCGGTATCACTGGAGCAAGCGCGGGTCCGCCGAATCGGTGGCCCGGTTCACCTGGGACGTTCCCGCCGACGCGGAGCCAGGGCAGTACCGGTTCGTGCACTTCGCCGACAGCCTCGGCGCCGACGGCGTGCTGCGCCCCTTCACCGGGGTGAGCGCGGAATTCCAGGTGAGCTGATCAGCGCAGACCGGTCTGCGCGCCTTTGTCGCCGCGCCGGGCGCCGCGGCGCTGGATCAGGAAGATGGTCGAGCCGATCAGGCCGACCACCAGACCCATCAGACAGACCGGAAGCGCCGACTCCCAGCTCTCGGGTCCGGCCAACACCACGAGGGTGGCGACCACCCACAGCGCGCTGCCGACGGCGAGCACCGGTCGCGGATCGGTCAGCCGCGGCGGGATCTCCGGCACTTTCTGGGTCACGGGCTCAGCGTAGCGGCGGGAACCGGCATGCCGCACCCAGCGGTTCCCGTATCGTTTGCCACTGTGACAACGTCATCGGATGTTCGAGCCCTCGCCGGTGAACTCTCGCTGGCGGTGGTTCGGCTGACGCGACATCTGCGGGGACGGCGCGCGGACTCACAGATCTCGCTGACCCAGCTCTCGGCACTCGCCACCTTGGCGCGCGAGGGCGCGATGACGCCCGGCGCGCTCGCCGCCAAGGAGCGGGTGCAGCCGCCGTCGATGACCAGGGTCATCGCGTCGCTGACCGACCTGAAGCTGGTGGAGCGCAAGCCGCACCCCACCGACGGCCGCCAAATCATCGTCTCCCTCTCGGAATCCGGCCGGGCACTCATCGCCGACGAGGCCAGCGCCCGCGAAGCCTGGATGACCGAACAGCTCGCCACCCTCACCGACGACCAGCTCGAGATCCTCACCCGAGCCGTCGCCATCATGAAGCAGATCGTCTCCGAATCGGAGTAGTGCGCTTCGCGCGGCCGTCCCGGCTGGGGAGAGGTGCGTCCCTACCTCGCGGCGAACGGCTGGTCGCTGTCGACGATCTCGCGCCCGAGGGGGAACAACGAGAGCGGGATGAACTTCAGGTTCGCCCAGCCGAAGGGGATGCCGATGATCGACAGGAACAGCGGGATGCTGGTCAGCAGGTGGCCGATGGCCAGCCACCAGCCCGCGACGATGAACCAGATGATGTTGCCGATCAGCGAGCCCGCGCCCGCGCCGGGCTTCTCCACCGTCGTGCGGCCGAACGGCCACAGCACGTAGGCCGCGATGCGGAACGAGGCGATGCCGAACGGGATCGTGATGATCAGGATGCAGCAGATGATCCCGGCCAGGATGTAGCCGAGCGCCATCCAGAATCCGGCGAAGATGAGCCAGAGAATGTTGAGGATCAGCTGAAGCGGCTTCATATCTCCAGAATGCCAGCCCCCGCCCGGCCGCGGGGAAGTTCACGGCCGGGCGCGTCGGCCTGCGGGACAGGCCCCCTTCGTCGGAAGAATCGGCCCGGCGTCAGAAGAACCAACCCAGCACCGCGTCCCGATCGGCGCCGAACGCCTCCTCCAGCGCGCGCAGCTTGCCGGAATCCTTGGCCTGCAACCGATTAGCCGCCGCGAATACGCGCGCCGGGTACGCGCCGAGGTACATGCTGCCGAGCACGTCGATGCCCAGTTCGATGTCGGCGGCCCGGTCGGTGGGCGCGCACTCGGCGCGTCCGTCGCGCACGGTGAGCGCGAAGACGCCGCCCGCCTCGCGGAACGGATCGGTGACGGAGAGGACGACGTCCAGATCGGTCCGGTAGTCGCGGGCCGTGAGGGCCGCGGGGACGTCCATGAGACGCAGCCAGAGGCCGTCGTAGCGGGCGGTGGTGCGGACCAGCCGCGGGTTCGTCAGCAGGTAGGGGAGCGGATCGTTGTCGCTGAGCTCCGCCGTGATCCGGGTGACGAGGTCCAGGCCGAACAGCGCCCGCCAGAGCGCGGCGTGCGCGTCGGCGGTGACCGAACGCATCTCGGCGACCTCGACGGTCATCTCCCTGGCTTCGTGGTGGTAGCGGTACAGCGCGTAGCCGTCCGGGTGCAGCAGTGTGAACAGATCGGACCCGCCGCCGCGGAACCGCTCCGGATCGGCGAACAGGTTGCCCCAGGACGCGTCCGGCCGTACCTGCGCGCCCGGCGTCAGCCTGCGCCAGCGGTCGTAGATCTCGCGGACCCGCTCGGTGACGTCCGCCAGCGCGACGAGCTCGACGCCGCCCGGATTCGGTGTGGTCGGCAGGAATTCGGCGAACCGACGGTCGATGGTGACCGCGTTCTGGCGCACCGCGGGACCGTAGCCGAACCGACCGTAGATGCCGCCCTCGCTGGCCGTGAAGATGGTCAGCGGCAGGCCCTGCGCCTCGGTGCGGCGATGCTGTTCGATGTACATCGCCCGCAGGATGCCGCGCCTGCGGTGCGTCGGCGCCACACCGACCCCGGCGATGCCGCGTGCCGACACCGTCCGCTCGCCCGGCACGGTCAGGATCATCTCCCGCGACCGCACATGCCCGACGACGCGATCACCGTCCACCGCCACGATCGAGTCCAGCGGCGCGAACAATTGCGCCGCCCGCTCCAGCCACGCCTCGTCCGACCGGGTTCCGAACGAGGTCTCGACGAGCAACCGAATCCCCGCGGCATCCGCCTCGGTCGCCGATCGAACGGTGATGCCTGGTACGAGCGTCATGGGCAGATCGTCCCATGAATGCACACCGCCGCGCACCGGAATTTCCTGCGCCACTGAGCCGGTCGGGGAACGCGGAACGCGGAACGAACGATTCGCGGGTGGCGGTTTCTGGCGGGGGTGCGGGGACGGGCAGGATATGGCGGTGGCCGAAGTGATCGATATCGATGATCCCAGCGATTCCCGGGTCGATGATTTTCGCGACCTGGCGTCGGCGGATCGTCGGCCCGACCTGCCTGGACGCAAGGGGTTGGTGATCGCCGAGGGTGTGGTGGTCGCGCAACGGATGCTGGATTCGCGTTTCCGGCCCAGCGCGCTGATGGGTGTCGCGCGGCGATACGAGCAGTTGGCCGAGGACCTGGCCGAGGTCGATGTGCCGTTCTACCGTGCCACGGCCGAGGTGATGGCGGAGGTCGTTGGGTTCCATCTCAATCGCGGGGTGCTCGCGGTGGCGCGGCGGCCCGCCGAGCTGACGCTGGACGAGGTGACCGAGGGCGCGCGGACCGTCGCCGTGCTGGAGGGCGTCAACGACCACGAGAACCTGGGGTCGATGTTCCGCAATGCGGCGGGGTTGGGCGCCGAGGCGATCCTGTTCGGGGACCGGTGCGCCGATCCGCTGTACCGGCGCGCGGTCCGGGTGTCGATGGGGCATGTCCTTCGGGTGCCGTTCGCGACGGTCCCGGACTGGCCGGACGGCCTGGAACTGCTGCGCCGCAAAGGCTTTCAGATCATCGCGCTCACCCCGAATCCCGCGGCGCCGAATCTGGCCGCCGCGATGACGGGCGAGCGGGTCGCGCTGCTGCTCGGCGCGGAGGGGCCCGGCCTCACCGAGGAGGCGATGCGGGCGACCGACGTCCGCGCGCGCATTCCGATGTCGCCGGGCACCGATTCGCTGAATGTGGCCACGGCCGCGGCCATGGCGTTCTATGAACGAGTGAGAACGTCGTGAGGGACGAGGACATGGTGGATCACCCGACGAACGGCGCGTACCGCGGCTATCCGCCCGCGCAGGACCCGACGCCATGGGCGGCGGGCATCACCGTGGTGGTGATGGTGGCGCTGCTCGCGGCGGTGGCCGTCTACGCGTTCGGGATCGCGCTCGCCGAGGTGCATCCGCTGCTGGCCGTCGCGGTGAACCTGGTCGCCGCCGGCGGCGCGGCGCCGACCGCGTGGCGCTCGCGGTTCACGCCGGTGACCAGGTGGGTGCTGCTCGGCTGCGGTGTCGGTGTGGTGCTCGGGTGGGTGGCGCTGATCGTCGAGGGCTTGTCGGCGCTGTGATGACGCGGCGCTGTGATGACGCGGCGCTGGACGCTCCGGCGCTGTGACTCCGGTACTGAGTGATCCGGCACGGGCGATCCCGCACCGGGCGATCCGCACCGGGCGATCCGCACCGGGCGATCCGGCGCCAGGACATTCGGCGGCCGAGACGGTGACCCTCAGCCGACGCGATCTCCGCCGCGCAGCCAACCGAACAGACCACGCCTCGGTTTGATCGCGGGCTCGATCACTTCCGGGCCGATCAACGTCGTGTGATCCGGCGCCTCGCCTTTCGGGTACAGCGTGAATCCGCACACCGCGATGTCGCCGGGCATCAGCGCGCCCTGCGGCGAGGGAGCGCGGTAGTGGAAGCCGAGCCATTCGTTGTTGGCGGCGTCGGCGAAATCGGGCGGGTCGAAGGGCAGCGTCTGCGGGTCCGGCAATTCTCCGGCATGCCACCGAACGGGATGCTCGCCCGCCCAGTACGGCCGCTCCCATACCAGCGGAAGTCCCTCGTCCTCCAGGATGTTCACCCTGGTCGAACTGAACGAGCGGCGGAATTCCCCGCGCTCCCAATGGGCGAACGCGCCCCAGCCGATGACGGTGTCGAACGAGATCAGATACGTGTGGTCGGAGGCGAGTGGGCGCACGAGCAATTCCGGCAAACGCGTCGGCCTCGGCAGCGCGACCTGCGCCGAACACAGCACTGTGACACCGGGATAGCAGCCGATATACACCTCGTCGGCGTCCGGGCCCGCGCAGCCGCCGAGCGTGCCGACCATTTTCGGCACCACATCGTGGTCGCCGTAGAGCTGTTTGGCGAGCGCCAGCGCGGCCTCGGGCTCCGGGTCGTGGTCGGCGCGCAGAACCGCCAACGGGTCGGGGGCGTCGACATACCAGAGAGACGAGGCTTTGGACAGCATTTCCGGCACCTCCCGATGGTCGCACGAAACTACTCCGCGAACTTCCAGCTACCGCCCGTGTCGGACAACGGCGCACGTCGTCTTCGACACATCGGAAAATCTACTCGCCTCGGACGACCCGCGACGCACCTTCGGCAACGGAACACGCCAGCGCGAAGAGAATTTCGGGGGCGCGGTCGAGATTTCCGGGTGAAACTACGAGCCAGCAACCTGGACTGGTAATCCAGCAAACTTCCGGGTGCGCCGAAAACCGCGGCGCGTTCGGTCAGTGACCCGAGCTGCGCACGCCGAGCAACACGTCCTCCCAGGACGGCATCGGCGCCTTACCGCGCTTGGTGCGGTTCGGCTTGGCGGGCGCGGACTTGCCGTTGCCCGCCTTGGTGTTCTCCTCGGTGGGCGCGGTGTTCGCGGCCGGAGCCGAGGTGTTCGCGGCGGCGGCCGGTGCGCTGGTGGTGGGAGCGCTCGCCGCCGGGGTGGCGTTCGTGCTCGCCGCGGGCGCGGTCTTGGCGCTGGCCGCCGGGGCGGTCTTGGCGCTGGCCGCGGGGGCGGTGTTGGTGTTCGCCGCCGGTGTCGCGGTGCCAGTGCTCGCGGCCGGGATCGCCGCCGCGCTACCGCCCGCGGCCACGGCCCGCTGCTCGAAGTACTCGTCCAGGGTCGGCTGCGGCTGCCGGGCCGTCGCGGGGCGCGCGGTGGGAGCGGCCGGAGTTTCCTTGCGCGGCTCGGCGACAGGCTCGGCGGGCGCCGGCGCCTCCAACTCGTCCTGCGGGGGCAGGACGGTCGCCAGGCCGCGCAGCGCGCGGCCGAAATCGGGATCGATCAGATCCGCGGCGGGATCGTCGAGCGGTGAGACCGAGCCGCCGTGCGCGTCGGGCTGGTAACGCCAGTGCGCGGCGATCTCGGAACGTCCGTTCTGCCACTGCAACTGGGCGACCCAGAAGCCCTTCTCGTCCTTCCACGCGTCCCACTCGGCGTTCTCGAGCGTGTGCCCGCGCTCGGTGAACGCGGCGGTGACGATATCGATCAGGGTTTCCACGGCGGGGCCGTCGGGGCGAACCGGGTGCGCCTTCTGGGCGAGTTCGGCGGCGCGGGCGCGCTCCAGCAGCACGGGATAGGCGAAACGCTCGACGCGGCTGGCGGGCATGCCGGATTCTTCGGTGACCTGTTCCACGGAGGCTCCGGCACGGATACGGGCCTGGATATCGCGAGGACGCATAGACGCTTCCATTTCGATCTCGATCTGGCCGAATCGGGCGAGGTCTCCGCGCGCGGCGGCTCGTAGCTTGTCGTCTGCGGGCAGCCGGAACTTCTGGCCGGACTCGGTGTCGATGCACACGATGTGCGTGGAGTCGGGCGTCACCCCGATCACTCGAAGTTCACGCACCGTTACCTCCTTATCGCGTCGGCTCGCGACACCGCCCACTTTCCGAAACAGTAGTGCACATTCGATGATCTCGAGGCAAGACACGCGGCACCAAAATCTGCCGCCCCTACGCAGAAAAGGCTAATCTGTGTTCTTTGCGCGCTGGCGCGCGCGTGTTCGCGGCCTGTTATGTCTCGCTTCCGAGCGGTCCGGACTAGCGACTGCGTCGCATGCGCTTCGACCGCTCGGAAGCCAGACGGCCGCGAACGGGCTCGTAAGACTCGCCCCCGATGGGGCTGGTAGAGCGTGGTTCTTCGGTTGTTCAGAGGGCTTTACCGCTTGAGTGCTCGCGGCGGTAATTCGAGCACGGTGCCCGTGGCCTTGTATAGACCACGGGCACCGGGGAATTCGCTCAGGACAGCTTTTCGACGACCCAGTCGATGCTTCGGGTGAGCTGACTCACGTCGTCCGGATCGATCGCCGGGAACATGCCGACGCGCAGCTGGTTACGGCCCAGCTTGCGGTAGGGCTCGGTGTCGACGATCCCGTTGGCCCGCAGCACCTTCGCGACCTGCGCGGCGTCCACCGAGTCGGCGAAGTCGATGGTCCCGACGACCTGGGAGCGGTGCGCCGGGTCGGTGACGTACGGGGTGGCGTACTCGCTCGACTCGGCCCACGAGTACAGCCGCGAGGAGGAGTCCAGCGTCCGCTTGACCGCCCAGTCCAGGCCGCCGTTGCCGTTCAGCCACTCGATCTGGTTGGCGAACAGCAGCAGGGTGCCCAGCGCCGGGGTGTTGTAGGTCTGGTCCTTGGTGCTGTTGTCGATCGCGACCGGCAGCGAGAGGAATTCGGGGGTCCAGCGGCCGCTGTTCTTGATCTCCTCGACCCGTTCCAGCGCCGCGGGGCTCATCAGCGCGACCCACAGGCCGCCGTCGGCGGCGAAGCACTTCTGCGGGGCGAAGTAGTAGACGTCGGCGTCGGTGATGTTCACCGGAAGACCGCCCGCGCCGGAGGTGGCGTCGATGGCGATCAGCGCGTGCTCCGAACCGGCTGGACGCTGCACCGGAATGGCCACACCCGTGGAGGTCTCGTTGTGCGCCCAGCCGATCAGGTCGGCCGCCGGGTCGGCCACCGGCTCGGGCGCGCTGCCCGGCTCGGACGAGACGACGATCGGGTCGCCGATGAACGGGTTGCCCTTGGCGACGGCGGCGAACTTGCTGGAGAACTCGCCGTTGGTCAGGTGCAGCGAGCGCTCGCGGATCAGGCCGAACGCGGCGGCGTCCCAGAACGCGGTGGTGCCGCCGTTGCCGAGGACGACCTCGTAGCCGTCGGGCAGGCCGAAGAGCTCGCGCAGGCCGTTGCGCACGCGCGCGACCACGTCCTTGACCGGCTTCTGCCGGTGCGAGGTTCCGAACACCGAGGCCCCCACCTTTACCAGGGACTCCAGCTGTTCCGGGCGCACCTTGGAGGGGCCGCAGCCGAACCGTCCGTCGGCGGGCTTGAGGTCGTCGGGAATGGTCGGGAACGCAGTGGTCATGGCCAATAGGGTAAAGCGTGTCCGACCTGCTCGGTTCGTGCGGGTGGGTGCCCGGCGGCCGTCACGTCCCGCAAAACGGCGAAGGTGTGATCAATAACTCATAGAGGCGGCGTATCGCTGTGGCGTACGACACAGTGCGGCTACCCTTTCCGGCCATGGGCATGGCGTCGGCGAACTCGGGGTGGCGGTTACGGGCACGGCGATCACGGAATTTCGCGCTGCGGGCCGGCGCGCTGTCGGGCGCGGCGCGGCGCGAATTACTGATCCACGGCACCGCGGGATCGGCGACCATCCTCGGGCGCAAGATCTCGTCGCCGTCGTTCGGCAGGCCGTTCGGCGGCCCCGGACCGCAGCCGCGACGGGGCGAGCCGGGCCACGTCTTCTGGGTCCGGGTGCAGATCGACGGTGCGCTCCCGTACGAGACACGGGTCCGGCAGCGGACGCGCGAGGAAGACCTGGAGTGGATGCAACCCGGCGACGTCGTCGCCTGCCGCGTCGATCCGGGCGACCGGGACCGGCTGGTGCTCTATATCCCCGACGCGGACGAGGCGACCAGGGTGAGCATCGCCAAGATCCTCGCCGACGGCCGTAGGGCCGACGCCACCGTGCTCGCCGCCGCTCCGGTGGCGGCCGATTACGCGGGCCACGACGATCCGGTGCTTCGCCTCGATCTCGAGCTGCGGGCCTGGGACGAACCGCGGCCGTGGCGGGTCCGGCTGATCCAGCCGGTGCCGCTGGCCGCGATCGGCCTCGTCGACCTCGGTCAGCATCTCGAGGTGGCGTTCTTCACCGTCGATCACGGCGAGTCGGTGGCGGTGGACTGGGCGGCCTCGCTCGGCGAGGAGTAGTGCGGTCGAGCGCACCGGCGTGCCACGAAACGGCTGGCTGAGACGCTGTGCGCCGCGCGGCCCGCACTAGGGTCGCCGGTGTGAGTGCGGCGCGGTCCAGACACAGTTACTCCGGGCAGTCGGTCGCGGAGCGGCAGGTCGAGCGCAGGGCGTTGTTCTTCGAGGCGGCGCTCACCGTCTTCGCGGAGAAGACGTACGCGCACAGCTCGATCACCGACATCTGCGCCGCGGCGGGCCTGTCGCGGCGGCAGTTCTACGAGCAGTACTCCGGCCGGGAAGAGCTGCTGGTCGAGGTATACGACCGGATCCAGGAGCAGGCGCGTGACGCCGTCGCGCAGGCGCTCACCGCGGCAGGCGCGGTCGAGGCGCGCGGTCTGATGGACGTCGCGATCCGCGCGTACACCGAGGCCATCGTGGGCGACATCCGCAAGGCGAAGGTCGCCTTCGTGGAAATCGTCGGTGTCAGCGAGGCGGTGGAGCGGCACCGCCTCGAGGTCAGGGATCGGTGGGGCGCCGTCGTGGAGACGGCTGCCTCGGCGCTGCCGGGGGTGCGGACGCCGCCGGGGGGTTGGCGGGTCGCGATGGCGGCCTTCATCGGCGCGGTCAACGGCCTTGTGCACCAGTGGAGCCTGGATGATCCGCGTCCGCCGGTGGACGTCCTGGTCGAGGTGCTCACCACTCTTCTCGTGGCACTCGCTCTGCCGGGCGATCCGGCGAACTGATTGCGACCGACACCACATCCGTGCCATAGTGTGGCCCACATTGAGACGCGGGAGTCTCAATCGTGGATGTCGAAGGATGTGGGTCGATGAGGACCATTACCGGACCGCGCTGGACGCGCCGGTTCCGCACTGTGTTGAGGAACGCCGGGGCGGTGTCGATGCGCACCGGAGCGGTGTTGACGATCGCCGCGGTGGTCACCGGGGTCGGCGCGCAGGCGGGAGCCGAGCCCGGCGCGCCGGCGGCTCCGCCGATCGAGGCCGCGCGGGCGCTGCCGCTGCCGCCCGAATTGGATCCCGGGTTCTATAACCGACCACCGGAGGTGCTCGCCGCCACCGCGCCGGGCGAGGTGATCGCGGCACGCCAGGTCAACGTCGCCAATTTCGGTCTGATCCCGCTGAACGTCGACGCCTGGCAGGTGTCCTACCGCTCCAACGACAGTCGCGACCAGCCGATTTCGGCGGTCGCCACCCTGATCAAGCCGCGCGGCGTCGCGCCGGAGCCGCGCAAGCTGCTTTCGGTGCAGATCGCCGAGGACTCGACGGCGGGCTATTGCACCCCGTCGTACGCCTTGCAGCACCTTTCGGTCGCGCCGCTCGTCGGCCAGATCGTCGCGCCGGGCGAGTTCATCTTCGCGCAGGCCGCGTTGCAGCAGGGCTGGGCTGTCGTGATTCCCGACCACCAGGGACCGAACTCGGCGTATGCCGCGGGACCGCTCGGTGGCCGGATCACCCTGGACGGCATTCGAGCCGCGACGGCCTTCGAGCCGCTCGGCGTCGGACCGGACGCCCCGGTGGGGATGTACGGCTACTCCGGCGGGTCGATGCCGACCGGCCACGCCGCCGAGTTGCACAAGACCTACGCGCCCGAACTGAACATCGTCGCGTCGGCGCAGGGCGGCGTCGGCGCCGATCTCGGGGCGACGCTGAACATGGCGAACAACCAGGCGACCTCCGGACTGGTCTTCGCGGCGGTGATGGGCCTCGCGCGGGAGTACCCCGACTTCGCGGCGTTCCTCGATCGCACCATCGACCCGCTCGGTCGCGCGCTGATGACCCTGAAGGCCCCGCTGTGCGTGCAGTACCAGTCGGCGCTGTTCCCGTTCCTGAACATGAAGGGCCTGCTGCGGACGCAGGGAGATCCGTTGCACGATCCCGTGGTCCAGGCGATGCTCGAGGACACCAGGCTCGGCAAGACCGTCCCGGACATGCCGATGTTCATCTGGCATTCGGCGTGGGACGAGATCCTGCCGCTCGGCTCCACCGACCAGCTGGTGAACACCTACTGCCAGGACCCGGATGCGCGGGTGCAGTACACCCGCGACCACGCAAGCGAACACGTCATCGCCGAAGTCACCGGCGGACCGGCGGCGCTGCTGTGGCTGCGTGATCGGCTGAACGGCGTGCCCGCGCCGTCCGGCTGCGCCACCACCGACATGCCGACCATGCTCGCCACGCCGGGGGAGCTGCCCTTCCTGGCCTCGGTCTTCGGTGAGACCGTGGCGTCGTTCTTCGGCAAGCCGATCGGCGCCCGTTAGACCCCAGCGTTGCCGGATACGGCGCGAGCCGGAAGCCTTGGCGGGCAAGGAAACCCGCCGTGGCGTCCGGCTCGCGAACGTGTTCGGTGCTCAGAGGTGGGCGATGGCGGACCAGCCCGCGACCTCTTCCGGCTTGCGCGCGGCGGGGCCGGTGTAGATCGCGGCCGGGCGCACCAGCTTGCCGAGCTGCTTCTGCTCCAGGATGTGCGCGCACCAGCCCGCGGTCCGGCCGCAGGTGAACATGGCGGGCATCATGTGCGCGGGGACCTCGGCGAAGTCGAGGATCACCGCGGCCCAGAACTCCACGTTGGTCTCGATGGCGCGGTCGGGACGACGCTCACGCAGCTCGGCGAGCGCGGCCTGCTCCAGCGCGGCCGCCACCTCGTAACGCGGCGCGTCCAGGCGCTTGGCGGTGGCGCGCAGCACGCGGGCGCGCGGGTCCTCGGCCCGGTACACCCGGTGGCCGAAGCCCATCAGCTTCTCCTTGCGGTCCAGGATGCCCTTGACCAGCGCGCGGGCGTCGCCCGTCTTCTCGACCTCTTCGATCATCGGCAGCACGCGGGCCGGTGCGCCGCCGTGCAGCGGCCCGGACATCGCGCCGATCGCGCCGGAGAGCGAGGCCGCCACGTCCGCGCCGGTGGACGCGATGACGCGCGCGGTGAAGGTGGAGGCGTTCATGCCGTGCTCGGCGGCGGAGACCCAGTAGGCGTCGATGGCCTCGGTGTGCCGCGGGTCCGGGTCGCCCTTCCAGCGGGTCATGAAGCGCTCGGTGACCGTGGTGCACTCGTCGATCTTCTTCTGCGGCACCGCGGGCTGGTAGATGCCGCGAGCCGACTGCGCGACGTAGGACAGCGCCATCACCGAGGCGCGGGCCAGGTTCTCGCGGGCTTCCTGGTCGTCGATGTCGAGCAGCGGCTGGTAGCCCCAGATCGGCGCGAGCATGGCGAGACCGGCCTGCACGTCGACGCGCACGTCGCCGGTGTGCACCGGCAGCGGGAACGGCTCGGCGGGCGGCAGACCGCGGCCGAACTCACCGTCGACCAGCAGCGCCCACACGTCACCGAAGGTCACCCGGCCCGCGACCAGGTCCTCGATGTCGACGCCGCGGTAGCGCAGCGCGCCGCCGTCCTTGTCCGGTTCGGCGATATCGGTGGTGAAGGCCACCACGCCCTCGAGGCCGCTGACGAAATCGCTCGGTACGGTGGCCTGGCCACCGGGAACAGCGGGGCTGGTAGTCATGTTGTGACTCTCCTTGCACTTCGGGTCGCATGAGTTCTCGTCGCCAGCGACTGCTCGCAGGTCGCTCGAAACAACCTGCTGAGGGGTATAGCTCCGCCGAGCACATGCCGATCACCAAAACCTTAGCTCCCTGCTACCGCGGAGTAACGTCTGGCCCATGCGTGACCTGGACAATTCAGCGTCGGATCCCGCCCTGTTCCCGCCGCACGCGAGCGGGGACGCGATCGAGCTCCCGGCGAACACCGATCTGTCCGCGATGCGGGTGGAGTACGGCGGCGCGCCGTTCGGCTCCGGCGAGGACATCGACCTGGACGAAACGTGGCTGGCCGGGGGCTGGGAGCCGCTGCTCCGGCACTGGATCGAGCAGGCCACCGCGGTCGGCATCGCCGAACCCAACGCGATGGTCCTCGCCACGGTGTCGCTGGTCGACGGCACGCCGCGGCCGGTCGCCAGAACGGTGCTGTGTAAAGGACTCTCACCCGAGGGTGTGACGTTTTACACGAATTACGACTCCGCCAAGGGCGCGCAACTGGCCGCGGTCCCGTTCGCCGCGGCGACGTTCCTGTGGCCCGCGCTCGGCAGGCAGGTGCACGTGCGCGGGCCGGTCGAGAAGTCCTCCATCGAGCAGACCGAGGTGTACTGGCGCTCGCGTCCGCGCGACTCCCAGCTCGGCGCTTGGGCCTCGCAGCAGTCCCGCCCGATCGGTTCGCGCGCCGAGCTGGATCGCGCGCTGGCCGAGACCACCGCGCGCTTCGCCGACGTGGACGAGATCCCGGTGCCGCCGCACTGGGGCGGCTATCTGTTGCGTCCCGACGAGGTGGAGTTCTGGCAGGGCCGAAGGGGTCGGCTGCACAACCGGATCCGGGTGCGGGTCGCCGAGGGACGCATGCGCGTCGACCGGCTGCAACCCTGACAACGGATAAATCATGTGATGAATCTCGCGTCGTCTCGCGGACCGGGAACTCGCTAATCTCCGGCCGGTGAAGCTGCTCGCCGATACCACCCCGCTGCGCAACCCCGACTACCGCAGGTTGTGGACGACCAACATCGTCACCGTCGTCGGGGCCCAGCTCTCGGTGGTCGCGGTGCCGCAGCAGATCTTCCAGATCACCGGCAGTTCCGGATACGTGGGCCTCGCCGGGCTTTTCGGCCTGATACCGCTGATCGTGTTCGGGCTGTGGGGCGGCGCGCTCGCCGACGTCATGGACCGGCGCAAGCTCATGGTGATCACCACCGCGGGCACCGGCGTCACCGCCGTGTTGTTCTGGGCGCAGGCCGCGGCCGGGCTGGACAACGTCTGGGTGGTGCTGATCCTGTTCGCGTTGCAGCAGGCGTTCTTCGCGGTGAACCAGCCGACCCGCAGCGCGGCCATCTCCCGCATCCTGCCGCCCGAACAACTCGCCGCCGCCAGTTCGCTGAGCATGACCGTGCAGCAGGTCGGCGCCATCGCGGGACCGGTGCTCGCCGGCGCGCTCATCCCGCTGATCGGGCTGTCCACGCTGTATCTCGTCGACGCCATCGCACTGCTCGTCACGCTGTGGGCGGTCTGGCGGCTGCCCGCGTTCCCGCCGACCGGCGACGCGCGCCGGGCCGGATTCCGCACGGTCCTGGACGGTTTCACCTACCTGGCCACCCAGCGCATCCTGCTCGCGTCGTTCCTCGTCGACGTCATCGCCATGGTGTTCGGCATGCCGCGCGCGCTGTTCCCGCAGATCGCGCACGAGACCTTCGCCGACCCGGCCAGCGGCGGCGTGGCGCTCGGCCTGCTGTTCGCGGCCATGTCGGCGGGCGCCGTGCTCGGCGGCGTGTTCTCCGGCTGGATTCCGCGCATCCGCCGCCAAGGGCTGGCCGTCGTCGTCTGCATCGCGCTGTGGGGCGTCGCGATGGTCGGCTTCGGACTCGCGGTCGGCTTGGCCGGTCACCTGTTCGGGCTCGGGGTCTGGCTGTGGATCGCGGTGGCGTTCCTGGCCTTCGGCGGCGCGGTCGACATGGTCTCCGCCGCGCTGCGCACCACGATGTTGCTGACGGTCGCCACCGACGAGATGCGCGGCAGGCTGCAAGGCGTGTTCATCGTGGTGGTCGCGGGCGGCCCGCGGATCGGTGATGTTGCCCACGGTTTTGCCGCGGCGAGCCTGGGTACCGCTGTCGCCGCGGCGGGCGGCGGAGTGCTCGTGGTGATCGGGGTCGTGCTGGCCGCCTTGGCCTTCCCGGCTTTCGTTCGCTACCGGGTCGCTCGCGCGCACACCGAATCGCTGCCCGCCTGACCGCCGAAACCTCACGTGACGACACGGCGTTTGTGAGGTCGTCCGGTGGGCACCCTCGTGGCCGGGCCGCGTGGACAGCGACTAGCGTCTAGGTAATCGCACCGCCGTGCCGACCGCACTTCGATGCCGACGGTCCTAGCCTGAGAGGGATCCTTCCGTGCCCGAGAACGACATCAACGACGCCAAACCGGTGCTGAGCTACCCGGGTGGCGAATACGCCATGACGATCACCGAAGCCTCCGAAGGCAACGACGGTGTCGACCTCGGCAAAATGCTGGCCAGCACCGGGTACGTCACATACGACCCCGGTTTCATGAACACCGCCCCGACCAAGTCGGCGATCACCTACATCGATGGCGAAGCGGGCATCCTGCGCTACCGCGGCTACCCGATCGACCAGCTGGCCGCGTCCTCGACCTTCATCGAGGTCAGCTACCTGCTCATCTACGGCGAGCTGCCGACCCAGGCCCAGCTCGACGAGTTCACCGACCGGATCCGCCGCCACACGCTGCTGCACGAGGATCTGAAGCGGTTCTTCGACGGCTTCCCGCGCAACGCGCACCCGATGCCGGTGCTCTCCTCCGCGGTGAACGCGCTGTCGGCCTACTACCAGGACTCGCTGGACCCGCGCGACCCCGAGCAGGTCGAGCTGTCCACCATCCGCCTGCTCGCCAAGCTGCCGACCATCGCGGCCTACTCGTACAAGAAGTCCGTCGGCCAGCCGTTCCTCTACCCGGACAACTCGCTGAGCCTGGTGGAGAACTTCCTGCGGATGACCTTCGGCTTCCCGGCCGAGCCCTACGAGGTCGACCCCGAAGTGGCCGCCGCGCTGGACATGCTGCTGATCCTGCACGCCGACCACGAGCAGAACTGTTCCACCTCCACGGTGCGCCTGGTCGGTTCCTCGGACGCCAACCTGTTCACCTCGGTGTCCGGCGGCATCAACGCGCTGTGGGGCCCGCTGCACGGCGGCGCCAACCAGGCCGTGCTGGAGATGCTCGACGACATCAAGGCCCAGGGCGGCGATGTCAAGGAGTTCATCCGCAAGGTCAAGGCCAAGGAAGACGGCGTGAAGCTCATGGGCTTCGGGCACCGCGTCTACCGCAACTACGACCCGCGCGCCTCCATCGCCAAGAAGCACGCCGACGCGATCCTGCGCAAGCTCGGCGGCGACGACGAGCTCTTCGACATCGCCCAGGCGCTCGAAGAGGCCGCGCTCACCGACGACTACTTCATCTCGCGTCAGCTGTACCCGAACGTCGACTTCTACACCGGCGTCATCTACAAGGCCATGGGCTTCCCGACCCGCATGTTCACCGTGCTGTTCGCGATGGGCCGGCTGCCCGGATGGATCGCGCACTGGCGCGAAATGCACAGCGAGCCGCTGAAAATCGGTCGTCCGCGCCAGATCTACACCGGATACGGCGCGCGCGACTACCGCGAGATCACCAACCGCTGACAATCCAACCCACCTATCGAAGGGGATAGCCGAATGACCAAGCCGGTTGTCGAATTCCAAGCGGGCCCCGCGCCCACCGAGCTCGTGATCAAGGACATCACCGTCGGCGAGGGCAAGGAAGCCGTGCCCGGCGGCACCGTCGAGGTGCACTACGTCGGAGTCGAATTCGACAGCGGCGAGGAGTTCGACTCGTCGTGGAAGCGCGGGGAGACCATCGTCTTCCCGCTGCGCGGCCTGATCCAGGGCTGGCAGGACGGCATCCCCGGCATGAAGGTCGGCGGCCGCCGCCAGCTCACCATCCCGCCGGAGCTCGCCTACGGCCCGGCCGGTGCGGGTCACCACCTTTCCGGCAAGGCCCTGGTCTTCGTGATCGACCTGATCGACGTCTTGTCGTAAGCGACGAGATCGTGGCCCGTACTCCCCGGAGTGCGGGCCACAGTCGTATCCGGCGCGATTCGGTGGAACCGGAACGCGTTTCGGTGCGTCGAAGAGAGTGTGGGCATTGTTCGGCGCCGTCGCTTCTCCGACGTGGGTGGCCGTCGCCTGCGCTTCGAGCCGCTGTCGTCGGACCGACTCGCGGTGTGGGCGTTGGTTATAGTCGCCGGAAGACCTACGCGCGGAGGGGAAGCAGGGTGAGCATGCGGGCGATGGACAAGGCCGTGCTGATGGTGGGGGTGCTCGCCGCGGGGGTTGGACTGGCGGGGTGCGGGGGGTCTACCGAGGGGGAGGCGCGGCCGAGTTCCGCGGCTACCAGCGCGACGACGGCGTCGGGGTTGGCGGTGGATGTGCCGAAGAGTTACAACCCGTGTACGGATGTGCCGGAGAGCGTTTTGAAGTCGGAGCGGTTGGTGAAAGCCTTCGCGGACAACAAGGCGAACGCGGATGGCCCGGACGGCACCAAGTGGCGAGGCTGCCGTTGGGTCGCCGGTGGCAGCGGCTACTCCGTCGCGATCCAGTCATCGAATCTCACCATTCCGTACGTTCGCGAGCACTACTTCAACGACGTCCGGGAAGTCACGATCGCCGGTCGTCCGGCGATCTCGGCTCGACGAAGCGATACCCGGGCCGCGGAGGTATGCAGTATCAACGTGGAGATCAAAGGCGGCACGCTCGAGTTCCACCTCGACAACCCGGCCTCGAATCGAGACACCGGACATATCGATACGTGTCAGCTGGGCATGACCTTGGCGGAGAAGGTCGTGCCCACGCTACCGGCGGGCGCCTGAGCAAACGGCGGCAGCCCGTGTTCTGTGGGAGGGAAAACCAATGAGCGAGAACGAGACGCGGCCAATCGCCAACTTGATCACGGATGCCAGAGAAGGCCGCCTCGGATTGCGGATGGAACCGGAAGACTTCGTCTACATAGACCGCGACTGTGAGCGATTCAAACTGGCGATTCGCGCGATGCAGCACGAGGCGCAAGCGATTTCGGAAATCGACAAGGCACAGTGGGGGATCGGCGCCGACAACGCGATTCTCACCTCAGCGCAAACCCTGGTCGACCGGTTTCGCACCAAAGGCAAAGGCTCCGACAACAGTATCCACGCGATACTTGAAGATCACTTCAGAATCGTCGAGGACATCCAAACGCTCCACCGCGAGATCCGCCAGCGCTACGTGGACGCCGATGCCGACTTCGCGGCGCGTGTGAACAAGATCTTGGCCCGTCTTCCTGAACAGCTGACCCCCATCGACCCCGCTCAAAGCAAGCCCGGTGTCGGTCAGCCCGAGGTCCTCGCGCCGGAAGGACCGTAGCCGTGAACGAGAACGAACCGGCCCGCATCACCGATGGCGGCGAACGTCCGAACAAATACAAGCATTTCGAGATCAGCGGCGCCTTCAATCCGCTCCAGCCGGCCAACGCGTACAGCATCGCGGGCCGATACAGCGACCTGTCCGCGCAGTGGGAGGCAGGCGTCGAGGTGTTCAACGCGAGTATTCAGAAGTCGATCGCGGGCGCTTGGGAAGGCAACGCCGCGAACAACGCTCGCGATGCCATTCAGCGGTACACGAAGTCGGCACACGACTTGACCACCCCGCTGAGCAATCTCAGCACCCGGGTCTGGGCCGCCGCCCAAGCCATCGTCGACACCAACAGCCGCCTCCCCGAGCCCGTCGAGGAAAAACCTTGGTGGCACAAGGACTCCTGGCCGTGGGTCGGCACCAACCGCGACGGTGTGATCGAAGACCGCCAGGAGGAAGCCCAGGCGGTGATGAAGGACTACTACGTCACGCCTTTCGTCGACCTCGACGGGCAGATCCCGGTATTGCCGAAGCCGATCGATCCGACCAATCCGCTCGACATCTCGGCGCCCACCAAAGACACGGGCGACGACGATGGGAATGGAAACGGAGGCCCGACGAACACGGGTGTGAACAACGGGGACGATCCGGAGGGTACCGAGGACCCCACCACGGGGGAGCCGGGCACCGAAGACGACCCGACCGACGAGCCGACGACCGAGGACACCTCGACCGACCCGACTTCCACGGACACCACGCCGAGTTCGACAACCCCGGCCGGTACCGATCCCACCAAGCCCGGCGCCAACCAGCCGACCGTGCCCACGGGCACCAATCCTGCTGGAACGCCGGGCGGTCCGGGTCCTGGCATCCCCGGACCCGGCACCGGGACGCCGTCGCCGGGGCGCGGTATCCCGGGCACCCCGGGTGCGCCGGGAGCGAGTCCGGCCGGAGCTGCCGCGGCAGCCGCGACCCCGGCCCGCGGCATGGCGGGTATGCCCGGCATGGGCGGACTCGGCGCCCGCCCCGGCGGCAAGTCCGAGGACGACGCCGACCACAAGATCCCGGAGTACTTGATCACCATGGAGAACACCGAGGAACTGCTCGGCGAGCTGCCGAAAACAGCGCCGGGCGGCGTGATCGGGGAACATCCGCCCGAGTAGCGGCGCGCGGCCGACCCGCACGCGCACGACCCGGCGCGCGGCCGCGCCACCAATCCTCCGCCTGACCGGCACGGCACGCCCCAGACCTTGGCGCGGCCGACCCGTCTCCCGATCACTCGCACCACCGAACGGACCCGACATGCCCGAATGGAACTGGGACCCCGAGGATTTCGCGGCGCTCTGGTACAGCGACGCCAACGACCGGTTCCCGCGCCCGCTCAAGTACCTCAGCCGTTTCGCCGTCCAGAACGATTTCGACCAGCACCGCCTCCGGGTGCGGGCGAGCTACACCGGCGACGAGCTGGAGGAGATCGAATTCGCCATGCACACACTGTCCACTTCGGACATGCGCATCGAGATCCTGGGTGGCTCGCGCAAGCACAAGAACAGCACGGGTGATGTCAAGCAGTACCGAATCGTCGGCGCCCGCAACAGCTCGCACGCGGTGGTCGCGTTCCAGACCGTCCTCGCTGAGGAGAACGGGCCGATCCGGCTACGGACCTGCGGTCCGGAATCGCTGGCCGTCCAGATCGTGAAAGCACTTCCGCCCTGCCCGCCGGGCAAGCGACCGCCCGCCACCTTCCATCCCGACGACCTGCGCCCGAACCGCGGCACCTACCTGCGGGACAACGCTCGCAACACTCCGCGCGAGCGGTATCAGCGGCTGCTGGGACGGCCCGCCGACGGCGGCGGCTCGGCCGGGCTGCGCGTCGGCCCACTGCACACCCGCCCGGAAGCGGAGGACACATTGCAGTGGTACGACATCGCCGAGGACGGCCGCTACACGGAGATCCGCGCTCAGCACGTCAGCGTGCGACCGACCACGCCCGGCGACCTCGCGACCACATTCGCGTCCTGGCTCGACCGCGCCGCGCGGCGGCTGCGGGACACCGAGGACGAGCAACTGGGCGCACCACGTCGGCACGGCTGGTCGGCGTGACGCGCGAGCTCATTCGCGGACGATTTCCACCGGGTCGGTGAGGGCGAGGGCGATCGCGGACTGCTGGGTGGTGCTGCGGACGGGTAGGGCGTCCATGGCCTTGCCGGTCTGGGTGTTGAGGTTGGTCACGATCTGCTGGAGCTGGGTGACGCCGCCGGTGAGCTGGCCGATCGCGTCGACCAGTTGCGCGCCGCCCTGTTCGGCGAGCCGGGGGAGTCCTTCTGCGAGCTCGGCGCCTTCGTTCAGCTGGGCGCTCGCGGATTGCAGGCGGCCGACGACGGTGCGCAGCAGGGCGCCGAGATCGGTGTTCGGGTCGACGGCGCCGCCGACCAGCAGGTCGAGGCCGTCCAGCTGGGAGCCCGCCTGGCCCGAGACGGCGCGCAGCGCTTCGAGTTTGCCGATGATGTCGGCCAGCGCCGGATCGTTGGCGAAGGGCAGCGCGCGCAGCAGCGGCAGGATCTGGTCCAGTCCGGAGCTGACGGTGCCCGCGGTCTGCTGTACCTGCGCGATCGTGATGCCGGTCGAATCCAGCGCCTCGGCGAGCTGATTCGCCTGCACGACCGCGCCGTCGACGGTGTCGTTGAGCATGGCGATGGCCGAAGTCAGCTGGGCGGAGCCCGCTTTCGCGAAATCCAGGAAGCCGAGCAGCTGGTCGGCGCCCGCGCTGAACTGGTCCGCGCCCGCGGCCGCGGCGTTCACGCCCGCGCCGAGCAGCTGGGCGGTGAACTGCACCCCGGTGAGCTGGCTGCGGGCCTGGGCGACGGCGGCGAGCGCCGCGTCCACCCCGGTCGCGCCGATGCGGTGCGTCACCGCCTGGATCGCCCCGTTAACCAGGTCGCCGTCGGCGTCGTCGTTGGCGGCGACGGTGACGATGGCGCGCTGCGGCACCGGACCGGCCAGCGTGCCCATGGACTCGGTGAGGTCGGCGGGCAGCGTGATGACGGCCGCGTAGTCGTCGGTGTTCGCCTCGCCCGGTTTCGCCATCGTCCACTCGTAGCCCGCGCCGTCCTGCTCGAGCGCCTGCACGATGCGCGCGCCGGTCGGTCCGCTGTCGGCGTTGACCAAGGCGATCCCCGACGGCGCGGAACCCGAGCTCGCACAGGCGGTGACTCCACCCCCGATCGCTCCTGCGGTGACGATCCCAACGGCGAGCAGGGCCCAGCGGGCGCGATGTCCGATCACGATCACCGACCATAAGGACCGCTGCTAACGGCCCCCTTGGCGTTTCTCTGAGAGTTCGGTAAGGGCAAGGGATTCAGCGGACGCGGGACCCGTTCGACGCGGGCTGATCGGTGCGATGCCGCTCCGGCAGTTCGAGGACCAACCGGGCGCCGCCCAGCGGACTTTCCTCGAAATACGCCCGCCCGCCGTGCAATTGGGCCTGCTGGGCGACCAGCGCTAGGCCGAGTCCGGAGCCGCCTTTGCTCGCTTGACTACCCCGGTAGAACCGCTCGAAGACCGCGGCGCGCTCCTCGACCGGGATACCGCGGCCATTGTCGTCGACGGCGATCACGATGTGCCCGTGCGGCGTCCGGTGCGCCGAGACCAGCGCCTCGGTGGCCCTGCCGTGCTTCACCGAGTTGGCCAACGCGTTGTCCACCGCGAGGCGCAGACCCGCGGGCAGGCCGCGGGTCACCAGTTCCGCGTCGGTCTCGATGCGCACGGTCAGGCCGGGGAAGTGGCGCATGGCGTCGTGCGCGGCCTGGTCGCAGAGGTCGCCGACGTCGGTGTCCACGTGGTCGCGTTGATTGGTGAGATCGCCGGTGGCGAGCCGTTCCAGCGCGGCGAGGGTGGTCTCCACCCGGCCCTGGCTGCGTTGCAGGTCGGCGAGGATCTCCGCGCGCTGCGCCTCGTCGAGGTCGAGGGTGCGCAACACCTCCAGGTCGGTGCGCATTGCGGTGAGCGGGGTGCGTAGTTCGTGGGCGGAGACGGCGGCGAAATCGCGCGCGGTCTCCAGCGCGGCCGCGGTCTCCTCCTGCGCCTGGTCGACCCGTTGCAGCATGCGGTTCACCGCGTCGGCGAGTTTCTCGGCCTCGCGCATGCCCTTCCCGTCGACCGGGGGATGCGGATTGTCGGGGTCGGGGAAGGCGCTGCGCGTGCCGACCTGATGGGTGAGGTCGACGATCGGGCGCACCGCGCGGCCCGCGAGCAACCAGCCGAGCGCGCCCGCCGCGGCCACCGCGAGCAGTGCGCCGCCCATCACCCAGCGCTGCTGCTCGGCGGTGGCACGGGCCGCTTCGTCGGCCGGAATGCCAAGGGAGACAGTGCGATCCGGCGGCTGATTCTCCGTCGTGGTGAGCACGCGGTACGGGACGCCGCCCACGGTCACGGTGCGCGATCCGGTGGCCAGGTTCGGCAGCTGGACCGGGCTGCTCGCCACCACGGACCCGCTGTCGCGCACCGTGATCGCCATGTCGTCGTTGAGTCCGGTCAAGCCGAGCACGCCCACCGCGATCACCGGGTCGAGCAGGACGAGGCGAGACGCGACCGCGAGTTGCTGATCGCTCTGCTGCAGATTGTTGCGCTCGATCGCCTGCACGGTGATCGCGCTGAGCACGGTCACGATGATGACGGCGCCGGCCGCCGCCGCACCCGCCACCCGGGTGCGAAGCGAGAAGGTCCTGCGCCCACGCGTTTTCACGGTACGTTCGGATTCATTTCGGCGCTCGCAGCACGAAGCCGACGCCGCGGATGGTGTGCAGCAGGCGCGGGGTGTCGCCGATCTCCAGCTTGCGGCGCAGGTAGCCGACGAAGACGTCGACCACGTTGGTGTCGGCGGCGAAGTCGTAGCCCCACACCAGTTCCAGCAGACGTTCCCGGCTAAGCACCACGCCCGCGTTGCGCGCCAGCGTGGAAAGCAGCTCGAATTCTCGCTTGGTCAGCTCGATCTCGGTGCCGTGCAGCAGCGCGCGATAACCGGCGACGTCGACCTCGAGCGGTCCGACGGTGATCGCGCCGGGTGTGGCAGGGGCGGGCGTGTCGGTGCGACGGCGCAGCAGCGCGCGAATGCGCGCGACCAGCTCGGCGAGCACGAACGGTTTCACCAGGTAGTCGTCGGCGCCGGATTCCAGGCCGGAGATCCGGTCGTCCACCGAGGCGCGGGCGCTGAGCACACAGATCGGCACTTCGTTGCCCATGGCGCGCAGCGCGGTCACCACGCCGGCGCCGTCCAGCACCGGCATGTTCATGTCCAGCACGATGGCGTCGGGAGCGTGCTCGCCGACGCTGCGCAGCGCCGCGGCGCCGTCCCGGGCGACCAGCACCCGGAAACCGGACAGCCGCAGCCCGCGTTCGACAGAGGCGAGCACGTCCTCGTCGTCGTCGACAACGAGGACGGTCGGCGTCGAGGGGGTCACGTCGTTCATTCTGCCGGTCGCGGGTGCGGTCGTCGGTCAGGAGTCGATCAGTAGTTGTGGCAGGTCGCCGCGACGGCCGCGATCGTCTGGCGCAGTCCGGCGGCGCGCGGATCGTTCTCCGCCTCGCGCGCGGCCTCCGGGTTCTCGGCGAGCAGGCGCTGGAACTCGGCGCGGCGCTGCTCGACCGGCTGGTCGAAACGGCGCTGCAATTCCGCCTTCTGGGCCGGGTTCGCGTCGAGCATCGCGGCCAGCTGCGGCGACTGGTCGTGCAGGGCGGCGTCGACCTGTGCGAAGGTGCAGTCCGAGTTCAGCAGCGGACCGACGAGTTCCGTCGGGTCTGCGGACGCGACGGCCGGAGAGAGGAGCACGGCCACCGTGGCCATGCCGCCCGCGGCCAGTGCGGCGAGACCGGTGCGGCGACGGAAAGAGTTCATCGGGAATGCCTCCAGTTCTTCGAGGGATAGAGCGAAAGCGCATCCGACGCTATTGCGAAGCGCTGGCACGCGTGTGAACGATCCCTGAGAAAGCTCTGAGGGGTGTTGCGCCGGGACGGCACGACGCGATGCGCCCGCCATCACGTCACGACGCGGTGCGTCAGGACGGCGCGACGCGGTGCGTCAGGACGCCACGACGCGGTGCGTCAGGACGGCGCGACGGGATCGGAGTCCGGCACGGTCGCGTCGCCGTTGTCCGACGCCGCGTTCGCCTCCTCGTCGGCCCGCGTGGTGATGATCTGATCCTCCAGCGCCGCGAGCACGGCCGGATCCTCGATGGTGGACGGCATGTCGTAGGGATCGCCCGCCGTGATCTGCCGGATGGTCTTGCGCAGGATCTTGCCCGACCTGGTCTTCGGCAGCCCGGCCACGATCACCGCGTCGTGCAGCGTGGCGATCGCGCCGATCTGCTCGCGCACCCGCTCGACCAGTTCCTCGCGCAACCGGGCCGGGTCGACCTCGACGCCCTCCTTGAGCACCACGTAGGCGATCGGGCGCTGACCCTTGAGCTCGTCGGGCAGACCGATCACCGCGCACTCGGCCACCGCCTCGTGCCCGGAGATCGCGGCTTCGATGCTGCCCGCGGACAGCCGGTGCCCGGCCATGTTGATCACGTCGTCGCTGCGGCCGAGGACGTAGAGGTAGCCGTCCTCGTCGAAGTAGCCGGAGTCGCCGGTCAGGTAGTGACCGGGGAAGGCCGACATGTAGGAGCGGCTGAACCGCGGCTCGTCCTGCCACAGCCCGGTCAGCGTGCCCGGCGGCATCGGCAGCCCGATCACGATGTTGCCCTCGGTGCCCACCGGGACGGGGTTGCCCTCGGCGTCCAGCACCCGAAGGCGGTAGCCCGGCACCGGGACCGAGGCCGAGCCCGGTTTGATCGGCAGTTCTTGCAGGCCGAGCAGGTTGGCGCAGATCGGCCACCCGGTCTCGGTCTGCCACCAGTGGTCGACGACCGGGCAGTCGGGCCGGTCGGCGAGTAGGGTCTCGGTGGCCCACTCGTAGGTGGCCGGGTCGAGCCGCTCGCCCGCGCAGAACAGCGCGCGTAGCGAGGACAGGTCGTAGTTGCGTGCCAGCTTGGCCGTGGCGTCGGCCTTGCGGATGGCGCGCAGCGCGGTCGGCGCGGTGAACAGCACGCGCACGCCGTGCTCCGCGATGACCCGCCAGAAGGCGCCCGCGTCGGGGGTGCCGATCGGCTTGCCCTCGTAGAGCAGCGTTGTCGCGCCGACGAGCAGCGGCGCGTAGACGATGTAGGAGTGGCCGACCACCCAGCCGACGTCGGACGCCGCCCACATCACCTGGCCGGGGCCGACGTCGTAGATGTTGCGCATCGACCAGGCCAGCGCGACCGCGTGACCGCCGTTGTCGCGTACCACTCCCTTCGGTTTCCCGGTGGTGCCTGAGGTGTACAGGATGTAGAGCGGATCGGTGGCCGCCACCGGCACCGGATCCGCGGGCTCCGCGTCGCGCACGGCGTCTTCCCAGTCCAGCCATTGCGCCACGACGGTCGCCGCCGAGCTCGGCAGCGTCTCGGTCGCGGCCTGGGGCGCGGCGAAGGTGATGGGGGTGAACTGGTCGGGGCGCTGCTTGACGATCACGTGCCGGGGCGCGGTGGTCTTCGCGATGTCGAGCGCTTGCAGGACGATCGGCGGGTATTCGATCTTGCGGCCCGGCTCGATGCCGCCGGAGGCGGTGATGATGAGCACAGGTTGGGCGTCATCGATGCGCGCGGCGAGCTCCGGCGCGGCGAAGCCGCCGAACACCACCGAGTGCACCGCGCCGATCCGCGCGCAGGCGAGCATCGCGATCACGGCTTCCGGGATCATCGGCAGGTAGATGACCACACGATCGCCCTTGCGGACGCCGAGCCTGGTCATCGCGCCGGCGAAGGTCGCCACCTCGTCGAGTAGTTCCGCGTAGCTGAAAACGACCTTGGCACCGGTCATAGCGGAGTCGTATATTAGGGCGGGCTGATCGGCCAGACCTCCCTCGTCCGCGGCGCCGCCGCGCACATGGCGGTCGAGGGCATTGAAGGAGGTATTGAGGCTCGCATCGGGAAACCACCTGGCCACGGGGCGGGCGGTGGTGTCGACGATCTGGCCGGGGGGCACCTCCCAGTCGATCGCTTCGGCGGCTTCGGCCCAGAACTCGGCGGGATCGACAAGGCTGGTCTGATAGACCGGTCGGTAGTCCCGCTTCGCGTGTCCCCGGCCACCGCCCCCCGCCGAATCACCCTGTGATGCTGTGCTCAAACCCGTGACTCCCTAGCTTGCCTCGATGCCCGCCTCGATAGATCTGCATGATTGTGGCAGACTTCACGCGACGCCCGGGTGGGTGCCGCGACCTCTGGTTTTGCCTGGAACGGGCAGGTCAAGGCCCGTAGCTATACTCGATGTCACCCAAGCTGTTATTGATCCGTTAGAATCTGATGTCACTTATTTGGGCCGTCGTAGACGCAATTTCTCGGCCAGCCGCAGTTCTCGGCCAGCTCCACCCGTCGAGCCAGCATGCGATTGTGGAGGTTCGCTGATGGCGCGTGGATGGGGCCAGTTTGGAAAGTGAGTGGGAGATGCGTGACGCCGCTAGGTCCGGCAAGAAGCGCTGGGCGCTCGGCAATTGGGACCTGCGCTGGAAGGTTACGGCGGTTCTGGCCGTGCCGCTGGCGGTCGCGGTGGGGCTCGGCGTGTCGAGGATTACCTCGGAGTTCACCGAGGCGAACCGCTTGGAAGGGGTCGCCGAGAACATCGAGGCGATCCCGGCCGTCACCGGCTTGAGTGCGAACGCGGCCACGGTCGCGGGTTCGCAGATGGTCTCGCTGTTGCCAGGCCAGAGCGTGGTGACCGACCAGAACCTCAGCGACCTCGACAAGGCGATCGCCGCCGCGCAGAGCGCGGTGAGCAACCTGTCCGGTCAGCCGAAGGCCGAGTCCGCGCTGCAGAACATGATCACCGAGGCCAAGGCGATCCTGTCCAGGGGCAAGGCCGCCGCCGACCCGGCGGAGGCGCTCGGCGGGATCGACCGGATCCGCAACGACAGCGTGAGCATCGTGGAGAGCACGGTCTCGCAGGTGTCCGACCCGGCGCTGGACGCCGCGAAGCTGCGCCTGGTCGACTCGCTCAACACCCGAGCCACCCTGGTCAGCGAGCTGGCCGCGTTCAACGACGTGCTGCACAGCACCGAGTCGGGCATCCAGTCCTTCCTGATCGCGGCGAACTCCGAGCGGCAGCTGCTCAACGTGCTCGCGCACCGGTTCCCCGACGGCGACGCCTCGATCGCGGATCTGCGCGCGGGCATCGACAACCGCGTCTCGCTGCTGAACAGCCCCGAGGCGCAGGCGGGCAAGATCCCGATCGGTGAGCTGAAGAACTCGCTGACCGGCAGCGTCGACGTCTACGAGCTCGTCGTCGCCAAGGCGACCAAGGACATCGACAGCGCGATGGACTCGCTGGCCGCCACGGCCAACCGGGACGCGTGGAGTTACACCGCGATCGTCATCGCGACCATCCTCGCGGCGCTGCTGCTCGCGGTGTTCGTCGCGCGCTCGATGATCGTGCCGCTGCACCGCCTTCGCCTCGCCGCGCTGCGCGTCGCCGAGAGCGACCTGCCGCACGAGGTCGCCCAGCTGCGTAACGGCGCCAAGCCGGAAGACGTGCCGCTGGAGCCGATGCCGGTGCGAAGCACCGAGGAAATCGGCCAGCTGGCGCGCGCCGTCGACGACATCCACGGCCAGGCGCTGCGCCTCGCGAGCGACCAGGCGCAGATGCGTCGCCAGGTGAACGATATGTTCGAGACCCTGGCCAGGCGCTCCAAGTCGCTGGTCGACCATCAGCTCAGCCTCATCGAGGCGATGGAGTACGACGAGAAGGACCCCCGCCTGTTGGAGAACCTCTTCCGGCTGGACCATCTCGCCGCTCGTATGCGCCGTAACGGCGACAACCTGCTGATTCTGGCCGGCACCAAACAGCGCCGCGCCAAGTCCGCGCCCGTCGAGATCGCCGACGTGCTGCGTGCCGCGATCTCCGAGGTCGAGGACTACGAGCGAGTCAAGCTCGGCGCCACGCCGCGCGGCTCGCTGAAGGAACCGGCCGCCTCCGACCTCGCGCACCTGTTCGCCGAGCTCTTGGACAACGCGCTGCGCGCCTCGCCGCCCGAGACGGACGTGAAGTTCACCTTCGCGCAGGCGCACGACCAGGGCATGCTCATCGAGGTCGCCGACCGCGGCATCGGTATGCCGCCCTCGGAGATGGCCGAGATCAACAGGAAGCTCGAGCAGACCGCCGAGCCGGGCCCCGATACCGCGCGCCACATGGGTCTGTTCGTGGTCGGCCGCCTGGCCGAGCGCCACGGCCTGACCGTGCGACTGCGCCCGACCTTCGACACCGCACGCGATCCCGGCGTGACCGTGACCGTGCACGTGCCGGTGGGTCTGATCGTCGCCGGTGGACCGATCTCGGACGCGCAGCCCGTGACGCCCACCCCGTCGCCCGCCGCGCCGCAGCGCCAGTCGTCGCAGTCGATGCAGATGCGTTCGATCACCCGCACGCCCGGCGGCAACATGATGGTCACCGTCGATCCCGGCGTGAGCGGCCCGATCCCGGTCGCCAAGTCCGCCGAGCCGAACGGCGACGCCCAAGGCGGACTTCCGCAGCGGCAGCCGGGCAACTCGATGGCGACCGGATTGCGCCAGGACTCGGCCCAGTCGAGTCCGACCCTGCGCCCGCAGCCCGGCCAGACGCCGCCGAGCGGTCCGCAGCGCGGCAAGCTAGCCGCGGCGAGCCTGCCCAAGCGCAACCTAGGCCCGGGCGGCCCGCAGCGGCCGCCCACCCCGCCGACCGGCACCGGTGCGAACACCGGCAGCGGGTCGCTGCCGCAGCGTGAGCCGTCGAACTCGGGCGATCTCCCGCAGCGTCAGCCGGGCACCAACGGTGTGCCGAAGCCGAGCGCGACGGGTCTGCCGCAGCGCCAGCCCGGCACGAACGGCGCGCCCGCACGGGATGCCGCTTCGAGCCTGGCGCCGCGTGATTCCGCTGCCCTCAAGCCGCCGGGGCGGGATGCCGCTTCCGGTGGTCTGCCGCAGCGTGAGTCGGCATCGGGTGGTCTGCCGCAGCGCGATCAGGCCGCGGGCGGTCTGCCGCAGCGCCAGCCCGGCGCCAACGGGATGCCGCCGCGTCAGTCTTCGGGCCTGCCGCAGCGCGAGGGCGCCGCGAACGGTCTGTCGCAGCGCGACGCGGCGCCGAGCGGCCTGCCGCAGCGGGAGCCCGGTGCGAACGGTGCGCCCGCACGCGATTCGGCCACTGGTCGGCCGCAGCGCGATCCGTTCGCCGGTCTATCGCAGCGTGAGTCCGCGTCGGGTGGTTTGCCGCAGCGTGATTCGGCTGCCGGTGGTCTGCCGCAGCGTGAGTCCGCGTCGGGTGGTTTGCCGCAGCGTGATTCGGCTGCCGGTGGTCTGCCGCAGCGTGAGTCCGCGTCGGGTGGTTTGCCGCAGCGTGAGTCCGGTGGTCTGCCGCAGCGCGATTTCGCCTCCGGTGGTCTGCCGCAGCGCGATCCCGCCGCGAATCGCCTATCCCAGCGTCCGCAGACCGGCAACGGACTGCCCTTGCGCGAACCGGGCGCCAGCGGCGCTCCGCGCCGGGAGCAGGCGCCCGGTGGCCTGCCGCAGCGGCCTGCCGCGTCGACCGGCCTGCCGCAGCGCGAGGCGCCGAGCGGTCTGCCGCAGCGTCCGTCGGCCGCGCCGTCGCCCGGCGGTCTGCCGCAGCGCGATCCCGGCGCGACGGTGATGCCGCAGCGCGAGGTACCGCCGGGAGTCGGCCTGCCGCAACGGGAACGGACCGTGCAGCCAGCCGCGACCGGCTCGGACAAGAAGGAAGCCGAGTCGAGCACGCCTACGGGCGGCCGCGACCCCGGCAAGCACAGCTACAAATCCAACCCGTCGAAGACGGCCTCGTTCTTCCAGACCC
This sequence comes from Nocardia bhagyanarayanae, assembly GCF_006716565.1. Lineage (NCBI taxonomy): Bacteria > Bacillati > Actinomycetota > Actinomycetes > Mycobacteriales > Nocardiaceae > Nocardia > Nocardia bhagyanarayanae. Next base: position 645,650 of record NZ_VFPG01000001.1, on the reverse strand, counting down.
GCCTGCAGCCCGCGGTCGAGTCCGGGTCGCCGATGGACAGCCCGATCTTCGCCGAGATGATGTCGGCATGGCTGGCCGATCCGAACCCGGATCGGTCCCAGGTCGCGGCCTCCTTCGAGTCGCCGGGCGACGAGGGTTGGCAGGCCGCACGCCGGGCCAGCGAGGCGCAAGCCGAAACAAAAACCGCCGCGGGCTTGCCTCAACGCAATCCGGGCGGGAGGCTGGTCCCCGGCGCCGTCAGCGGCTCCGCGGATCGGGCGCCGCGCCGAGATCCGGAATCGATCAGGTCCAGCTTGAGCCGTCACCAGCAGGGCGTCCGGGATGGCCGTGCGATGAGAGAAATGAACCTAACCGGAGACAAAGGAGACCGATGAACCCCGATCTAGGTGGTACGAACCGTCAGCTGGATTGGCTGGTTTCGAACTTCGCCAACGAGGTTCCTGGCGTAGCTCATGCCGTCCTGGTCTCGGCTGACGGCCTACTCATGGCCGCGAGTGCCCAGCTGCCCGTCGACCGCGCTGAACAGCTCTCGGCGGTCACCGCCGGCCTTGCCAGCCTCTCCGTCGGCGTCTCGAACCTGTTCGAGGGCGGTACGGTGCTGCAGTCGGTCGTCGAGATGGAGCACGGATACCTACTGCTGATGGCGGTGGGCGACGGCTCCTATCTCGCGGTACTGACCAACACGTCCTGCGACATCGGACAGGTCGGATACGAGATGGCTCTGTTGGTCGAGCGTGTTGGCCAGACTGTGCAGGCCACGCCACGCGTCACGATGGGTTCCTGATGGTGGGATGGACATAGAAGATCACCGCGTGGGGAGCGCCGAGCCGAGCCTCGTTCGCCCATACTCGTTGACCGCGGGCCGTACCAGGCCCACGGTCGAGTTGGCGTTGGAGGCGCTCGTCGCATCGCATCCGGTCGCCCTGGAGCGGCAGTTCGAACTGACCAACATCGAAACGTCAATCGTGGAGTTGTGCAGAGAATCGCCGTCCGTTGCCGAAGTAGCGGCTCGACTGGGAATTCCGATAGGTGTGGCACGGGTACTCGTTGCCGACCTGATCGAGGCCGGTCATGTGCGCGTTTCCGCGACTTTGAAAGACGATTCCAGCGACGATGAACGTCGCGAGCTGATCGAAAGGGTTCTCAGTGGACTCCGGCGTATTTGATTCGACGGCGCAGGTCGATACCCGCACCAGCAAGCCCACGTCGGCGAAGATCGTGGTCGCTGGCGGCTTCGGTGTCGGCAAGACCACGTTGGTCGGTGCTGTCTCGGAGATCGTTCCGCTGCGTACCGAGGCATTGGTGACCAATGCCAGTACCGGAATCGATAATCTGACCGGCATTCCGATGAAGTCCACCACCACGGTGGCCATGGACTTCGGCCGGATCAGCCTCGCGGACGATCTGGTGCTGTATCTGTTCGGTACGCCGGGCCAGTACCGGTTCTGGTTCATGTGGGACGACCTGATCCGCGGCGCCATCGGCGCCGTGGTTCTCGTCGACACCCGCAGGCTGGAGGACAGCTTCGCGGCCGTCGACTACTTCGAGGCGCGCAACCTGCCGTTCCTGGTGGCGCTCAACGAATTCGACGACGCACCGCGTTACCCGATCGAGGACATCCGTCAGGCACTGGCGGTGCCCGCGGATGTGCCGATCCTGTCCATCGACGCGCGTCGGCGCGAGCCCGCCAAGCAGGCGCTGGTCTCGCTCACCGAATACGCCTTGCGCAAGGTCATGCAGGGGTACTGATCACGGGGGCGGCCGCGGTTCGCCGCGGCTGTCTCGTCACCGACCGTTCCGCAGCGGGCGGCTGTGCCGTCCGATCGTGCCGATATGCTCGCGCGATGCGGATTTCGGCGCGTGAGTGGCTCGGGCAATTGCTCGACGCGGAGTCCTTCGTCAGCTGGGACCGGCCACCGCTCGAGGTGGCCGCTTCTCCGCGTTATCGCGAGGATCTGCGCAAGGCGACGGTCGCGGCGGGCACCGACGAGTCGGTGCTCACCGGTGAAGGACTGTTGCGCGGTCGCCGGGTGGCCGTTGTCGCTTGCGAGTTCGGGTTTCTCGCGGGCTCGATCGGCGTCGCGGCGGCCGAACGCATCGTCGCCGCCGTCGAGCGCGCGACCGAGCTCGGGCTTCCCCTCGTCGCGTCCCCGACCTCCGGCGGCACCCGCATGCAGGAGGGCACCGTCGCCTTCGTGCAGATGGTGAAGATCGCCGGCGCGATCGCCGTGCACAAAGCCGTCGGACACCCCTACCTCGTGTACCTGCGCGACCCCACCATGGGTGGTGTGTTCGCGTCGTGGGGTTCGCTCGGCCACATGACCTTCGCCCAGCCTGGCGCGCTGATCGGATTCCTCGGTCCGCGCGTCTACAAGGCGTTGTACGACAAGGATTTTCCGGAGGGCGTGCAGGTCGCGGAGAACCTGTACCACCGGGGTGTCATCGACGGCGTGGTGCCGGTGCACGTCTTCCGCAGGATCGCCCATCGCGCACTGAGCGTGCTCAGCGGAGAAGTACGGGCGGACGACGCGATCGGGACCGGTCCTCGGCAGGCGGGACCGAAATCGACGATCGAGCGGCCCGGCACAGTGCTGCCCGCCTCCGAACCCGGCGTCGTCTCCCGCGAGAGTTCGAGCGGCCGAACCGAATCGGTCGCCACCGGCGCCGATCCGGACGCCGCCTGGCGATCGGTGCTCGCCTCGCGCCGCCCCGACCGGCCCGGCCTCCGCGATCTGCTGCGCCATGTCACGCAACGGGTTCCGCTCAGCGGCACCGGTCAGGGCGAGACCGATCGCAGCGTGGTGCACGCGCTGGCCAGGTTCCGCGGACAGCCGTGCGTGGTCTTCGGGCACGATCGCGCCGGACGCCTCGGCGAGACGATGGGACCGGCCGCGTTGCGCGAGGCGCGGCGCAGCATGGCGTTGGCCGAGGAGTTGCGGTTGCCGCTGGTGCTGGTGATCGACACCGTCGGCGCGGCGCTGTCCAAGGAGGCCGAGGAGCGCGGTCTCGCCCCGGAGATCGCCCGCTGCATCTCCGATTTGGTGACCTTGGACACCCCGACCGTCTCGGTGCTGCTCGGCCAGGGCACCGGCGGCGGCGCGCTCGCGCTGCTGCCCGCCGACCGCGTCCTGGCCGCCACGCACGGCTGGCTGGCCCCGCTGCCCCCGGAAGGCGCCAGCGCGATCGTCTTCCGCGACACCGAACACGCGCCGGAACTCGCCGCCGCCCAACGCATCAGCGCCCCCGCGTTGCTCGCCGACGGCATTGTCGACCGCATCGTTCCGGAACGCCCCGACGCCGCCGACGAACCCGTCGACTTCGCCCGCCGCATGGTCGCCGCCATCGGCGAAGAACTGAGCCGCCTGCGTGACCTGCCCCTGCACGATCTCGAACGCGCACGGCACCAGCGCTACCGCAGGCTCGGCCTTCCGGCGGGCCACTGAACCGTCCTTCCGGACCGCGCAAGACCGAGCGCGGGGACGCGTCGTCGAGCGAAATGGCTGGTTCGCGCGTTTTGGCGGGTGCCAACACGCGCGTAAGCGTCGTTGACGGTTCGCCCGCGCACTTCTACGGTCGATCGGGTGAGCTTCCGAAGCGAGACCTCCGCCGTGCCGTCGATCGTGCTGAACGACGGCAACGTCATCCCGCAACTCGGATTCGGCGTGTTCCAAGTGCCGCCCGAGGATGTGTTCGACGTCGTCACCGCCGCGCTCGAGGCGGGCTACCGCAGCATCGATACCGCCGCGATCTACGGCAACGAGGAGGGCCTTGGGCAGGCCATCCGCGCGTTCGGGCTGCCGCGCGACGAGGTCTACGTCACCACCAAGCTGTGGAACTCCGACCAGGGCTACGACGCCACGCTGCGCGCCTTCGACGTGAGCATGGACAAGCTCGGCCTCGACTACCTGGATCTGTACCTGATCCACTGGCCGGTGGCCATCGCCGACAAGTTCGTCGACACCTTCCGCGCCTTCCAGGAGCTCAAGCGACAGGGCCGGGTCCGGTCGATCGGCGTGTCCAATTTCACCGTGGCGAACCTCCGCCGGGTGATCGAGGAGACCGGCGAGATCCCGGCCGTCAACCAGATCGAGCTGCACCCCGGCCTCGCCCAGCGCGAGCTGCGCGAATTCCACGCCGCGAACGCGATCGCCACGGAGGCGTGGAGCCCGCTCGGCCAGGGCACCATGCTCGAGGACCGGACCATCACCGCGATCGCCGAGGAACTCGACCGGATGCCCGCCCAGGTGATCATCCGGTGGCACCTGCAGCTCGGCAATATCGTCATCCCGAAGTCGGTCACGCCGTCCCGGATCGCCGCCAATTTCGATGTGTTCGGCTTCGAGCTCACACCCGAGCAGATGGACGCGATCAACGCCCTCGACCGCGGCGGTCGTATCGGTCCGAACCCGGACACGTTCACGGCCGGTCTCTGAACTCGCGGGCGCTGCCGGTCGCCGGGTCGGGGCGCGGTCCCGGTCTTCGAGCCGGGGCTCGGCGCGGAACGCTGAAGCCGGTTCCTGGTCGGGTCAGCGCCGGTGGCCGAATCGCGGCTCAGCGGCGATCGCCGATGTTCAGGTACTCCGTCAGCTCGACGGCGGCGGCGCGGCCCGCGCGGTTCGCGCCGATGGTGCTCGCCGACGGGCCGTAGCCGATCAGGTGGATGCGTGGATCGACGGCGACCTGCGTCGCGAGCCGCCCGGCCATGGTGATCCCGCCGCCGGGCCCGCGCAGCCGCAGCGGGGCGAGATGGTCCAGCGCGCTGCGAAAACCGGTGGCCCACAGGATGACATCGGCCCGCTGGAAAGTGCCGTCCGCCCAGCGCACGCCGTCGGGTTCGATGTGGTCGAACATCGGCCGCCTGCGCAGCACGCCGCGCGCGTCGGCGGCGCGCAGGCGATCGTCCCAGCGCAGTCCGGTCACCGAGACCACCGAGCCGGGCGGAAGACCGTTGCGCACACGGTCCTCCACCATCGCCACCGCGGCCCGGCCCGCCTCGTCGGTGAACTCCGCGTCGCGGAACACCGGTTCGGTCCGCGTGACCCAGGTGGTCGCGGTGACCTTCGAGATCTCGTCGAGCAACTGCACCGCGGAGATGCCGCCGCCGACGATCACGACGTGCTTCCCGGCGAACTCCTCGGCGGTCCGATAGTCGCGGGTGTGCAGCTGGCGTCCCGCGAAGCTCTCCTGACCGCGGTAGCGCGGGATGAACGGCCGCTCCCAGGTTCCGGTGCCGTTGATCAGCCCGCGCACCCGGAGCGTGCCCGCGCTGTCGGTCTCCGCGTTGAGCACGGTGCCGCGCCCGTCGCAGCGCTGCCCGTCCTCGGTGCGGTCGCAGACCACCTCGACCGACACCTGCCTGCGCACCCGAAGATCGAAGCGCTTCTCGTACAGCTCGTAATAGTGCGGGACGGCGGTGGCGGCGGGCGCGCTCTCCGAGCCGGGCGGCAAGGTCTCGGCGAACGACATGCCGGGCAGGTCGTGTACCCGGTTGACGGTGGTCAATGTCAGCGAGGGCCAGCGGAACTGCCAGGCGCCGCCGGGCCCCGGCGCGTGGTCGACGATGAGAAAGTCACGTTCGGGGCGCAACCCGAGGCGGCGCAGGTGGTAGCCGGCCGACAGCCCCGCTTGACCAGCGCCGATCACCAGGATGTCGAAGTCGGTCGGCACAGCCGCCGATCGTATCGCCTTCGGGGTCTCCCGCCGTCGCCTGTGGCAGAGTGAGAGTAACCAAACGACACGTTCAGTTGGGGAGGATGCATGCTCGGTGTTAGCCGAGATGGTGATGTCGTCACCATCGAATTACAACGCGAGGAGCGACGCAACGCGCTCAACAGCGAACTCGTGACCCGGCTACGCGAGGCCGTCCTAGCCGCCGTCGCCGATGGGGCACGGGTGATCGTGCTGACCGGGCGCGGCCCGATCTTCAGCGCGGGCGCCGATCTGTCCGGCGTCTACTCCGACGATTTCCTCTCCGGCCTGCTCGACATGCTGCACACCATCGAGTCGGCGCCGGTGCCGATCATCTCCGCCATCAACGGCGGCGCGCTCGGTGCGGGCGTGCAACTCGCGCTCGCCTCGGACCTGCGGGTCATCTCGCCGGAGGCCTACATCGCCATCCCGGCCGCCAAGCTCGGCATCACCGTCGACCGCTGGACCGTGCGACGGCTGGTCTCGCTGATCGGCGGCGGCCCGGCGCGCACGATTCTCTTTGGCGCCGAACCGATTCAGGCCGAAGACTGCTACTCGTTCGGTTTCGCCAACAAGATCGGCACCCTGGCCGACGCGCAGGCGTGGGCCAAATCGATCGCGGATCTGGCGCCGCTTTCGCTGCGGCACCTGAAATTGGTGTTCAACGACGACGGCACCCGCGATCCGGAGTCCGCGCAACAGCGCGCCGCCCTGGAGGCCGCTTGGACCAGCGCGGATGCTCAGGAGGGGCGTATGGCACGGCAAGAGAAGCGCCCGGCGAAGTTCGTGGGGCGATGATGCGGATCAAACGACTGCTCGGTTACGCGGCGGGCGCGGTCGGGCTCACCTGGGTGGTGCGGGCCGCGTGGGACATACCGTCGTCGATCGGCGCCTCGATGTCGGCCATCCAGCCGTACGCGGCCGGGTCGGTGAGCTACCGTGGTCGCCAATTCCACAACACCGAGCCGAGCACCCAGATCGTCGCGGGTTCGGTTCCCTCCCTGCTGTATTCGGCGTTCACCAAGCGCAATATCGGCCGCCCGCGCGGGGTGGTTCCGCTGCAGAAGCCGCAATCGCCCGCCGAGGCCGCCGATCTGGCGGTGACCTGGTACGGCCACGCGTCGGCGCTGATCGAGGTGGACGGGTACCGGATTCTCACCGATCCCGTATGGAGCGAACGGGTTTCGCCTTCCCCGCTGATCGGGCCCGCGCGGCTGCATCCGGTTCCGGTGCCGCTCGAGGAACTGCCGCAGGTGGACGCGGTGATCATCTCCCACGATCACTACGACCACCTCGACAAGGAGACCATCCGGGCGCTGGTGGTCGGTCAGTCCACGCCGTTCCTGGTGCCGATGGGCATCGGCGCGCACCTGCGGCACTGGGGCGTTCCCGAGCACCGCATCGTCGAATTGGATTGGGGCGGTTCGGTTTCCCTCGCCGCCCTCGGCCGCGAACGGGACGGCACCGACCTGGTGCTCACCTGCACCGAGGCCAGGCATTTCTCCGGCCGCGGACTGGTCAGGAACACCACGCTGTGGGCGTCCTGGTCCATCGTCGGCCCGACCCGGCGGGTCTACTTCGGCGGCGACACCGGCTACACCAAGGCGTTCGCCGAGGCGGGCGCGGCGCTCGGGCCCTTCGATCTGACGCTGCTCCCCATCGGCGCGTACGACGAGCGCTGGACCGACGTGCACATGAACCCCGAAGAGGCGGTGCGCGCGCACGCCGACCTGTGCGTCGGCGATCCGGGCCACGGCCTGCTCGTGCCGATCCACTGGGCGACGTTCAATCTGGCCTTCCACGGATGGTCGGAACCGGTGCACCGGATGGTCGACGCGGCGCAGCAGGCGGGCACCGCGGTCGCGGTGCCGATGCCGGGACAGCGCGTGTTGCCGCATGCGCTCCCTCCCCGCGATTCGTGGTGGGAAAATGTAGGTTGACCTGTCGGTACCTCCGACATCCCGATTGGCGACAGGAAAGGAACGACGGCGATGAGTCTGGCGGACACTTTGAAAGGCCTGGTCGGTAAGGGAAAGGACGCGGCGGCCAAGAACGCCGACAAGATCAACCAGGCGGTCGACAAGGCCGGTGACTTCATCGACCAGAAGACGCACGGGAAGTACACGGACAAGATCGAGAAGGGCAAGGAGGCCGCCAAGAAGGTGGTTCCGCCCGAACACCCCGGCCAGCCAGGGCAGCCCGGCCAGCCGGGTCCGGGTCCGACGCCCAAGCCCTGAGGACGCGCGGCCGGGGACCGCCCACCTGTCGGTCCCCGGCCGTACTATCGAGTCATGGTGCGCCGCCGTGCATTCGGTGGTGGTCCTGGCCGACCGAGTATCGAGGTCGAACTCAGCAACCTCGACAAGGTGCTGTATCCGGCGACCGGGACCACCAAAGGCGAGGTGATCGCCTACTACGCGGCCATCGCCCCGGCGATGCTGCCGCATATCGCCGGGCGCCCGGTGACCAGGAAGCGCTGGCCCAACGGGGTCGACGAACCCTCCTTCTTCGAGAAGAACCTGGCCGAACACGCGCCGTCATGGATCGAGCGCCGCACGCTCGCGCACTCCGATCGGCGGGTCGCCTATCCGTTGATCGACTCCGAGGCGGGCCTGGCCTGGATCGGGCAGCAGGCTTCGCTGGAAGTCCATGTGCCGCAATGGCGTTTCGACGGCGACGAGATGGGCCCGGCCACCCGTATCGTCTTCGATCTCGATCCGGGACCTGGCGTCGGTCTGCCGGAATGCGCGACGGTCGCGCTCGCCGTACGGGAGATGGTCGAGGGGATCGGTCTGCACGCGTTCCCGGTCACCAGCGGCAGCAAGGGTATTCACCTGTACGTCCCGCTGGACCGGGTGCTGAGCCCCGGCGGCGCGTCGACGGTGGCCAAACAGGTGGCCACCAATCTGGAGAAGCTGCACCCGGAACTGGTCACGGCGACGATGGCCAAATCCGTTCGGCGCGGCAAGGTTTTCCTGGACTGGAGCCAGAACAACCCGGCCAAGACCACCATCGCCCCCTATTCGATGCGCGGCCGCACCGAGCCCAATGCCGCGGCGCCGCGCACCTGGGCCGAGATCGAGAATCGGAAGAAGCTGCGGCACTTGCGTTTCGAGGAGGTGCTCGCCCGCTGGCGAGACGACGGCGATCTGCTCGCCGAGCTGGACCCGCCGGATTCCCAAGGCGGCGCCGATGCGCTGAGCAAGTACCGCTCGATGCGCGATCCGGCGCGCACACCGGAGCCGGTGCCGTCCGCGCCGCCCGCCCCTGGCACCGGTGACCGGTTCGTGGTGCAGGAGCACCACGCGCGCAGATTGCACTGGGACGTCCGGCTCGAACGCGACGGCGTGCTGGTGTCCTGGGCGGTGCCGAAGGGTCCACCGACGTCGTCGCGGCAGAACCGCCTTGCGGTGCACACCGAGGATCATCCGCTGGAGTACTTGCACTTCCACGGCGAGATCCCGAAGGGGGAGTACGGCGCGGGGGAGATGACCATCTGGGATACCGGCACCTACGAGACCGAGAAGTGGCGCGACGACGAGGTGATCGTCCGCTTCCACGGTGAGCGGCTGACCGGCCGCTACGCGCTCATCCAGACCAACGGCAATCAGTGGCTGATGCATCTCATGCGCGATCAGCAGCAGAGCGCGGAGGGCGATGAGGAGCACCGGGATTCGGTTCGCGGGCGAGCGGCGTCCAACGGATCCGACGGCGAGCCGGAAGCCGCGGCTGAGCCGGTCGAAGAGGTCGCGCCGCACGTCGAGGCCGCACCGGACGAGAAATCAGCACCGGCAAGCCGTTCCGCGCCCTTTCCGTGTGGTCTCGCGCCGATGCTCGCGATCTCCGGCGACGTCGCCGAGTTGGACGACGTCGAATGGTGCTTCGAGACGAAATGGGACGGCTTCCGGCTCATCGCCGAGATCGATTCCGGCGCGGTGACTTTGCGCAGCCGCGCGGGAAATGTGGTGACCTCCCGATACCCGGGCATCGGCGTGCTGGCCAAGGAGCTGGACGGACACCGGGTCGTGCTGGACGGCGAGGCCGTGGTCTTCGACGATCACGGCGTCGCGAACCTGGGCCTGCTGCAAGCGGATGCGGCTCGCGCCGTCTTCGTCGCGTTCGATGTGCTGTATCTGGACGGCACCTCGCTGATCCGCAAACGCTATTCGGACCGTCGGCGGGTGCTCGAGGCGTTGGCCGCGAACGCGCCGTCGATGCGCGTGCCGCCCCGGCTGGACGGACCCGGGGCCACCGCCCTGCGCTACAGCCAGGAGCAGGGGATGGAAGGCGTCGTCGCCAAGCGCAAGGATTCGGTATATCTGCCTGGCAAGCGCGGACATTCGTGGGTCAAGCAGCGCAACTGGCGCACCCAGCGGGTGGTGGTCGGCGGCTGGCGGCGCAGCGAGGCGCGCGAGTTCAAGTCGCTGCTCGTCGGCATTCCGTACCAGGACCGGCTGATCTATGTGGGCCGGGTCGGTACCGGTTTCGACGACGCCGGCATGCGGGACATGGCAGAGCGGCTGCGCAAACTGGAACGCAAGACCAGTCCGTTCGACAATCCACTGACCGCCGAAGAGCGCAAGGAAGCGGTGTGGGTCTCGCCGAAGATCGCGGGCACCGTGCGCTTCATGAATTGGACGGAGACGGGACGGCTCTGGCATCCGGGCTGGGTCGGCGAATCCGGCTGACGCCCGCGCTGTGACAGCGATCGCTAGATGTTTGCCAGGCCGGTTGGGCGAGGGCTGGGTATCGTGAGTCCGCGGTTGTTTCGACTCGAGAACGGGGAGTGCACAGTGGACTTCAAGAACCTCGCCGCCAAGGCGATGGACCTGGCCGAGCAGAACGCGGACAAGGTCGACACGGTGATCGACAAGGCGGGCGACCTCGTCGACGAGAAGACCGGGGGCAAGTTCGCGGGCCACGTCGACACGGCCCAGGACGCCGCGAAAAAGGCCATCCGAAAGGAAGGCTGACCGATCCCCGTCGTCCCGGCGCGCGCCGGGACGACGGGGCGGGTTCAGTCCTTCTCGCCCGCGAGCAGCGGCATGATGGTCGCGGAATCCGTCACGATCGCGTGCCCCTGGAACTCGAAATCCGCGTAGGCGCGCGCGATCGCGTCCTGATCGCGGCCGCCGCACGCGTCGCTGATCACCACCGGGACGAAGCCGAGATCGGTGGAGTGGGTGACGGTCGGCGCGATGCCTATCTCCATCGCGACGCCCATGATGGCGTACGCCCCGATGCCGAGGTCCCGCAGCGTGCTCGCCAGCGGTGTGCCCTCGAAGGCCGACATCGAGGTCTTGTCGAAGACGACCTCGTCGGGCCGCGGCCGCAGCTCCGGCACCAGCTCGAAGGGCGGGGTGTCGCGCTGGAGAATGGATTTCAGCTCGTCGACCGAGTCGACCCCCTGCCAGCTCATCGCCATTCGCAGCGCGAACTTGCCGCTGAGCCGGTGCGGGAGGAAGAAGTGCCGCAAGAAGATCACCGGGTAACCGCCACGCCGCGCCGCTTCCACCACGGGCACCACCCGCTGGATGATTTCCGGGCCGTCCGGCAGCTGTGACAGCACGCCCACCTGCATGTCGTAGACGATCACCGCCATCCGGTCCGGACCGCACACGTCGGCGAGCCCCTCGGGAATGTCCAGTCCGTTGCCGTACCGCATGGTCAGCTCTCCTTCTCGATGACCGCGTCGCCGGGCCTCGTGGGGTGGCGATTCGGTTGCGCCGAAAGCACTTTCGCACCACTGTAACCAGGCGTGCCGCGGAGGTTGCCGGGCGGCCGCTACGGCAGTACCGTCGAGTGACTCGAGGCGAGGTCGAGTGCGCCTCGGTGAACTCTGGAGCTCGAGATGAGGACGAAGAACGGCCTGTCGGTTCTGGCTTTCGGTGCGCTTCTGAGGGGGTTCGCGGTCGCCGCGATGGTGTCGCTCAGTCTGCTCGCGCATGCCGCTCCGAGCGCGGCGATACCGCGGCCCGACGCCGATCCGTTCTATGCCGCGCCCGCCGATCTCGCCGAGTACCCCGCGGGCGCCGTCACCCGCTCCCGGCCGATCGCGCCGCTCGGTCTGCCGCTGCCGATTTCGGCCTGGCAGGTGCAGTACCGGACGAACGACGCGGGCGGCGGGCCCATCCCCGGTATGGCCACGGTGCTGGCGCCGATCCTGCCGTGGTGGGGCCAGGGCGAGCGGCCGCTGCTGTCCTATCAGGTGCCCGAGGACAGTCTCGGCAGCCACTGCGCGCCCTCCTACGCGTTGCGCGGCGGATGGGAACTGAGCGGCGTGACCACCTATATCGACACGCCTTTCATCGCGGACGCGCTGCGCCGCGGCTGGGCGGTTGTGGTCAGTGACTACGAGGGACCGGGGTCGCGCTTCCTGGACGGCGTGAATTCCGGGCGCGGTGTGCTCGACGGTATCCGGGCGGCAAGGGCGTTCGGCGCCGGCGGCGTCGGACCCGCGAGTCCGATCGGCGCGTACGGGTACTCGGGTGGCGCCTTCGCCACGCTGTGGGCCGCGCAGCTGCAACCGGACTACGCACCGGACGTCCGGTTCGCCGGCATCACCTCCGGCGGCGTTCCCGCCGACTGGCCCGCCATCGCCCGCGGCGTGGACGGCGGTGTGCAGGCCGGGCTGGCGTTGCTGATCGTGCTCGCGATCGCCCGCGACCACCCGGAGTTCGGCGTCGCGGAGCTGCTCAACGAACGCGGGCACGCGATGCTGGCCGAGGACGGATCGGCCTGCGGGTCGGACCTGGTGCTGAAGTACAGCGGCACGCGCGTCGACGACTTCGCGATCGAGCCGGACCTCCTGGCGCACCCGGCGTTCCGCGCGGCGACGGACGCGCAGGAGCTGGGCGCGAGCGCGCCGCGGGTACCGGCCTACCTCTACCACAGCACCACCGACGACGTGATTCCCGTCGCGGGCTTCACCGCGCTGCTCGACCGCTACTGCGCGCTCGGCGCGGACATCACCTTCAGGCATTCGATGCTGCCCGGCCACAATCCGACAGCGGTGGTCGAGGCGTTCGGGGCGATGGACTATCTCACCGACCGGTTCGCGGGTGTGCCGGTGGCCGCGGGGTGCCACGCTCGTTGAGCCGCGTATCGCCCGGCGACGAAAGCGGCGGCGGCTGGGCGGAGATCGTCCGGCCTCGACGAGCGCGTCGATGCAGCCTCTGCGAAAGTCGCGGCTGAACGAAGAGCGGCGCGCACCGACTCGAGGGGTCGTCGGTGCGCGCCGCGTCCGGAAAGGGTGGCTCAGCCGGGCGTCCGGCCTACTCCGCCCACTTGGTGGTGCCCGGCTGGGCGGCCAAGGTGCTGATCAGGTCGATACCGGCGACCAGCAGTGTCGGACCGCCCACCACGATGGTGCCGATGATGCCGCCGACCGCGGCACCCGCGATCACGCTGGCGATCACGCCGGGACCGGCGACGATGCCGGTGAGGCCGATGAGAGCGCCGAGCGCGGTGCCGATGAAACCGCCGACGGCGGTGGCGATTCCGAACTGGGAGATGAACGCGTCCATCGCCCGCTGGTCCTCCACCGGGGAGGCGACGGGGATCGCCTGCGCCGGACGCGCCTGCGCGACGTTCTTGACCGCCGTCAGCTCCAGCACCCGGCCGCCGTCGCGGATCTCGTGCGGCAGCGGGAATTCCAGTCCGTCCTGCCGAACCGAGAGCGGCAGGGTGAGGACCGCGTTTCCGGCGGAGTCGTTGATGTCCACCGAGTTGCCGGTCAGCTCGAAGGAGCCGTCCGTGAGTGTGGTGATGATCTTGTCGCCGACCAGCTTCGCCTCGTACCCGATGTTCGGGACGGAGGCGGCGGCCGGTTGTGCGTGCACAGTGCCCGCGCCGACGGCGACGGCGGCGACGAGCGGTACGACGGCCGCGGTGATCTTGCGGAGAATCATTTCCGAAGTTCCAATCTGCATCAGGTTTTCATGCCCTACGAACAACCCGCACGCCGAAAAACCTTCCCCCTCAACACGTGCGGAGCCTGGATGTGATCTAGAGAACAGCTGCGCCGTCTGCCACACTACTGGGCTATTGCTTGTTTAGACCCCGAAATCGGTGGGTATTCCTGATTCTTGTCCTTATCGGTTGCCATGCCATTGCCGAAGGCGCTATGCCACTTGGTTATACGGGCACGTCAAAGCGTCGTCCACGGCGCAGCGGCCGGAAAAGGCGAAGTCCGTAGAAGACGCGCACGCGCGGAGTGGCGCGAAGGCATGTCGTACTGAAGGTTTGCTACAACATGCGATACGTGACTCGGCGAAGGGGCTTACCCCTATTCGACGGAACTCTCGAGCTTCTCGATCGCCTTGGCGTTGAGCTCGTCCTCCTGCTGGAAGGCCGACGCGATCGCGTCGACGCCGCCGCTCAGCGCCTCGACCGAGGCCGGTTCGGGGAACAGCGAATTCATCTGGTCCTCAGTCTGCCGTGTCGCGGTTCGCGCTGTCGTCCCAGCCGTCGAGACCGCTCAGATGAGCACGTCGAGCAACACCGAGCCCGCGCACACGAGCACGACGAGGCTGAGCGCGACCGCGTCGCGGCGACCCGGCGCGCTCGGCCGCGCGGTGAGCTGTCCGGTGCCGCCGCGGGCGGTGATGGCCTCGCCGAGCTCGGTGGCGCGGCGGGTGGCGACGGCCATGGCCGCGGTGAGGATGTCGATGATCGGGCTGTCGGACGCGCGGTCCAGCAGCCGGTCCTTGGGCCGCAGCTTGCGGGCCGCGCGCAGCACCCGGATCTCCTCGAGCAGCAGCGGCAGCCCGCGCAGCGTCAGTGCCACCACGACGGCCCACTCGTCCACCGGGACTTTGAGTTTGCGCAGCGGCGCGCCCAATTTGGCCAGCGCGGGGGCGATCTCGCCCATGGGCGTCGTCCACGCGATCAAGAACGAGGCGGCCACCAGGATCAGGCCGAAGACCATCACCTGGGTGTAGCGCAGGACCGCGGCGCCGCCCACCGGAAGGTTGATCAGCGCACCCGCGCCGAGCAGCGCCCAGAACCACCACGGCAGCCTGGGCAGCGTGCCGAGCGGCAGCCGGGCGAGCAGACCGATCGCGAGCAGGAAGACGACCATCGCGCCGAGCACTGGCCAGGTCGGCCAGAACATCAGCAGCAGGCTGATCAGGAACGCGGCGATCATCTTGGTGCCCGCCCAGAGGTTGTGCACGGGGCTGGACACCGGCACTTGGCGAAGCAGGACAGTGCTCATTCGACACCCCCGTGTCCGAAGCGCCACGCCGTGTCACCCGGCCGCGGCGGTGCGGCCGAACGCGGGTCGCGGTGCGGATCGATGCGATGCGCCGCGGGCGCGGCGTCCGTGACCGGCTGCGTCTCCAGGATGCGACCCGAACTCAAGTGCACCGTGCGATCGCACACGGCGGCCATGTCCGCCACGTCGTGCGAGATGACGATCAGTGTCAGCCCGGAGTCGCGCAACCGGGCGAGCAGTTCCACGATGTCGGCGCGGCCCTCCGGATCCAGTCCGGCCAGCGGTTCGTCGAGCACGACGACCTGCGGGTGGCTCGCCACGATGGCGGCGAGCACGACGCGCTTGGCCTGCCCGCCGCTGAGTTCCTCGATGGAGCGGGCGGCCAGCGCGCGGTCCAGGCCGACCGCGTCCAGAGCTCGGCCGACCGCGCCCGACCCGGTGGCCCGCCCACCCCAGTCGGAGATCTCCGCGCCGACCGTCTGCTTCTGCAATTGCAGCCTGGAGTGCTGGAAGGCCAGCTCCACCCGGCCGATCTGGCGCGTCACCGGACGGCCGCCGAGATCGCAGCGGCCCGAGGTCGGTTGGATCAGGCCGGCGATGATCCAGGCGAGCGTCGATTTGCCGGACCCGTTGCCGCCGACGACGAGCAGCGCCTCGCCGCGGCGCACCACCAGGTCGACGCCGTGCAGGGCGGGCGCCTCCCACGGCGTGCCCCGGTTGTAGGTGTGCCGGATGTCGCGCAGTTCGAGGATCGTCTCCCCGACGGGCCTGCGGCGGGTGTCGCGCACCGGCTGCGGCCAGAAGGGCAAGTGCTCGACGGTGCGCCCGCCCGCCAGGTGCACCACGCGGTCCGCGGCCGCGGCATCGGCCTCGTGGTGAGTCACCAGCACCACCGCCATCGGATGGCGGCGCGGCAGTTCGCCGAGCAGCGCGACGAGTTCGCGGCGGCCCTCGGGATCGATCATCGAGGTGGCCTCGTCGGCGATGAGCAGCGCGGGACGGCGGGCCAGCGCCGCCGCCACGGCGAGGCGCTGCTGTTGCCCGCCGGAGAGGGTGGCGGTCTCGCGATCGCCCATGCCCGCAAGGCCGACCTCGCCGAGCAGCGCCTCGGTGTCGACTTCGGCGGCCAGATCCGGGGGAAGTCCCCAGACCACGTCGTCGGCGACCAGGACGCCGAGGGTCTGGCTCTCGGGTCGTTGCAGCACGAGGGCCGTCCCGCCCAGGTGGCCGAGGCCCGCGGAGCCGGGACGGTGCACCGTGCCCGAGGTGGGCGGCAGACCGGCGAGCAGCCGGGTGAGGGTGGACTTGCCGGAGCCGTTGTGGCCGACGATCGCGACGAACTCGCCGACCCGCACGCTCAGGTCGATGTCGCGCAGCGCGTCGGTGCGCGAGCCCGGATAGCGGAAGCCCGCCGCGCGCAGCGTCACCGGAAGCGGCGCGATCGGTCGATCGTCCACCGGCGCGTCGAGACGGTCCCGAGTGGGCAGCCAGGCCAGCCGGTCCAGCACCGAGCCCAGCACGAACCAGGAGAACAGCGCGCTCACCACCACGCCGAGCAGGACGCCGCCGCCGACATAGACCCACCACCAGGCGAGCACGGCGTCGGTGACTTCCGCCGCGGCCCGCCCGAGCGGCTCCAGCGCGGGCTGTCGCGCGGCGATCCGTTGCACGCCGTTCGCGGTGTTGCGGATGGTGTCGAACAGCAGCTCGCGGGTCTGTCCGGCCACCAGCAGCGACCCGATGGAGAACGCGCCCCACAGCGCGCCGGCCAGCACCGCGAGCACGAAGACGGAGATCAGCCCGCCGCCGCGGCGCTTGACCCCGCCGATGATGCCGCCGATCGTGGCCGACCCGACCACGCCGAGCGCGGGCATGATGCCCGCCGCGACGAAGGTGACCAGGGTGGCCGAGGCGGTCGCCGTGACCAACGCGCGTGGCCGGTAGCGGTGCGCGAGCATGCCCATCGGCACGGCCGCGACGATTTGCAGCGCGGCTGCCAGCGGAACCACGGACCCGACCGTGACCAGCCCGACCGTCACCCCGCCCAGTACCGCGCCGGTGGCCAGTTCGATCGGGCGCAGCGGCCCGCGCTCCTCGACACCGGTCCGGCCGTCGGCCGTGGGCAGATCACTCACGTGACAAGTCTGCCAGGGGCGGCGGCGGAGGGCGGGTTCGCCGGATCAGGCGGCCCTGGTGAGGGTGTAGTCGTCGCGGTTCAGTCTGCGGGTGCGGCGGCGGTAACTGGACACCGTTCCCGGCCAGTTGTTGGTGATGCGTCCCGAGGCGGTGCGGTACCAACTGGTGCAGAAGTTCCACGGCGTGCGGGCCAGCCGTCGCTGGAGCGCGTCGTTGAATTCGCGCTCCAGCTCGCCGCGCACCTCGAGGCAGTGGCCGGGATTGTCGGCGAGCAGCCGCACGGCCTGGCGGATGTAGCGGGCCTGGGATTCGATCATGTAGATGATCGAGCCGGCGGCGAGGTTGGTGTTCGGACCGTAGACCAGGAAGAGGTTCGGGAAATCGGGCACGGCGATGCCGAGGTAGGCGTGCGCGCCGTCGGCCCACGCGTCGGCGAGTTTGCGACCGCCGCGGCCGTAGATCTGCATCGGCCAGAGGAATTCGGTGCCCTTGAAGCCGGTGCCGTAGATGATCACGTCGGTCTCGTGCAGTCGTCCGTCGGCGGTGCGCACGCCCTCGGGCACGATCTCGCTGATCGCGGTGGTCTCGACCGTGACATTGGGCTGGGTGAGCGCGGGGTAGTAGTCGTTGGAGAACAGCCCGCGCTTGCAGCCGATGGGGTAGTCGGGGGTCAGTTTGGCCCGTAGCTCCGGATCGGGGACCTGCTTGCGCAGGTGTTTTTCGGCGATCTTGGCGACGCCGCGCGCGATCGCGGGGAACTCGACCAGCCCGAGCGATACGAATTCCCCGGTCGACCACCACCCGAACCGCTCCACCAGCAGCGCGCCGGGCAGCTTGGCGAACAGCTTGTGCTGGAGCGGGCTGTAGTCGGTGTCGAACTTGGGGATGACCCAGGCCGCGGTGCGCTGGAACAGCGTCAGGTGCTCGACCTTCGGCTGGATCTCGGGGATGTACTGGATGGCGCTCGCGCCGGTGCCGACGCAGAGGACCCGCTTGCCTTCCAGTTCCACGTCGTGGTCCCACTCGGCGGAGTGGAAGGAGGCGCCCGCGAAGGTGTCGATGCCGGGAATGTCCGGCAGCGCGGGCCGGGAGAGCTGGCCGACCGCGGAGATCAGCACGTCGGCGGTTCGCGCGGTGCCGTCGGCGGTGCGGACCGTCCACCGGCCGGTTCGCTCGTCGAATTCGGCGTCGGTCACCTCGGCGCCGAAGACGATGTCGTCGAGCAGGTCGTGCCTGCGCGCGACGCCGCGCAAATAGTCGTGGATGGCGTCGCGGCCGGAGTAGCGCTGCGGCCAGTCCGGCTTCGGTTCGAAGGAGAAGGAGTAGAGCGGCGAGGGCACGTCGCAGGCGGCGCCGGGGTAGGTGTTCTCTCGCCACACCCCGCCGAGATCGGCGGCCCGCTCCAGGATCGTGATGTCGCGGATTCCGTTGCGCCGCAGCTCGATCGCCATGCCGATGCCGCCGAAACCCGCGCCGATGATGAGAACCGATGGCCGGTCACCAGTTGTCATGTGACCCTCCTCACAGCATCCGACTGACTCCACTCTAGAACCGGCGCCGCGGGGTGCATCGAGACTTTCGGCCATAATGTGGGCTGTGGAGCGGGTGCTGGCTACCGGAATCCGCGACTGGAACTTCCCGCGCGGCATCGCCAGCGTGGCCCTGATGGTGGGGTACGCGGGCGAGCACGGTGTGCCCGCGGCACGGATGCTGGCCGGTACCGGACTGACCGAGCCCCTGCTACGCGATCCCGACGCTCAGATCGACGCGCACACCGAGCTCGCGGTGATTCGCAATCTGGTCCGCGAGGCCGACGCGCCCGCGCTGGGCGTCGAGCTGGGCAGGCGGTACCGGATCACCACCTTCGGCATCTTCGGCTTCGCCTGCGTGAGCAGCCCGACCCTCGGCGAGGCGATCTCCTTCGCGCTGCGCTTCCTCGATCTGAGCTTCACCTTCTGCCTGCCGGTCGCGCACTGGGAGGCCGGGGAGTTCGTCGCGCGGGTGCACGACGAGTCGGTGCCCGCCGACGTGCGCCAGTTCCTCGTCGAGCGCGATGTCACGGCCATGTACCAGGTGATGAGCGATCTGCTCGGACGTCCGGTGCCGCTGCTGCGGGCCGAATTCCGTTTCGCCGAACCCGAATACGCCGACCGGATGACCGAGGTGCTCGGCGTCCGCCCCGGCTTCGGCCGCCCGCACAATGTGTTCACCATCGACCCGGAGATGCTGGAACAGCCGCTGCCGCAGGCCAACGAGCACACCTGGGCCATGTGTCTCGCGCAGTGCCGTCAGCTGGTCGACCGCCGCCGGGCCCGCACCGGCATCGCGGCGGAGGTGCGCGAACTGCTGGTGCCCGGCGGCGCCGACGGTTTCGCCGCCCCACCCGGCATCGATCTGGTGGCGCGCGAATTGAACATGAGCACCAGGACTCTGCGCAGGCACCTCGACGCCGTCGGCACCAGCTACCGCGCCCTGCTGGACGAGGTGCGCCGCGCGCTCGCGGAGGAAATGCTCACCGCCACACCGCTTTCGGTGAGCGATGTGGCGATCCGGCTCGGCTATGCCGAGTCCTCGACCTTCATCTACGCCTTCAAGCGCTGGACCGGCGTGACGCCCGCCGCGTACCGGCGCGAGCGGATTTCGCTGCGCTGAGCGATCCGGCCGACGCCGAGTCAGTCCGGCTGAACGCCGAGATAGCCGCCCATCGGGACCGGCCGGAAATGCGTAGTCAGATTGTGGTTCTCGTCGATGACGTGCAGCGCGACCGCCGGGTCCGGCGCGTAATCCATGACGTGGTGCGGCAATTCGAGCTCCCATTCGCCGCCGAGCACCGAGGCCGTGCTCGGCGCGACCAGCAGCGGGCGGCCGCCGAACGTCGTCGTCGCCGCGGAGTGGGCGTGCCCGGTGAGCACGCCGAGGATGCGCTCGTCCCCGGCCACCAGCGCGGCGAGGCGCTCGGGGTCGGCGAGGGTGATGCCGTCGATGATCGGGCTGTGCAGGTGCACCGGCGGATGGTGCATGGCGAGCAGGATCGGTCCGTCGGCGGGCGCGTCGGCGAGCACGCCGCCCAGCCAGTCGTAGGTCTCCTCGCTCAGCGCGCCGCCCGCCTCGCCGGGCACGCTCGAATCCAGCAGGGCGACAGTCAATTCACCGATCCGGTGGGCGTTGTTGATCGGGGTGGTCGCGGCCGGTTCACCGAGCAGCGCGGTGCGGAAGTTGGCGCGGTCGTCGTGGTTGCCCGGCATCGGATAGACGGGGATGTCGGCGGCCAGCGCGACGCGCGCCTCGGCGTACTGCTCGGCCTTGCCGGAGTCGGTGATGTCGCCGGTCACCAGGATGGCGTCGGGTTTGCGGCGTAGGTCGGCCAGGAAGGCCATGACCCGCTCGACGCGTTCGGCGTTGCGGGCGCCGAGATCGAAGTGTGTATCGCTGACCTGAGCCACCAGGATCATCGGCGTTCGCTTTCTCTGAGGGATCGCTCCGTTGCGTCAGAGGGGTGCCCATATTGTGTGCTCGGCACTGTCCCAGGCTAGATGACCTGCGCATTGTCCGTCTTCATGAGGCTCGCCACCGCGCCGCAGGACCCCGTTCGGTAGTGGTGGCGGTCACAGTCGGCGCTCTTGTGCCGTGCGCGTCCCCGGCGGTCTACGAGTCCCGCGCGGCGGTGGCGTTCGACCACAGGGTGTGCAGCGCACGGAGAAACGCTTTGCGATCCGCCTGGGGGAGTGCCGCCAGCAGTTCGTCCTCTTGTTCGCGGATCTCGCGCTGGGCGCGGGCGCGGACCGCCTCGCCTTCCCCGGTGAGCGAGACGAGGTTGACGCGCCGGTCGGCGGGGTCGGGGGCGCGTTCGATGAGGCCGCGGCGTTGCAGGTCGTCGAGGACGCCGATGATCCGGGTCTTGTCCGCGCCGATGGCCTTGGCCAGCGCGGCCTGGGTGTACACCGGCTCCCGTTCCAGGCCGAGCAGCACTCCGTAGGCCCACATGGTGAGGCCGTTGCGTTCCAGGACGGGCAGTTCCGCGGCGACGAGGGCGCGGCCGAGCGGCACGACCATCGCCGCGAGATCCGGTCGGTCGGGGTCTGGCATGCCTAGAAAAATACTGCTTGGCAGATGATATGCGTCTGCTTACTATAAGCGCATGAGTACGACATTCGAAGGAAATGCCGGCACGACCGAATCGAACGAGCGGCTCCGCCGGCTGCACGCCGAGGCCGTCCGGCTGTGCGCGGAAGTTGTCTCGCGCGTGGACGCCGACCAGCTGGGGTCCGAAACGCCTTGCGCGGGATGGGATTTGCGCGCTCTGCTGGCGCATATGGCCACCCAGGACCGCGGCTTCGCGGGAGCGGCGCGGGGTGCCGAGGATCCCGGCGCGTGGGAGGTGCGAATCGCGGCGGATCCGGTCGCCGACTACCTGGCCGCCGCGGCCGAGGTCGCCGCCGCCTTCGCCGAGCCCGACGTCTTCGAGCGCAGCGTGTTGCTGCCGGAACTGTCCAGCGAGCATCGGTTTCCCGCCGCGACCGCCATCCGGTTCCACCTGGTCGACAGCGTCGTGCACGCGTGGGACGTGGCGCGCTCGATCGGCGAGAAGATCGACCCGGGCCAGGAGTTGGCGCTGATCGCGCTCGAGATCGCGGAGGCGGTTCCCGACGGGCCCTTCCGATCGCAGCCGGGCGCGGCGTTCGCGCCGGTGGTCGCCGGGGGCGATTCGGGTTCGATCATGGATCGGGTGTTGCGGCAGCTCGGCCGCTCGCCCGAGTGGGAGCCGACCGCATCGCGCGCGTGAATCCGTTGTGGTCAGGAATTCACGCGGAGCAGTTCCGTTGCGCGGTCGAGGAGTTCGCCGGGGTCGGCCGGGGATACCGGAGCCCAGAAGTCCTCGCCGGGGGAAGCGTCCAAATGCAACTCGGGCGGGGTGCGCCAGGAAGCGGCCAGGCCGAGTCTCCACGAATGCAGGTGGGCGCGCGGATAGGCGCCGGACTTGTCGAAGAGCGGATCACCGAGGATCGGGTGGCCGATCCAGGCCAGGTGCACGCGGATCTGATGGCGGCGGCCGGTCACCGGGCGCAACGCGAGCACGGTGCGCCGCTCGGTGCGCAGCACGGTCGCGAAGCGGGTCAGCGACGGATAGTTCTTGGTGGCGAGCAGATCGGCGTCGTCGACGAACCAGCGGTCGTCCTCGGTCTTGATGCTTTCGCGGGGCGCGGCGATCCGCACGCGGTTCTTCCGGCCGACGCTCAACGGCAGCTCGATGACACCGTGCTCCGGCAGCCCGGTCGAATCGACGACAGCCAGGTACGCCTTCTCCGCCGTCTGCTTGTTGAACTGCCTGGTCAGCTGGCCGTGCGCGCCCAAATCCTTGGCCAGCAGCACCAACCCGGAGGTCACCTTGTCGATCCGGTGCACCGGGTACAGCGTCTCGCCCGCCGCCGCGGCCAGCTCCACGATGTCGGTGTCGTGCCGCTCCCCGGTGACCGAGATCCCCGCGGGCTTGTTCAGCGCGAGGATCGCCTCGTCCTCGGCGATCACGCAGCGCTCCCGCAGCCGCAACCATTCGGTCTCCACCCGCACGACCTTACGTCGCCGCGCCCCTCCCACCTTTCGGGCATACGCCGCACCGAGGGCCTGGGAACCGCGTACGGAACATACGGCGAACCGAGCCGCGACGGCGCTACGGCACAGCTGAGTGCTCGACCGCAGTGCGGTATTCACCCGTGGCCCAGTCCTGGGTCCGGGGGAGTGCTCAACCGTGTTGCGTGCTGGGCTGCGATGCGGTGCTCGGAGTTCCCGGGCGTAGTGCTGAGCGCCGGCGTTGTGCTCAGGCCATCGCGGTGCTCTGCCGTGGCGTAGTGCTCGGCGGCGACGCGGTGCTGTGCCGGGGCGTGATGCTGAGCGCGGCGCTGGGCCGCGATGCGGTGCTCGGCGGCGAGGCAGCGCCCGGTTGCGGCGCGGTGCTCAGCGTCGGTGCGGCGCTCAGCGGCGGTGCGGTGGCGAGCGTCGGCGTGGCGCGGCGTCGAAGTGTGGCGCGGTGTTCGGCTGCGGCAATGCTCACGCGCCGCCGTGCGCGGCGGTGGGGAAATGCCAGGGAGCCGCGTAGTGCTTGGCGTCGGCGCAGTGCTGAACAGCGACGCGGTGCTGGGGCGTGGGCGCGGTATTCGGCAGCGGAGTAATGCTCAGGGCGGCGCTGAGCCGTGGCTCGATGCTGGCCGTGGCGCGGTGTTCGGCGGCGAGGGCAGTGCTCAGGGGCGGCGCTGGGCTGGGCCCGTGGTGCGGTTCTGGGCCGGGTGCGGCTCAGGGGCGGCGTAGTGCGTGTGGGCGGAGTCGGTTGAAGCCGCGGACTCGGACGCTGCGCAGGTGGCGCACGGTGAACTCCGGGTCGTCGGCCAGTTGCGCCGCGGCCCCGTCGTCGATGAGGACGGTGCCGGGACGGGCGACGCCGGTGAGGCGCGACGCGATGTTCACCACCGAGCCGTACAGGTCGCCGAATCGTTGCAGCACCGGGCCGTAGGCCAGCGCGACCCGCAGGTCCGGGGTGCCGCCGACCATCATGGTCGACTCCTGGATGGCCAGCGCGATGCGCGCGCCCGCCTGCGCCGTCTCCGCCGCGAACATCACTTCGTCG
This sequence comes from Nocardia bhagyanarayanae, assembly GCF_006716565.1. Taxonomy (NCBI): domain Bacteria; kingdom Bacillati; phylum Actinomycetota; class Actinomycetes; order Mycobacteriales; family Nocardiaceae; genus Nocardia; species Nocardia bhagyanarayanae. The sequence continues at coordinate 621,990 of NZ_VFPG01000001.1, read as the reverse complement.
CCGACGTGCTTGATCACCCAGCCGCCGTTCTCGCTGATTGCCTCGGTCGTCGTCGACTCGAACGCCTCCAGCAGCGTGGACAGCTCGTCGGGATGCAGGTGCCTGGTCAGCCTGGTGTAGCCGACCATGTCGGCGAAGCCGACCGCCAGCTCCCGCGTGGAATCTTCCGCGGGGCTCTCGTTGTCGAAGGAACGGGCCAGCGCGGCGACCAGGTGCCTGCGCCAGGCGTAGGTCTGCAACTCCTCGAGCACCGAGACCGTCTCCTCGGTGGCGATCCTGGCGATCTCGGCCGGGTCGGTCGCGCCGTCGCGGGAGGCGTCGGCGACCTTGGCCGCGATCTCGGCCAGCACCAGATCGGCCTGCCATTCCGCGAGCCGGGCCATGGACTGGCCGAGGGTGCGCGCCGCCGCGGCCTGCTGGCGCACATCGGAGGCGGCGACCACCTTCAGCCCACGGAAGTGCCGCACCGCGTCGACGTCGGCGTCGGTGTAATCGACGGCGTCGTCCGGGTTTTCGGGAAAGCCGAGCGCCGTCCACAACCGCTTGGAGATCGACGGCGACACCCCGGACCGCTCGGCCACCTCGGCGCGGTTGTACCTGCGCTCGCCGTCGAGCAGGTACGCCTCCACGACGGACTGGACGAGCTCGGAAATCTCGGTCGTCGACATGATCGCCACCTTACGGCCACGCCGCGCGCGGGTGGAGTCCGTAGTCGGAGCATTGGGGGACGTCACAGGAGCACGCGGGCGGCGTCGTGCCGGCCCTGCGTCACCATGCCGATTCGGCGGTTCGCCCGGCGGAGCCGCGGCGCCTCACTCGCGAACGACGCGCACCGTGTCGAGGTTGGAATCGGCCGCGTCCGGCACGTTCATGCCCGCTTCGTGACCGGACTTCAGATAGTCCACGACCGCCTCGTTGATCCGCTCGCCGGGCACCACCGCCGGAATACCCGGCGGATACGGCGTGAGCTGCTCGGCCGCGATCCGCCCCGGCGCCTTCTCGATCGGGACGACCTCGACCTCGCCGAAGAACGCGTCGCGCGGCAGTTCGACGGTTTCGAGCTGCAACTCTTCGGGCGAGGGCAGCCGGATGTGCGGCGGCCGCGGGTCTTCCAACTGATCGCGCCACGCGGTCATGCCCTCGACCAGCGCGGTGATGGTGTCCTTGTCGTCGGCCATCGACAGCGTCGCGAGGACCCGGCGGTGATCGGCCAGCCCCATATCGATGTTGCGGTGTTCGCGCAGCCAGTCGGCGGCGTCGTAACCCATTGCGCCCGTGGCGGATACGTCCATCAGCACCTGGAGCCGATCCAGATCGTGCGAGGCCTCCACGCCGAGCAGTTCGTCGTCCATCACCTCGATGCCCGGTATCCGGTCGAGCTCGCTGCGGGCCTGGTCGGCGACGCACAACGCGGCGTCGAGCAATTCGCGCCCGTGCTGCATCATCTGCCTGCGCCAGCCGTCCAGCGCGGTGTAGACGAGCACGCTAGGGCTGGTGGTCATCAGCAGGTCGGCGCAGGCACTGAGCCGCGCCGAGTCGACCAGGTCGCCTTGCAGGTGGAACACCGAGCCCTGCTCGAAGCCGGCGCCCATCTTGTGCACGCTCACCACGCACAGATCCGCGCCGACATCCATCGCCCAGGTGGGCAGCTCGGGATGGAACGGCAGGTGGGCGCCCCACGCCTCGTCGACGATCAGCGGCTTGCCGCGCTCGTGGCAGACCGCGGCGATGCCCGCGATATCGGCGCAGGTGCCGTACGGGCTCGGGCTGACGATCAGCGCGCCGGCCGCGTCGGGATTGCGCTCCCATGCCTCGCGCACCTGCTGGGGCGAGGGCGGATGCGAGAAGTGCCGCTCGGCGTCCCAGCGCGGGGTGATCCAGTGCGGCCGCACGCCCGCGAAGATCAGGCCGGCGACGATGGACTTGTGACTGTCGCGGGCCACCAGCAGACCGCCGCCCTGGCCGCCCGCCACGGCCATCATCGCGGCCTTCACGGACAGCGAGCTGCCGCACGTGGAGAAGAAGGCGGTGTCGGCGCCGACCGCGTCGGCCATCAGCGCCTCGGCCTCGCTCAGGTAGCCACCGCGGGCCAGGCGGTCGTCCAGACCGGGGCCGACCAGTACATCGGAGCGGAAAGCGTCCCGCCCGATCGTGTCGAGCACGCGCTCGTCGACACCGCGTCCCTGCCGGTGAGCCGGCGGGGTGAACCCGTACCGGCCCGCGCGGTGATACGCGGCGAGTGCGTCCACCAGGGGAGCTTGTGAGTGGTCCATGGTCGGGAGCTACCCGCTGTGTTGCGGGCTAATCGCTGGCTGACCGGGGGCCGAGGGCTAATTGTTAGCTTTGCTAATTAAATCGGCCAAGAGCATTCGATCTCTGCCGGACGGTTTTCGGCCACTTCGATCGTTGACCGGCCGTCGGGCCGCTGTGTCCAATTGGACACGGTCGTCGAAAAAAGACGTGTCTCAATCAACGGTAGTTCACTCGAGCTGTGTAAGACTCGTTCCGCCAGAGTTTCTTGCACTCCTCACACTCGGAGGACTGTCCATGACGAATTCTGTTGCGCCGTTGGAACTGCCCAAACCCCTCGTGATCACATTGGGGAATCTCAAGGGCGGTGTCGGAAAAACAACCTCTGCCTTCTTCTTGGCCTGCTATTTCGCCAGGGTGCACGAGCTGCGGGTACTGGTCATCGACGCGGACCCGCTCAGCCAGACCGGATATTCCTGGTATCGCAGGCTGCTCAAGGGGCGGGTCGAAGTGCCGTTCGAATTGATCGCCTTTCCGTCCCGGCACGTCGACGACTGCATCCACGACAACGCGAACAAATACGACGTCGTCATCGTCGACGCGGGCGGTGAATCAGCCGAGATATTCAAGGCGGCCATTCCGGCAAGCGACGAATTGGTATTGCTGACCAGTGTGAGTCCGTCGGAGGTGAAGCGCGTGCCCAGCACCTATCGGGCCGCCGCGGAGGCCGCCGCCGGAACCGACCGGGAAATCCGGGTGCGAGTGCTGATGACGAAGGTGCCGGTCACCATGAAGAACGGCGTCAACGTCTCCACCGAATACCGAACGCAGCGCGGCAATTTGGAAGACGCCGGATACGACGTGTTCGCGTCCTATCTGAGCGCGTGGAAGTGGTATCGCGAGGCCGCCGACGGTGAGGTCGGCGACGGCGCCGAGAACCCGATCGCGGATCTCGGCGAGTATCAGCAGGTGGGCGACGAACTGGTCGCTCCGTACCGGGTCGCGGTGGAGGTGTCGGCCTGATGCCTCCGCAACGTAGGAAGGGTTCCATCGGCGGGTCCGCGAATCCACTGTCCGACAACGCCGAACACACACCGCCCGTCTCGCCGCTGCGCGACGCCGAATGGCGATCCGAGCGCCTCCGGCCGGTGGCGGAGGTGCTCGCGGAATCGCGCGGCACGGAAGCTCCGCCGGTTACCGCGAATGCGCCTTCGCGCGGGTCGGAGCCGGTGGCGGAGCGGCCAGGCGGGGCGCAATCGCTCCGCGAAGCCGCGCCCGTGCCCAATAGTCCCGCACCGAACGTGGGCGTCACCGTGGATTCGCCGCCGGTGCAGCCGGTGATCGCGAATCCGACGTCGACGGCGACGGAGAAGCTGGCCGACGTGCTCACCATGCCGCTGCCCGCGGCGGGCGACGGTCCGCTGAACCGGCGCGAACAGGAACAGCTCAGCGCGTGCGAGTCCTCGATCGACTCGCTGCGCATCGCGTTCTGGGCGGCGGGCCGCGCGCTGCAGATCGTGCGGGACGGGCGCCTCTACCGCGCTCGGTACTCCACTTTCGACGATTACGTCGAGCAGCGCTGGGATATGCAACGGTCCTACGCGCACAAGCTGATTCGCGCGTGGCCGCTGGCCGCCCGGCTGCACCCGGTCGCGCCGACGATCAACGAGGGGCAGGTTCGCGAGCTGCTCCCGGTGGCCGCGGAGCACGGCGAGGACGCGGCGGTCACCGTGTACACGACGATCGCGGGCGCCCCCGGCGGGAAGGTCACGGCCGGCAAGCTGCGCGAGGCGATCGCGTTGCTGCCGGAGCGTTTCGACGAGGCCGAGGTGGTCGAGCGATTGCAGGCGTGGCTGCGCGGTGAAGTGACCGAAACGGGCGGCGATCGGTCGGTCGATCTGTTCTCCACGATGGAATCCCGGCTGGTCGCGCTGACCAGGCGAGTAGTGAAGGGTTCCAGTGGTGATCCGGCCGCGGCCCGCGAATTCGCGGCCCGATTGCGCACGCTCGCCGAACAAATCGAGGAGCAGATCACCGCCTGATTCCTCGCGAAACGGCGCCCCGCTACGGGAAATCGATTCCGTGCGGGGCGCCGTCGTATTTCGGTGGCAGAAAAATTGTTTCCTTTGGTTATTGTTTTGTTATCATCAATTTGCGTGTTGGGGTTTACGAACACCATTTATCTGTGCAAGATGGACGCTCGAATCCGCTGGACTGAACACCGTGATGGTTTTCGAATCGAATTCGAAGGTCTAGGTGATGTCCTGCCCCGCCGGAGCGCCGGCGCCGCACGATATGAGCCGAAGGTCTTCGATATGAGCATCGGAGGACCGCATCATGGCATCAACCGCTGAGGGTCGATATTCGCGCTTTCTGCGACGCGCGATTTTCTGGAGCCTGGCCGCCGCCGCGGCGGCGATCGGCGCCCTGTTCCTGGGCGCCGGACAGGCATCGGCCAAACCGATCGAAATTCCCGGCATCGGCGCTTTCGAAGTTCCGGATGTCATCCCAGTACCGCCCAATTTCTCCCAAATCGATTATCCAGATATTCAGGTGGACCCGGCCGACGTTGTTCCGGCCGTCGTGGATCGCTCCACCGACATTCCCACGCTGATCGAAATCCCGGCCGCCGATATGCCGGCGGTGGTCATGTCGGACATCATCTACGTGGCGGAACCGCCCGCCCTCCCGGTGACACCGGCGCCCGCGCTCGCCGAACCCGGCGAGGTCGTCTACACCACGCCGATCGCGGTGATCGAATTCGCGGCAACCCCGGGAGCCCCGGCGACACCGGTGAAACCGGAGACCGTGCCGACGACGCCCGTCGATCTGTTGCGCACCCATCTGCCGTACCTCGCCGAACTGCTCGGACCGGTGCTGCCCGCGCCGTTCGCGCCATTCGCGCCGCAGGTCGTCGAGGAACCGTCGCCCGGCGAGGTCGCCGTCGAGGCCGCGCGCAGCAAGATCGGCTCGAACTACAGCATGGGCGCCACGGGCCCCGACTCCTTCGACTGCTCCGGGCTGGTGCAATGGTCTTACGAGCAGGCAGGCGTGGACGTGCCGCGCACCAGTTACCAACAGTTGTCCGCGGGCACGCCGGTGTCGCGGGACGAACTCGAACCGGGTGACATGGTGTCCTTCTACGGCGGCGGCCACTCGGGCCTGTACGCCGGGGACGGCCAAGTGATCCACGCGTCGACGTACGGCACGGGTGTCGTGATGTCGCCGATCTCCTCGATGCCCTACGCGGGCGCCCGCCGATACTGATGGTCGCCTGGTGGCTCGGCTTGTGGGCAGTGCGGGGCGTGGACGCCCATCCCCCAATCAGCAAGCCGTCAGTAAACTCGGTTTCGGGGCCATCCGTGTACGGAAGGCGGGCGAACAATGGAGTGGCTGCTGGTTTTGATAGTGGTCGTGGCCGTAGCGATCTTGCTGCTCATGCGTGGGCGCGAGGGGAAGCAACGGACGGCGACACAGCTGGCCGACGCGCTCGCCGACGCCAGGCAGGTGAACGAGCGGCTCGCGGGTCAGATCTACAACCTGAGCGGCAGCAACGATGCGGCGAAGCAAGCTCTCGTGGACGCCTCGGAGCGACACGCCGCCGCGGGTTCGCAGCTCGACCAGGCCGCAACTCCCGCCCAGGCCAGGCTCGCGAAACAGACTGCGCTCGAAGGCCTCTACTACATCAGGGCCGCCCGCTCCGCGATGGGAATGGACCCGGGCCCGTCGATTCCCGAGCTCGACGGCCAGGCCGTGGCCGGGCGGGTGAGCGAGGATCGGGTCATCGCCTACGAGGGCAGAGAGATCGCCGCATCGCCCAATCCGTCCTCGGCCACGCCGAACTACTATCCCGGCGGCCGCGTCGCCGGACGGCCGGTGCCCGCGGGCTGGTACTCCGAACCCTGGTGGAAGCCCGCACTCATCGGCGGCGCGTGGGGAATCGGCTCCGCGCTCTTGTTCACCTCGCTGTTCGCGGGAATGTCGGGCGTGGGGTACGGCGCGCAGGGGTTCGAGAGCGGTTACGGGGAGGGTTATCAGGATGGCGTCGCGGCGGGTGACGAATGGGGATCGGATACCGCGCCGTACGACGGGGGCGGATACGACGCCGGGTACGAGGGTGGCGGCTATGACGGCGGCGGCTATGACGGCGGGGGCTATGACGGAGGTGGCGGTTTCGACGGTGGTGGCTTCGACGGCGGATTCTGAGGGAGCGATCGGCGCGATGCTGTGACCGAGCGCCCGACCCGGTAGACTGCGACCGTCCCGCCTAATCGGCCTTCGTAGCTCAGGGGATAGAGCACCGCTCTCCTAAAGCGGGTGTCGCAGGTTCGAATCCTGCCGAGGGCACCCTGGACCGCGCCACCGCCCGACGCGGTAGCGCCGGTCGTGACCCCACTGCACCTCACTGCGCGGGTGGCACTGTGGTTCGCGCGACCGCGCTGCGAAAAGTATTGCTACGCAAGTATTCTCGCGCACACTGTCGCCAAACCTGTATCTGTGGGCGCATACTCGTCGGTTCGGCCGATTCGGAATCCGGCCCGCGGAACCGAGTGTGGCCGGCGGCACCTGTCGCCAGCCGGTCCGGGCTGTCGAGCCGCGCGGTGGTACGCTGCCTCGCGAAGTTGCTCGAAAGTCGCTCTGCTGGTAGGAGGTTCCAGCCGGGGTGTGCATACGATCCGCGCGGTGGCTGTGATTCATCTCATAACCGCCGCGTTTTCCCAGCGTATGCGACCTCACCGGCACAGCCCGGATGCGCTGGATGCCTCGTCAAGTGTCCTGGATAGGATTTATGGGTACCCCGTGGCTTTGCGCCATTGGCGGGGGATGGGGAAATCAAGGAGTGACACCTGATGAGTACTGTTCGCCGTTCCGCGCGTGGAGCCAGGCGTCGCCGTTCCGGCACCCTGTCTTTCGGGCAATTGCTCACCGCGGCGGTGGACTCGGCGGCGGACTCCATCGCGGTCCGGTTCAACCCCACGGGGGACCCGGCCGACCAACGCCAACTCACCTACCGGGAACTCGACGAGCGGTCCTCGCAGCTGGCGCGCGAGCTGATCGAGCAGGGGGTCGGCCCGGGTGACCTGGTCGCCATGGGAATCGCGCGCTCGGTCGAATTCGTGCTCTCGGTGTGGGCCATCGCCAAGACCGGCGCGGCCTACCTGCCGGTGGATCCGAACTATCCGGCCGACCGTATCGAGCACATCCTCACCGATTCGGGCGCGACCCTCGGCCTGACCACCGTGGCGCATCGCGGTTCGCTCGGCTCCTCGATCGACTGGATCGAGCTGGACGATCCGGTGCGACGGGAGAGCATCGCGGCGCGGCCCGCGCACCCCATCTCCTACGCCGACCGGGTGCGGCCGCTGCACGAGCAGCACCTCGCGTATGTCATCTACACATCGGGCTCCACCGGTAAGCCCAAGGGCGTGGCGATCACCCATGCCGGTGTGGGCGCACTGGCGGCGCAGCGTGAGAGCCGTCAGGTGACCGGTGAGTCGCGGCTGACGAACCTGACCACGCCGAGCTTCGACTTCTCCATCGTGGAGCTGCTGTACACCTTCTCGGCGGGTGCGACGCTGGTCGTGGTGCCGCCCACCGTCTTCGGCGGCGACGAGCTGGCCGAGCTGCTGCGGCGGGAGCGGGTCACGCACCTGTGCATCACCCCGGCCGCGCTGGAATCACTCGATCCGACCGGGCTCGACGATCTGCGGGTCGTGATGAGTGGTGGTGAGCGCGTCAGCCCCACGCTGGTGGACCGCTGGGCCGTTGGCGGCCGTGCCTTCCACATCGAGTACGGCCCCTCGGAGGTCACCGTCATCGCCACCGGGACCGATGCGCTGCGGCCCGGCGGGGGTACGCACATCGGCGCCGCGCTGCCGGGAATCGGCGCGTTCGTGCTGGATTCGCATCTGCGGCCGGTGCCGACGGGTGTGGTCGGCGAGTTGTATCTGACGGGTGCGGCGCTGGGACGCGGCTATCTGAACCGTCCCGACCTGACGGCAGAACGGTTCGTGGCCAACCCTTTCGGCGCGGAGACCGAGCAGCCGGGCTCGCGGCTGTACCGCACCGGCGACCTGGTGCGGCGCACCGAGGACGGTGTCTTCGAATATCAGGGCCGCACCGACTTCCAGGTCAAGATTCGCGGTCTGCGCATCGAACTGGGTGAGATCGACTCGGCGCTCACCGCGCATCCGGATGTGGATTTCGCCGTGACACTGGGCGTTACCCTGCCCACCGGCGCCGCCGCGCTGGTGGCGTACGTGCTGCCGCGCTCCGGCGGCGAAGTCGATCCGGCGGCGCTGGCCGCCTTCGTCGGAGAATCGTTGCCCGCCTACATGGTTCCGGCATCGATCATGGTGCTCGACGAGATCCCGCTGTCCCCGGCGGGCAAGCTGGACCGGAATCGCTTGCCGGAACCGGCGTTCGCGGCACGTGAGTTCCGTGCGCCGTCGACCCCGGCCGAGACGGTCGTCGCAGAGATCTTCGCGGCGTTGCTCACCCCGCCCGGCGCCGATCCCCTCCGGGTCGGCGCGGACGACGACTTCTTCGAACTGGGCGGCAACTCGCTGCTCGCCACCAGGGCCGTGTCGCGGATCGGGACAGCGCTGGGCGTGCAGGTGCCGGTACACGTGCTGTTCGACGTCTCCACCGTTGCGGCGCTGGCGCGCTACGCCGAGGCGCAGGAGGCCGCCGCGGGTCCGGCGCTGCGACCCATGCCGCGCCCCGAGCGCATTCCGCTGTCGTTCGCGCAGCAGCGCATGTGGTTCCTCAACCGCTTCGATCCGGCCAGCGCGATCAACAACATCCCGCTGGCCGTGCGGCTTTCCGGCGCGGTCGACCTGCCCGCGCTGCGCGCCGCCGCCGCGGATCTCGTCGAGCGGCACGAGGTGCTGCGCACCCGCTATCCCGAGGTGGACGGCGAGGGGTTCCAGGAGGTCCTGGCTGCCTCGGATCCCATTGCGGCACCGGATATTTCGGTGATCGACTGCGCCGAGAGCGAGCTGTCGGCCCGGATCGCCGCCGCCGTTGTGGCTGGCTTCGACGTCACGGCCGCGCCGCCCGTCCGGCTGCGCGTGCTGCGCCTGGACGACACCGAGTACGTCCTCGTGTGCGTGGTGCACCACATCGCCGGTGACGGCGCTTCGCTGGTCCCGCTGACCCGCGATCTGATGACCGCGTACGCATCCCGCGCGAATGGCGTTGCGCCGCAATGGAATCCGCTCGAAATCCAGTACGCCGATTTCGCGCTGTGGCAGCGCGAGGCGCTCGGCTCCGAATCCGACGAGAACTCACTGCTTGCCCGTCAGATCGCCTACTGGCGCGATGAGCTGGCCGGTGTTCCGGAGCAGTTGGACCTGCCGTCGGACCGCCCGCGGCCCGCGACGGCGTCCGGGCGCGGTGCGGCCTTCGACTTCGAGATCGACGCCGATCTGCACGCCGCGCTCTACGCCTTGGCGCAGCAGCACAATACGACGCTGTTCATGGTGGTGCACGCGGCGCTGTCGGTGCTGCTCGCACGGTTGTCGGGTACCGACGACATCGCCATCGGCACCCCGGTGGCCGGTCGCGGCGAAGCCGAACTGGACGACCTCATCGGCATGTTCGTCAATACCCTCGTGCTGCGCACCAAGGTGGATCCGGCGCTCGGCTTCGACGAACTACTGCGCGAGGTGCGCCGCGCCGACATCGCCGCCTTCGCGCATGCAAACGTGCCGTTCGAGCGACTGGTGGAACTGCTCGAGCCCGCCCGTTCGGCGGCTCGGCACCCGCTGTTCCAGGTGATGCTGAGCTTCCAGAACCTCACTCCCACCGAACTGGAACTGCCCGGACTGACCGTCACGGGTGTGGACATGGACGTGCCGCTGGCGAAGTTCGACCTGGACTTCACCGTGGCGCCGCGCGAGACCGACGGCAAGCCGGAGGGCATGTCGGCGTCCATCACCTACGCGGTGGACCTGTTCGACGAATCCACCGTTGCCCTGCTGGCGCGGCGGCTGCGGGATCTGCTCGTCGCCGTGGCGGCCACGCCGGAGCGCCCGGTCGGCGACCTGGAACTCCTCGCCGACTACGAACGCCGGCGAATGCTGGTGGAGTG